>DATAUC010000048.1:0-142167 GCA_036268485.1 Acidimicrobiales bacterium
CGACCAGAACCCGACGATGCCGGCGAACAGTGTCCCGGTCGGGGATGTCCGGCGGTACTGGTAGGTCGTGGGGTGGTCGATCTTGACCGACCGGGCCAGCACCGTTCCGTTGGCGGCGCGGATGGTCCCACGGTCGTTGTCGAACTGCTTGGCCAGGTTCCGGGGGTTCTCAGCCGAGGCGTTGAGGCTGGAGGCCTTGCGGACCTGGATGTTGACCAGCTGCAGGAGGACCAGGACGAAGCAGACGATCAACACCAGTCCCAGCCAACGGATGCGCCGTCCCATCAGCGGCCGGTTCCCGCTGGGCCCGCCGGTTCCGGCAACGACACGACCGGGCCCCTCACGGGACGGTGGTCGGCACGGTCGTGGTGGCGGCTGTCGGGGCCTGGCCCACGAGGGTGGTCGCCGACTGGCCGGGGACCGTCGTCGTCGCCCCCGGGACGGTCGTCGTGGTGGTAGTGGTGGTCCCGGGGGCCGGCCCGCGGTCGATCCGCTTCTGCGACAAGTACTCCTGATGGAGGTTGGCGACGTAGCCCCGGGCACGGGCCAGGGAGGGCTCGTTGACGTCGGCGGCCAGCGACGGCACCCGTGTCGGCAGGACCCCGGCCGTCGTCACCGAGGTCCGGTCGACCAGCTTGGGCTGGAACCACAACAGCCCACCCGGACGCCCCTGGTAGACGACCAGGTGCTTGCCGTCGACGGTCACGTACCAGTTGTCGGTGGCGTACCAGCGCAAGAAGCCGTAGGCGGCGGCGAGGACGGCCAGCAGCAGGGCCACGAACAGGCCCACCCGGAAGGTCAGCCGGCGCGGGATGCCAGCGCGTCGACGATCCTGCCGCCGCTCCCGGCGGCGCTGCCGGCGGTTCGTCTGCTCACCCCCGGCATCCTCCATCGTCCGACCGGGTCCACCGGGAGTGGCCAGCGGCGGGAGGGCCGGGGCGGCGACCCGGTCGGGCGTGGCCGGGGTGATCGCCTGAACCGTCCCGGTCACCGGCTCGTCGATCGGGGCAACCGGAGGCGGTCCGGTGACCGCCGGATCATTCAGCTGGCCCGAGGCTTGGTCGAAATCGCCGAGGATGGTGGCGGCGCCCGCCCCGGCGGCCGCCAAGTCGGCAGCAGCCAAGTCGGCAGGAGCCGGATCCTTGGGGACCGGATCGGTGCCGGTGCCGGCCGGCCGGTCGCCGACCAGGACGTCGACGACCACGACAGTGATGTTGTCGTTGCCCCCGTGGTCCAGTGCCGCCCGGACCAGGCCCCGGGCCGCTTCGGCGGGGTCCGGGATCTCGATCAGGATCTGGGCGATCCGGTCGACGCCGACCTCGTTGGTCAGCCCGTCGCTGCAGAGCAGCAGCCGGTCCCCGTCGTGCAGGCGCAGCTCCCAGAGGTCGACGTCGACCTCGGCCGCCACCCCGAGTGCCCGGGTGAGGATGTGCCGGTGGGGGTGGACGGCGGCCTCGGCCTCGGTGAGCTCGCCGTGGCGGACCTTTTCCTCGGCCAGGCTGTGGTCCGAGGTGATCTGCACCAGGCGGTCGCCGGAGGACACATAGGCCCGGGAGTCGCCGACGTTGGCCAGGGCGATCACGTCCCGGCCGTCGGCCCCGGCGACCAGGGCCACCGCCGTCATGGTGGTGCCCATGCCCCGCAGCTCGTTCTCGGCCTGTCCCCGTTGCCAGACGGCGCTATTCGCCTCGACCACCGCCTGGCGCAGGCCGTCGATCGACGGCTGCCGGGCAAAGGCGCCCCGGAGGGCATCGACGGCCACCCGGGCGGCGACCTCGCCGCCGACGTGGCCGCCCATCCCGTCGGCGACGGCGAACAGGTTCGTCTCCTCCAAAGCCAGGTCCTGGTTGGAGCTGCGGACCCGGCCCACATCGGTGGCCGAGCCCGAACGCAACACCGTCACCTGGTGACCTCGAAGACGGTGGCCCCTACCTGGAGCAGATCCCCCTTGGCCAGCTTGGTGGGCTTGCCGATCCGCTCGGAGTTGACGAAGGTCCCGTTGGTCGAGCCCAGGTCCTCCACCCACAGCTGGTCTCCCCGCCGGTAGAGGCGGGAGTGCAGGGTGGAGCTGTAGACGTCGTAGCTGGTCGGCACCCCGCACCCGGGCGATCGCCCGATGGTCAGCTCGTCGTCCAGGTCGAAGGTCCGGCCGGCCTGCTGCTCGGGCTCGAGGATCTCCAAGAACAACTGGCGACGTCCCCGCTTCGGCTGGGGACCCTCCACCGCTCGCCGCTCCTCCCGGGCGGCCCGACGGCGCTCCGAACGGGTCTGGCGGGGACCGGCCGGCCGGACCTCCACCCAGACCGCCCGGACCACCCGGAGGAAGAACAAGAACACGAGGAGCACCACCAACCACTGCAGTGGCCGCAGGATGGCGGAGTAGTTGGTGGAGGCGCCCAGCAGCACCCTGGCCGCCCCGACGGTCACGACCGCTCGAAGATGAGCGTGGTCGACCCGACGGTGATCTCGTCGCCGCTGGCCAGCTCCTGCTCCCGGACCGGGGTGCCGTTCACCTTCGTCCCGTTGGTGGAACCCAGGTCGGTGACCACCACCGCGTCACCCATCCGCCGAACCTCGGCGTGCCGACGGCTGACGTTGGGATCGCCGAGCACCACCGCACATTCCGGGAGCCGACCGATGACCACCGGATCGGCCCCGACGGCCAGCCGGCCGCCGTCGGGCAGGATCAGCTCCACGAAGGCCACATCCTCGGGTCCCTCGACCACATCGGCGGTGATGGCGAACCGGCCGACCCGGAGGCGGGTGCCCTCGTAGATCTGCACCTCTACGGGCCCGACGAAGGAATAGCCCTCGATCCGGGCGTGCTCGCGGGCAGCGTCGGCC
This sequence comes from Acidimicrobiales bacterium, assembly GCA_036268485.1. GTDB lineage: Bacteria > Actinomycetota > Acidimicrobiia > Acidimicrobiales > RAAP-2 > Bog-473. Next base: position 2,845 of record DATAUC010000048.1, read on the forward strand.
AGCTCCCGGGAGAGAGCATCGACGAAATTCGTGAACCGGTCCACGTCGGCCGTGGCCAGGGTCACCGAGAAGGAATTGGGCGCGATCAAGCCGTGGACGCCCACCCGGCGGTGGAGGTCCATCTCACGCGTCAATTTCCGGCCGATCTCAACCGGCTGGAGGTTGCTACGGAAGGGCTTGGCCAACGTTCCCTCCACCAAGCGCTCGAGTCGCTCCTCGAACTGCTGGAGTCCCATGGTCCGGTCGATCCTACCGGTCGGTCCCTCACCCGGGAGGGGCATCGCTGCCATTCCCCGGATGACCGACCGTATTCTGCCCCATGTCCGGTCGGCTAACCTTTCAGGGCCCGGGCGAGTGGCGGAATAGGCAGACGCGCAGGATTCAGGTTCCTGTGTCCGAAAGGATGTGGGGGTTCAAGTCCCCCCTCGCCCACGCTGAGCTGGTCTTTTGTAGCCGCAGCACCTTGCAGGGATTCAACCGGCGGCCCCAGAGGCACAATAAGCCGGTCGTTGGTCAGGCACACCCCCAGCGAACTGGCCGTGTCGAGGCCCCTGTGGGCTGCAGCATCCCAGACCATTCAGGTCAGGAACGCGTTGAGGAAGCCGTTGGTAAAGACACGGTGTGGATCGGCCGCCGCCAGTGCGGCCAGGGCGGAGTCCCAGTCGTCGCCGTCAGCCTGCCCGGCCCGCAGGGCGTCCGGGATGGATTTCGACAGCATGGCCGGGTCGCTCCAGGCCGCAGTGGTCGAATAGGCCCAGCCCTTGGACCACTCGGGCCGGACCATGGCGGTGGGCCCGTCGAAATTGGTGAAGAGCCATTGCTCAATGCCCCGGTAGGCCTCGGAGGCCTTCGGCGTGCCAGGCATGGTCAGGACGTCGAACCACACGGCGACATCCCACTCGGGGTGGTCAGGGCGCGGGCGCAGAGCCGAAAGCTGCGGGGAGCGGGCGCCCGGAACGTCAACGTCCAAGGGTGTGTCGAGACCCGTCACTCGAATCTCGACCGGACCGTTCAGCGGGAAGGCGCCCTCGGCCTGGTAAGCGGAGAGCAACCAGGCCAGGGCGGACGTGAACTCATGGATGGTCGACTGGACCTGGTCGCGGCTGGTCAGCACCGCGTAGCCGTTGGCCGTGAAACGAAGGGTGGACGGCTTGACGTAGAGGAGCACGTTCTTGGCCCAGCCCCAGATGTCGGCGCTGACCGTGGCCTCCAGGCCGACCGCCGACGCGGTGTACTCGACCTGAGCGAAGTCCGGGGTGACCTTTCCGTTCCCGGTGAGGATTTCTCGGGCCAGGTCGGACGCCGGTTGAGGGATGACGTCGGCGAACGTGTAGTTGTAGGGCTCCGAGACGGCACGTGACGCGGCCGGCTTGGTCGGAGCCAGCGACCACACCTTGAGCCACGGCGTGTCATTGAACGGATACCAGATGGCTTCGACCCGACCGGTCTGCTCAAGAAAGGTGGCGAAGGTGCGCGGCCCGCTCCCCTGCGGTCCGAAGAGTTCGGACACTGGAATGTGGGTGAAGCTCTGGCAACGCATGCGGCTGTTGGCGCCCACCTGCAGGGTCACATCGGTGACAAACGTGCGGCCCAGGTGCGTGAGGAAGGGCTGGATGGCGGGATCATTGCGAGCGAAGGACCGAAGCTCGTAGCGGCCGGTGTCGCCGTTCCACACCACGGCCCGCAGCGAGAGGATCAGGTTGCTGATCGACCCGTAGGTGTGTCCAGGAGAGCGTGACTCACCGACGGCCGGTATGGCCGCCCCGTGTCCGTCGACGGCCAGAATGCCCCCCAGCGTTACGTCACCCGGCGCCGGGTGGGCGGTCAATCCCAACCCGGCATCTTCGAGGTCCTGCAAGAGGCGATCCATGGTGATCCCGGTCTGGGCCGTCACGGTGGCCGGCGTCGAAGCACTGTCGATCACGACCGCGGTCAACGATTGCGTCGTGTCGGCCAGGATGATGCCGGCACCATTGGAGCCAACGGGAATGGTGAGGGGCGACCAGGCGTGCATCTTGCCCCGAGCTCTGATCTCGTACCCGTGGGCGTAGGCCCAATTGGCGAGAGTGACCACGTCGGCCGCCGAGGCCGGAGCGCAGGTCCACGCCTTCTCCAGGCTGATCTCCTCCGACCAGTTCTCGAAGGCCTGCTGGTAGAGCCTGATTCCCACCGGGAATTCCGGAGGCGCCGGAATCGTGCTTTGGGCACTGGCTGGTACTTCGAAGGCTGGAAGCCACCCGGCAACGCAGGCGGCGGCCGCCCCGGCCGACGCGGCCAGAAAGCTCCGCCGGGAGAGCCGGTGGTCGGACGTGGTCATGACAGCACGGTGACACCGGGCCGTTGCAGCAGAGTGACCAGAGCGTTGCACTGGACCGGCTGAGCTCCATCACGTGCCGCTCGGACCTACGTCTGCCCTAGTGGTGCTCGAGATGATCGTTGTCGGGCCAGAAGCCGTCGCCGGGCATCGTGAGGCGGTCGGTGAGTTCCGCTCGCCATTCGGGGGTGACGCTCGGCTCGCCCCAGTAGTCGGTGACCCGGACGGCCTGGCCATCTTCGAGTTCGCCGATGCTGACGTTGCGGTAGAGGCGCCCATCGCCGTAATTGCAGGTCCATTCGACAACGATCACGTCGTCCAGGCGCAGTCGCCGACCGACCTGGAGGGTCAATTCCGGGAAGTTCCCCTCGACGGCGGCCACCAGCGCTGCGCCGCGCACGATCTCGCCCATCTGGGGCCATTGCCGCTCGACCCCTTCGGCCAATGGGACGCCCAGGATGTAGGCCACGCGTGTGGCCCCGTTCGCCTCGCTCTCGGTCATCACGCCTCGACCAGGGGAAAGGTCGACGTCCACATCGGCGGCCTTATTGAAGAAGTTGGTCAGGACGGTCATGTTGGGGGTGACGCCCAAGCTCCGTTGCACGCCGGCCAACAGGTCGGCAGCGGGTCCGGAAACGGAGGGGCCGATGAACGGGAGGGTGGACATGGAAACTCCTTTTAGTGGTTGCTCACCAGTACCTAACGGGTAATAGATCCATTTGACGTTAGGAGGTCTAGCACGCCTTTCTAACGTCTGCAACCCCGTGGTACCATTAGAACATGATGGGCGAGAGCATGCGCGCAGCAGGTCCGTGGGTTCTCCCCGGTGAACCGGACGCCATCCGGCTCATGAACACCATCTGGGCCAACCGCCAGGGCGTACACGACGCATTGACAGAACCTGACCACCTGGCGGCTTGGCTCCAGGCCATCGGCACCTTTCACGAACCTCCACCGGCAACAGATCACGACCTCGGCCAGGCTCGGGTTTTGCGCGATGCCCTTCGACGGCTGGCCGCGCTGTGCACCGACGACACCCGGCCCGCCGCCATGTCGGCCATGCAGGACACGACCGCCGCCGTGGTAGCGGTCAACGAGGTGGCAGCTGGGCACGCCGGCCCCCGGCTCGAATTGGCGGACGGGACGCTGCGACTGGGGAGCAGCCCGGAAGGCCCACCGGTCTCCACTGCGCTGGCGGACGTCGCCGCCCAGGCCATCACCCTTTTCACCGATCCGGCCGCGTCTCCCATGCGAGCCTGCATGGCGCCGGGCTGCGTCCTGTACTTCGTGCAAGACCATCCGCGGCGAGAGTGGTGCTCCACCGCTTGTGGCAATCGAGCCCGTGCCGCCCGGCACTACTCACGCCATCGGTCGTCGACCAAGGACGGGCCCACATCGTGAAGCGCGGCCGGTCATCGCAACCGAGCACCTACGCTGCTGCGACATGAGCCGGTCACCCTCTGAACCCTCGCTGGTTGTCACACCGGATCAACTCGATGCGCTGTGCGACGACATCGTCGGCGAGGAGTTCTACGGCTTCGATACCGAGTTCCATACCGAGCGCACCTACTTCCCGAAGCTGGCCCTCATTCAGCTGGCCTGGGCCGACCGGGTGGCCCTGGTCGATCCCCTGGCTCTTGACCCGGCGCCACTGGCTCGCCTTTTCGCCGGTCCCGGGATCGCCGTGGCGCACGCGGCCGATCAGGACCTCGATGTGCTCGACGCCGCCTGCGGCGCCGTACCCGGGGTGGTGTTCGACACTCAGATCGTGGCCGGGTTCCTCGGCCTCTCCACTCCGTCGCTTTCCCGCCTCATCGATCAGATCTTGGGCATCACGCTGCCCAAGGCGGACCAGCTGTCCGATTGGCTGCAGCGCCCGATCTCGGATCGCCAGATCACGTATGCCGCCGGGGACGTGGCCTACCTCTTGGAGTTGCGGACCATCCTGACCAAGCAACTGGCCGATCTGGGCCGGCTGACGTGGGCCCTCGAAGAATGTGCTGAGGTGCTGCCCAACCGGCGACGCAGTGTCGTTCCGGAGGAGGCCTGGTGGAAGATGGGCGACATCCGCCGCCTGTCGGAACGCTCTCGCGGCGTGGCCCAGGAAGTGGCGGCCTGGCGGGAGCGCCGAGCGGCCAAGGTGGACCGGCCGCGCCGGACCGTGCTCAACGACCTGGCCCTGTTGGCCATCGCCCAACGGCCACCGCGCAATCGCTCCGAACTCGAAAAGGTGCGCGGCATTGACGGCCGGCACCTGGCCCAAGGGGGCGCCAACGAGATCCTTGAGGCCATTGCCCGCGGGACCCCGTTGACCCCCGATCAACTCCACCTCCCGCCCGACGGCCGTGATGCCCAGGCCCCACCGGCTGCCGTGGCCGTCTGTTCGGGTCTGGTCCGCCAGATTGCCGACAACTTGAGCTTTGACCAGAGCCTCCTGGCCACGCGGGCCGACATCTCCAGCCTCCTCTGCCAGGAGCCGAGCCGCCTCGATGTTGGATGGCGCAATGCCATCGCCGGCGAGCCCATCCGCAACCTGATGGGCGGCAAGAGCGCCGCCGCCTTCGAGACCGACGGCACGTTGATCCTGGAGGAACGGTCCTTCCGCCCGGCTGACTAAGCCTCGATCCACCGAAAATCCGGGCCGTAGTCCCGAAGTAATGGTCATTTCGGTTGGCGAGTGACGCCAGCGTCGTGCGTTGAAGGGTTCACCGCCAATCGTGGCATGCAGAGGCAGACGCTTAGTTGCGACACCTCCTTTGTCAGCGCCTGATGCCATCGTCTGCGGTGCGCCGGCCGCGACATGGTGTCCTAGACGGGGACGGGAGGCAGGCTTCGCAGGAGGTCGAGGGCGCGGAGGAAGGCCGCGGCCCACGGCCATTCGAGTGGCGTTCGCAATGTCGGGGTGCCTGCACGGCTGACCAGACGACCCGGAACCGAGAAGAACCGGGTGCGCACAGTGCGAGCCACGGTGCGCTGATCCTTGGGTGTGATCTCGCCGAGTTGGGCGGTCCAACGGATGAGGTCATGGGCCAGGGCGGCGCAGACGAGCCAGGCCGCGTTGGCAAAGAATCGTCCCGAGGGCACGTGCTCGAGCCCGGCTCCTTCTTTGAGGTCCCGGATGGCCAGCTCGACGTTGGCATGGCTGCGGTGGAAGGCGTCGACGTCGCAGGCATCACCGTCGAGATCGGTCAAGAAGGCGAAGTGGCGCCACTGGGGCCATAACGTTGCTTGGCCTCCGATGAGCCGGGTCCGGCGCACGATGAGGCGGCGTGCCTTGTAGTCACACTCAGCCACCTGCGCCTCGCCGTCTTTGGTGTACTCGATCGGGGTCCAGGCCGACTCGTCGATCGAAGAAATGGCGCTGACCACGTACTTGTTCATCTTGACGCCCATGGTGAAGCCGACTTCGAGACGCTCGAGGGTGGCGATGGTGGCGTTGGACCAAAAGCCCGAGTCGAAGCGCATAATGAGTCCGCCGGTCGCCCCAGCCCGGCGGACTCGAGCCACGAGTTCTTCGACGAAGCGCCCCGCGCCGCGCCCGGTGTTGGCGGCCCCTTTGCGCAGGCGGACGTGGAGCACCTCGCCGGTGTCGGCCCTGGTGGCGACCAGGGGGTGATAGCCAAGGACTCGGGTATAGCCATAGCCAGCACCTCCTTTGGCCTTGCCGCACACCTCGCAGATGGTCGAGTCGAGATCAATCACCATTTGCTCGGAACCGGGTCCAGCGCCGAGTGACCAGGCCCGGCGCAGCGCCTCGGCCAGCACGGCGTCGAGCTGGCGGACATGACCAAAGGTGAAGCCCCGCAGGAACGTGCCCAGCGTCGACGGGGCCATGACGCGATGCCCGAGCACCGCCGCCGTTGCTCCCGAACGCAGCACGTCAGCGTGATCGATATGGCTCGCCCCCGCCGCCATGGCATGCACCAAGGTGAGCACCTTGCGACCTGGTGCCGCCCCACCGACGCGACCCGAGAAGTCGACGAACTCATTGATCAGGGGCTCGAGTTCGAGGCGGCCGGCCAGGGTTCCCACCAAGAGCAGGCCGGCATTGGCCACCAGATTGGGCTCGTCGAAGGTCACACCAATCCGGTCGATCCCGCGCGATACTGAACTCACTGAAAGTGCCTCCTGGTACTGGTGCGAATAGTGACTTCGACAATCACAATTCTTCCAGGCAGGGAGGCACTTTCCGCGGATGCGCGGCTACCGAATCAGTTCATTGATCGGTGGATCGAGGCTAAGTCTCCTGACTTAGACCCTCAGTTGATGGCGCGGTCCCGGTCGGCCCAGTAGGGCTGACGCAGTTTGTACTTCTGCAGTTTGCCGGTGGCCGTGCGGTCGAGGGCGTCACGGTGCTCGACACTGGTGGGCGCCTTGAAATGGGCCATGCGTTCACGGCAGTGCGCGATGAGTTCCTCGGCCGAAGCCTCGGTGCCGGGCCGGAGCACCACCAGTGCCTTGATCGTCTCGCCCCACTTCTCGTCGGGCACGCCGATGACGGCCACCTCGGCTACGGCGGGGTGTTGGTAGAGACAATCCTCGACTTCAATGGATGAGACGTTCTCCCCGCCGGTGATGATGACGTCCTTCTTGCGGTCCGAGATGGTGAGGTAGGCCCCGTCTACGAAGCCGCCGTCCCCGCTGTGGAACCATCCGCCCTCGAGCGCGGCGGCCGTCTCTTCGGGTTGCTCCCAGTAGCCGGCGAAGACGTGATTGGAGCGGGCCAGGACCTCCCCGTCGGCATCGACGGCGATGCTCACCCCGATGGCCGGCACGCCGGCGCGGCTCAGCCGTTGCGAGCGCTCGAGCGGGCTCACGTCATCCCATTCAGCCGGGGCGCGGTTGATGGTGAGCAGTGGAGCCGTCTCGGTCAGACCGTAAATCTGAATGAACTCCCAGCCCAGTTCGGACTCAATGCGTTCGATTGTCTTGGACGGCGGCGGCGCCCCGGCCACCACAATGCGTACGGTGCCGCGTCCGGGGATGGGGCGGCCGTCGCGCGACCGCGCCGCCGCGGCATCGAGGATGGCGGCCACCACCGCCGGGGCACCGCACAGCAGCGTCACCCCGTGGCGCTCGATACGGGTGAGAATCTCCTCGCCGTCCACCTTGCGCAGCACGATGTGGGTGCCGCCCATGCCCGTCACGGCATAGGGCATGCCCCAACCGTTGCAATGGAACATGGGAAGGGTGTGCAGGAGCACGTCGCGATCGTTGACGCCGGTGTGCCACCCGAAGGTCACGGCGTTGAGCCAGCAATTGCGGTGGGTGAGCTGCACGCCCTTGGGTCGAGCCGTCGTTCCCGAGGTGTAGTTAACCGAACAGGTTCCGTCCTCCTCCGCCGCCCACGGCTTTGGTTGCGCACCGGCCGGGGCCGGGGCGAAGAGGGCGGCGTCGTCAATGCCGTCGAGAGCGAAGCGGTGCGCCACATTCACATCGGTCACCACGTCGGTCAGTTCAGGGTCGTAGAGCAGTACCGAGGCTCCGGAGTGCTCGACGATGTAACTCATTTCGGCCGCCGTCAGCCGGAAATTGATGGGCACGAGAATCCGGCCGTAGGCGCTGACGCCGTAATAGGACGTGAGAAATCGACCCGAGTTGGGGCTGACAATGGCCACCCGCTCCCCGTGCGCGACGTCAAGTTCGTCCAGGGCCAGGGCCATGCCGCGGGCGCGTGCTTCCAGTTCCGCATAGGTCAAGGTGCCCAGGGAGCCGGGCACGTCGGGCTCGTCAACACACGCCACCCGGTCGCCGTAGACCAGCGCGGCGCGATTGAGAAAGTCCGCCACCGTCAACGCGACCCGCATGGTTCCTTTACCCTCCCTGAGCTGCCGTTCTCCTGGCGGCCGACCCTAGCGGACCGACACGGGAAAGTTCTTAGCCGTGGCCGAGTACCGGGTGGGGCACGTACGCCTTCTCCAGCTGGGCAATCTCCTCGTCGGTCAGAGTGAGTTGCTCGGCCGCCAGGGCATCCTGCAGGTGCCCGAGCTTGGTCGACCCCACGATGGGTGCCGTGACTCCGGGCTTGGAGAGCAGCCAGGCCAGGGCCACCTGAGCCGTGGGCACATCACGGGCGCCGGCCACGGCTTGGGCCGCGTCGACTACATCGAAGTCGGTCGGCTGCTCGTAGAGGTAGTCGGTGAACGGATCAGTGCTTGATCGGGTGGTGTTGCGCCCACCCTCACGGGTCCGGTTGCCGGCCAGGACGCCCCGGGCCAGCGGACTCCATGGAATGACGCCGACGCCAGTGTCCTGGCAGAGCGGGATCATCTCGCGCTCCTCCTCGCGGTAGATCAGGTTGTAGTGGTTCTGCATGGATACGAACTTCGTCCAGCCGTGCGCCTCGGCCACATGCTGTGCCTTGGAAAACTGCCAGGCAAACATGCTGCTGGCGCCGAGGTAGCGGGCCTTGCCGGCGCGAACCACGTCGTGCAGAGCTCCCATGGTTTCTTCAATGGGCGTCCGGGGGTCCCAACGGTGAATCTGGTACAGGTCGACGTAGTCCATGTTGAGGCGGCGCAGGGAGGCGTCAATGCCCGAGAGGATGTGCTTGCGGGACAGCCCACCACCGTTCTCACCGGGTGTCATCGGCATGAAGACCTTGGTGGCGACCACGGCTTCGTCGCGGGTGAGGTACTTGCTGACGAGTTTGCCGGTGGCCACTTCGCTGGCGCCCCCCGAATAGGTGTCGGCCGTATCGAAGAAAGTGACGCCCCCTTCGACCGCTGCCTTCACGATCACGTCGGCCCCGTCCTCGTCTATGACCCAGGCCCGATCACTGTCGTTGCCGAAGGACATCATGCCCAGGCAGATCCTGGACACCCGAAGTCCTGTAGTTCCCAAATTCACGTAGTGCATGGTGACCTCGCTCACGCGCCCCAGCGGCGTACGGTTCCCGGCTTAGCAGGAATGCCCGCTCAATCGAGCGGCGCGTCGGTGTCAGCCAACCGATCCATCAGGGTGGCCGCGATGTGGAGGATCTCCCGCTCGGCCACTGTCAGGCTGTCCATGGCTTGGGAGAGCCAGGCATCCCGGCCAGCCACGTCCCGGGCCACGGTGCGGCGGCCCTCGGCCGTGATGGCCACCAGGTACTGACGCCGATCTATGGCATCGGGAGTGCGGCTGACCAAGCCGGCCTGCTCCAACTCTGCCAGCAGCCGGCTGAGCGACTGCGGTTGCACAAACTCGGCGGCAGCCAGTTCGCCGGGCGTCATCGGACCGCGACGAATGAGGTGGCCCAACACGCTGATCTTGCCCGTGCTTACCGATCGATCCGACCGTTCCGCCCGCAACCGACGTCCGAGATGGGCCACCGCCCGGCGAATGTCAACCACGCGTTCGTCAATGGTGGAGTGCGCCGGTGGGGACATACTACGCTTTAGCGTACTAGTTTCCTCGCATGGATGCGCTGTTAGGGGCTGCTCTAATATGAACTCATTCGCTTTACGAAGCACTCTGGCCACCCGGTTCAGCGGCGCCGCTCGGCTGCCGGTTGGCCGGGAACTCCAGCGTGCCTTCGTCACCATGGGGGCCACGTTGGGCGCTTTTGCCTCGGCCCTGGTGGTGGAGCGGCTGGCCCGGCAGAACCTGACCTTCGTGATCCTCGCCGTGGTGCTGGCTCTCAGCCTCTCCCGGACCCAACGCGCGCCGGGCTGGCGCCATCGGCTCGGGGATCTAGCGGTCGTCCCCCTGGTGGCCTTGGCCGCCGGCGCGGTCGGCCAGCTCTTCTTCCAACATCCCAACTATGGCGCCGTGGCCTTCGTGGCCGCTCAGGCCGGGGCGATGTGGCTGCGCCAATTCGGGCGCACGGTGGCCCGGGTGGCCCAGCTCGTCACGCTGCCCATCACATCAATCCTGGTCGTCCCCGGGGTCGGGATCGGCGGCGGTCCGCACGCCCGTTGGTGGCAGATCGTGGCGGCTCTCCTGGCATTGGGCTGGGTCGTGGCGGTTCAATCGCTGGCCCGCCGGCTCGGCGCGCTGCCTTCGCCTCCGAAAGATCGCCCCCAGAGCGCACCGCCGGTCCAGCCGGCCCGTTCAGTGCGCTCCCTCAGCGGCCATACCCGCATGGCACTCCAGCTGGCGGTGGCCCTGACCGCGGCCTTCATCATCGGACGGACCGCGTTCCCGATGCACTGGAACTGGGTCGTGCTGACCGCCACCATCGTCTGTAGCAGTGGACCCGGTCGGGGTCATGTCCTCTTCAAGGGGATCGCCCGTCTGGTCGGGGCCGCCACCGGCACCGTGGTGGCCACTGTCCTCAGCGCCCACCTGCCCGGACATCAGGACGGCACGATCGTCGTCATCTTTGTCCTGCTCTTCTCCGGGTCATGGGGGCGGGAGCTGCACTACGCCCTCTGGGCCGGCTGCGTGACGTGTGTCGCTGCACTGCTCAACGGCTATCTCGGGCTGCCAGGCGTGTCCGTGCTGGGCACCCGTCTGTTGGCCATTCTGGTCGGCGCCGCCTGTGCCACCGTCGTCTGCTTCCTCGTAGTACCCATGCCCACCCAATCCATGGTGCGACGCCAGCGCGCTTTCGCCCTGCAGGCGCTCACTCACCTGACCCTCGGCCTGGCCCAGGGCGCCGACGACCTGCTCGAGCGCCACCGCGCCTTCGCCGCCACCGTCCGCGAGCTTCACCGTTCGGTGCGGCCACTGCATTGGCAACGAGCGCTCTTCGGTCGGCTCCTCCCGCCCGATCCACTGCTCATGGACAGTGTGGACGGCGCACTGGCCTGCGCCAGACCAACCCGTCAGCTGATTGTTGACCTCTCAGCGGCGCCCTACTGGCGGGCCGACGGGACGCTGCGCCGGTCAGCCGGCGTTGTCACCCGCAATCTCGGGCTCATGCGCAAGGAGTTGGCGGGAGCGCGGGACGAAGGGAGTGGTCCACTCGTTGCGACCGTGGAGGACGTGCGTCTGGAACCGCTGAACTCGACTGTCGTGGCCATCGTGCCCCCCAGCGCCAGCCGTTTGGCCGTCGTCGATGAGCTGCTGTAGCTAGGCCGTGGTGACGAGAGCGTTGCCCACGTTGCTCAGCGTCTGGCTGACGTTGCCGAGCAGACCCGTCACCGAAGAGGCCACGGGGAGCGCGTTGCCGAGACCACCCGTAGTCACGATCAGAGTGTTCCCGGTCACAGCGACCACTTGACCCACCAGATGGATGACGGGGGCCAAGATCGTGCCCGCCGGTGCCGTCGACGAAGGCGGACTGGAATTGCCGCCAGGCGTCGGAACAATGGTGATCCTCACGATCGTTCCCGGCCCAACGCCGGTACTGCTGCCCTGAGTAGCCGACGCCAGCGTGGCCACATTGCCGCTGCTCGCAGCAGGCGCCACGTCGGTGCCGGGCGCGGTGGTGCTTCCGCCACCGCCCGAAATGGCGCCACTGCCGCCCACGGAGGTCCCGCCGATCGGATGCAGGGCCTGTACCCCGCCCGTCTTGCCAGTCCGGCCGTTCGTCGCCCCGGATACCCCGATGGCCACCACCAGTGCGGCCGCCACCGCGCCGCTCATGACGGCGTAGGTCCGGTTGCGGCGTAAATGCGTGGTGGTCGAGTGACCGATGGCGGCCGACCCGGCCCGGGGCACCATGAACAGCGGTGCCTCGAACTCGGGAAATAGGCCAGTGGACGCCAAAGTTGGGGCAGCCGTAGCCACCCCAACCTTGCCGAACTCGTGAGACAGGAAGAGGTCTTCCAGGCTCATCTCAACATCTTTTACATCGGACATCGATCCCTCCCTTCCTCCATCGGATCTGTCCGTTGTTTCTGTAGGGCCCCCTCAGGCCCTTCCTCGCCTTATCGGCGAGAGGCTGCTGCGTGCTTGGGTGCGGTGCTGCGACGCTGGCGGCGAGCCACCATGCTCATCGCCCAACCCGTGACCAGGGCCATCAGCGCGATGCCCAACTCGAGCACCAGAGGTGCTCCAGTGAAGGCCAGGGCGCCAGCAGGCTTGGGCGGCGTGGGGTTCGAAGCCAAGGTCACCGGAATGGTGGTCGGCGTCGTGGCCGGCGTCGAAGGCTGCGGGCAGGAGGCGTTCGCCGTCCCGCCGAGAGCGCCCTCGATACCGCACAAGGTGATCGGAAGCGTGATGCCGCTACCGGGACCGCCGATGCCGATTGGAATGCCGGTGCTGCCGGCGCCGGTGCAGGTGCCGGTGGCAGTGCCCATGACGGCGGCTGTCACGGCACACACGGTGGCCGGAGCGTTGATGGGCAGAACGCCGGTCTGCGTCGGAGCCACGTGGCTCGGCTCGCAGGCGTTGCTGGCGGTTCCGTCGATGGCCACCACGATGGAGCAGGCGTTGACCGGGAGGACACCGTCAATCGGGGCACCCTGGGTCAGGCTGTTGACCGGGAGTCCCTTTACCAGCGGCGTGGCCGGGCTGGGCATGCACTCGCCCGTGGCCTTACCGTCGATCTCGGCGATGACGCCACAGATGCCGGCGGGCACGTACAGGTCGGCCAGCTCGCCGTCCTGCTTGATGGTGTCGGGGTTGGTCGGGCAGCTGGCGTCGGAGTTGCCGGCGATCTCGACAATCACGTCACAGACGGTCACCGGGACGACGGCGTCGATGACGCCCTTCTGCGAGGTCACTCCATTGGTGCCGGTCGTGTCACAGGCGCTTGAGGTGGCGCCGGCCAGGCCGACGTTCACCGAGCAGATGGACACCGGCACGACAGCGTTGATGGCACCAGTCTGCGTGGTCGACGCCGGCGAGGACGTCGAGTTCAGGCCGAGGGCCGAAGCGGCGGCGCCCAGGAGGCCCACCGCATTGTCGTTGACCGTGATGGGCACGTTGACGTTGGCAATCGCACCCTTCTGGCCGGTGCCCACCGAGGTGGTGGCACAGCTGCTCTTCGCGCCGGCGAGTATGCCAGCGGAGATCGAGCAGGCGTTCACCGGCACGCTCAGGTTGGCCAGCGGGCTCGACTGGGTCGTCGTGTTGGTGCCCGTGGTCGAGTCCTGCTTCGGCAGCAGCATCCCGGCGATCTCATTCTCCAGCAAGGAGATGGGAATCGCGATCGAGATCGGCAGTGCCTTCAATGGCGCCAACGGGTCGGCTGCCTTCACGGCTGGCGTCGACTTAACGACAGGAGCAACCGCGCTTGGCGCTGCGCCAGCACCCGAAGGCAGCAATCCAGCGAGCAGTCCGGCCGCGATGACCACACCGCCCCCGATGGCCCCCAGTGTTGTACGACTAATCCGCCTCAAGTTGTTGCTCCTTTATATGTGATGTTCTGAGCCCAGCTTCTCATAATCAAATCTATATAAGAAACGTGTAAGAACGCGTGTCTTACGGTAATGCCCAAATCAATTCCGTCTGAAACAACGATACAGGCCACTCGGCCCGATCCCACCAGCTTAGGCTACCGGCCCGGTCTCGTAAAATACCTGCTCAGAGTCTCTTCCTGCTGTTGATAGGAAGACCCTATATCGGACCCATACAGGGCCATGGGTTCTTCCAACATTCTCTCGAACGTCAATTTGCAGACGGCCTGCCCGTTTTCGACCATAAAGGGCACGTCGTGGGCCCGAACTTCGAGCGCCGCCCGGGATCCCTGGAAACGGCGGTTGGGGTCAAATCCGAAGCCGGGGTCGAAAAACCCTGCGTAATGGGTACGAAGCTCACCGCTGGTGGGGTCATAGGCCGTCATTTCCGCCGCCAGATAGGGAGGGATGCTGACCGCCTCGTGGGACATAAGAAGGTAGAAGCGCTTGGGCGAGAGGACCAGACGGTCGCCCTCCTCCCGGTAGACCGGGTCCCAGAACGGGGCCGGATCCACCTCCCGGCCCGAGGTCAGATCCAGCAGGGGGGCGCTGTCGCGGGTGCTGTGGCCGACCCGCCCCTTCTCGTCCCCGTGGAGATCGAGGCCCAGGAAAAGCCCGTCGGACAACACCAGCTCCTCGGTCGGAACGGGCGCCCCGGCCCGGAAGAGGATGGGCTCGGCGGCATGGGCGGTCCGCACCTCGTGGTCGCTCAGGGACGGATGCCCGATGGACAGACGCAATTGATTGAGGGTGAGGTCCTCCCGGACCCGCACGGCGAAGGACAAGGGGACGACCTCTAAATAGAGCGGACCCTGGTAGCCGGCGGCGATCTCGTCGAAGCGGTCGCTGTAATCGGTGATGACCCGGGTGAAGACGTCGATGCGGCCGGTCGAGCTCTTGGGGTTGGCCTTGCCCCGCAAGCCGGCCGGCAGATCCAACCTCTCCTTTAATTCAATGAGGTACGGGCAGCGCGCTTCGAGCATGGCCCCGTCGCCTCGGAGGTCGATCTCATCGAGGATGTAGTCCTTCAGTTTGTGCTCCACCGTGTCGTCGCCGGGGAGGAAGCTGCAACGGATACGCAGCGCCCGCTCGCCCAGGCGCAGGTCCAGGCTGGCCGGCTGCACGTTGGTCTCGGGAATGTTGAAGCGCCCGGCATCGATGTAGCCGGCCCGGATGGCCCGTTCGAGAAGGTGGCCCGGCAGCACCCCTTCGGCCATCGGGTGCAGGCTCAGCACCATGGCGGAGTCGCTCGATTGAAGGGTGCGTGCACGATCACGCACTGAGCAAACCACAAAGGCGGACGGCGCAACAGCCCGGCCATGGGGATAGATGGCAGAAGCCCTGTGGACGACCTGGGGATGGAATCCCCGCACATAGGGGTTTCCTAGGCACGGAACGCTTATCCACAGGACAATGTTGCTGTTGGTGACATCGTTCTGACCGCCGCCGCCCGCCCGCTCTAAACTGACGCCGCGTCAGATTCCCTGGCCCGGCCCCTCTGGCCCCTCGCAATGGAGGCTTCATGCTCGACTACGTGATCCGATCCGGCACCGTGATCGACGGCACCGGCGGCCCGGGCCGGATAGCCGACGTGGGTATTCAAGACGGCCGTATCGTCGAGATCGGGGAGATCGCCTCCGCGGGCACGGTTGAACTCGATGCCACCGGCTTGATGGTCATCCCCGGCATTGTCGACCCCCACACCCACTACGACGCACAACTCTTCTGGGATCCTTCGGCCTCCCCTTCCAATCTGCACGGTGTCACCACGGTCATCGGCGGCAATTGCGGCTTCACCCTGGCTCCTCTCAACGCCGAGGACGCCGACTACATCCGCCAGATGATGGCCAAGGTGGAAGGCATGCCGCTGACCGCGCTCGAGCAGGGCGTGCCGTGGAATTGGTCGACCTTCGGCGAGTATCTCGGCGCGCTCGAGGGGAACCTGGGCGTCAACGCCGGCTTCCTGGTCGGACACTGCGCCCTGCGGCGCAAGGTCATGGGCGCCGCCCGGGGCGAGGAGGTGGCGACCGACGAAGAGATCGCCGCCATGCGCCAGCTCCTGGGCCAATCGCTCGAAGCCGGCGGCCTGGGCTTCTCGTCGTCCCAATCGCGCACACACTCGGACGGCGACGGGAAGCCGATCAGTTCGCGCCACGCCGACCGGCGCGAGATGTTGGCCTTCTGCGAAGAAGTGGCGGCCCACGAGGGGACCACGCTCGAGTACATCACCAACGGCTGCCTCGATTCGTTCAGCGACGAAGAGGTCGACCTCATGACCACCATGAGTAAGACGGCGCAGCGGCCGCTCAACTGGAACGTCCTCACCGTGGACGGCCGCTCGGCCGACCGCATTGAGCACCAGCTAGCCGCCTCAACCAAAGCGGCCGAAGGCGGCGGCCAGATTGTCGCCCTCACCATGCCCACGCTGGTGCCCATGAACATGAGCTTCCGCACGCACTGCGCCCTCTTCCTCATTCCGGGCTGGGGCGAGATCATGGGCCTTCCCCAAGATGAGCGCATGGTGCAACTGGCCGACCCCAAGGTGCGCGCCCTGCTGGACGAGCGTGCTCGCAGCAAGGAGGCCGGCGTCTTTCGCGGCCTGGCCCGTTGGGGGACCTACGTCATCGGCGACACCTACGCCGCGGCCAACGACGGCTGCGCCGGACGCACGGTGGCCGACATCGCGGCCGAGCGTGGCACCGCCGACTTCGACACCCTGCTCGATGTGGTGCTGGCCGACGACCTGCGTACGGTGCTCTGGCCCAACACTGATGACGGTGACGAGAACACGTGGGCCATGCGGGCCGAGATCTGGAGCGACCCCCGCGCCATGGTGGGCGGTTCCGACGCCGGCGCCCACCTGGACCGCATGTGCGGCTCCAGCTACCCCACCGCCTTCTTGCAGGACTGCCTGCGGGGACGCCAGCTGGTGCCGGTCGAGCAGGCCGTGCACATGATGACCGAGCAGCCGGCCCAGCTCTTCGGCCTGCGCGGGCGCGGCCGCCTGGCCGAGGGGTACGCGGCCGACGTAGTGGTCTTCGACCCCGCCACCGTCGCCTCCGACCCCGCCCGCCTGGTGCACGACCTGCCCGGCGAAGCTCCCCGCCTCATCGCCGGATCCCAGGGCGTCGTCCGGGTTCTGGTCAACGGGGTGGAAACCATTCGCGACGGCATGCCGACCGGCGCCGTACCCGGCACCCTCATCCGCTCAGGCCAGGACACCCGCTCCGTCATCCCGGTCGGCGCATCTGCCTAACCCGTCCGCTCCTCGCCCGAGCGGCTCCCGCGACCCCCGGGGGGCGCCGGGAGCGATGGGCGCCGACGAGTAGCCTGCCCCTACCGTGACGTCCGAAGCCCTCGATTCCACCGACCTCGGGACGCCCGTTCCGCCCAAGCGTGCCAGCCGTTCGCGCTGGGGTCGCGAGGCCATCGTCGTGGTGCTGGTGGCGTTGGTCGTGGCCCTGCTCATCCGCACCTTCGCCGTCCAGACCTTCTATATCCCGTCGGGCTCCATGGAGCCGACGCTGAAGATCGGCGACCGCATCCTCGTCAACAAGCTGAGCTACCACCTGCACGGCATCGGGCGCGGCGACATCGTGGTCTTCTCCAAGCCGCCGCTCGAAAACTGCGGCGGCGCCGAGGTGAACGATCTGGTCAAGCGGGTCATCGGCCTCCCGGGTGAAACCATCTCGCTCTACAAGGGACACGTCTACATAAACGGCAAGGCGCTCAACGAGTCCTGGCTGCCCTCTTCGGTGCGCGGGGTGACCTACCCGGGCCCGGCCGGCACGGGCTACAGCCTGACCAAGCCCTTCCTGATCCCCAAAAACGACTACTTCATGATGGGCGACAACCGCACCGAGTCGTGCGACAGCCGCTACTGGGGTCCGATCTCACACTCACTGATTGTGGGCAAGGTCGAAGTGCGGGTCTGGCCCATCACCTCGTTCCACTTCTTCTAAGTCGGCGCCGCCGTGGCCTTCGACATCGGTTCGGCGCGGCCGTCGCAATTCCCGGCCATCCTGAACTTCTGGGAAGCAGCCACCGAACTTCCGTCGGCCACCGACGACCTTCCCGGGCTGAGCGCCCTTTGGGAACGCGACCCCGATGCCTTCGTCATTGCCTCGGTTGAGGGGGACATCGTCGGTACCCTCCTGGCCGCCTGGGACGGTTGGCGCGGTGCCTTCTACCGGCTGGCCGTGCACCCTGATTATCGCCGCCACGGGCTCGGTCGTTCGCTGGTAGCCGAAGGTGAACGGCGCCTACGCCAACGCGGCGTCCGTCGCATCAATCTCTACGTGGTCGAGGCCCATCCGGCCGCCATGGGCTTCTGGCCGGCTCTCGGCTACCTGCTCGATGCCGAAGAAGTTCGCTTCGTCAAGAACGTCACTCCCGAATAGCGAACGGCGTCGCCGGTTCGAGCGGCGCAACCAGTCGGAGCTCCCGGATAGTGGTGCCGTGGAAATCCGCCGTCCTGTCCGTCCCGTCGGGTCGATACCCGACCGATGCGTAGAAGCCCAGCGGGCCCACATTGCGTTCGTGGGTGAAGAGGTAGGCCTCGGAGCAGCCGGCGGAGCGCAGTGCATCGTGGGCCAGGGTCAGCAGCGCGCCGCCGATGCCGCGGCCGCCGTGGTCCGGATGCACAAAGAGCAGGTGGAGTTCGCCGTCGTCCGGGTGGGCGGCGCAGTACCCGACCACCCCGCCCGTGCCGTGGTCGGCCACCACGAGCACGTCCGGAGGCTGGTGGTCGACCACGAGCTGATCCCAGTATTCGGGTGGGAACATCGGCCGTTCGACCATCTGACCCAGAAAGTTCCAACCGGTACGGACGGCGGCGTTGAAGACGGCGCCGATGGCCGCCGCGTCCCCGGCTACTGCCGGCCGGACGGTGATGCGGCTGTCCTCAACCATGGTTGGGACCGTAGCCCCCTCTCGCCCAGAGCGAGCCCGATCGGGTCGAGCCGGCCTGCGCCCAAGTCGGCGGCACCCGGCCGGTACGATGACCAGGTCTGGTTGGCCGCTCAAGGGGCTGCAAGTGCTCAGTCGTGAATCCCCTTCCCCGGGTGATGAAGAGGTGGTGCCGCCATCACTCTCGGCCATCGCGTCCACCCTCCGTCAGGCCCGCCAGCGCATCGGTCTCACCGTGGAGGAAGCCGCCAGCCACTCCTCCTGCACCAAGGACGACATCGTTGCGCTCGAGCGCGGCGACATGGAACACCTGACCGATCGGGTGGAAACGCTCCGCACCCTGCGCTCGTATGCCGATTCGCTGGGACTCTCCGGGGACGCCATGGTCCTGGCCGCGGTCAGCGCCTGGCCCCCCATGGAGCAGCTGCCGGTGCGGCCCATCGAAAGGCCCCTAGTCTCGGTCTCGTCCGCTCCGGTCGGGGGGCACACACCCGCCGGCGGCCACGCCTCGCTGTGGCCGGGCGACGCCACCGGTGTGACCGACTCCACCATTACCGGTGTCGTGCCCAACGTCCGCTCCATCAACGACACCGGCCAGGTCCCCATCTTCGATACCGGTCAGGTCCCCGCCGTGCGCCAGGGCGCCCCGTTCGCCTTGAAGCTGCTGACTACCGTGGTCGCCCTCCTGGTGGTGCTCGGCGGCGTGGGACTGCTCGAGCACAAGCACGTGTCGGGTTGGTACGACAGCGCCAAAGCCTCGACCACTCGCTGGGTCGACGACGCCAGGAAGGCCGTCGGACTGGACTCCAAAAAGACGAACACGCCCAAGACGGCGGCCAAGGTCACCAAGAAGCCCGAGCCCAAGGTCGACATCGTCCCCGGGGTGGGCAATCAGGTCATCTTCAACGTGCACGCCGCTTCGTTCACGGTGAAGATGGCCGCGGTCAAGGGGCCGTGTTGGATGCAGGTTACCGGGCTCGGGCAACTACGCCCGATTTACGCCCAGGTGATGCCGGCCGGACAGAACAAGAACTTCGTCGTGACCAGCTCGGTCTCCATTGAGACGGCCAGTTCGTCCGGACGGGCCTATGTCTATGAGGGCAAGCAGTTCATCGGGTACTACTTCCCGACCAAGGTGCCCTTCACCATGGTGTTCAACGCCGAACCGTGAGCGGGCGACTATTCGGCGTCGTCGGTTTCGGCGTTGACCCGGGCCACGGCGGCCACGCTCTGCCCATCATCGAGGTTCATGACCCGCACCCCGGTGGCGTCCCGACCCTGTGACGCGATCTCGCGCGCCGCGGTCCGGATGACCACCCCACCGGATGACACCAGGAGAATCTCCTCGTCGAGGGCCACCATGAAGGCGGCCACCACCGAGCCCCGCTTGCCGGTCAGGCGGATGCCGCGCACGCCCTGGCCACCGCGGGCCTGCCGGTTGAAGCGTTCCAGCTTGGTCCGCTTGCCGTAGCCGGCGTCGGTGACCAACAGGATGTCGGTGTCGTCAGCCGCCACGTCACAGGAGACGACACTGTCGCCCGCCTTCAACCGGATGCCGCGCACGCCGGCCGCATCGCGACCCATGGCCCGCACGTCGGATTCGTTGAAGCGAATGGTCATGCCGCTGGCCGTCACTTCGAAAATATCGTCATCGCCCGAGGTGGCCACCACGCGCACCAGCTCGTCGCCCTCGCGCAGGTTGATGGCGATGAAGCCTTCGCGGCGTGACTTGTCGTACTCGCTCATGGCGGTCTTCTTGACCTGACCCTGCGACGTGGCGAACACCAGGTACTGGTCGGGCGAGAACTCGCGGGTGGTGATGATGGCCTGAATCGACTCGTTCGGGTTGAGCGGCACCAGGTTGATGGCCGCGGTGCCCTTGGCCGTGCGCTCCTTCAGCGGGATCTCGTGACCGCGCAGGCGGTAGACCTTGCCGTGGTTGGAGAACAGCAAGAGGTAGGAATGCGACGAGGAGTGGACGACCTGGCTGACCAGGTCCTCTTCCTTCAGGCGCGCCCCCTGCACGCCGCGGCCACCACGGCCCTGGGTGCGGAAGGCGGCGGCGGCCACTGACTTGATGTAGCCGCCACTGGTCATGGTGACCACGATTTCCTCGTCGTCGATCAGGTCCTCGACGCCCATTTCGCCCGGGTCGTGCGTGATGATGCTGCGGCGCGGGTTGGCGTACTTGTCCCGGATGGCGATCATCTCTTCGGAGATGACGCCGCGCAGCTTGGCATCGTCGGCCAGGATCGACTGCAGCTCGGCGATGGTCTCAATGAGCTTGGCCATCTCCTCTTCGAGCTCGCTGCGACCCAGACGGGTGAGACGACCCAGGGTCATGTCGAGGATATGGGTGGCCTGCACCTCGGTGAACTCGAAGGGTGCGGCCATCAGCGCGGTGCGGGCCGACGGGCGGTCGTCCGAGCCCCGGATGGTGGCGATCACCGCGTCGAGCATGTCGATGGCCTTGAGCAGACCCTCGACGATGTGCGCCCGTTCCTGCGCCTTGCGCAAGCGGAACTCGGTGCGGCGGGTGACCACTTCGATCTGGTGATCGATGTAGTGCGAAAGCGCCTGGGCCAGATTCAAGGTCCGCGGCACCGAGTCGACCAGGGCCAGCATGTTGACGCCGAAGCTGGTCTGCAACGGCGTCTGCTTGAACAGGTTGTTCAGCACCACGTTGGCGTTGGCGTCGCGCTTGAGTTCTATGACCAGTCGCGGCTGCTGGTTGGCCGAGGCGTTACGGAGTTCGCTGATGCCGTCCAGGTCACCCGAGCGCACCAGGTCGGTGATCTTCTGCTCAATGACCTCGACCGAGGTCTGGTACGGGAATTCCGTCACCACGATGCGGTCGCCGACGCGGCCTTCTTCGATTTCGGCGACGGCGCGCATCTTTATGGAGCCGCGGCCGGTGCGGTAGGCGTCGAGAACGCCCTGGCGACCGAGGATCAGCGCGCCGGTCGGGAAGTCGGGGCCCTTGACGAACTGCATGAGATCGTCCGGGGTGGCATCGGGATTGTTGAGGACATGGATAGCGGCGTCAATCACTTCGCCCATGTTGTGGGGCGGGATGTTCGTCGCCATGCCCACGGCGATGCCCTGGGCGCCGTTGATCAGGAGGTTGGGGAACCGGCCGGGCAGAACGACGGGCTCTTCGTCCGAGCCGTCGTAGTTGGGGATCTTGTCGATAGTGTCTTCATCGATGTCGGCCATGAGCTCGAGCGCGAGCGGGGCCAGCCGGCATTCGGTGTACCGCATGGCGGCCGGGCCGTCGTCGGGACTACGCCCGCCGAAACTGCCGTGGCCGTCGATCAGCGGGTGGCGCAACGAGAAGTCCTGCACCATGCGGGCCAGGGCTTCGTAAATGGCCGAGTCGCCGTGCGGGTGGTACGTCCCCATGACGTCGCCCACGACCTTGGCGCACTTGTTGTGGGGTCGGTCGGGCCGCAGGCCGCGGTCGAACATGGAGTAGAGAATCCGGCGGTGCACCGGCTTCAGGCCGTCGCGCACGTCGGGCAGGGCGCGAGAGACGATGACCGACATGGAGTACTCGAGGAAGGATCGCTCCATTTCCTCCTGAATCTCTATCGGCTCGATGTAGCCCTCAACCGGTGCTTCATCGCCTCCGGGAGGTGCGCCGGCCCCACCACTGCCGCGTCCTCCACGTCCGCCACCGCGCGTCGACTGTCGTGCCATGTGTTCTCTCCGTCTTCTCCCGCTCAGATGTCCAGGAAACGGACGTCTTTAGCGTTGGTCTGAATGAAGTGGCGACGAAGTTCGACGTCGTCGCCCATCAGGATGGAACACACCTCGTCGGCCAGGGCGGCCTGTTCCACGTTGATCTGCAAGAGGGAACGCAACGACGGATCCATCGTGGTGTCGCGCAATTCGGCGAAGTCCATCTCCCCCAGGCCCTTGAGCCGGTTGAACTCGTGCTTGTGGTCGGGGTGCTCGGCCAGGAACGCCGCCTTGGCGCTCTCGTCCTTCAGGTAGATCTTCTCTTTGCCCACCAGCGTCGAGAACAACGGCGGCTGGGCCACGTAGACGAAGCCACCTTCGACCAGGGGCTTCATCTGGCGGAAGAAGAAGGTCAGCAGCAAGGTCCGGATGTGGCTCCCGTCGACATCGGCATCGGCCAGCAGGATCACCTTGTGGTAGCGGATCTTGGTGACGTCGAACTCGTCGGCCAGGCCGGCACCGATGGCCGAGATGAGCGCCTGAATTTCGGCGTTCTTCAGCATCTTGTCGATGCGGGCCCGCTCGACGTTCAAAATTTTTCCCCGGATGGGCAGGATGGCCTGCGTGTGCGGGTTGCGGGCGTCCTTGGCCGAACCACCGGCCGAGTTGCCTTCCACAATGAAGATCTCCGACTCGCGGGGATCGCGTGAGGAGCAGTCGGCCAGCTTGCCGGGCAGGCCGGCACCGTCGAGGGCGGACTTGCGCCGGGTCAGATCGCGGGCGCCCTGGGCGGCCATACGGGCCCGGGCGGCCTGCGTCGACTTCTGCACGATCTGGCTGGCTTCGCGGGGGTTTTCCTCCAACCATTCGTTGAGCTTCTTGTTGGTGGCCCGCTCCACCAGCGAGCGGATGCTGACGTTGCCCAACTTGGCCTTGGTCTGGCCCTCGAACTGGGGGTCGCGCAGGCGCACCGAGATGATGGCGGTCAGACCTTCCCGGATGTCCTCACCCTTGAGGTTCTCTTCCTTCTCTTTCAGAAGATTGCGGGCCCGGGCGTAGCGGTTGATCGAGTTGGTCAACGCCTTGCTGAACCCTTCGACGTGCATGCCACCTTCAATGGTGGAGATGCCGTTGGCAAAGGAGTGGATGGACTCGTGGTAGCCCGTGTTCCACTGCAGGGCGACTTCGGCTTCCTGTCCCTCTTCGATCTGTTCGAAGGAGGCCACCTTGCGGAAGAGCGACTCCTTCGACGCGTTCAGGTGCTTGACGAAGTCCACGATGCCGCCGGCGTAGCGGAAGGTCGTCTTCAACACCGGGTCGGGCCGGTTGTCGGTGAAGCGAATCTCCAGCCCCTTGTTCAAGAAGGCCATGATCTGCATGCGCTCGATGATGGTCTGGGCCCGGAATTCGGTCTCGTCGAAGATGGACGAGTCGGGCCAGAAGGTGACCGTGGTGCCGGTGCGCGGCTCGCCGGTCGCCCGGTCGGCGGGTGCCGGCCCCGTGTCGGTGATCTTCTGCTTGAGCTTGCCGCCCTTTTCGAACTCGGCGACCCAGTGCCGACCGTCCCGGTCGACTTCGAGGATGACCCGGGTCGACAGGGCGTTGACCACCGAAATGCCCACGCCGTGGAGACCGCCGGAGACCTGGTAGCCCTTGCCCCCGAACTTCCCGCCGGCGTGCAGTGTGGTCAGGACGATTTCCGCCGTGGAGACCTTGGGGTTCTTGGGGTGGGGCCCGACGGGGATCCCAGCCCCGTCGTCGGTGACCCGGCAACCGCCGTCGGCCAGCAGGGTGACGTCGATCCGGGTGGCCCGGCCCGCCATGGCTTCATCGACCGAGTTGTCCACCACTTCCCACACCAGGTGGTGCAGGCCGGTCGGGCCGGTCGATCCGATGTACATGCCGGGGCGCTTGCGAACCGCCTCCAACCCCTCGAGGATCGTGATGTCGCTCTCGTCATACGACGCGCCCTGAGGTGCTGAGGTTCCGTCCACCGTTAGTGCCACAGGCGCGTCCTTTCAAAACTTCGGTCTTCGCGGTGCACATCGAATGCCTGAACCTTGGTCCCCCGGCATCGCAATGCGAACGCACCATCCTACCCGAGAACTGTCTCTGTTCGGCTCAAATTGAGGTCGTGGAGGGGACCCTCAGGGGCGCTGCACGACGACTTCTATGCGGGTGATGCCGGTGTCGCCCATTTCCCGCACCCGGGCCAGTATCCCCTCGGCCTCCATGCGGGCCCGGGTGGCCCAGGCTGGGTGTTCCACCCCGATGACCAGCACCGCATTCTGCACCCGCAGAGGGCGTGAGTGACCGGCCAATTCGGGACCGGCCACCTCGTCCCAACGGGTAAATACCAATTCCATGGTGCTGACCGAAGGGGATCCACCGATGCGTCCGAGCACCTTGGCCATGGCCTGGCCCACGTGCCGGGGCCCCGTGTCGGGGCCTCCGGGTCGCCGCGATCGGGGTGGCGTCATCGCTGGGTGCTCATCCGGCGTGCACGACGTCGTCGATGTGCACCATCTGGGCGATGGCGATGCCCTCGGGCAACGGGGACGCCGTGGTGAGGATCGACTGCCCGGTGGGTAGTTCGGCCACCAGGGCCCGGCTGCGGGCCGGGTCGAGTTCGGAGAAGACGTCATCGAGGAGAAGGGTCGGCACCATGTCGGTTCTGTCCACCACAAGTTGGTGTACCCCGATACGCAGGGCCAGGGCCAGGCAGCGCTGCTCGCCCTGCGAGGCGTGGGTGCGCGCTTCGCGCCCGTCAATGGTCATGAGCAGGTCGTCCCGATGTGGTCCGACGGTGTTGACGCCGCGGCGCAGGTCGTCGTTGCGCTGGGTCTGCAAGGCCTGAAGAAGATCGCCCGGCCAGCTGCGGAGGTACTCCTGGCCCACGACGACCTGGTCGGGGACCCCGGCCAACCGACTGTAGGAGGGACCGACGTAGGCCGCCAGGGCAATCACCAGCCGTTCCCGGGCGGCCACCAGAATTTTCCCGGCGTCGGCCAGGCGCTGATCCCACACATCGAGGGTGGTGATCACGTCGGCGTTGACCCGGCCGCCGGCTTGGCGCAGCAGGGCGGCACGTTGGCGCAAGACCCGGTCCACCTCGTCGGCCGCCCGGGCGCCTTCGGTGTCGATCAGGCTCAGAGCGTCATCGAGGAGGTCGCGCCGGAGGCTGGGGCCGCCGCTGACCAGCGCCAGGTCCTCGGGCGAGAAGATGGTGCACGGGGTGGCCGCGGCCAGATCCTTGCGGGTTCGGGCCACTTTACGATTGATCTGGGTGCGGCTGCGACCGGTGGGGACGATCTCTGCCTCGACCAGTGTGGGATTGTTGTCGTTTTGTAATTCGGCCCGGATGATGGCCCGCTCGCCGCCCGTACGCACCATGGCCTCGCGGGGAGCGCCCCGGAACGAGCGTTGGGTACTCAGGTAGACCATTGCTTCGAGGACGCTGGTTTTGCCGGTGCCGTTGGGGCCGGTGATGACCGTGGTGCCCTCGTCTTCGGGTGTGAACGCGCCGCTTTGGAAAATTCGAAAATCGACAAGCTCAATTCGACGCAGGGTCACCGCGGCGCGTGGCGAAAACTCAGGAAACCCGGACCGGCATGAGGAGGTAACGGAAGTGGTCGTCTTCGGCGCCCCGCACGGTGGCGGCGCGGGAAGCGTCGGCCGATTCGAGGATGACCTCATCGCCCTGGACTGCTTCAACGCCGTCGATCAAATACGAAGGATTGAAGGCGATGACCAGATCCTCGCCGGTGAAGTCGCCGTCGACCGACTCGGCCGCATCGCCGACCTCCTGGCTCACCACGGCGAGGTCGACGCCACCCGACCGCATGGAAAGCCGCACCGGGGTGGTGTTGTCGCGCACCAGGAGCTGGACGCGGCGCAACGCGGCCAGGAAGGACTCCTTGCCGAGGTGCAATTTGTTGGGGTAGTGGTCCGGGATGAGTTGGTTGTAGTCCGGGTACCGACCTTCGAGCAGGCGGGTGCTGATCTGTACTTTGCCCTGCCAGAACGTGATCTCGTTGGCACTGGCGGCTACGCCGACCTGCTGGGTGGCTCCTTCTTCCCCACTCGATTTGGAGGGAAGGCGTTGGAGTTCGGCCAGGGCCCGGGCCGGCACCAGCAGATCTTCTTCCCCGGGCAGGGCGTCGATGCCGGGAAGATCGCGCATGGCCATGCGATAGGAGTCGGTGGCCACCATGCGGATGGATCCGTCAATGCGGGATAACAACACTCCGGTGAGGAGGGGACGGGCGTCGTCGTGGGAGGCGGCGCGTACGACCTGCCGCACGGCGTCGGCCAAGGCCGCTTCGGGAAGGTGGGTGGTGGCTTCGGTGGTCTTGCCCACGGCGGGGAACTCGACCACCGGGTAGGTGCGGAGTTTGAAGTTTGAGCGGGCGGCCGAAATGGTGATGTGGTCGTCGTCATTGGCAAAGGTCACGGCGCCGGGCTCGAGACGGCGGACGATGTCGGTGGAGAGGCGGGCAGGAACGACACAGGTTCCGTCGTCGAGCCCGATCACTTCTTCTGTCACTTGGATAGTGAGATCCAAGTCGGTCCCGGTAACCGAAAGCACATTGCCGGTGCACGAGAGCAGCAAGCCGGACAACACGGGCGAGGAGGTGGCGCGTGCTCCAACGGCGCGACCGGCTGTGGCCAACATCTCAACGAGTGCATCTCGTTCGGACCTGAACTTCACCGGAGCGTGTCCTTTCGGGAGTGTCCCCAACCGCCTATTGGAAAAAGGGAGACATATGTGTTTGGTAAAGGTAATAAGGGCTGTGGATTGTGGACGATAGGTCGAGGTTCCTGGTGGATGCCCATGAACTTGTCCCCATCGCAGTGTGGGTAACCCACCCCCCTTTGTTCAGAAGGTTGTGACGTGAGGCGTGCCTGGGGATGGGCCGTCACGCTATCCCCAGTAGCGACGACGTTGTCCACAAGTTTGCGGGCCTCGGTCACCAGGGTGCTCAAGCGCCCGCCCGAACCTGCTGGATCAGCTCGGTGACCTGCTCGTATATCTGCCGACGTTCTTGCATCTGGCCCTCAATCTTGCTGACGGCGTGGATGACGGTGGTGTGGTCCCGGCCCCCGAATTCACGGGCGATGGCCGGATAACTGAAGTCGGTGAGGTGGCGCACCAGGTACATGGCCACCTGACGGGCGGTGACCAGGGGACGGGTGCGGCTGGGGCCACAGATGGCCACCACCGAGAATCCGTAACTTGCCGCGGTGGCTTCGAGGATCATCTGCGGGGTGATACGGCGGGGTTCGCCGGCCAGGACGATGTCCGAGAGCACCCGCTCGGCCTGGGCCAGGGAGATGGGCTCCTTGTTGAGCTTGGCGAAGGCGCTGACCCGGGTCAGGGCTCCTTCGAGCTCCCGGATGTTGTTCTTTACGTGGGTGGCGATGAACTCGAGGACGTCGTCGGGCACCTCGTGGTGCTCGCTCTCGGACTTGGAGCGCAGGATGGCCAACCGGGTTTCCAGGTCGGGCGGGTCAATTTCTGTAATGAGCCCGGAGAGGAAGCGGCTGCGCAGGCGGTCCTCCAGCGTCTCGATCGACTTGGGCGGCCGGTCCGAGGTCAGGACGATCTGCTTGGAGGCACCCTTGAGGTCGTTGTAGGTGTGGAAGAACTCCTCCTGCAGGCCATCCTTGTTCTCCATGAACTGGACGTCATCGATGAGGAGGACGTCACATTCGCGGTAGCGGCGCTTAAAGGCCAGGGTGGTCGAGGTGCGGAGCGAGTCGACGAAGTCGTTCATGAACGTCTCGGTGGTCACGTAGAGCACCTTGCGCCGGGTGAAGTTCTCGGTGACGTAGTTCCCGATGGCGTGGAGCAGGTGGGTCTTGCCCAGCCCGCTGTCCCCGTAAATAAAGAGCGGATTGTACGATCTACCAGGGGTTTCAGCGACGGCCTGGGCCGCCGCGTGGGCCAGGCGGTTCGAGGAGGCGGCCACGAAGGTCTCGAAGACGAACTTCGGATCCAGTTGGACGGCGGGGGTCTCGCGGCCAGTGCTCGCCGCGGCCGGGATGGTGGCGGCCGGGGGCTTCTCCTCTTGGAGTTGGGGCAGACCCAGGAGCTGCTCGGGTTCGGGGTCGGGGTCACGTACCTCGAGGCGGGCCCGCACGGGGGCGCCGGCCTCGTTGGCCAGGGTGTCTTGGATCATGGGGAGGAAGCGGGCCTCGACCCGCTCGCGGATCGTCTGGTTGGGGGCGGCCAGGGTGAAGACCCCATCGGAGAATTCCACCGCTCGGAGATCGGACAGCCAGACGTTCCAGGTGGACTCCGATACCTGGTCGCGCAGGGACTCGGCGCACCGAGTCCACAATTCCCCTGCTTCATTCACCGCGCTGTCCGATGGCCCCTTCTCCCGTCGCGGCGTCCTCGGGCAGATGGGAACGTTCCTCGGTGCGGGTAATTGGATGAAGGTACACCGTGCCACGTTGTCCGACTAGTGGGAACAGGCAAATCGCGCCTAACATGGACGGCACTCCGCTGCTGGTGGCTGAAAGGCCAGCACTCAGGCAGTGGCCCGTACTCTGCGACGCCCCCGGCGCTCCTGCCGTGCAAGCGTGGCGAAAGGCTGAATGACGTGAAGCGCACTTACCAACCAAACACT
Source organism: Acidimicrobiales bacterium (assembly GCA_036268485.1). Classification (GTDB taxonomy): domain Bacteria; phylum Actinomycetota; class Acidimicrobiia; order Acidimicrobiales; family RAAP-2; genus Bog-473. The sequence goes on from DATAUC010000048.1 coordinate 31,653, forward strand.
CGCAAGCGAGCCAAGACGCACGGGTTCCGCAAGCGCATGTCCACCCGGGCCGGTCGGGCCATCTTGAAGTCGCGGCGACTCAAGGGGCGCCACCGCCTCACCGTCTGAGCTGCATAGTGCCTGCTCGGACGGTTGGAAGGATCCAGACTCGCGCTGCTTTCGCACACGTGCAGCGGTCACGAGCGCGGGCCAGCAGCGGTCCCGTCCGGGCCACCTTCGCGGCGGTCGACTCGGGGGTCCCGGGGATGTATCCCCAGGTGGGATACGCAATTGGGAAGCACTGCGGCAACGCGGTGGTGCGCAATACCCTGCGCCGCCGGATGCGGGAATCAGCCCGGGCCATCTCTTCCACGCTGCCCCGGGGCGCCTACCTGCTGCGGGTTGATCCCAGCGCGGCGGACAGCACCTTCGGCGAACTCTCGACCCACGTCCAGGCCGCCCTCCTCCGGGCCAGCCGGCCCGCCGTGGCGCCATGATGGAGAAAACCACTCCCAACCTGGGCGTTCGGGCCGCGGTGCGGGTGCTCAAGGCGTATCAAGGGGCGAGCTCGGGGCACGTCTCGCCCTGCCGCTTCTACCCGAGTTGTTCGAACTACGCCGTCGAGGCGTTCACCGTGCACGGCTTCCGGCACGGCCTCGCTCTGACGGCCAGACGCCTGCTCCGCTGCCGGCCCTTCGGGCCCCACGGCGTTGATCTGGTGCCGCTCCACGTCCACGCAACGCCGGCCATGAAGGCGGAATCAGTCCAATGCTGAGCACTCTGAGCACCCTGACCACCCCGATAGCCAAGGAGAACGCCCTGTTCTCCGACATCGGGAAGGTCTTCCACCCTCTCTTCGAGCTCTTCGGGCTGATCCTGGCCGGCATCTACTCCGTGGTGCCCAACTACGCCGTGTCGATCTTCGGACTGACCGTCCTGATCATGCTGGCCCTGACCCCGGTGACCATCAAGAGCACCAAGTCCATGATCGCCATGCAGCGCCTTCAGCCGGAGATGAAGAAGCTGCAGGTCAAGTACAAGGGCCCGGAGAACCGGGAGCAGCTCAACCAGGAAATGATGAAGCTGTACAAGGAGAACGGGACCAGCCCGTTCGGGGCCTGCCTGCCCAGCTTGCTGCAGATGCCCTTCCTCATCGTCCTTTATTCCCTTATTCGAGGGCTGTCATTTGGCACCTTGAACAAGGCCGGACAGGTCATTAAGGCGACACCGAGGTACATCCCAACCGGCTCAAAGATCTACCACAATTTGGTGCTCTCTAAGGGACAAATGAAGGGTCCCTTTGGGATGGACTTGTCCCAGGCCCCATTCTCGCATCACGGGACAAATCAGGCCGTTTTAGTCATCCCTTATTTGGTCTTGATTGGCATCGCGATCTTCTTCCAGTACTACCAAATGAAGCAGATGAACAGCCGCAATCCTCAGGCGGCAGCGGCGAATCCACAGATGCAAACAATGCAGAAGTTCTTCCCCATTATCTTCGGTCTCATTTACCTTCGGGTTCCGGCTGGAGCGACCATTTACATGGTGGTCTCGTCGGCCATGCGGATCGGGACGCAGGAGTTCATGTTCCGCAGCGGCATGGTCACGCCGGTAGGGGCGGAACGCGAGATCGGTGGCACCGGCACGGCCAAACCGGCACTGAAGCCGACCCCCAAGCCCACGGGAGGGGCGACCAACCCCGAGCTGCGCTCCGCGACCAAGAAGAGCACCGCCAAGGGAACGGCCGGGACCAACGGCACCAACGGAAAGAGCGCAACAAACGGCAAGCGTCCTGCCGCGGGCAAACCAGCCGCGAACGGCAAGGCGCCAGCCGAAGAAGAACATGAGATCGAGCAAGAGCCGGCGCCCAGAGAGCACCCTCGCTCACGCTCCAAGAGGACAAGAAAGAGTCGGTAACGCGTGGAGTGGGTTGAAGTTGCAGGAAAAACAATTGAAGAGGCAACCGAACTAGCACTGGACCAACTGGGCGTCGCCGTGGGCGATGCCGAGGTCATTGTGCTCACCGAACCCAAGACGGGCCTGTTCGGCCGGATGCGGGTGGAGGCGCGGGTGCGGGCCCGCGTGCGACCGGTGGGGCCTCGCCCCAAGCGTGAGCGTTCGCGCGACCGCAGCCGGGGGCCCAAGCGAGAGCAGGGCGGTGGAGGTTCGGAGAGCCGGCCGCGTCAGCCTCGCACCGACAGGCGGGCCAGCGGCGAAGGGGCCGGCACGAGCAACCGCCCGCCCCGTGAGCCCGGCGCCGAGGGCACCGGGACCGGTACCAGCCGTTCAGCCCGCCGCCGTCGTAACCGGAGCCAAGGTGGCGGCGGAGCAGGCGGAGCGGAAAAGGTCCAGAATGGAGCGTCCCCGTCCACTCACGGTCGGTCGGCGGAGAAGAACACGCAGCGCATCAGAGAACCGAAGGAGACAGACCCGATGGCCGAAGGAATGACGCTCGAGGAGCAGGGCGAGGTAGGCCGTGCCTTCCTGGCCGGGCTGTTGGTCGAATACGGCGTGGAAGCGACGGTGGAGACCCGCCTGCTGGACGAGGACACCGTGGAGATCGCCGCCATGGGTGAGGAGCTCGGCCTGCTGGTGGGACCCCGGGGTTCCACCCTGGCCGCACTGCAGGACCTGACTCGGGCCGTGGTGCAGCGCCAGTGCCCGTCGCGCACCGACCGAATCCTGGTTGATGTGGCCGGCTACCGCGAGAAGCGGTCGGCTGCGCTGAAGCGGTTCAGCACGCAGATCGCCGAAGAGGTAATTGCCTCGGGCCAGGAGAAGGCGCTGGAGGCCATGAGCCCGGCCGACCGCAAGGCCGTCCACGATGCCGTGAACGACATTGCCGGGGTGGCCACCCGCTCCGAGGGCGAAGACCCCAACCGCTACATCGTCATCGCCCCGGCCAGCTGATCCGGCCGGTCGGTGGCTGACACCGACAACGGGGAGCAATCCCCCTCTGCCCTGCTTCACGCCCTCTCTGAGGCCCGTGAGGCAGGGTTTTTGGGTCCAGGGCCCATAGAGCGCCATCTGATCCACGCCGAGGGCTTCGTCGCCCTGGCCCGCCGGCAGGAACCGACTCCGTCGGGACATCCGCACCTGCTCGATCTGGGATCGGGCGGAGGGCTCCCCGGCCTGGTGGTCGCCGATGAATGGCCGGAAGTGACACTGGTGCTCCTCGATGCCATGCGGCGACGCACCGACTTCCTCCAGCGCATGGTCGAGACCTGCGGGTTCGAGGAGCGGGTCAGCGTGGTGCAGGGCCGAGCCGAGCTGTACGGGCGGGATCCGGCGTACAGGGGGGCCTTCGACGGTGTGGTGGTGCGCTCCTTCGGTCCGCCCGCCGTGGTGGCCGAGTGTGCGGCTCCGTTCCTGCGGACGGGAGGCTGGTTGATCGTTTCGGAGCCTCCGGTGGCTGGTGCGAGGGACGGAGGCGACGCTGCCCAGAATGAAGGTGCGGGTGGAACCAAGGGCTCCGAGGGTGATGCGGCGGGTCCGGATCTGGAGGAGGGCACTCGGTGGCCGGCGGAGGCGCTCTCCCAGTTCGGACTGGAGCCCATTGAGTTTGTCCGGCTGGAGTTCGGCTACCAGATCCTGCGCCAGCGGGAGGCCTGCCCCGACCGCTTCCCCCGCCGGGACGGCGTGCCAGCCCGCAAACCGGTCTTCTGAGTCAGCTGGGCTGAGGTTCAACTCAGCCTCAATCGGTCTCCCTCTCGAGGCTCCCGTGGGGGCTTGCGCATTCGGGCCCCGGTTCCTGGATCTGGAGGGGCACACAGCAGAGGATCTTCTGAGCCGCCCCGGCAGCATGAGCCCGGCCTGGATCTGCCGCGCAGCCGGAGACGCCTACTTGAAGACCGGGAAGGAGGACCCTGAGGCTGGCGGCGGTTGTTCCACGTGAAACATCCGCAACGAGCAGCCTGAAGACCGCCCCGGAGCCCGAGACACCGCCGCCACCTCACGCCACCTCCCCCAAGCACCTCTCCCCATGTTTCACGTGAAGCGTCCCGGATTTCGATCTCCGTCTGTAATTGGGTGCCGTCACGCCCCCCTCGCAGCGAAGTTTCACGTGAAACATCGGAGCATTCTTGACCTGGGGTAATGGGCAGGCCAGGATAGGCGCCGTGGGGCGGCGAATTGGTGAGACTCGTTAATGCGGATTCGCCGCCGCGAGAGGGATGATTTTGGGTCCACCGCCCACGAAGTAGCAGTTCAGGACCACATCAGTCCGGAGCCGGCGCAATCTGTCCCCGATCCACCGGTCCTCCAGGAAGTACCCGAAATCGTGACCCCAGACCCCGCACCTCCCGTCATCGTGGAAGAACTGCCCCCTCCTGAGGTGGCTGTGGTGGTTGAACCAGATCCCGAGCCCACTCCCCTATCGCCGGAGCCGGAATCGGACCCAGAACCGGTCGAAGCCCCCCCAGAAGCAGCGAGAGCTCCTGAGGTGGCCAAAGCGGCTAAGGGGAACGGGTCGAAGAAGCCGAAGCCCTACGACGAAGACAAGTCAGGCAAGAATTCCAAGGCGAGCGAGGCCCCAGTGTCGGCGGAACCCCAGATGAGGCCACCAAGCATCGGTGCCGAGGCCGATGAGCTGCTCCAGAACGAGCGCCCGGCGCCCCGACCACTCCCCCGGGTCATCGCCATCGCCAACCAGAAGGGCGGCGTGGGCAAGACCACCACGACCGTGAACCTCGGGGCGGCCCTGGCTGAGCTGGGCTATCGCGTACTGGTCATCGACCTGGACCCCCAGGGCAACGCCACCACCGGACTGGGCATTGACGCCCGCAACTTCGAGCTCTCCATGTACGACGTCATCATGCGGGACCAGTCCCTCGAGGACTGCATTGAGCCCACCTCGGTCAAGAATCTCTTCGTGGCCCCGGCCACCATCGACCTGGCCGGCATTGAGATCGAGTTGGTCCCCGCCTTCAGCCGGGAACTCAAGCTCAAGCGGGCCATCGACACGGTGATCGACGATTTCGATTTCATCCTGATCGACTGCCCCCCCTCGCTGGGCCTCATCACCGTCAACGGCCTCGCAGCGGCCGGGGAGGTCATGGTGCCCATCCAGTGCGAGTACTACGCCCTGGAAGGCCTGAGCCAGCTCCTGCGCAACGTGAAGCTGGTCTCGTCGAACCTGAACGACACGCTGGAGGTCACGACCATCGTCTTGACCATGTACGACGCCCGGACCCGCCTCTCCATCGACGTGGCCAACGAGGTCCGGGAGCACTTCTCCGAGCGGGTCTGTCGCAGCGTGATCCCCCGGACGGTCCGCCTGTCCGAGGCGCCCTCGTTCGGCCAACCGATCACAGTGTTCGATCCGACGTCACGAGGGGCTGTGGCTTACCGTGAGTTGGCCAAGGAGGTGAGCAATGGCGCGCCGCAGCGGACTCGGTAAGGGGCTCAGCGCCCTGATCCCGTCGGAGGCGATGGGGGAGACGGACTCGGCTCTGCGCCATGTCCCCATCTCGCACATCAAGCCCAACGTCTTCCAACCCCGGAGTCACTTCGACGAGGAGGCCATGTCGGCTCTGGCGGCCTCCATCCAGGCGGTGGGCTTGCTGCAGCCCGTTCTGGTGCGCGAGATAGACGGCGAGGATGAGAGCTACGAGCTCATTGCCGGGGAGCGCCGTTGGCGGGCCGCTCGCAGGGCCGGGTTGCAGACCATCCCCGTGTTGGTCCAGGGCGACATTGGCGACGTCACCAGCCTGGAGCAGGCCCTGGTGGAGAACCTCCATCGCGAGGACCTCAACGCCCTGGAGGAAGCGGCGGCCTATCAGCAGCTGATCGATGAGTTCGGTCTGACCCACGAGCAGGTGGCCACCCAGATGGGGAAGGGTCGAGCCACCATCACCAACACCCTGCGTCTTCTGCAGCTACCGGCCGGAGCTCAGAGGGCCCTGGCCGAGCGCACGATTTCAGCCGGGCACGCCCGGGCACTGCTCGGTACCCCTGACCGCGCCCTGCAGGAGCAGCTGGTGACGCAGATCGTCGCTGAAGGGTTGACGGTTCGAGCCACCGAGGACCTTGTGCGGGGTGGACCAACGGTCCAGGCGGTGCCCGAGCCGGTCGAGGATGCAGTCGAGACTGAGGAGCCCGACACTGGTACGACCACTGGTACTACCAGCAATGGCGTGCGTCGGCCGCCGGTCAGAAAACTGCCTGAACCAGGCGTTTTAGAGCTCGAGGAGCTGCTTTCCACCTATTTGAACACGCGGGTCAAGGTCGACATTCAGAACCGGCGGGGCCGTTTGGTGGTGGAATTCGCCACGCTGGAGGACCTCGAGCGGATCTACCGGGCGATGGTTGGTGACGGCGCCGTCTAGTTGTTCACACAACTGTCAAGGCACCGTTCACCTTCATCCACAACCTGTGCATGACGTTGTGGATTGTTACCAAGTTCACCTTTAGGCGCGCTACGTCACCCAACGGTCGCTCAGTCCCAGGGAGTGTCGGCCCACTGGGCCAGGGCCGCCGAGAGAGCCGAAGCCAGGTCAGCGGCACGTTCCACGATGATCCGGGCCGGACCTATCTCCACCAGGACTGATGGCATGCGCGTCTCGCGCAGGATGGGAAGTGACATGCCGTGGGCTCCGGCGTCAGCCACCCCGAGGGAGGACGGCACCAAACCCTGAATCAACCCGGCCAGCAGGCGGCCCCCGTGGGACTCGTCGCGCTCGGTGGCCCAGAAGGAGGTCCGGCACTCGTTGGTTGAGGGATTGAGCTTGAGACCCATGTACGCATCCACGCCGAGCAGGTTGGCCTGCTGCGCCTGGGCGGAATCGTCGGGGTGGTGCAGCTCGGTCACCCGGGTCCCCCCACGCATCAGCCGTCGGCGCAATGCTCCGGTCACGCTACCCAGGCCGCCGCTCTCGCCGATGGCCACGTGCTTACCTGAGAGGGTGGGCAGGCCATGGCGCATGGCCGCCCGGGCTCGCACCGTCGATACCAATTCCGGGTCGACGTGCCGGTTTTCCAGCCGGATCAGCTCACGCAGGGTGGCACCACCGACGATGCCGTCAATGCGTAGCCCGGTGTTGAGCTGGAACTCGCGCAGGGCGGCGGCCGTGTGGTCGCCGAAGATGCCGTCGACCCTCCCGGCATCGAAGCCCAGGGTGCACAGGCGCTGCTGCAGTTCGGCCACGTCGTCGCCCCGCTGCATGGTGGCCTGGCGGTAGAGAAACCGGTCCCCTAGGTGGAGACCGGCTTCGACCAGGGTGTTCCACGTCTGTTGGTCACATACCCCATTGACGGGTAACCCCCTCCGATGCTGGAAGGCCTCGACCGCGGCACGGGTGCCGGGGCCGAAGACTCCGTCAGCATCGATGGGCGCGCCGGCCACGATGTCGGCCAGGCGCCGTTGTATGTCGGAGACCGCAGCCCCCGACGCCCCTACGGAGAGGGGGAGGACTACAGGTACGCCGAGATCTCCTCGACCAGCTGCGCCTTGGGCTTGGCCCCGATCAGGCGCACTTCCGGCTGACCGTCCTTGAACAGGATCAGGGTCGGAATGCTCATCACGTCGAACCGGCGGGTGATCTCCAGGTTGTCGTCGATGTTCAGCTTCCCGATCTGGATCTTGCCCTCGTGCTCGGCCGCGATCTCCTCCAATACCGGTGAGATCATCTTGCACGGGCCACACCATTCAGCCCAGAAGTCCACCAGGACGGGGATATCAGAGCCCTTGACATGCTCGTCAAAGGTAGCGTCGCTCAGGGTCACAATCTTCTCGCTCATCACATCTCCTTGTCAGTGGGGTCCAACGCATCGGGACCCGGTTCTGTTCCCGACGGTTATTCGCCGTGCTCTTCCAGCCAGCGTTCGGCGTCGATGGCCGCCATGCAGCCCGATCCGGCCGAGGTGATGGCCTGGCGGTAGTAGTCGTCCTGCACGTCGCCACAGGCGAAGACCCCCTCCACGTTGGTGCGCGAGGTGCCCTCGATGGTGCGGATGTAGCCGTTGTCCTGCAGTTCGAGCTGACCCTTGAACAAGGAGCTGTTCGGCTCATGGCCGATGGCCACGAACAGGCCGCTCAGGGCCACGGCGGATTCGACGCCGGTCAGGGTGTTCTGCACCCTGACCCCGCTGACCTTGGTGTCGCCCATGATGTCGATGACCCGGGAGTTCCACAGGAACTCGATCTTGGGGTTGGCCCGGGCCCGGTCCTGCATGATCTTGGAGGCACGCAGCTCGTCGCGTCGATGGATGATCGTGACCTTGCTGGCGAAGCGGGAGAGGAACATCGCCTCTTCGAGGGCGGAGTCCCCGCCGCCGGCCACGGCCACGTGCTGCTCGCGGAAGAAGAAGCCGTCACAGGTGGCGCAGGTCGAGACCCCGTAGCCGAGCAGCCGGTCCTCGTTGGGGCAGCCCAGCATGAGGGAGCGGGCGCCGGTGGCGATGATGAGCGAGTCGGCGGACACCGTCGGCTCGTCGGCGTTGGGATCGCCGATCCACAGCGAGAAGGGTGCAGACGACAGGTCGACCCGGCTCACCTTGGCCGTACGCATCTCGGCCCCGAAGCGGATGGCCTGGCTGCGCATGACGCCCATGAGCTCGGGGCCCATGATGCCGTCGACGAAGCCTGGATAGTTCTCCACCTCGGTCGTCAGCATGAGCTGACCCCCGGGCTGATCGCTGTTGGAGGACGGTTCGCCCTCAATGACCAGGGGTTCGAGCGTGGCCCGGGCCGAGTAGATGGCGGCAGTCAGGCCGGCTGGGCCCGACCCGATGATGACGACCTTGCGGCGTTCAGTCATGGGGAAGGGGTGGTGCCGCGCTTGGAGTACAAGACGGCGCCGCCCAGGCCGAAGAGGGCGCCGAGGGCCAGGTAGGCGATCCACACGTGGTGATCGGTGGCGTAGCTGTTGAGCAGGCGGATGAACCCGACGCTGGCCACAATGAGAATCAGGCTGGCCACCAGGGCGATGATGACGCCGAAGACGATGGCCCGGGCGGCCACCACGGCCGGGCGTACGGCCTTGTCGTTGACCGTGGCCACCACCAGGTCGACGGTGTCGAGCACCTTGGCGGAAATTCCATTGGAGAAATCGTTCTCAGCCACGGCGTGAGAATAGTCGTCAACTACGAGGAAGCAGCCGCCACGATGTAACACAGCCCGACGGTGTTGGGCCCGGTGTGGGCACCGACCACGGGCCCAAGCTGCACGGTCACCATCGGGTAGGTCGAAGGTACCTTCCCCATCTGGGTCAGGACGGCCTCAATGTCGTCGCAGGCGCCGTCGGCCACGGCCAACCGCTCAATGGGTTCGTCGCCGGCCACCTTGGTGCTGAGATAGCCCAGGGCCCGGGCTCGGGTCCGCTGCTTGCTTTCCTGGGCCACTTCGCCGTCCTTGACCTGAATGACGGGCTTGATGTTCAACAAGGAACCAAGAAGGGCTTGAGCGCCGCCGATGCGGCCGCCCCTCTGGAGGTGCTCCAACCCACCGAGCACGCCGTAGACCCGCACCCGGTCCACCCGACCCAGGCTGGAGGCCGACACGGTGTCCAGATCGGCGCCGGCCGCCGCTTCCTCGGCCGCCGCGATGACCATGAGCCCCTGACCCATGGTCAGCGATTGGGTGTCGAGCACCTGGACCGGGATGGCGCTGAAGGAGTCGGCCGCCGTCCGGGCCGAGGCGTAGGTGCCGGACACGCCGGACGAGATGTTGAGGCAGAGGACGCCGTCCGCCCCTTCGTCGGCCGCCTTTTGAAAGGCGGCCATGAACGATCCGGGGGAGGGGGCGGCCGTCTCGGGCAGGGCGCCCTTGCCCTTGCAACGTTCCCAGAAGTCAGCTGAGGTGAGCTGGGTGCGGTCTTCGAATTCTTCGGCCCCGAAACGGATGGTCAGTGGCACCACGATGACGTTGTATTGGTCAACCAGTTCATCGGTCAGGTCACACGCACTGTCGGTCACGATTCTTACGCCGGGCATGGCCTGGAGTCTGCCACGGGGCATACCGGCCTGTCGCAGGTACCGACCAGCCCGTAAGGCAGTATTGGCCCGGGAAGGCGTGACAATGGCGGAGCCCGAGGCAACACGTAAAGCTGGTGGCATGGCGCCGCGCCCGACGCTGCCTGCACTCACGTTCCCCGATTTGCAGGCGCGCATCCTCGATATGGTCGACACCGCCATCATCGTCATCGACCTGGACGGCCACATCATCTTCGCCAACCGCTTCGCCAGCACGCTCTACGGCTGGGGACACGACGACCTGGTCGGCACGGCGGCCGGCGATCTGATGGACAAGGCCATCGCCCGCGAGACCCAGACTGAGATCGCCCAGGCCATTCTTCGCGGTGGTTCGTGGCAGGGCACCTTCGACGTGCGGCGCAAGGACGGGTGGGTCATCACGGTGCGGGCGGTCGACACCCCGCTGCTCGATGACGACGGGAACATCGTCGGCATCATCAGCGCCGGCATGGACGCGTCGCGCGAGCGGGCGGCCGAGCAGCAGTTGCTCGAGCGCACCCGGGCCGCTCAGGTGAGCCAATTCCTGGCCGACTGCGGCACGGCCATCGCGTCCTCCAGCGACTACGAGGAAGCCCTGGTCGAGTTGGGTCGCAGCTGCGTTCCCTTTCTGGCCGACCTCTGCATGGTCGACCTGGCTGAGGCGGACCACGTCCGCCGCGTCGTGGCCGCCCACCATCTGCCCGACCACCAGGAGTTGGTCGAAGGGTTGAGCGAGCAGTCACCCGATCCGGGGGGCGCCCACCCGGCCGTCTCGGCCCTGCGCAGTGGCCAGGTGGCCTTCTCGCCGGAGATGTCCGACGAGTTCCTGCGCTCCACCACCCGCAGCGACGAGCACTTCGCCATCGTCAAGGCGCTGAACTTCCAGTCCTACATCTGCGTGCCCCTCGTGGCCCGCGGCCGCATCCTGGGCGCGCTCACCCTGGTCTCGTGCAATGCGGCCCGGCGCTTCACCGAGGACGATCTGCATATTGCCCAGGAGGTGGCGTGGCGGGCCAGCCTCATGCTGGACAACGCCCGCCTCTTCTCCGAGTCCTCCCACATCGCGCAGGTGCTCCAGGCCAGCCTCATGCCGCCGTCGCTGCCCGCTATTCCCGGCATTGAGCTGGCCGCCCGCTATGTGGCCTTCGGGGCGGGCATTGAGGTGGGCGGCGACTTCTACGACGTCTTCAGCGCCGGCTACGGCGCCTGGGTGTTCGTCTTGGGCGATGTCTGCGGCCGCGGCCCCGAGGCGGCGGTGGTCACCGGCCTCATCCGCCACACCCTGCGTAGCGCCGTGCACGAGGTGCGCCAGCCCGGACGCCTGCTGGGTGTGGTCAACGACGTGTTGCTGCGCGATGCCGACGACGACCAACTCTTCAGCACGCTGTTGTGTGGCGTCCTGCGCTCCCACGCCGGCAGCATGCGGCTGTCCCTGGCCAACGCCGGACATCCGCCGCCCATCGTGATTCGGGCCGACGGCAACATCGAGACACCGACCGGCGACGACACCATCGTGGGTGTGTTCGAGAACCTGCGCTGGCGTTCCCGCCCCCTCGTGCTCCAAGAAGGGGATCTCCTGTTGGCCTACACCGACGGCATCACCGAGGCGCGACGGGAGGGCGAGTTCTTCGGCGAGGAACGGTTGGCGGCGGTGGCCCATGCCGCGCGCCATCTCCCGCTCGAGTCCATTGCCGACCGGGTCATCGATGCCGTGCGCCAGTTCGCCGGCAACGAGCCCAGCGACGATCTGGCCCTGGTGGCCCTGCGGGTCGTCCCCAGCTAGGGATAGACCCGCCGCCGCACCGGACGGAGCTCTTCTCGTCGTTGCCGCCGCAGTCGTTCGCGCCGCCGCGCCGCCGCCGCCCTACTCCCCAACAACACCGCCACTGCGCCGTAGGCCACCACACCGGCCACCACCGACGCCACCACCCGAAGCAGGAGACCCACCCCGGCCGAAGCTCCCGAGAGATTCGACACCACCAGCACGACGACACCCATGACCACCGACGCCACGGTCACCCGGCGCAGGGGGGCCCAGGTGGCCGGTGTGCCCAGCCGGCCGAACCAGCGCCGCAGGATGGCCAGCCCCACCAGTGCGCTCACCGTGTAGGCCACCGAGAGCGAGAGGGCCAGGCCGCGCACGCCGAAGGAGTGCACCAGGGCCACCGCCAAGGCCACGTTGATGCCGTTCTCGCCCAGGTAGAGGTAGAAGGCCACCTTGGTCCGCTGCATCGACTGCAGCACGCGCACGATGTAGAGGTAGGCGCAGAAGCCGGGCAGCCCCAGGGCGAACATGGCCAGGGCGGCGCCGGTATCCGACGTGGAACCGGGAGTGCTGTGCCCGTGACCCAACAACAGGGCGACCGCCGGCTTGGCCAACAACAGCATGCCCACCGCGGCCGGGATGATGAGGGCCAGCAGGGCCCGCAGCCCGGTGGAGAGCCGGGTCACGAAGGCGGCCTGGCGTCCGGTGGCCCATTTCTCCGAGAGATCGGGGGTGACCACCGACATGATGGTGACGGCGACAATGCCGTAGGGCATCTGCAAGAAGGCGTAGGCGTAGGAGTAGGAGGACACCGGATCGGGTCCCGAGGCCGTGCCGGCCAGCAGGGTGACCACGAAGAGGGCGATCTGGTTGGCCACCACGAAGCCGAAGGTCCACCCGCTCAGGCGGACCACGGTGCGCAGCGCCCGGTCCCGCAGGTTCCAGTGCCAACGCAGCAGGCCCAGATTGGAGGCCCTCAAGGCGGGAATGAGGGCGGCACCCTGGAGGACTACGCCCAGTGACGTGCCCAATCCGAGCAGGAAGGCCATGGTGTGGTGGCTCTCGACGGTGGCCAGGCTGGCGCCCCGCCCGGCCCAAAGTCCGAACCAGACCAGCACCAGGATGCAGACCACGTTGTTGACGATGGGGGCCCAGGCCACGGCCACGAAGCGCCGCCGCGTGTTGAGGAGGGCCGAAGCCAGCGCGAAGAAGCCGTAGGCCGCGATCTGAATGACGAACCAGCGCAGCAGGGTGGTGGCCACGTCGCGCTCGGCCACGATCTGGTGCAGGGCGTGGGAGTGCGCCGAGGTGTCGAGCGCGGTGAGCGCCGTGATGAAGCGGGGCGCCAGCACGAGCGCGGCCAGCGTCGTGGCCAGGAGGACCACCGCGGCCGCCGTCAACACGGCCGAGATCGACTCGAAGGCGTCGCGCTCGTCGCGATTGGCCAGATGGTCGACAAAGACCGGGATGAACGTGGCCGAAAGCACGCCGCCCAGGACGATGTCGTAGAGCATGTTGGGCGTGACATTGGCCAGGTTGAAGGCGTCGGCCAGATGGGACTGGCCCAGCGCCCAGGCCAGGGCCACGATGCGCAGCAAGCCGGTCAGGCGGGACACGCTCGTCCCCACCGCCACGAAGGAGGCGGCCGTGCTCAGTGAGACGCCCTGGGCCGCCCGCCCCGTTGCCGGCGTCGTCACGTCTGGCGCGGCCGCCGCCGGCGACTGCGCACCCAGGTCCGGCCCCACCAGAACAGCAGCACCAGACCGGCCAACACGGTCAGGGCGATACCGACCAGCGAGATGGAGGTCGAGTGCACGGCCACGGTGGTCTTGGCGATGACCAGGTCACCGTCGGGTGTGCGCAGGGTGACGGTGACGGGCAGCCGGTCGCCCGAGGTGCGCGAGCGCGCCTGAATGCGCACGGGCGTGGTCGGACGTTTGAGATGGAGCGTACGGGTGGACCCGTTGGGGAAGGTGAACTTGTCGCTGCTCAAGGTGAGGACGACGGTGACCGGATAGGGCGCCGACGAGAGCACGGTGATGGGGATGGGCGCCTTGCGCGACGTGAAGGTCACGGTGCGTTCGGTGGCCAGGGTGATGGTGCCGATCAATGCGTCGAAGCGCGTGGCGAAGGTACCCAGCGCGCCGGCCCGTTGCGTAGGCGAGAAGCGTTGGTTCTCGGTCGTCAGCAACAGATCCGAGAGTGTGGTGAGCCCGCTCGGGTGTCCTTCCACGGCAGACGCGAATGAGCCGAGTCGATCGCGGTCCTGGGCAATCCGGGCCACTGTGGCGGCGGGAATGCCCTTGACGGCCGGCCCAGATTGCAGATGGCGGGTGGACGGCTCACTGTTGACGCCACCGGGCACCTGGGCGAAGAACTGGTCGAGCGTGACGGCTTGGACGACCGGGTTGCTGCTCAATCCGTTCAACAAGGTGGAAATGAAGGGAGCCGAGGGGCGCCAGGACGGCGGCGGTTCGATCACCACACCACGGGGCTCCATCTCGAAGGGGTTCTCGAAGTGGATGAAGGCCAGGGCGGCCAGCAGTTGGTTGGCGCTGAGTACGGGGTCCGATGTGTTGGCCGTGAAGCGCGCATCGAGCTCGCTGTTGGCGGCCACGGCGTCGACATGGGTGGCGTGGCCCAGGGGGAGGGAGAAAGTCTGGGCGAAGGTCAGCGAGGTCGTGCCCGCTGGTGCCAGGTCGGCGTCGCTCACCACCAGGTGGTTGGCCCGCACGGTCTTGAGGCCCTGGGCCAGATTGTCCGAGCTGCTGCTGGTGAGGGGAGTTCCGGTGTCCACCCAGGTGCCTGACGTCGGGTGCAGGCCGGCGGAGCGGAGGAGGGTTTCGCCCCGTTCCATCTGCGTGGAGATCTCGCCGCCCAGGCCGTCTCCGGTCAGGCCAGCCAGGCTGATCGGGACGTAGGGCTGGGCCAGCAGTTGATCCAACCCGGGCGCGCTGACCAGATTGTTCAGCTGGTTGCGGGCGCGCCGGCCCGCCTTGCCACCCGCCGCCACCAACGAGGTGGCCAACCGCGGGTCGACGGCCAGGGTCAGTGGCACGTCGTGATGGTCCGCTAACAGTTCGATGATGCTCTCGCTGGTCAGGCGCGACGCTGCCGTGGGTCCCGAGCCGGACATGGCTAGCGGCTCAATCCACCCGACTCGAAGGGAGCCGTCGCCCCCCTCGGCGCCGGGCTGCACGTATGTGATGAAGGTCGAGAAACGTGAGATGGCAGTGCTGGTGCCGCGTCGGAAGAGCGACACCGACACGGGGTAGACATCGCCGCACGTTTCGGCGCCAAAGGTGCAGTCGAGGTACACGGTGGGGCTACCAAGCGTGCAGGCGTCTGTGTCGGAGGGCCCCGGAGTAGGGGCGGTAGTGCCGGGGTTGGGCAGCACGGTGATGCAGGTTTTGGCCGTGACGCCGGCGGCCGTGCTTTGGAGTGGGAGATCGATACCTCGCTCCAGCGGGGTCTTGTCCGGCGTGGACGAGGTGGCCTGTTCGAGTTGGGACGGATCCTCGACGCGGCTGTAGATGGTGAGGCTGGCATGGAGATCGCTGACCGGACCGGCGCTCGACCCGATGCCGACGCCGAGAGAGAACCATGGCTGGGTCGGGGTGACCCAGGGCGATTGCGAGACCAAGGTGAGGGCCGGCACGGTCGCGCTCGGCGCAGCGGCCGCCACGGCACCCGGCGGGACGGCCATCAACAGGGATGGCGCCGCCAACGTGCAGAGGGCGAGGATGGCCCAGCGCTTCGACACAGGGCAAGGGTAGATGCCGCACTACCGTGGTCGGGTGCAGTTGCCTACGGTGCCCGAACGGTTCCGGCCCCTCCTCAATGCGACGTCGGAGCTGGCCGAGCGCTTTACGAAGGCTGATCGGACCCTGTATCTGGTGGGCGGATCCGTCCGTGACGCCCTCTTTCCCGCCGGCGCCCTCCCCAATGCCGACCTCGATCTGACCACGAATGCCCCTCCCAACGAGATCGAGGCACTCGTCCGCGGCTGGGCCGACGACGTGTGGACCCAAGGTGCCCGCTTCGGCACCATCGGCTGCCGGCGCGGCGGCCAGGACTACGAGATCACCACCCATCGGGCCGAGGTCTACGTGCCTGATTCCCGCAAGCCCGAGGTCACCTTCGGCAACGACATTGAGATGGACCTCTCCCGACGTGACTTCACCATCAACGCGCTGGCCCTGCGCCTGCCCGACATGGAGCTGGTCGATCCCTTCGACGGATTGGGCGACCTGGCCTCGGGCCGGCTGCGCACGCCGCTGGACCCGGAGATCTCCTTCGGCGACGATCCGTTGCGCATGTTGCGGGCCGCCCGCTTCGCCGCCCGCTTCTCCCTCAAGCCCGATCCGGCGCTCGAAGCCGCGATCGAATCGATGCACGAGCGGTTATCCATCGTCTCGCGCGAACGCATCCGCGATGAGCTGGACAAGATCGTCATGATCGACGTGCCGTCCGAAGCGTTGTGGTTCGTGGTGCGCACCGGGCTGGCGGCTGACTTCCTGCCCGAGCTGCCGGGGTTGGCGCTCGAACAGGATCCCATCCACCGCCACAAGGACGTGCTGGCCCACACGCTGGCCGTAGTGGACAAGACGTCGAAGGACCGCACCCTCCGGCTGGCTGCCCTCTTCCACGATGTGGGCAAGCCCCGCACGCGGGCCATCACCGACGGCGGCGTGAGCTTCCACCACCACGAGGTGGTGGGGGCGCGCATGACCCGCGTCCGCATGGAGGCGCTGCGCTACTCGTCCGAAGACGTGGACACCGTGACCCGGTTGGTCGAGTTGCACCTGCGTTTCCACACCTATCGCCTGGGGTGGACCGACAAGGCCGTTCGCCGTTACGTGCGCGATGCCGGCCAACACCTGGACCGCCTGAATGAGCTGACCCGGTGCGACTGCACCACCCGCAACGCCAGCAAGGCCCGGGCCCTGGCCCGCCGCATGGACGAGCTGGAAGAGCGCATCACCATCCTGCGCGAGCAGGAGGAACTGGACAGCCTGCGGCCCGACCTCAGCGGCGACCAGGTCATGACCCTGCTCGGAGTGGGACCCGGTCCCGTGGTGGGCCAGGCCCTCAGGTTCCTCATGGAACTGCGCCTGGACGAAGGACCGCTCGGCGAAGAAGAAGCCGGACGCCAGCTCATGGAATGGTGGAAGGCACAGAGCTGATCCAACGGGTTCTGCCGCAGCCTGAGGGCTACCCTGAGGCCATGCCACGAATCGAAGCTGCAGAGAGCGGGATGGGCGAGCACATCGACTGGGCGCTGCTGCGGCCCAAAATGGCGGTCGGCATGGGCCAGCTCTCGGGCGCCGTCTACGAGAACACGCAGCTACCGGTGCGTGAGCGCGAGGCCGCCCGCTACACCATTGCCATGATCAACGACTGTCTGGTCTGTCGCGACACCCGGGCCAAGGATGCCGAGACGGTAGGTGCCGACGAGACCTTCTACGCCCAGGCCACCGACTGGCGCTCGGCCACCGAACTCAGCGAGCGGGAGCGGGCGGCAGCCGAGTTCGCCGAGCGCTTTGCCCTGGACCACCTGGCCATGGACGACGCCTTCTGGGCCCGGATGCACGGCCTGTTCTCTGACGCCGAGTTGGCCGACCTCACCATCTGCTGCGGCATGTTCCTCGGTATGGGTCGGGCACTGGCCGTCGTCGGCGTGCGGGCTCCCGACGAGCGCATCCTGGTGTGACCGTTCATCGCCCCTGAGTCCGGGCGCGACAAAGGGCGCCCGGAGGCGCCCCTTGTGCACAGACTCGAAGGAGTCAGCTGATCAGTCGGCCGGCCACTGTTCGCCACGGTCGCCGGCAGCAAATGCCTCAACCAGCTGCTGGCAGACGTCGTCGTGGTACTGCACCGGAGGCGACTTCATGAAGTACGAAGATGGGCCGAGCAGCGGGCCACCGATGCCACGGTCGAGAGCCAACTTGGCGCAACGGACGGCGTCGATGATGACACCGGCCGAGTTGGGGGAGTCCCACACTTCGAGCTTGAGCTCGAGGTTCAGCGGCACGTCGCCGAAGTTGCGACCCTCCATGCGGATGTAGGCCCACTTGCGGTCCTTCAACCACGGGACATGGTCCGAAGGGCCGATGTGCACGTCGTCGACGCCCAGGGTGCTGTCCTCAATCTGGCTGGTCACGGCCTGGGTCTTGGAGATCTTCTTGGATTCGAGACGGTCACGCTCGAGCATGTTCTTGAAGTCCATGTTGCCGCCGACGTTCAGCTGGTAGGTGTGGTCCAGGGCCAGGCCACGGTCCTCGAAGAGGCGGGTCAGGATGCGGTGGACGATGGTCGAGCCAACCTGGCTCTTGATGTCGTCACCCACGATGGGCACGCCGGCGTCACGGAACTTGCGGGCCCATACCGGGTCCGAGGCGATGAAGACCGGGATGGCGTTGACAAAGCCCACGCCGGCGTCGATGCAAGCCTGGGCGTAGTAGCGCTGAGCCTGTTCGGAACCGACGGGCAGGTAGGACACCAGCACGTCCGCCTTGGCGTCGCGTAGGGCCTGGGCCACGTCGACCGGCTCGGCCGGCGACTCCTCGACTACCTCGCGGTAGTACTTGCCCAGGCCGTCGAAGGTCGGGCCACGCTGCACGGTGACGCCGACTTCGCCGACGTCGGCAAAGCGGATGGTGTTGTTCAGGCCGGCGTGCATGGCCTTGCCCAGATCGATGCCCACCTTGTCCTGGTCAACGTCGAAGGCGGCCACGGGGACAAGGTCGCGCACGTGGTAGCCACCGAGTTCGACGTTCATCAGACCGGGAACGATGTCGTCGGGCTGCGCGTCCTTGTAATAGGTGATGCCTTGAATCAGGGAGCTGGCGCAGTTGCCGACACCGGCAATGGCGAGGCGGATGGGGCTACTCATCGGATATCTCCTTCATAGGTGAGTTCGGCCGAGACCGATTGGGGTGTGGCGCGTTCGGCGGCGATCAGGTGATCGAGCCAGGTGATGTCTTGGGCGACGCCGTCTGCCGTGTGCTGCACGACGGAACGGGCGTACACGTCGAGGTCGACGTTGGTGTCGGCCGTCTCAGCCAAGCGCTGGACGAGAAGGGCACGACGGTGTTCGAGAAGGGAAAGCCGGGCCTGGGGCGCCAGGTGGCGGGCGAAGGCCAGGCGGAGGCTGAAGCTCCGGGCGTCTTCGACATTGCCGCCCTCGCTCAGCAGCTCGGCAAAGAGCTTCCGGCCCAATTCGGTGATCCGGTAGACCTTCTTGCCCCGGCGCGAGCGAGCGGGCGAGTGGCGCCGAGCCCGCAGTACGGCCAGCTCGCCGCTCAAAGAACCGGTCGGGGGCGGGGCGGGCAGGGACGAAGGCGTGCCATCACGGGGAGCGGACTCCTCGGTGGCGACGACGGCTCGGGACTTCTCCAGCCGGGTGAGGGCGGGGTAGATGGACCCGAACGAGACGTTGGCCAGAATGCCCAGGTTGTCGCGCAATTGACGCCTGATCTCGTAGCCGTGCAGGTCCCGCTCTTCGAGCAGCCCGAGGATTGCCATGTCCAACATTGCGGTTCAGTATATCGAACCGATATAGCGATGTACAGGAGATTGTCACCCGGCGATCACCTCCTGGTTCCTCAGGCAGGAAAAGGGGTGTGATTTTCAGGCGTGAGGGGTAGCCTGAGGGCCGTGTCCGTGACCTCGGAGCCGAGGGCGTCAGGAAGTCGAGCGGTAAGTGCCGACATCTCGGCTGGCGTCGAATACCGCATTGTCCGCAATGGCGTGGTGCGCCAGGTCACCCGGGGCAAGATTCAGAAAATCGACGTCTGCGACGCCCATCCGGAGTTGCTGCGGGCCGCCCGCAACGTGGGCCGCCTGACCAAGGAAGACTGCCCCATCTGCGAGGACGCCCGGCTGGTCATGGTGACCTTCGTCTTCGGGGCCAAGTTGCCGGCCGGGGGCCGCTGCCCTGGGACCCTGAAGGAGCTCAAAGAGCTTTGCCGCCGTCCCGAGCCGGTCCTGTGCTTCGAGGTCGAGGTCTGCCCGTCCTGCGCCTGGCACCATCTGATGAAGAAGTACCCAGCAGGAGGGCCCAAGGCCAAGGCACGCCGCAAGGCGGCGCCGTGAGCGAGGGCACGCCCGTCACCGTTCCTTCACTGCGGGGCCGCAAGCGCCGCGACGGGGCGGCGCCCATCGTCATGGTCACGGCCTACGACGAGCCCGGTGCCCGCATCGTCTCCAACGCCGGGGTCGACCTCCTCCTGGTGGGTGACTCGGTGGCCAACACCGTCCTCGGCTACGAGGACACCCTGCAGGTCGACATCGACGTCATGGCCCACCACGTGGCGGCCGTGGCCCGGGCGCGGCCCCAGTGCCTGATCGTGGGTGACATGCCCTGGATGAGCTATCACCTCTCCCCCGATGAGGCCGTGCGCAACGCCGCCACCCTGATCCGGGCCGGGGCCCAGGCCGTCAAGCTGGAGGGTGGGCGGTCCCGCCTGCCGGCCATTGAGGCGATCATCCGGGCCGAAATCCCCGTCATGGGCCATCTGGGTCTGACGCCGCAATCGACGCTGGCCATGGGCGGCTTCCGGGTGCAGGGCCGGAGCGTGGACGCGGCCGGCTCCCTGCTCGACGCCGCCAAGTCGATCACCGCGGCCGGCTGCTTCGCCATTGTCATAGAGGGGGTGCCCGACGTGGTGGGGGCGGCGGTCACCGAGGCCATCGAGATCCCGACCATCGGCATCGGGGCCGGAGCGTCCACCGACGGCCAGGTTCTGGTGTTCCACGACCTGCTCGGACTGGGTGCCCGCAAGCCGCCCAAGTTCGTGCGCCAGTACGCCGAGCTGGGCCGGATAGCCACCGAGGCGGTCGCCGCCTTCGCAGAGGACGTGCGCAACGGCACCTTTCCCAACGACGACGAGAGCTACCACGGCTCAGCCGAATTGGGGGACGCCCTGGCCTGAGCCAGGCCGGGGAAAAGATCTCCCCGAGCTCGACTAGCATGGTTGCCCGCAACAGACCCTGCCCCTGACCGTCAGGGGCCCAGGCTTTCAGCCCGGTCCAGAGGGAGGTATGCCGCTCATGCGGCCCTACGAAGTCATGGCCATTTTTGAGGCCACAACCGAGCCCACCGTGATTCAGGGCGTGCTCGACCAGGCACTTGACCTGATCCGCACCACCGGGGGCAATCCCGGCGCCATCGATCGCTGGGGCAAGCGCACCTTCGCCTACGAGGTGAACCACAAGCGCGAGGGCTACTACGTCGTCGTCGAGTTCACCGCCGGTGTCCAGACTGTGGCCGATCTCGACCGCATGCTCGGCCTGGCCGACGAAGTGGTGCGTCACAAGATCGTCCGCCTGCCCGAGACGAAGCTGGCCCGCACGGCGGCGACAGCCGACACAGCCGCCAGCTAAAACGGCGTCGACGAGGATCGGAGCACACAATGCCGACAGACAACTCAGTAGTGCTGGTGGGCAACATCACCAGAGACCCTGAACTGCGCTTCACCAACACCGGACAACCGACGGCCTCCTTCGGGCTGGCCGTCAACCGGCGCTGGCAGAACCGCCAGACCCAGGAGTGGGAGGAAGCGACTTCCTTCTTCGACGTGGTGTGCTGGCGCGAGATGGCCGAGAACGTGAGCGAGACGCTGACCCGTGGCGCCCGCGTCATGGTGGCCGGACGGCTGGAGCAGCGCAGCTGGGAGACCCAGGAGGGCGACAAGCGCTCCAAGGTCGAAGTAGTGGCCGACGAGATCGGCCCTTCCCTGCGCTGGGCGACGGCGCAGATCACCAAGAACGAACGACGGGGTCCGAGTGACGGTCCCCGCGGCGGAGGCGGCGGCGGAAACCGCCAGTCCTCCCCACCCCCACAATCAGCCCCCGATAACGGTAGCGGCTACGGATTCGACGAGGAGCCCTTCTAATGGCACGGAACAATCAACGCGGTGGGACCACGACACGTCGTGCGCCCAAGGACCTGGGTCGCCGGGTCAAGAAGAAGCCCTGCGCCCTGTGCCGGGACAAGACCCCCTGGGTCGATTACAAGGACGTCCCCATGCTGCGCAAGTACATGAGCGACCGGGGCAAGATCCGCTCGCGCCGAGTTACCGGCAACTGTGCCCAGCACCAGCGTGCCCTGGCCCAGGCCATCAAGACGGCTCGTGAGCTCGTGCTGCTGCCCTACACCCAGCGCACCGTGACGGAGCGTCCCGGTGGCCGCGGTGGCGGACGTGACCGCGGTGAGCGCGGCGAACGCGCCGAGCGCACGCTGAGTGACACGACCGAGGCCGAAGCGCCCCGGGATCGGGACGCCAGCGTGGAGATCCTGGCCGACCTCGACACCTTCGACGAGGGCACCAACACCGCCGACATTGAGGCCGAGGCCGATGGCGCCGACGCCACCGTTGACGAGGACGTCGCTGACGACGAGACCGGGACTGAGGATGGCGAGCAATGAGAATCCTGCTGCGTGACGACGTTGACGGCGTAGGCCGTCGGGGCGACATTGTGAAGGTCTCGGGCGGCTACGCCCGTAACTTCCTCCTGCCCGAAGGACGCGCCCTGCTGGCCACCGACGGTGTCGAAGGCCAGGCCACACAGATGCGGCGCGGTCGTGACCTGCGTGAGGCCAAGGGCCGCGAGGCGGCCGAAGCGCAAGCCACCATTCTGGCCGGGGCGGTCATTCCGATGGCCGCCCGTGCCGGTGCCGCCGGACGACTGTTCGGATCCATCGGGCCCGCCGAAGTGGTCGACGCCATCAAGGCAGCCAAGGGTGTGGAGATCAACCGGAAGCACGTGCTTCTGGCGGAGCACATCAAGGAGACAGGATCCTTCGACGTCACCGTCGACCTGTTCCCTGGTGTGGCCACCGTGGTGACGCTGGAAATCACTGCCGCTTCGTAGGTAGCGGACCGCGGTATCCGCGGTCTGTCACAACCCCGTGCACATGATGATGGGGTGCAGAGAGAGGCGCTAGTCGCTCCACAGGTATATCCCCAGCTTGTTGCCCTCGTTACCCACAGGGCACTTCGTGCAGAGTTGGGGGACCGTGGTCCAAGCCTTTGATGACACCCGCCCCCGCGCCCTCCGGGCCGCACCGCCCCTTCCGAGCAGCGGGACGAGACTCCCTCCGCACAACCTGGAAGCCGAGGAATCACTACTGGGCGCCATGCTGTTGTCGAACGACGCGGCGTCGGCGGCCATGGAGAAGTGTGCGGCCGGCGACTTCTACAAGCCGGCCCATGGCCACATCTTCGGCGCCATCAGCGCGCTCATGGAGCGAGGGGAGCCCATTGACGCCGTAACCGTCACCGACGAGTTGCAGCGGTCTGGGTTGCTCGAAGCCGTGGGAGATCCCACCGTCTTCATCTCACTGCAGGCCAACACCCCATCCATCGCCAATGCCCGGCACTACGCGGCGATCGTGGAGGAGCTTTCTCTCCTGCGCAAGATGATCGGCGTGGCCGGCGAGATCGCCGACATCGGGTACTCCATGCCCGAGGACGTGGTGGGGGCCATTGACGAGGCCGAGCAGATGATGTTCAACGTGGCCGAGCGCCGGGCCGCTGACACCATGGCGCCCCTGCAGGACTTGCTGCTCAAGGGCCTCGACCGCATTGAGGAGATGGGCCAACGCGGCTCGGCCATCACGGGCGTGGCTACCGGTTACCACGAACTCGACCG
Source organism: Acidimicrobiales bacterium (assembly GCA_036268485.1). Classification (GTDB taxonomy): domain Bacteria; phylum Actinomycetota; class Acidimicrobiia; order Acidimicrobiales; family RAAP-2; genus Bog-473. The sequence continues at coordinate 55,003 of DATAUC010000048.1, forward strand.
CATCCTGTTGGGACTGCAGCCCTCCACCCTGAACATCGTCGGCGCCCGCCCCGGCATGGGAAAGACCAGTTTCGCCCTGGGAATCCTGGCCCACGTGGGCGTCGTGGTGCAGCGCCCCGCCCTGCTCTTCTCGCTGGAAATGGGTCACCTGGAACTCACGCAGCGACTCTTGGCCTCCGAGGCCGAAGTCAACGGGCAGAATCTGCAGACCGGTCAGATCCGCCAGCAGGACTGGGGCAAGATCGGCGTGGCCGTCACCAAGCTGAGCAGCGCGCCCATCTTCATTGACGACAATCCCAGCGCCACCGTGATGGATATCCGGGCCCGGGCTCGCCGACTGAAGAAGCAGCAGGGTGATCTGGGCATTGTGATCATCGACTACCTGCAGCTGATGACGGGCCGCAACTCGCGGGCCGAGAACCGCCAGACCGAGGTGGCCGAAATCAGCCGTGGTCTGAAGATCCTGGCCCGTGAACTCGAGGTCCCCGTTGTCGCTCTCTCGCAGCTCTCCCGAAATCTCGAGTCACGCCAGGACAAGACGCCCATGTTGTCCGACCTGCGTGAATCGGGTTCGTTGGAGCAGGACGCCGACGTCGTGCTGTTCATCTACCGCGAATCCGAGTACAACGACGAGGTGCCGATCGACCGGGCCGATGACGCCTTGGTGGAAGTGGCCAAGCACCGTAATGGTCCAACCGGCAAAGCCAATCTCCTGTTCTTGAAGCAGTACGCCCGCTTCGAGAACGGGCACGGGATGTAGCTACTGCGCTCGCGCTTGAATCGTGTCATCACCAAGCTCACGAGCGGCGTGCCAGGCACTCCTACATTTTGCCGTGCCACAAGGAGGATGCACCATGAACAAGAAGGTCGTGCTCATCACCGGTGCGTCATCCGGCATCGGGCTGGTGTGCGCCCAACACCTTTCCGACAAGGGCCACACGGTCATCGGGGCCAGTCGCCGGACTGCAACCGGGCACGCCTGGACCTCTATCGCCATGGATGTCGACGACGACCAGTCGGTCACAGCCGGCGTCGAAAGGGTTATCAGTGAGTTCGGTGGGATGGATGCGGTCGTGACGTGCGCCGGGTGGGGGCTCGCCGGTTCGGTAGAGCAGACGCCCATCGGCGAGGCTCGAGCTCAGATGGAGACGAATTTCTTCGGCACCGTGCGGACCGTGGTGGCCGCCCTTCCATCGTTGCGAGAACGAGGCGGGAAGGTCGTCCTCATGAGTTCCATCGGAGGGATCATCGGCATCCCCTTCCAGGCTTACTACTCAGCCAGCAAATTCGCCCTGGAGGGGTGGGCCGAGGCGCTTGCCTGGGAGGTCAAACCCCACGGGGTCTCGGTGACGCTCATTGAACCGGGCAACTTCCATACCGGCTTTACGGAGAGCCGGAGAACGGTGGCGGTCAGTGGGGACGATCCCTACGCGTCAGCTCGGACCAAGGCCATTGAAATCATGGAGAGGGATGAGCTCGGCGGAGCCGATCCGGCTGCGGTGGCCAAACTCCTCTCCAAGGTCCTGGCCTCTGGGCGCCCTCCCCGCAGGAGAACCGTGGGACCGGTGGGTGAGCGCATAGGACCGATGGCCAAGCGCATTCTCCCGACCACAGTGTTTGAAGCTGCATCCGCCTCAAGTCTCGGGGTGTGAACGCAGCTCATTCGAATCCCGGTACCGGCGCCCGGTACCACTGCCCATGTGGCCTTCTCCAGTTGGCCACGGTGAAAAAGTGACGCGGATCATGCGTCAGGACCAGCAACAGATTCGTCCAGATGTCGGGCTCTGGAAGGCGCTTGCCTTGCGGCAACACGCACAAACGAAGTTCCACGTCGGCCCCGGGCCAGTAGCCGATGTCGAAGATGCGACCCAGCTCCACCGTTCCATACAGAGTGGTAATTCGGAACGTCTTGGTGGAACGCCAGGCCTGTTCCTGGTCCGGATTGAGCAGCGTGACCAGGAGACGTTCGGCCCGCTCATAGGGCGATAGGTAGATGAAGTCCGATTCGGGAAAGGCCATGACCGTCCGCCCGGCCAGGACACCTTCGGTGAAGCGCAACAGCTGCCGACCGTCCTCGAACCGCTCGACGAACTGAAGGTCGGCTCCCACCACGGCTAGCCGCCCTGAATGGCTCTGACCCAGATGATCTCGGCGGCGTCGGGATCAAAGGTCCTGACGCGCTCCGCGTCCTCGGCTCGGCCGCCTTCGGGCACGGCGAAAGCCAGGTGTCGCTTCTTCAGCATCTGCTCGAAGACCGCCTCTGCTCGCTCCCGCGTGGCTGCGTCCTGCACCGACCAGGTCACCGTGGTGTCTCCTGTTGCATCGAGTATGCGCATGATGCCCATCCGGATCGCCCCTTTCGTAGTGATCGGGAGCTGAATCGCCCCGACCCATAGCGAACATGTGTTCGTTGAAGGTGTCAAATGTCGAGGTCAGGCAGGTGTCTCAGGAGATGAGCGCCAAACACCCTGGTGGGAGCGCTAAGAGTTTGTCGGGACGGCCGTCGGGTAGCCCTAAAGGACGTCCACCACCGCCACCAAATCGAGCCCCAAAAGCAGGGCCATACGGTCACCATCTCGCTGGTGGCGATCTGTATCGGGTTCTTCCTGATTCAGCTCGATGCCACCATCGTCAACGTGGCGCTGCCCAGTATCGGGCGCAGCATCGGCGGTTCTATTTCCGGGTTGCAGTGGATCGTGGACGGGTACACCGTGGCCCTGGCCGCGCTAATGCTGACGGCCGGGTCCACCGCCGACCGGCTCGGCGCCAAGCGCCTTTTCTCCATCGGCGTCGTGATCTTCACGGTCGGATCGGCCGGATGTGCGGCGGCGCCGAACCTGGCCGCGACTGCTGGTGGCTCGGGTTCTCCAGGGGGCCGGAGCGGCCGCACTGCTCCCTGCTTCGTTGGCCCTCATCGTGCACGAATATCCGGACTCCGGACCGCGGGCCCGCGCCCTCGGCACCTGGGGCGCCATGGGCAGCGTCGGCGTGGCGGCGGGTCCGGTGTTGGGGGGCGCACTGGTGGCCGCGGTGGGATGGCGCAGCATCTTCGTGGTCAACGTGCCGGTCGGCCTCGTCGAACTTTGGCTGCTTCGACGCTTTGTCAATGAATCGCCGCGCCGTTCTGCTGGCGCAATCGACTGGTCCGGGCTTGCGACATCGACGGTGGCCTTGGCCGCGGTGACGGGAGGATTTATCCTCTCCGGTCCGCGCGGTTGGAGCAGCCCTCTCACGCTCGGACTGCTCGTGGTGGGTGTGCTGAGTGGCTTCGCCTTCGTCCACCTTGAGCGTCAGAAGGGCCAGCCGATGATGCCGCTCGGAATCTTCAGTTCCAAAGCCTTCCCATTCGCCGTTGGTATCGGCTTCTGTTTCAACCTCTGCCTTTACGGGTCGTTGCTGTGCCTCTCCATTTACCTGCAGCAGGTTCGTGGCGAGTCGCCGTTGACCACCGGACTGTTGCTCCTGCCGATGGCCAGCATGGTGGCGGGTGGCTCTATCGTCAGCGGGCGCATAACGGCCCGGTCCGGACCCCGCCTCCCCATGCTCGGCGGTCTCGTCGTTGCCGCCTGTGGGGCCGCCGTGCTGGCCACCGTGGGGACACACGCAGCCGTTGCCCTACTGATCGTCGGCTCGTTGGCCCTGGGGCTGTGCTCCTTGGCCATGCCGGCCATGTCAGCACTGGCCGTGAACTCAGTCGATGACAAGCGCGCCGGACTGGCCAGTGGAATCTTCAACACCTCCCGGCAGGCCGGCGGTGCCGTGGGTGTCGCCATTCTCGGGTCGCTCCTGGTGAGTGGCGGCCACCGGCCCGAGCTTGTGCTCCCCCTGAGCGTGGCTGCCTTCATGCTGCTGCTGGCGGGTTTCCTGGCCTGGAAGGGAACCGACACGACGCGACGACGACCCACCGGCCGCCGTACCCCAGTGGGTCATCGTCTGGCTCCTCAGTGACCCTGAGGGAGGAAGAGCGTCAGGCCATGACGGGTTGCGGGGTCATTTCCGGAACCTCAACGACGCTGTCGTCGAAGTCGGGCACCCGCTCCATGTCGGTTTCGATGGCCACGAGAATGCCAGGCTGCCGCTTGCCCACCACATAGAGCCAGCCGGCACCCACCAGCATCCAAGCGACAAAGATGTATGGGAAGAGTCGGACCGGGTAGGGAGGCAGCGGGTAGAAGCTCCCGATGGTGGGCACCAACAAGCACACGCAGGCCACGACCGCCATCACGATGTGACTCCGCTTGAGTTCGCCGATCTTCTTGAGGTAAGCCGGCGCGGCCACCGTGATCATGTAATAGGCCAGCAGGAATCCGAAGGCGGCCAACGTGCCGGCATCGCCGAACCCGGTGAGCGGGTTGGTGAAGATCATCAGGAAGGCCGGGAAGGCGAAGATCATCCCGATGTACACCGTGACGGCGATGTGGGGAGTGCGGTTGGTCGGGTGCGTCTTGCCCAGATGTCCTGAGAAGATCCCGTGCTTGGCCATGGGGTAGATGATGCGGGACCCGGCGTTGAGGCATGACAACGAGAGACCGAAGAAGCTGACCATGGCGCCGATGGAGATGGGGATCTTGAAGTAGCTCACGCCATAGAGCTGCGACAGCACATTCAACGGTGCGGCGATGCCGCTCAGAGGTGTGTGGTACCCCTTGGTGCCGGACACTTCGACGTAGGCCATGAACACCATGAAGGCACCGGTGGCGATGAGGCTGGCGATGACGGCTCGGGGCACGGTGCGGGTGGGGTTCTTGGCTTCACCGCTCAGTGCGGTGGCGCTCTCGAAACCGACCAGCGAGAAGATGCAGGCTACGACGGCGAGGCCCATGCCGTGAAGGCCGACACCCTTCAGCGTGAGCTGGGTGGTGTCGACGTGGAAGCCGTGCTTGAACAACACGACGAAGGCCAGTGCCGTGATGCAGGCGACTGAGACCCCTTCGAGCGCCAGTGTCAACAGCGAGGAGATCCGGATGTCCTTGTAGGCCACGACCCAACACAACAGTGCACTCAAGGCGAAGAAGACGATGGGATGGATGGACCCGTGGTACCCCAACGCCGAGAGGAGTTGCGCACAGAACACGGCGAAGCCGCACATGCCGGCGACGGCGATGAAAAAGTAGGACCAGATCAAGGTCCACCCGGACAACACGCCCGCTCGGGGTCCAAGGCCTCGTCCCGTGTAGGTGTACATGGTGCCCCGGACGCCCGATCGCTTGGCGAACTGGTTGAGGCAGACCACCACGGTCAGCAACATGACGGTGCCGAACGCGTAGGCCAACCAGGTACCGGCCCCGGCGCTGGCAAAGGCCAGGGGAATGATGAGCACTGCCGTCATGGTCGGCGATATGGCCGCCACCGACTGCGCGAAGAGCGCCGGGGCGCCCAGGACATTCGTTTTCAGTCCCGGCAGCTTCTTGGTCGATGGTTCGGGAGTTGCTTCAGGCATCATGGTCACGGTGGTACAGCTCCTTCGGTGAGACCCCCACGGATGGAACGGATGCAAGTTGTAGCGCTCTGGCCCCCCGGCCGGTCCCGGCTCAGTCGGGAAACGACTGGTCTTCGAGAAGTAGGTCCTCGTAGAAAGCGCCGAAGCTGCCGTCGGGATGCGCGATGGCGATCTCGAGCACCCACAAGTTCGGATTGGGTCGGAATTCCACCTCGGCCAACGGGCCGTCGTAGTGCGCCGAGTGAGGGAAGTCGGACAAGCGGTGTCCAGACAGGTCCATGTTCAGTTTCCAACCGAACTCCTCGGTGGTGGCGATGGCGAAGTCGTACAGCTCCTTACCGGTAGTGCCCTCGGAGAACCATTTCTGGCGGACCACCTCCCAGATCTGGCGGACCTCGGACTTGGCGCGCAGATGCTCGGAGTTGGCGCCGAACACGAAGGTGTCACCGGCGTCGCCTTCGGTGTCGCCGTAAATCGGTCCGATATCAACGAAGAAGATGTCGTCCTCGGCGAGTACAACTCCCGGCTCGGACTTCTCCATGAAGTCCTTGGTGGTGTTGGGACCACAGCGCACGATGATGTGATGCCAGCCCCGTCGCATGCCCAATTCGCTGAGCGTTGCCCGGGCCAGGGCTTTGGCCTCGTCCTCGCTCATGCCCGGTTTTACCTGATCGGCAATGAGGTGGACGGCCTTGCGCGTTCGGGCCCGGACATCCATCAACTTTTCCAGGGAGAACTTCTCTCCGGTGCCTTCCAACTCGGCCAGCATGGTCATGGTCGTGCCTCCTTTGGGTGCCTAGTGGAGCGAGATTGACGTCGTGAAGAGAGGGTGGTTGCGCAGGTCGATAGGGGCATCGGCCGCCACGACCAGCACCTCCGTCACGACCTTCTCCGCCCCCAAGCGATGGGGCCGGCTGGCGTCGAAGTGTGCGGTATGGCCGGGCGGAATCAGTTGGACGGCGCCGTCGAACTCCAGGCGCAGGTGCCCCGAGACCACGAAGATCCACTCCTCGCCACGGTGGCGGGCCGGGACCGGGGGAATGCGGTCAGGTTCGATCGTGATGCGGAGGGCCTCGAGAGTGGATGAACCGGGGAACCCGCTACAGCTGGCGATGGTCAGACCGTTGGCTTCGTGGCTCGGTTCGGCGCCCGTATAGACCGAGATCGCCGGCTGCTCATGCCGCCCCTCCCCGAGCAGCAAGCTGACCGAGACTCCCAGGGCCCGAGACAGGGAAATCAGGGCAGCCACCGAGGGCTGACGATCACCCGATTCGATACGCGACAAATGGGCAATTGAGAGATCGGCCCGTTGGGCCAGCTGATCCAGGGTCAGTCCGGCGCGACCACGCTCCTCGCGAACGGATTCTGCGATCGACGTGAGGACTGACTCAAGCTCCATGCACTGAGTGTGGAGCTGATTTGCCTTAGAGGCAAGAACATTTGCCACAGTTCATCGACAAGAAATAATTGGGTAACGCGATCGACTTCCGACTATTGGTCGATCAGTGCGCCACTGCCCAGCCGAGCGGCGACCAGGTCGGCAAAGCGTCCGAAGACCAGTTTCTGGACGGGTTCCAGTTCGCTGACCAGGCGGGGGGCGGCTGACGCGATGCCCTGTGGGCCGCCCGGCACGTGTGTGGCGTCGTCCCCGAAGTTCGAGATGAAACCGTTGACGGCCGATTCGGTTACTTCGAGATGGAATTGGACGCCCCACGCGGCCGAGCCGAACCGGAAGGCCTGATTGGCATAATTCTCATTGCGGGCCAATTGCCGGGCGCCCTTTGGAAGGTCGAAAGTGTCGCCGTGCCAGTGCATGACGGTGAGCTCACCGGCCAGGCCGGCAAAGAGCGGATCGTCGTCGCCCTCCGGAAGGATGGTCACTGGACCCCACCCGATTTCCGGGCCGCTCGCCCCGGCGAAGACCCGCGCCCCGGCGGCCGCGGCCAGGAGCTGAGCGCCGAGGCAGATGCCGAGGGTGGGCAGGCCGGATCGGATCCCGTCTGCCAGGAGCGCCAGTTCGGCGACGCGGGTTGGGAAGCCCTCGCTTGACGAGGCCGACACGGGACCTCCCATGACCACCAGGCCGTCGTAGCCTTGCGAGGTATCGGGCACTATGTCGCCGGCGAACACGCGGCAGGTTTCCATCTCAATGCCCGCGCCCGCCAGAGCATCGCCAATGGCGAAGGCCGATTCGGGTGCCACGTGCTGTACAACCAGGCAGGTGTGCAAGCCCCTGCTCCTTTCAACGGGAGATGTTCAGCGGGTCGGCGAGGGCCCTACTTTACGGGGCCGGGCTGAGGCCCCCTGCTCGCAGCCTGCGTTAACATGTTGGAAACAAACCATTCGACCGCAGTTCCTCGCCCCGCGGCCCACGACAGACACCGAGATCCAGCCATGTTCGAACGCCTGTTCCTCGCCCTAGATGACTCCCCGGCCGGCGAGATGGCCATCCTCTTTGCCACGGCCCTGGCTCAGCGCGGCGGAGCCTCCATCCACGTGCTCCACGTCAACGAACACGTCATCACCGACCCCCGGGTAACGATGCTTTCCAGGGCGGACGCCACCGAACTGGTGACCAAGGCCGTGGAGCACATGGCCCAGGCCGGTGTCCGGGCCAGTGGATCTGTGGCGGTCGCCCGCCATCGTCACGTGCCGAACAGGATCGCTGAGTTCTCCCGCACTCGGGGCGCGGACGCCATCGTCCTCGGGTCCCACCGCCACCACCGCTTCGGAGGAGTCTTCTCGGCGCGGGTCCGCGAGCGCACCACTCGGCTCACGTCATTGCCATTGCTGACCGCTCCAGCTCCACTTGAAGTGTCGCGCGGGTTCGAGCTGAACGACGCGCTGGCCCATGCATCGGAGCTGGAACTTCACCACTTGCTCAAGTAGGCCGACTCAGATGAAGTCGGCCAGGGCTTCCCACCCGTTCGGTGGCGGGGCCAGTCGCCAGAACTGCTCGGGGACGCGCCCGGCCACGCGAGCCGAGAGGGCGTGGTCCTGTTCCAGTGGTGGGATCTGGCTGGTGTAACACCAGATGGCCCGTCGCTTGCGCTCCTCATCGGGCGTGTGGGGGACGATGGCGGGCGTCGGCCACGGATGGGCGCGCAGCATCTTGGCCACGCGCCAGGCCAGTAGCCCCGGTATGTGCTTGTAGCCGTGATCCTCGTAACAGAACCAGGTGCGCCCGAGCTGCTGTTCGCGCACGAGCAACGAGGCCTCGTGCACCATCACGTGATCGGGATTGCCCAGGCCCATCGGGAAGAAGACTGACGTCGGGTTGAGCTCGGCAATGGCGGCGGCCAGCACCGGGGCCACGTCGGCCGGAGTGGGGCGCGCTTCCGGTTCCAGGTACTGGTGGTCGGAGAAGTCGAGCCAGCGGTACTCCGAACCAAGCACCTCCATGGCGGCCGCGTCTTCCAACTGGCGGGCGGCCACGATGTCGTCGCCGGCCCTGAAGCCACCCAGTTCATCCCACTCCGACGGCACCTCGGGATAGGAGGGCGGTTGTCCGCCCAGGACGGTGATGACCGTGGTGTCCTCGTAGCTGCCGAGTAGGTGGCCGGCACCCATGGCGGCATCATCGAAATGCGGGGAGACCACCACGATCTTGCGGAACGCTGCGGGGTCTACCTCGCCCCAGGTCGGCTCGTCGTAGGCCATCAGCGGATCATACGGGGACCTCGTCGATGTCGTCTGCGGCGACGTGATGGCGGAACTGCGGAAGAAGCAGGCCGATGATCACGGCGCCGGCGATGCAGGCCAGACCGCCGGAGACCACGGAGAATTCCAGGCTGGTCAGAGTGGCCACGGCACCCGATTCCATGTCGCCCAGGCGGGGGCCGCCTTGCACGACCGCCATCTGAATGGAGGACATGCGGCTCTGGAAGCGGAGCGGAATGGTGGTTTGCAAGATGGTGTTGCGCAGGACGGCCGAAATGACGTCGGCCCACCCGGCGATGGCCAGCATGATGAGTGCCACCCAGACCACGTGCACCAACCCGAAGAGAGCAATGGCCACGCCCCAGGCCAGTACGGCCAGGATGACGGCCCGGCCCTGTCGCTTCACATGAGTGACCCACCCGGTGGTGACGGCGCCGATCAGCGCGCCGATGCCTGGCGCGGCGTACAGGAAGCCCAGTGTGATGGTGCCCCCGCCGAACACGGCGCCGGCCATGGCCGGGAAGAGCGCCCGGGGCATGCCGAACACCATGGCGTTGATGTCGATGATGTAGACGCCCTGCAGGGCTTGGCGCGTGCGCAGGTAGCGCATGCCCTCCTTGGCTGATTCCCATGGGTTCATGCTGGTGCCCTCGGCCGGAGGGATGGCCACCATCATGAAGGTGGCGATGAAGGCCACGATGAAGGTGGCCGAGTCGATGCTGAACACCAGTGGCAGCCCGATGCTGAGCAGCAGTCCGGACACCGCCGGGCCGACGACCGTGCCCACCTGAAAGGAGATCTGCATCATGGCGGCGGCGGCGGAGAAATGGCGCCGCTCCACCAAGCCGGGCACGGCGGCCATACGGGCCGTGCTGGAGAACCCCATGAAGCCGGCGGCGGCCGAGCTCACCAGGTAGAGGGCGAGCAGGGACGGATGCCTGACCGACGCGTTGAAAGCCAGGGTCGCGCTGGTCAGGGACATGGCCGCGGCCGTCCACAGCATGATGCGGCGCTTGTCGACCGAGTCGCCCACCGGTCCGGCCAGCAGAGCCCCGAAAATGAACGGGACGAGTTGGGCCAGGCTGATGGCGCCCACCTGGAGGGAGGAATGGGTGATTCGGAACACCTGGTAGGGGATGGCCACCACGGTGAGCTGCGTGCCCAGCATGGAGATCAGCTGGCCAGCGAAGAGCAGGCGAAAGTCCCGACTTTCCCGCAGCGGTGTGGTGTCCACCAGGATCTTGCCCGGCATGGAACGCAGCCTACGGCCCAGATTCCGCGGCCCGTTTACCCCGGCGTCACCCAACGGTGGCCGCCTATCGGCCCTGGTCGGGAGGCCCATAGGATGACACGATGACTTCCACCAGCATCGACGGCTCGGATGGCAGCACGGAGTATCTGGCCCGCCAGCTCGAAGAGGTCGCCGCCAACGTGGGCTCCGTCCTCTTCGGGAAACGCGAGGTGGTGCGCCTGGCCCTGGCCTGTATGGCGGCCGGAGGCCACCTGCTCATTGAGGACCTCCCGGGCGTCGGCAAGACCACCCTGGCCAAGGCGCTCTCGCAGACCCTGGGGCTGCATTGCCGCCGGGTGCAGTTCACGGCCGACCTGTTGCCGTCCGACCTCATCGGCGCCATGGTGTTCGACCGCGAGCGCTCAGCGCCGGTGTTCCACCCCGGGCCGGTCTTCACGAACATCCTGCTGGCCGATGAGCTCAACCGGGCCTCGCCCAAGGCGCAGTCTGCCCTGCTCGAAGCCATGGAGGAGGGTCAGGTCAGCGTCGACGGGGTGACCCATCCGTTACCCAAGCCCTTCATGGTGATCGCCACCCAGAACCCCTATGACTCGTCGGGTACTTATCCGCTTCCCTTCAGCCAGCGTGACCGCTTCTTGTTACGGACCAGCATCGGCTACCCGGGCCGCCAGGCGGAAGATCGACTGTTGGCCACCAGCGGGGAGCGACCGCGGCCTGAGGAACTGCGGGTGATCGGCGGAGCGCAGATGCTGGCCGATCTGGCCGACGCGGTGGACACCATGTACGTGGCCGCAGAGGTTCGGGCCTACGTGCTCGACATCGTCGAGGCGACGCGGCACCACCCGAGCCTGGTCTTCGGCGCCTCACCTCGGGCCGGTCTGGCTCTGCTGCGCACGGCCAGCGCCTTTGCCGTGACGGCCGGCCGCGACTACATGACCCCCGACGACGTGAAAGCGGTGGCCGGCGTGGTCTTGGCCCACCGCCTGGCCGTCAGCTCGGCGGCCGAGTTGGGTGGCTACTCGTCCACCTCGTTGATCGCGGAGCTGCTGGCCACCGTGCCTGTGCCGGTCCGGGCCCCCAATCACGCCGCCACCTCTGCCTAGTTCAGTCCTCGCAGCATGAAGCGCCGACTCTCTGTCACCGCACGCGGCTGGGTGGCCCTCGTCCTCACCCCGGTGAGCGCGGTCGCCGGTCTGGCGGTCGGAGCCGAGGAATTGATCCTGCTGGCCATCGGTCTGGCCACCCTGCTTCTCGGCGGCCTCCTGCAGAGCGCAGTACGGGCTCGTCGGGCTCAGAGCAATTGGCGGATCTCCATGGCCTTGCCGGTCAGTGATGTCGAGGTGGGGAGTGCGCTCGCCCTCGTGGTGTCGGTGACAACGGCCCAGGGAGGTGGCGCGGTCCCGGTGTGGATTGAAGATCCAATCTGGTGCTGGGAGCGGGTGCAGCGGCGGGGGAAGCGGGTGCGTCCCAATCCGGCGCTGGCGCTGCGGATTCCCCTGTTGCGCGACGGTGCAGTCACGACGTTCGAATCCGCGGTGCCGACCGAGGGGCGGGGCGTCTACGTCCAGCGCGGTCTGCGCCTGTGGTGCTTCGATACGGTTGGATTGTTCTCGCGCCTGGTGGGCACGGGACCGAGCGCCACCGTGTCGGTCTATCCGGTGCCCACACCGGTCAGCCTGCCCGAGCACGTTTTGCTCGGTGAGCCGGGGAACGAAGACCATCAGCTGCTGGCGCCCGAAGGACCCAAGCGGCGGGACAATCTCGGCGATTTCTCCGGTATCCGCCCTTACGTGCCGGGCGACCGCCTCCGCCTGTTGTACTGGCCCGCCCTGGCCCGAACCGGTGAGCTGATGGTGCGCGACTTCGAGGACACCGGCCCCCGCCACATGTACCTCCACGCCGACGTGCGTTGGCAGGTCGGCCTCAGTGGTTCGGAACGCATTCTGGCCACGGCCGCCGCAGTCGGGCTGGACGCCCTGGCCCTCGGCTCCATTGTCGAACTCTCGACCTCATCGGGTGAGCGCATCGCCATCGGACCCGGGCCGCACGCCGCCATCTCGTTCCTTCGGGCCATCGCCGCCGTCGACGCCTTCGGGGGTCCCGCCGCCGCCGAGCGCGGTGTTTCTCACCTCAGCACCTCGCCCCTGGTGATCACCACCGCCGAGGGAGCCACCTCACTGCCGGGTGCCCTCGGACTGGCCCACATCGCACTGGCCCCGTGAGCGAGCTCCAACCACACGCCCGGTGGGCCTCCCACCTTGGAGTGCTGGTCATGTCGCTGAGTACGACAGTGGCCCTGAGTCGGTTGGTGGCCCATCCCACCAACCTCCGCCTGATCGGACCGCTGGTGGTGGCCGTCCTGGTGGCCGACACGGTGACGGCTCTGGTGGCCAGCCGCCGGGTCAACACGGTGGTGGCCATGGTGATCGGAGCCGCCGCCGCCGTGCTGTCGTTGCTCGTGACCGTCCATCCCTCCAACCTCTCGACGCAGCTGCACGCCGCCCTCTACGCCTTGGAGAACGATGGCACCCCGTTGCCGCAACTGACGGGCGTGGCCCTGTTGATCGGAGCGATCGGGGGCGGGGTGGCCGCCCTGACCCGCGGCTTCTGGGTCCTGCGCACGCGGACCACCAGCTTGGTGTCGGGCCGGGTCGGTCCGCTCATCCCCAGTGTGGTGCCGTCCTTCGCCGTGTTCATCTACACGACGCTGGTCAGCGCGGAGCACGGGCGGGTCCCGGCGGCCATCGCCTACTTCATCGGCGTGGTCGTCTTCGTCACGCTGGCCGATCGACGGACATCGCTGGCTGCGCCCACCGCGGGACTGCGCCGCCCGACCATCGCCATCAGTACGGTCGCCATCGCCGGTCTGGCCCTCCTGTTGGTCATCGGTGCTGGCGCCGGACTCTCGGGCATGAAGCTCTCGGTCTTCCATGTCACCCCGCCCAAGGCCACCCCGACGCCGGGCACGTCGCCGAACGGGACGTCCCAGAACCTCATCACCGGCATCTCGCTCGTCGACAATCTGCTGGCCACCGAAATTCAGCAGTCGAACAAGGTGATCTTCCAGGCCACCTCGCCCGAGAGCACCTACTGGCAGGTCGGCACCCTCTCTGCCTTCGACGGCACGCAGTGGCTGCCCTCGGCCGGCGTGAACTCCGCCCTGGCCGGGACCGCGGGTTCGAGTGCGTTGGGGCCGACGTCGTTGCCGTCACCGGCCTCGGGTCAGGAGTACACGACCCAGGTGCGGATCATTGACTTCTACAGCCGCCTCCTGCCGGCGCCACCGCGCGCCGTCAGTGTGAGTGGGCTGCCGGACGGGGCGTCGGTCAGCGGCGAGGGTGTCCTGGCCACCGCTCCGAGCGAGGCGGGCACTGACTATGCCGTGACGGCTCGCGTGCCGCTGTCCGTGGCCACCGACAGCCCGCAACTGTCGTCATCGGACAGCCGGCTGGCGCCGTATCTTTCTCTGCCGTCGCAACCGGCCGTGGTCGACCAACTGGCCCACCAGGCGGAGGGTTCGGCCCGGACACCGGCGGCCCAGGCCCAGGCCCTGGTCAACTACTTCCGTTCGGGGCAGTTCCGTTACACGCTGTCCCCGCCACCCACCACCGGCTCGGATCCCCTGGTGCAGTTCCTGACCGTGACCAAGGCCGGCTTCTGCCAACAGTTCGCCGGCGCCTACGGCGTGCTGGCCCGTGCCCTCGGCATTCCGACCCGCCTCGAGGTGGGATTCACCTCCGGAGCAGCCGGCCCCAACAACACCTTCACCGTGACGGGGGCCGATGCCCATGTGTGGCCCCAGGTCTATCTCGGTCCCGATGCCGGCTGGGTTTCGGTCGAACCCACCCCGCCGGCCGCCACCGGGAGCGCGCCGCCCGACGGGGTCATCGGACCCTCGGCCGCCTCGACGCCGAGCACCGACACCGCCACGACGGCGGCCGGTCAGACCACGCCGGCCAACCCGACGGCGGGCACGCAGCCGACAGGCACCCATCGCGCCGCGCCGCATCACAAGCACACCAAGATGAGTCACGGTTCGTGGCTCTGGCTCCTGGTGGTCGGCCTGGCCGTGCTGTTGCTCGCCGCCGGAGTTGTGGTGACCCTCCGCCGCCGCCGACTGGTCAGAGGTGCCGGCCTGCGGCCCGACCAGCAGGTGGTGCTGGCCTGGGAGCGGACGCAGCGGGCCATGCGACGGCGCGGCCTGGCCCGCCGCACGGCGGAGACGCCAACCGAATACGCCACCCGACTGCGGGTCGGGGCGGCCGATACGCCGGCCGCGTCCACCATGGAGAACATGGCCGACCTGGCTGCCCTGGTCGAGGTGGCCTGCTACACCCCGGGTCCCTGCACTCCCGGTCAGGCGGCCCGCGCCGAGATGCTCTCCTCGTCCATTGTGGGATCCGGTCGCAGTCACCGCCGCCGCCCTGCTCGGAGCCGGCAGGGATCCTGACAACGCAAAGGGCCCCTCTCGGTGAGAGGGGCCCTTTGGCATTTCGTTTCCTTTGCCGATCTCAAGGATCAGCCCGTCGCTTAGATGGTCGGAGCAAACCCGACGATCGGCGACGGTGCACTCAGGCCGGCAAAACCGACTTCACCGGGCACTGACCCGTAGAAGTTGGCGTGACCGTTGATGGTGGCGTTGAAGGAGAAAACACCGCCGTCAGCGCCGACGGCCCAGTAACCCGAACCGTCGGGGGCGTAGGACACACTCACGATCGGCGCCGTCGGAGCCACACCACTCAAGGTCGGCGAACCGAAGAACGGCGCACCGCCAAAGGAGAAGATGCCACCCTCGGTGGTGGCGATCAGGTAGCCGGCACCTGTCGGGTTGGCCGCGATGCTGGTGATCGGCCCGTCGGGCGAAGGCCCGCCGAACTTCGACAGGACGTTGCCGGCGTAGGCGCCGTCACCGAAGGCGTAGGCCGCACCGTCGGAACCGACCAGGTAGTAGCCGGCACCGCTGCCCGTGATCGAAATGCCCACGATGGGTGCGCTGAGCTTCAACCCGCCGAGCGACCCGTGGAACTGGGCGTCACCGAACGTGAAGACTCCACCGTCGGCCCCCACTTCGTAGTAGCCCTTGCCGTCAGGTGTAGCGGCGAAGCCCACGATGGGGGACACCAGCTTGGTGCCGCCGAGCCCACCGAGGTAGAGCGCGTCACCGAAGGTGAAGACACCACCGTCTGATGCAGCCAGCCAGTAGCCCTTGCCGTCAGCCGTGCTGGCGGCACCGATGATCGGCAGGTTGGAGATGCCCAGGGCACCGCCCACGACGGGCGAGCCGCCGAAGTTGTACACGCCACCATTGGACGCCACCAGGGTGTAGCCGGTGGGGGTGGGAGCGGCGGCTGAGGCCGGCGCCGAGAGCAGCGCCAATGGCGCCACAACGCCGATGGCGCCGATCAACGCTGCTGATGAAAGCCACCGTGTGCGCCGATGACGGCGACTTGCTTTGGCGAGGGGCGATGAAGCCTCCCGACCAGTGACATCGTGGGACACGAACTGCTCCTCTCGTAGGTACCTGGTTGACCCAGACCGCCTTGCTTGTATAGGTATTCCTATCTGGCCAACCTGAACTCTTCTCGATCAAAAGGGGAACGTGCGGTGTCGCGAGAATGAACCTTCACGACGATTCCCTCGTCACACGGGAGGTTCAGAGAAGCCGAGCTAAATCCTACTAGTTCAGTCGGATTTATACGAATAGGAGACGAGGGGGTACGAATCCGGGTGCCCTGGGAGTCAATACCGGTGGGACAATGGCTTAGGGCTGTGTCTGACTGATCGCAACCGTTGGAGGGTCGAGGAGACAAAGGGTCTGAGGGGGGAGTTGCGACACATGAAGATGTCGAAGCATTGGCTCAGACTGACCTCTGTTCCGCTGGCGTTGGTCGGACTTCTCGCTGCAGCAGCGACGGCCGGTTCAGAACCCACCCAGCGGGCGACCGGTTCGGTACCGACATCTTCCATCGCACTGCCCTTGATCGCAGTGGTCTGCTCAACCCCGAGCAACTGTGTGGCCATTGGCACGCCGATCTACGGGCACACTCTGGGCCCACTCGCTGTCCGGACGACCAACGGTGGTGCGACCTGGGCCATGACACCGAGTCTGCTGGGGGTCAAGACGCTTTACGCCATGGCGTGTGCGTCCGCTCGCACGTGCATCGCCCTGGGCGCCAACCCACGGGGGAACGACCAACGTGGTGCCGTCCTCAGGACCCAAGACGGAGGAATCACGTGGTCGCTCACTCCGCCGTTACCAAAAGGAGTCGGAGATCTCGCTGATGTCTCCTGTCCCACCAAGTCCTTCTGCATGGCGGTCGGGCGGAAGAGTTCGAACTTCGGGGCCGTTGCGCTGACCTCCAACAATGCTGGCCGCAGTTGGCGCCACGTGGCTGTCCCGAAAGGCGAGACCCAGTTGTCCTTGGTGAGCTGCACCACCCGCCGGTACTGCATCGCCGAGGGGGAGGTCGAAGCGGTGATCGGCGCCCCCTATGGCGGTGATCGTCTCAGCATCATCACGACGGCGAACGGTGGAACCGCCTGGAAGCAGGGCTCGATTGAGACCAATAGCAACGCGCCTCTCGGCATCCCGTACTTCAGCGGCCTCACCTGCGCCACGGCTACTCACTGTTTCCTCGTCGGCAGCGCTACCCCGGGCGACGGTTCACCATCGGGGATGATCGCCTCGACTTCCAACAGCGGTGCCTCATGGACATTCCAAGCGGTGCCTCCCGCCACGACCGGCTTGAGCGCCATCGCATGCTGGAGCGCCACCCAGTGTGCCGTTGCTGGCGGCGGTATCGAGGGAAGAGGCGGCATCATGCAAGAACTTCTCTCGACGAGCGACGGCGGGCAGACCTGGGCCTCGCGCGAAGTGCCCGCCTCGGCACTGGGTCTGGAAGGTATCTCGTGCCCGACCGCGACGTCGTGCATCGCCGTCGGATTCAACCTTTCCGCCACGGATCCCACTGCAGAACCCGCGGCGATCGTCGTATCGGGCGACGGAGGAGTCACCTGGAAGGCTCCCTCATAGCGGGAGCCAATGGCTGCGATCGCAGCGTCGGCCATTGCATGTGCCCGGCGCTGATGCGGGCCCGAAAAGCGAGCCTCGGACTAACTGACCTGGCCGGTGACGTAGAGCTCGGTACGGGGATCAGACGGAGCCGAGAAGATCTGGGGTGTCATGCCGTACTCGACCAGCTCGCCGATGTGGTCGTGGTCGTCCAGCAGGAAGACCGCCGTCAGGTCGGCACAGCGGGTGGCCTGGAACATGTTGTGGGTGACCAGTGCGATGGTGACTTCGGAGGCCAGTTCGACGATCGTCTCTTCAATGGCCGAGGTCGAAATGGGGTCAAGGGCCGAACAGGGCTCGTCCATGAGCAGCACCTCGGGCTCCACGGCCAGGGCCCGGGCGATGCAGAGGCGCTGCTGCTGACCACCGGAGAGGCGAATGGCCGGCTGGTCCAGGCGGTCCTTGACCGTGTCCCACAAGGCGGCGGACGTGAGGGCCGACTCGGCTGCTTCTTGCAACACCGTCTTGTTGCGGATGCCGTTGAAGCGCAGACCCGACACCGCGTTGTCGAAGATGCTCATGGTGGGAAACGGATTGGGGCGCTGGAAGACCATGCCGATGCGGCTACGGATCACTTCGGGTTGGGCGTCGCGTCCGTAAATTTCCATGTCGCCCAGGCGGATGGACCCCGATACCTTGCCGCCGGACCGGTCGTGCATGCGGTTGATGGCCCGCAGCACCGTTGTCTTGCCGCAGCCCGATGGCCCGACCAGCGCGGTGACCCGGTTCTCCACCAGGGGGAAGCTGACCTTGCGCACGGCGTGCACCGACCCGAAGTCCACGGCAACGTCGGTCAGCGTCACGGCGGCCGGAGCGTTCTCCAGCAGGCCGACGGCACCGTGGTCTTGGGCCAGGACTTCTTGCTGAATCCGGGCCGCTACGGCCGATGTCGTGTCACCTGTCATGGTCTTCTCCGTTGAGGTTTCTGCACATTACTTAGATTTGCGAGTGAGCCGAGCGGCGAACACGCGCCCGATGATGCTCAGGATCAGCACACCAACCATCAGTACGAAGGCCGCACCCCAGGCGTCGGTCTGCAGGTCCTTGAAGGCGGTGGTGCCGTCCTGGTAGATGACGATCGGGATGGCGTTGATCGGTTGTCCCAGCGAGGTGCTGAACAGCTGGCTGCCGATGGCGGTGAAAAGCAGGGGTGCCGTCTCACCCACCGCCCGGGCCAGGGCCAGCAGGTTGGCCGTGACCAGTCCGGGGATGGAGCCCCGCACGACCACCGACCGGACGACCCGGGACTGGGGTGCGCCCAGGGCCAGGCCTGCTTCCCACAATTCGTTGGGCACCGTTCGCATGGCTTCTTCGTCGCCGCGGATCATGATCGGCAACATGAGGACGGCCAGGGCCACGCTGGCCGAGTAGGCCGAGTAGTGGGTGTGCACCACGATGACCGAGAAGGCGAAGAGCCCGGTGAGGATGGAAGGGATACCCGAGAGGACGTCGGCCCCGAACCGGATGGCGTTGGGGATGGGACCGCGCCGTTCGATCAACAGGAGCGCGACCAGCAGACCGATCGGCATGGCGATGACCAGGGCCAGGCCGTTGAGGATGAGGCTGCCCACGATGGCGTTGGAGATGCCGCCTCCCGGAACGCCGGCCGGGGTCGGGGTATGGGTGAAGAACGCAACCGAGAGAGCGCCGACCCCGCGCTTGGTCACATACGCGATGAGCGCCACCAGCGGCACCAGGGTCAGCACCATGCAGGCGCCGAAGACGATGCGGATAGCCAAGGCGATCCGACGCCGCTTCTGCAGCGTGCCGCGAGCCGATGCTTGTATGAGGGCCCGCCGCTCGTAGTAGGCGGTGCTTTTGCCGGCAGGGGCTTCGAGAACCGACGTCACAGTGCACCGAACTGACGGCTCTTGCGGACGATCATGCGCCCCCCGATGTTGACCATGAGCGTGATGACCAGGAGGATCAGGGCCAGGGCCAACAGGACGCTCCGCAGCAGCGTGCCCGGTGTCGACTCGCCGAAGTTCAAGACGATGACCGAGCCCAATGTGGCGCCCGGATTCAACAGGGAGAGGGGGTGGCCGATGAGGTTGCTGTTGCCGATGAGCAGCGTGATGGCGATGGTCTCGCCCACCGCCCGGCCGAGGGCCAGCGTGGTGGCGGCCAATATGCCCGAGTTGGCGCCGGGGACGACGACCTTGCGCACCACCTGCCAGGGGGTGGCGCCCAACGCGATGGCGGCCTCCCGGTCGGCCGTGCCGACACCGGCCAGCGCGGTGCGGGACAGCGCCACCATGGTGGGGACGATCATGATGGAGAGGACGAAACCGGCCAGAAAGTAGCTGGGACCAGCGGCGAACCCCTTGAAGAAGAAGCTGACAACGGGGATCTTCTTCATGAAGGGCTCGACGTCACGCAGGAAGACCGGTTGCATGACGTAAAGACCCCACAGCCCCACCACGATGCTGGGTACGGCGGCGATGAGGTCGATGGCCACGCCCAACGGTGTGGCGATGCGGCGCGGACACATTTCGGTTAGGAACGACGCCGTGGCCAACCCGATAGGCACGGCGATGACCATGGCGATGGCGGTGACGACAAGGGTGCCGATTATGAACTGCCCGGCGCCGTACTGGTTGGTGACCGTGTTGAACGCCGTGTGCCACAAGAAGCCGATACCGAAATGCCCAAAGGCCTGGGTGGACTGGCTGAGGATGCCCTCGATAATGGCCGCCAGCACCAGAACGAAGATGGCGGCGGCGGTCCAAAGCAACAGGGCGTAGCCCCGGCCCGAAGACCGGGAGCTACGCCGCTGCGCCAGAAGCTGCCGTGGTGAGTCGAGTTGCTGCGTCACCTAGGAGAAGAGGGCCTGCCCGGCCGAGTTGGTCATCTTCTTGATGGTGGCCTCGGCCAGCGCCACGATGTTCGAGGGCAGCGGCACGTACCCGATGGCACTAGCGTCGGACTGTCCGGCCGTGGCCATCCAGTCGAGCATCTTGCCCAGGGCGATGCCGTTGTTCTGGTTCGACTGCTTCTGGTACACGAGGACCCAGCTGTAGGTCGAGATCGGGTAGGCGTTGGCGCCCGAACCGTTGACGATCAGGTAGTTATCCGCCGTCACGCCGGGGAAGGACGCCGCGTCCGCTGCCACCGATGACGCGTTGGGCACCACGAAAGAGCCCGAGGAGTTCTGCACGGCGGCGTAGTTCAGGCCGGACTGCAGGGCGTAGGCCAACTCGACGTAGCCGATGGTTCCCGCTCCGCCCTGGACGTCACCGGCCACGCCGGCGTTGCCGTTGCCACCCTCACCCTTGGGGAAGGCGGGCTGCTTGCCGACCAGGCTGGAGCCCCAGTCGGCGCCGTCCACGCTGTGCAGGTAGTTGGTGAAGGCGTTCGACGTGCCGCTCGAGTCAGCCCGGTAGACGGGCTCGATGTTCGAACCCGACGGGCAGTTGGCGTCTATGGCGTGCCAGTCGGTGATCTTGCCCGAGTAGATCTGGGCGATCTGTGTGCCGGTCAAGTGGGCGTTGGTGCCCATGCAGGGCTCGTTGTACGCCATGGCGATACCACCGAGTACGACCGGGACCTGCAGAAGGGCGCCGCCCGTGCCGGTGGTGGAGCCGGGCTCGGGCACGTCCGACGCGCCGAAGGCGACCGAGCTGGCCAGGATGTCGGCCTCACCGGCACCCGAGCCGACCGAGGCGTAGTTGACCGAGACGCCCTTGTTGTCATTGTGGTAGTCGAAGAACTGCCGGGCGAACAGGGGCTGGTCGAAGGTCGAGCCGGCTCCGGTCAGGGTGGCCGCCGGCGTGTTGAAGTCGTTGGATCCGCCGAGTGCGCTGCCCAGACCGGTGCTGGGCGCTGCCGGCGCAGCCGCCTTCACGGTCGTCTTGGTCGTCGAAGATGCTTTGGGGGCGGCCGACCCGGTGGCCGCCGGCGCGGCCGTGGTCGGGGTGGCACCGGCCGCAGCTGTCGTCGTGGTGGTCGCGGTCGCTGCGGCGGTCGTGGTGGTGGTCGCCGCCGCGGCCGAGCCGCTCTTGTGATGGGTTGCCGGCTTCTTAGCCGCCGAGCTGGTGGCGGGAGAGCTGGAGCCACAGGCCGCGGCCACCAGGCCGCCGGCCAGGACCATCGTGCCGATAATCCAGCGCTTCCCGGACCTCGGGGACTCCCCGCTTCGTACCTCTGGGGTGACACGCTTGAACACGGACTGCTCCTCTCGTAGTGCCCGGTACCGCCAGTACCTGGGCGCGATGCCTCTGCTGGGAACATTCCTAACGGGGCAATCTGAACGGGACTCGACGGTTCAGCGAACGGGCGGTGTCAGGGCAATGAACCCTTGCCGAACGGGCGTTTCCAGCCCGGGCTGTGAGCCGGCTGAATGCCTCCTTATCATTTGGGGCATCCGCCCCGGGCCCCCGGGCGGACCAAAAAGGGCACCAGATGACTACGGAGTTTTTGCTGCGGTGTTGCCATCTGTTCGCGGGACGTTCATCTTCCCTCGCTACGTTGCAATTCAGTGACACCAGGAGAAGAGCGCACACAAGCTGAATTGCTGCGGGACGAAGGCATGATTGCCCCGTCCCCCCTGGTCGACTCCGTCCTGCAGGCACTGGACCCCGACCGGGAGCGACCGACTGAGGTCATTGAAGCCAAGAAGCTCTGCCTCCAGTTCGGGCAGAAAGCGATCCTCTCGAACATCGACATGACCTTCCAGCGGGGCACGATCACCGCGCTTATTGGACCCACCGGCTCGGGTAAGTCGACCTTCTTGCGCACCATCAACCGCATGAACGACAAGGTGGCCGGCTTCAAGTATCAAGGTGACGTCACGCTCGAGCAGTCGAGCATCTTCGCTCCCGGCGTCGACCTCCTTCTCCTGCGCCGCCGGGTCGGCATGCTGTTCCAACGTCCCAACCCGTTCCCCATGTCGATCAAGGACAACGTGGTGGCCGGCGTGAAGGCACACCGGATCGCCAAGGGCAAGCAGCTCGATGTGGTGGCCGAGCGCCGCCTGACCGAAGTCGGACTGTGGGATGCCGTCAAGGATCGTCTCAACGACTCGCCGTTCCGCCTCTCCGGAGGTCAGCAACAGCTGCTGTGCCTGGCCCGCGCCCTGGCCGTCGGACCCGAGGTGCTCCTGCTCGATGAACCCACGTCTTCGCTCGACCCCATTTCAACCGAGATGATCGAGGACCTGATTCGCAAGCTGTCCCCGGCGCTGACGCTCATTGTGGTCACCCACAACCTGGGCCAGGCCCGGCGCATCTCGCACAACACGATGTTCTTCTACCAAGGCGAGCTCATTGAGCACGGGGACACCGAGCAACTGTTCGAGCACCCCACGCACACCCACACCGAGCGGTACGTCTCGGGACGGATGGGCTGACCGCAATACCCACGCCGGTTTCCGGTTGCAGCACCGCAGTCTCAACACCACAACCCCCCACAAAGAGGAGTACCCCCATGCAAAAATCGCGTCTGAAGCGCGTCGTCAAGTCCGGATTGCTGGCCGCATCATCGGCCGTCGTGCTGGCCGGCATCGCTGCCGGGAGCGCCGGCGCCGCCATCCCCAAGGGCGCATCGCCCAAGATTGAGAAGCCGGCCGCCGGCACGGTGGCTGAGACCGGCAGCACCCTGCTCTACCCCCTGTTCAACCTGTGGTCCTCGGGTTACAGCACCACCTACCCGTCGGTCACCATTCAGACGGCTGGCACCGGGTCGGGCGTGGGTATCACCGACGCCACCAACGGGACGGCTGACATCGGCGCCTCGGACGCCTACCTGGCCCCGGCCAACCTGACGGCCGCTCCGACCCTGCTCAACATCCCGTTGGCTGTGTCGGCACAGTTGGTCACGTACAACATCCCGGGCGTGACCGCGCACCTGAAGTTGACGGGCAAGCTGCTCTCCAACATCTTCCAGGGCAAGGTCACCAACTGGAACGACGCGTCGATCGCCGCCATCAACCCCGGCGTGACGCTGCCCAACCTGCCCATCGTGACCCTGCACCGTTCGGACAGCAGCGGTGACACGTTCCTGTTCACCTCCTTCCTCTCCGACGCTGACCCCAGCGGCTGGGGCAAGACGGTGGCCTTCAACACGACGGTTCCGTGGCCCAACGCCCCCGGCGCTCTCGGCGAGATGGGGAACTCGGGCATGGTGGCCGGTTGCAAGGCCACGCCCGGCTGCGTCGCCTATGTCGGCATCAGCTACCTGACCCAGGCGCTGCAGTCCGGCCTCGGCTACGCCCAACTGCAGAACGGGGCCAAGCAGTTCGAACTGCCCACGCCGGCCGCCATCAACGCTGAGGCGGCGGCGTACACCAAGAAGACCCCGTCAAACGGGAGCATCTCGCTCATCGACGGCAAGGTCAAGGGTGGCTACCCGATCATCAACTACGAGTACGCCATCGTGAATGCCAAGCAGACCAGTGCCAGCAAGGCGACGGCCATCCGCTCCGTGCTCGAGTGGGCCGTCAACGCCCAGGACGGGAACAACGCCTCGTACCTGAGCCAGGTCAACTTCCAGGCCCTGCCGGCCGGCGTCATCTCGGCCTCGCTGAAGCAGATCCACAAAATCAAGTAGTGACAGTGAGCGGCGGTACCGCGGGCGTACCGCCCGCCGCCCGACTTGGAGAGGCTGTGCGCCGGACACCGTTCCGGCGCACAGCCGATTCCTTGCGGACAGCAGAGGAGGGCATCTGGCGCACCGCCTGTCGGGTCGCCGTCCTTCTCCCCTTGGCGGCCCTGGTCTTCGCCCTGACCGTCCTGATCATCAAGGCCTTCCCGGCCGTCCGGGTCAACGGGCTTAACTTCTTGACCGGAAGCACCTGGAGCTACGGCAGCGCCTACAGCGCCGTCGTGCACACCGACGGGGTGGCGCACGCCCAGGGCTCCTCGTTCGGCGCCCTGCCCATCATTGTGGGCACGCTGCAGTCATCGGCCATCGCGCTGATCATCGCCGTGCCCATCTCCATGGGCACCGCGTTCGCCCTGACGGAGCGGATGCCGACATGGATTTCTCGCCCTCTCGGCTTCGCCATTGAAATCCTGGCCGGCATCCCCAGCGTCGTCATCGGACTCTGGGGCTACTTCACCTTCGGCCCCTACCTGGCCAAGCACATCTACCCCATCGTGGCCAACCACATGCCCGACGTTCCCGTGCTCGACTACTTCCGCAAGCCCACCGGGACCGGCCAGGGCCTCCTCACCGCCGGCCTGGTCCTCGGCCTCATGATCATTCCGATCATCGCGTCGACCACCCGTGATCTCTTTCAGCAGGTGCCACCGCTGCCCAAGGAAGGTGCATCGGCGCTGGGTATGACCGACTGGGAAGTGGCCAACAAGGTCACCATTCCCTGGGTCCGCTCCGGCATCATCGGCGCCTCGGTCCTCGGCCTCGGTCGTGCGCTCGGTGAGACGGTGGCCATCGTCATCGTCAGCGGCTCCATCCTGCACTTGGCGCCCAATGCGTTCGGCTCCATGACCACTGTCGCGGCCACCATCCTCTCGCAGCTCGATGGGGCGCAATCCGACGGCACCGGGTTCGCCGTCGCCTCATTGGCTGAGTTGGCCCTCGTCTTGGCCGTGATCTCGGTGGGCGTGAACCTGCTGGCCCGAACAATCGTCCGTCGCACGTCCTCCATGGGTCCCTCGGCGGGAGCGCACTGAGCCGATGACCACTCTCGTCCAAGGCATGCCGAGCACGCGCCGCCGCACCATCGCCGGTGTCGCCTTCCGCGCCTTCACCTACATCGCACTGCTGCTGGTGGTCGGACCGGCGTTGTGGATTCTCCTCGGCGTCCTCGCCCGGGCCCTGCCCCATTTCCACTTCAGCGTGCTGTGGACGCCCAGCAAGAATGCGGGCGGCGGCCTGGAGAACGCCATCTTGGGAACGCTCATCCTCATGTTGGGCGTCCTCATCATCGCCGGCACAACCGGCGTACTGGCCGGCATCCATTTGGCCGAACTGTCCAAGCCGCGCCGAAACGGCAAGCCCAGCGGCGGCTTTCTGCGCACGTCATCCGATGTGCTGTCGGGGTTTCCTTCCATCGTATTGGGCTACTGCGGCTACGTGGCCCTGGTGGTGGGGCTGCACTGGGGGTATTCGCTCCTTCCGGCCCTGATCATCCTCTCCATCATGGTGATCCCCTACATCGCCAAGTCGACCGAGTCGGCCCTGCGCCAGGTGCCCACCAACTACCGCGAAGGCGCGGCCGCCCTGGGCATGTCGATGGGCTACTCCCTGCGCAAGGTGGTCATTAAGTCCGCTCTGCCGGGCATCGTGACCGGACTCCTGTTGGCCCTGGCCATCGCCTGCGGGGAGACGGCGCCGCTGGTCTACACGGCGGGCTTCACCGACGCCATGCCCGGAGGCGGGCTCATTCACACCGGCGGGTTTCCATATCTCACCTACACCGTCTTCAACTATTACAACCTGCCCAGCACGCAGGCGCACTACCTGGCCTACGACGCCGCGCTGATTCTGGTGGTCATCGTGCTCATCCTGCTGGTCGTGTCACGCATCATCGTGGCCCGCACCCAGCGCCACTCCGAGTCCCGAGGACGCTGAGCGTCCCGTCAGGAAACGGCGGCATCCGGGTGGCAATTATCCCAGCAAACACGATGGCCCGGTCAGTCTGTGCCGCACTGGCCGAGAAACGCTCGAGCCGCTCGTTTTGAACTGAGCACGTGCAGTGCCGCGTGCTGGCCGTGCTCGGAGATGATCGCGCGCTCTCGTTCAGGCTCCTTACGACGATCCCGCCAGTTGACCCAGACCATCCGCCACTCATCGCTCAGTCGTTGCAGCACGGAGTCGTCGCAACCATCGGGCATCACGGTGCCAACTGGCCTTCGAACTCCACGCACGAACGCCCGACCGGCGCAGAGCCACCACGGCGTAGCGAGTACGACAACTGTGTCCGCTCGCTCCAGGCGAAGATCGAGTGTTTCGTGGTAGTTGCCGTCTGCGATCCAGGCGTCGCCCGCGAGCAGGCTGCGTTGCTTCACCTGCCACTCGTCATCCGACGGCTTCACCCAGGCTGGCTTCCAATAGTGGAGGTCGAGGTGGATCAGCGGTAGCCCGGTCCTCGTCGACAAGGCCTTGGCGAACGTGCTCTTCCCCGAACCTGGCATCCCGGTGACGACGACGCGATGGCCGGCGACCCCCGATGCGCTGTCCATAGAGACCAGCATCCCAAAGTGCGCTGGAGGAGGGCAAACATTTCCTGCACGAGCTACCCCTCGGCGGTGAGCTTCTTCCCCAGCGAGCGCACCGAGATGTCCCACGGGGCGGGCCAGTCATTGGGGCGCAACAGCGCGTCGCTGCCGCCGTCGCAGAACAACACCGACCCGCAGAAGAACCCGCCATCTGGTCCGAGCAGGAACTCGACCAGGGCGGCGATCTCGTCGGGCCGACCGGTCCGCCCGGTGGGGATGGGCAACATGTCGAGCAGGGGGCCGACTTCGGGATCCGAACGCATGGATGACACCATCGGTGTCTCGATCATGCCCGGGGCGATGGCATTAAGACGGAGCCCAGCTCCGGCCCAATCAGGGCCGGTGGCCTGGCGTCGGACCCAGTAGGCCACGGCCATTTTCGAGGCGGGATAGGTCGTCATGGACCCGGCCTCGTCGGCCAACGAACGGGCCAGCGCTTCGTCCTGGGCCAAGCAAGCCTCGACAATGTCGAGCGGAATTGCCGGCTGCACGGTGGTCGAGTTCGAGCTGATGGCCACGGCCGAGCCGCCTGAGGCCAACAACGGACGCAACCCGGTCAAGAACTCGACGGTGCCGAAGTAGTTCACCGAGGCCAGCAACGAGCCCATCCGGGTCGGCGAACCGGCCAATCCGGCGCAGGTGACGATCCCGTGCAGCGAGCCGGCAGAAGCAGCGGTAACAGCCTCTATTGCAGAGACCCGTCCTTCGCGCGTGCCCAGGTCGGCCACGATGTCCGACGCGTTGACGTCGACACCGATGACCGAATACCCCGACCGACCCAGCCGGGATACACACGCCGCGCCGATGCCCGAAGCGGCACCGGTGACGACAACAACGGGATCAGGCAGCTTTGCGCGCCTTCAGGATCTCCAGCGCCTTGTCGGCGTGGGCGCCCATGCTGAACTCGGTGTGGATGACGTCGAGCAACCGGCGATCGGTGTCGATCACGTAGGTGATCCGCTTGTTGGGCAGGAAGCTCGGTCCCCGCTTGGCCCCCAGCTGGGTGGCCACGGTGCGATCGGCGTCGGAGAGCAGGGGATAGCCCAGCGACTCCTTCTCGTCGAACTGCTTCTGCTTGTCCACCGAGTCGGCGCTGATGCCCACCCGCTGGGCGCCCACGGCGGCGAACTCGGCCCCCAGGTCGCGGAAGTGGCAGCTCTCCTTGGTGCAGCCGTACGTCATGGCGGCCGGGTAGAAGAAGAGGACAACCGGACCGTTGGTCAGCAGCTCGCTCAGCTTGCAGGGCGTGCCGGTCTGGTCCGGAAGTTCGAAATCGGGTACGACGTCACCTTTGTTCATCCGCCCAATGTAGGGCGGAAATGGCGGTTCGTGCCGGGCTCAGGCCTCAAAGCGAAAGCCGACGCCCCGCACTGTCACCAGATGGCGGGGATTGGCCGGGTCGGGTTCGATCTTTCGACGCAACCGCTTGATGTGGGTATCGAGCGTCCGGGTGTCGGTCAGCTCCTGATCCCACCACAGGCGGTCGATACAGCCGTCTCGCGTCACTACCTGGCCGCTGTGGGACATGAGCAGGGCCAGCAGGTCGAACTCTTTGCGGGAGAGCTCCACCGGTACCTCGTGCACCGCCACTTCCCGCCGGCCGGCATCGAGGCGCACGGGCCCGACATGGAGGATCTCCTCGTGATGCTCGGCCACCGCCACGCCGCGGCGCAGGACGGCCCGCATCCGGGCTACCAGCTCGCGCAGCCGGAAGGGCTTGGCCACGTAGTCACTGGCTCCGAGTTCGAGGCCCAGGACAACGTCGACCTCGGAGTCGCGGGCCGTCACCATGATGATGGGCACCGGCTTGAGGGCCCGCATCTGTTGACAGAGCTCAATGCCCGACTGGTCGGGCAGCATGACGTCGAGCAGAACCAGGTCGGGGTGGATGCGGTGGAAGAGCCGGAGGGCCTCGTGCCCGTCACCGGCGATCTCCACGGCGAAGCCCTCCCGGGTCAGGCCCGACGCCAGCGCCTGGCGGTAGGACTCCTCGTCGTCGACCACCAGTACCACGGGCCGGTTGTCGCGGGGCGTGGGGGAGGCAAAGGGTTGCCGGCTGCTCGTCACTGTTGTCGTGGCCACTGTTCTGTCGGGCTCAGGCCGCGTCGTCGGGGCCGAGGGGACGGGCCATAGACGGGTGGTCAAGGGAGCGAGGGGCAGGCGACGACGGTGAGCGGGGGGGAGATCCCACCGACGTCGCCTGGGAGCGCAGGGAGGCGAAGACCCGCGCCACCCTGGTCGCAATGCCTCCAGCCTCGGAGTCCTGGGGTGGGGACTCGGGCCGGATGGGCACAACCTCGGCCAGAGCAATCCGGCCGTGACGGCGTTGTTCCGCTGTTCGGGTGGGAGAACCCGATCGGGAGCGGTGCGTGTCTTCGTGCGCCAAAGCCATCAATGGCCACCGTAAGGACCTCAGATGAACGGCTCGCGAAACCAGTGCAACCAGCAAGTGTCCCCAACATGAACTTTTCACGTTGCGTTCGGCCCCCTGAGGGTTACGCTCGCATCTGATCGATCAGGAGGTCGGAAATGGCTGACGCCATGGGGCACGGGGTGAACCAACGCAAATCAATCCAGATGACGCCCGACGAGGTGGAGGCCTTCCTGGCCGAGCGGCGGGCCATGTCGATGTGTTCCATCGCGGCCGACGGCTCCATTCACGCCGTGGCCATGTGGTACGGCTTTTTGGACGGATGCGTCACGGTGGAGACAAAGGCCAAGTCGCAAAAGGTGCAGAACCTGCGGCGAGACCCCCGTCTCACCCTGCTCTTCGAAGCCGGTGACTACTACGAAGAACTGCGCGGCGTGGAGCTGGTGGGCAAGGCCGAGATCATTGACGATGCGGACAAGCTCTGGACACTCGGGGTCTCGGTGTTCGAGCGCTACTACGGCGGCTACTCGGACGACATGAAGCCCTTTCTCGAAGCGATGTTGCACAAGCGGGTGGCCATCAAGCTCAACGTGGAACGCACCGTGAGTTGGGACCACCGCAAGCTCGGCCTGCCACCCACCAAGCCAGCGGAGTGAGGTTCACCGTCGACCAGAACGTCGACGTCTCGCCCGACGTCGCCGTCGCCGCCTACGGCAATCCTGCCTTCTACGAGGGACGGGTTCCGCAGGACAACATTTCAGTCATTGAAGTGGTGCGCCATGAGGACACCGGTGCCCGCGTGCTGATCGAGGTCCGCTTCAAGTTCTCCGGGGGCGTCTCCTCGGCCGTGCGCGCCGTGATCGACCCCAACAAGATGTCGTGGGTGACGCGCACCACCGTCCACGTCGATGAGCGCCGTACGAAGTTCGAGGTTTTGCCCGACTACTACCCCGATCGCCTCAAGTGCAACGGGACCTTCCGCTTCCACGAAGGTCATGTCGGACCGGACTCCGCCATTATCAACATTGAAGGCGAATTGAAAGTGAAGGTCCCCTTCGTGGGGGGCACGGTAGAGCGGGTCATCGTTTCCGGTTTGCGCACCTACATCGCTCACGAGGCGGCTGGACTACCCGACTTCTCTGCTGGCTGATGCACCTGCGCCGCCCGCTGGGTGCGATGGCGCTCATCGGTGCGAGCATGTTGTTGCTCCCCCAAGCAGCCAACGCGGCGACCGGGCCCAAACCCGGAAGTCCGGCCTACATCGCCCGTGACGTGCAGAACATGGAGGCTTCGTTCGGTCGGCCCATCAACCAGTTCGAGGATCTGGACTACCTGCCTGACTTCGGGGCCGAAGCCCTGAAGCTTTTCGCCACCCAAGTCGCCACCCAGCTACAGAATCCGACCAGGCTGGCCCTTACCGCCGGCAACCTGGTCCCCGGCTTCGCCGCCGGCAACCCCGACCGCCAACGCTGGTCCGGCACGCGGGGCACCGAAACATCCGTCACCTTTACCGCAGCCGACGGCGCGGCGCTGCGCGGCGATGTCTTCGCTCCCTGGCCGGGTGCCCACGATCCCTACACCGGGGCCCTCTTGGAGGGCCCGTTTCCGGGCGCCGTCATCGTGACAGGATCCATCCAAGGGTCGGCCGGCGACTACGCCTGGCTGGCCGAAGACCTAGCCGAGCGCGGCTACGTCACCATGACCTTCGACGTGCAGGGGCAGGGCTCGAGTGAGACCTTGCCCCATGAAGGCGCCAATCCCAACCTGCCTGACTGTGTCCCGCTCGGGGTGACCAAAGCCGGACAGGTCACCCCGTGTGACGGCGTGCCGGCCGAACAGGACCAGGACTTCGTCGACTCCACCGAATCGGCCATCGCCTTTTTCCTCTCCACTCCCGGCGCCGCCTACGCCAGTCCGCATGCCGGCTCCCTGAAGGTCAATGCCTTCAATCCCGATTGGGCCCTCTTCGACCACAGCCCGGACACGCTGACGGCCACGCCCGGTCGCACCACCCGTCTGGCTCTCATCGGACACTCCACCGGCGCCGTGATCACCACCTACCTCCAAGGGGTCGATCCCCGCATAGAGACTGCGGTGGCTCTGGACAAGTTGACGGCCACCGCATCCTCTATCGCCGACGACCAGGCGGAGACCGGCTCCCTGCCCGGGCCTGTGGTTCCCAAAGTTCCGGCGCTGGCCCTGCAGTCCGAGTACGGCTTCGTGCCCCAGCCCTATTGGTTGGCCGATTGCTCGTCGTTCGAGCCGTGCGTGGACAGCCAAACCGGTGTGACCAGGGCACCTGATCCCAATCGGGAGGAGGACACCGGCTTCGATGTGTGGAACAAGGCCAACGTCGACTCCATGGTCATCGTGCCCCGGGCATCCACCCACCTGATCTACACCGACCAACCCCCGGTGTTGCCGGCCTCACTCACCGGCCAGGCCATGGCCAGTGCCTACGTTCAGGCCTGGCTGGGCAAGTACCTCTCGCACGACTCGGCGGCCGACTACCAACTGCTCTCGCCCACCGTCACCTACATCGGCCCCAACCAGAACGGGCAGTGGGTCACCCAAACATTCGACCGAGACACCAACTTGTCCTTCTATTTCTGCTCGGGTTACGAGTTCAACTCGCTGGCCCATCAAAAGTTCGCCGACCTCGACCTCACCGGAGACGGTTGCTCCTGAGAGCAGCGACTATTCGCTCGACGTCACTTTGGACTCGGGTTCAGACAACAGGCTGAGCAAGGTCAGCGGCTGTCCGTTCTCCCCGGCCCGGTTGAAGAGGCCGCGCAGGGCGTCGCGCAGGTGGGTGAAGGCGCCGCCAGCCGACTCCTCGGAGTCATCCCCGTCGCTCGACGGGTCCAGCACGCTGAGCACGGTGCGCCGGCCGTTCTGGTTGCCGGGTAGCTGCTGCATGCGCTCGATGGCCTGGCGCAACGGCACCAGTTCGAGTGAGAGGAACTCCAGTGACCCACCTTCGTTGGGGTAGACGCTGTACATGTTGACCATTTCGGAATCGTCCCCGGTCAGGTCGCGCAACCGTTGGCTGATGTCGGTCAGGTCGCCTTCGAGCTCCTCGTCGTCGTTGAGCCCGGCCGGGGGGCGGAGCAGGCTGAGGATGGTGAGGGACTCGCCCTTCTCACCCAGTCCTTTGTAGAGGCGTTTCGCCATAGTGATCCCCCGTTACTTCGTCAGTGCGACGGAAATGCCATAGCCAATGCCCGCCAGCACAATCAGGAAACATACGCCGGCCACCACCAATGACGACGTGTGACGGGCCGAGGTGGAGCCGTCCTCGTTGTCGGGCGAGAAGCCTCCGCGCGACAGTCCTTCCACGCCCAGGGAGAACACGGCGGTGAGGCCGGCTCCGGCGACTATGGCGATGAGCAGGATCTTGATCAGCGCACTGACATCGATGTACGAAGTTACGTCGGCAATCATCATGTGCTCCTATGCAGCCGCGGTGGACACGCGGGTGGAAGTCGTGGGGGTCTTGCCGTCGTCCCATTCGTCGTTGACGTTGTGCGAGCTGACGGCGTTCTTGCGGGACAGGCCGAAGATGGTGATGCAGTAGCTGACGAGGACCACGAAGAGCACGACCACGCCGGCGTCACCACCGATGGCGTTCTGGCCCGCAAAGCAACCGGCACCGACCAGGGCCGCCGCCGGCATGGTGACGAACCAGGTGAAGACCATGCGGCGGAAGATGCTCCAGCGCACCGGCTGACGCCGACCGACGCCGGCGCCCACAACGGAGCCGCCGCAGACCTGCGTGGTGGACAGCGGGATGCCGAAGTGGGTGGAGGCCAGAATCACGGCGGCCGATGAGGCTTCGGCGGCGAAGCCCTGGGGCGTTTCAATCTCGATCAGTCCCTTACCCAGGGTACGGATGATGCGCCAGCCACCGATGTAGGTGCCCAGGGCGATGGAGATGGCGCACAGGATGATGACCCAGTCCGGCGTGGACGCCGTCTTGCCGATGGTCCCGTTGGCCACCAGGGCCAGGGTGAGGATGCCCATGGTCTTCTGGGCGTCGTTGGTGCCGTGGGCCAGTGACACCATGGCGGCCGATCCGATCTGGCCGACCCGGAAGGACTTCTTGCGCACCCCGTCCCTCGCTTTGTGGGTGATCCGATAGGCCAGCACAGTGCCCAGGGCGGCGACGGCCACGGCGAAAATGGGGGCGAAGATGGCCGGGATGAACACCTTGCCGGCCACGCCGGACCAGATCACCGAACTCCCGCCGGCGTGCACCAACATGGCGCCGACCACGCCGCCGATGAGGGCGTGCGAGGAACTCGAGGGCATGCCGACGTACCAGGTGGTGATGTTCCAAGCGATGCCACCGGCCAATCCGGCGAAGACCACGGCCAGGGTGACCGATCCCTGATTGACGATGCCCGAGGCGATGGTGGCCGCCACCGAGAGCGAGAGGAAGGCGCCCACCAGGTTCAGGACAGCCGACATCCCGACCGCCGTCTTCGGTTTGAGCGCCCCGGTGGCGATGGAGGTGGCTACCGCATTGGCCGAGTCGTGAAACCCATTGGTGAAGTCGAAGGCCAAGCCCGTGACCACCACCATGACAAGAATGAATGTGTTACCCACATCTGCACTTGTACCAGGGGGTTTCTCTCAGGTCACCAGGGAACCGGGGTGGTTCGCCACAAGTTCATTTCTCGTTCATCGCCGTGCCACGTGCGTCTCGTGGAGTTAGCAATCTCGCTCACGAAGCGATGGGTACCCATAGCTCGATCTGGTTGTGGCGCCGGTAGAACTCGACCAACGGCCGGGACGGATCGACAGCCACCAAGGCTTTGAGCTCTTCCATGCCGGGCCCGATCAGCCCATAGGACCCGGGCGCATCGCCGCCGATGCGCCCCCGCATGTACCGGCCGCCGGGCAACGTACCCACCACCAGGCCAAGCGCAGGAGCATCGTCGTCCGGACCGATCGGGGTGCAGGCCGAATAGGTGTTCGTGAGCTCATCGGCCAACCCGTACAGCTTGCGGCCATGGCCGCTCACCAGGTGTTGAAACGATGGCCAGATCGCCTGAATGTGGGCCAGATCGTCGACCGTCGACCGTCGCATGACCGCGACATCGTCCCGGTCAATGGGGCCGGGCCGGGCCACAAAGACTGAGGCCGCGGGACCTACTCGCAGAGCTTCACCATCTGCGTCATGCCGTCCTCTATGGCGCCGGTGAGCACGTCCATGTCGCTCGTCGTGTCGTAGTCGCCGGTGATCCCGAAGTTGACCTCACCGTCGTAGGAGAAGATGGCGATGCCGATGCGGATCTGCCCACCCAGGGGCACGTAGGGGAAGGCGCGGAGCATGCGCCGTCCCGCTGCATACAGCGGGAACTGCGGCCCCGGCACGTTGGTGGTGACCGTGTTGACGTTGCGCTGGGCCGCCCGGGTGGCCAGCCGCATGCCCATGGCCAGCAACATGGGCGGCGCGAAGCCGGACATGGAGGTCAACGCCTCGCCGGCCACGGCCTGCTTGGAGTCCTTCAGCCCGTCCATCTGCACCGTGATGGCGTGCAGCCGTTCGGCCGGATCGTCGATGTTGACCGGGAGTTCGGCGAACATGGCCGACACCTTGTTCTCGAAGGTGCCATCGCCAACCGCCTTGCCCGACACATCGCGTGGCCGCACCGACACCGGCACCAGCGTGCGCACCACGCGGTCGATCTCCTCGCCCCTCGACAACAAGAGTTCGCGGAAGCCGTTGGTTATGGAAGCCAGCACCACGTCGTTGAAGGTGCCGCCCAGGCCCTTGCGCACCGTCTTGATGTCGTCCACCGACGTGGAGGCCCAACCGTAGCGACGGTGCGGTCCGATGGGTCCGTTCAAGCTGCTGACCGGGGTCGGTCGGACCAGGCCGCCCATGGCGACCACGCCGGTGGCCACCTCCTTGGCGTAACTGGCCGCCTGACGCAGGACGCGGGTCGAAGCCCGCGCCGCCCGCAATTGCTCGTAGGGACTGCGCACCATGTTGACCACGGCGTCGGTGGCCAGTTTGGCCCCGGTCGGGGTGGGTCGCGGTGTCCACGGCGCCACTTCTGGGCGGGTCACCTCGGGGGAGAGGTCCATGATGACGGCCAGCAGGTCGGTTCCGGCCACGCCGTCGACCATGGCGTGGTGGGTTTTGGACAACATGGCCCAGCGCCCGTCCTCGAGGCCCTCGACCACCCAGATCTCCCACAAGGACTTGGAGCGGTCGAGCTGCTGGGACATGACCCGCCCGACCAGCTTGCGCAGTTCGGACTCGCCGCCCGGGGTGGGCAGGGCGGTGTGGCGCAGGTGGTACTCAATGTTGAAGTGGGGATCGTCCACCCAGACTGGCCGGCCCAGATCGAAGGGCACGAACTGCACCACCTGGCGGTAGCGGGGCACCAGGCCCAACTTGGCGTCGACCATGGCGACGATCTCGGAGAAGGGCGGCTGGGGCCCTTCGAAGATGGCCACCGAGGCGATGTGCATGTGCGAGACGTCGTCCTCAATGTGGAGGAACGAAGCATCCAGCGGACTCAATCGGTCAGGGCTCACATGCTCTCCCTTCGAGGGAACTAGAGCCTGGACGGTACCACCGTGGCCGGGTTATTTCTCCTGGTGGAACCCCCTGGCGGGGGCGAGTCCTACTGGGCGATGGCGTCGGGGACGGGCTCACCGAGGTTGGCCAGGAAGGGGTTCGAGAGGACCCGCTTGCGGGTCTCCTCGTAGGCCGCCTCAATCACCCGTGGTCCCCGGTCTTCGGCCATGGCCCGCAGCCCCATCACGTGGCGTGAGGCCGTGCCCGGCTCCAGGCTGATGACGGCGATGCCGTTCTCCTGGAGACGCCGCACTTCGCGCTCCATGCGATTGTGCACGGCCCGCCGCAAGGGGCCGTCAGCCCCGTGGGCGTTGCCGTGGGAGGCCGACATGGAGGAGACGATGACAACGATGTCGAGGTCATCGTCCTTCAGGACGTCGGCGTTGGTGATCGAATGCACGCCGCCGTCCACGTATTCCCTGCCGCCGATGACGACCGGCTTGAAGTACCCGGGAATGGCGCATGAGGCCAGCACGGCGGCCGAGAGTCGGGCCGGCGGTGACCCGGCCCGCCCGAAGACGACCCGACCACCGTCAGAACGTCGGACCGTGCAGATGCGCAGGCCTTCGGGCCAGGTTTCGCCGATGAATTCGTCCAGGCCGTGAGCCCGGTCGGTGATGTCGATCTGCCCTCGCGGCACCATGGTCATGGCGGCCACTTCGGGCCGGAAGGCCAGCGGTCGCCGGGCGGTGCGGGCGAGCAACGCCACCGAAGGTGGACGCCACGGGCGCAGCAGCGACATCACCGAAGGCACCGGCAACGGGCCGGCATCGGCCGGCAGAATTCGTTCCAGCAGGGCGCCACCGCGTCGGGACAACGGAGTGCCGTAGGTCGACGCGGCCAGATCGGTCGCTGGAACACCGACTCGCAGGGCGGCGCCGGTTACCGAACCGGCGGAGGTACCGACGATGACCGAAGCCTGGCGGGGATCCCAGCCGACTTCACGCTCGAGAGCGGCCAGCACGCCGGCTTGATACGCCTGCCCCACCACGCCACCAGCACCGAGTACCAGGCCGATCTTCGGCCGATTCCGATCCGCTGAGCCACCGCGCAATATCCGCACCACCCCTGTTTACCCGCTCGTGACTCGAATCACACGCCACGAATCAGCGCCATGACGGCTGGCCCATGGGTGGCAAATGTGCATCGAGCATTGCAGCCAGGGACCGCACCTTGGCACCCGACAAGGGTCCCGGCTCTCGTATCTTCCTGGCCAGCGCTTTCGGAGCGGTGATCCACACGCCGAGGTGCTGATGGGGCCGACCGGCCAGTAGCTTGAGCGTGGTGCCCAATGTCCAATCCCCATCGACGAAGACGAGGGCCGGGTGGACTGGGACAGACGGGTCGGCGATGAGCTGCTTGACCGGTATGAGCGATTGATAGGCCGCCTCGATCTCTGCCGTCCGGTCGACTCCGTTCACGAACAATCGCCGTCGATCGTTGAAGAGCCCGGCCGTGTTCTTGTACTCGATCGTCCCGGTCCAATGTTTGGTGTCAATCAGCCACACGCCCGAGGAGGCCACCACGAGGTGATCGATGTTGCCCCGACCACCGGGCACCTGTCGATCGTTGGCGATGATCTCCCCCGCGGTGAGCGTACGTTGCAGGAATTCGCCGATGATGTGTTCGCCCACCGCACCCTTCTGCCAGTTCGGGTCTCTGGTGCGGGTCGCCCGCCGTTGGGCCGAAGCCCCGCCTACTGGATTGACCAATCGGGAGGGCGGTGCCGGACGACAGCCGACGCAGACGACCTTCTTGATGTCGGGGTCGTACCACGCCAAGTCGCGCTGCTCAATGGTGCGACCGCACGCGAGGCAGTGGCCCCGCCAACGCAGTGACTGAAACCGAGCGTTCGGCCCTATGTGTTGCTCTATGCGTGTCACCGGTGCCCCCTGCGTCGAATGTACGACGCCACGGAGGCAGTGTGAATAGGCCGAAAGAACCTGATTGGTTACGGCGCAGCCCAGGTCAGCCCGGAAACGACAGCGAGGTGCTCAGCAGGTAAAGGAACCCGAGACGGCCGCACCCTGCAGGTCGGTCCCGGTGAAGGTGCCGCTTTTCTGATTGGCCGCGATGGTCCCCGTGTTCTTGGTGGCGTCGCTCCCGGACCCGCCGACCGTGAAGGCCAGGACCGCGTTGGCGAAGGTTGAGGATCCCGACTTCGCCTCGAGCCCGAAGTAATTCGGCTTGGCACCCTTGTAGGAGTAGGCGTCGACGACGACACCGGCGTTGACGGTAAAGAATCCGCCTGTGGTGGCGCAGGTGCCGCCCTTAATCACTGTGTTGGCTGTGCCCACCGTGATCTTGACTACGGCCGACCCGGTGCAGAACGTCTGTGTTACGCCCTTCGATCCCGGCTTGAAGCTGCTGCAACCAGCAGTCGCGGTCGCCTTCTTGGTCGGCTTCTTGGGGTGCTTTGCCTTGTGGGCATCGACCGCCTTCACCGAAGCACCGGCGGAGACCCCAATCATGCTCAACGAGAAGGAACTCAAGGCAACGACGCCGCCGGCTGCGACCAGAGTCCGGAGGAGGCGCGCGTGACGGCGTGAATAACTGAGCATGAGACTCTCCATTCAGGCGAGGAAGCATGTGACGCTACAAACGGGACCAGTGAGTCACCCGAGTGTGACCAGGGAATCACCAGATCAAAAGGCAAAGTTGGCCACGCACCGTTACTGTTTCCTCGGCATGAATTGCGCTCTTTAGCCTGGCTTCGCCCTCAACCGGCGTGTAATTTAGGTGCTGAAGTCGCTGGGCGAACGGGAGTCCAGGGCACCCCCAAACCAAAGGTGGAAAACACTATGAAGATGCGAAACAAGGTTCTTGCAGCGGGCGGCATTCTGGCGGCTGCATCTGGTGCGGTTGTCGCACTCGTGGCCACTGCGGCGCCGGCTGGCGCGACGATTGTCATCACGCCCATCATCGACTACATCATCCACGGCAGCCTGTTCCTCTTCTAGAGCTCTTCCGCCGCAGGGCGGTTTGCGAACTACACAATCCGCTGGGCGATGTTGGCCCGGCGGATTGTCGCGTGAGGACGCAGATCTGAAGGGGGTGGTGAGGCCACGACGAGCGAGCCATCAGGCGCGATACAACGGCCGAGACTCAGAGGGGGTTGCTCGATAGAGATCAGCCCGAACGGGCCGCCAGCCGAACCAGGTCAGTGCGCCCCGCTTCAGCGGGCGCACCAACCAGGAAGGCGCAATTACGCGGCGGTCAAGCTCCGCGAGGCGATGGTCTCATGGACCGTCTCGGCTACGGCCGGCGCCAGGTTGAGGATCTGGCGGAACTCGCGGGGCGAACCGACGTAGATGTCCATGTCGGAGGTAGCGGTCACGGTGGCGTTGCGCCGACCCCGACCTCTGTCCTGCACGAGCGCCATCTCGCCCACCAGGTCGCCCTGGCCGACGGTGGCGATGACGTGGCCACCCTGGGCCACATCGGCGGTGCCGCTGGCCACGATCATGAATTCATCGCCGTGCGATCCCTCGCGCATGAGGACCTTGCCGGCCGGGATGGTGATGCGGGTCAGCAAGCGTGCGATGTCAGCCAGCTCAGCCCGGCTGGCGTTCGAGAACAGGGCGAAGTCCCGCAGTTCCTGCAGGTTCGATGATTCATTCTTCAGTAGGCGCAATCGCATGGTGACTCCTTTGATAACTGTTGTATCCAGAATGGACCCTACCGGGGAAATCTGTCAACCAGCTCACAGAGATACTTAGCATCACCAGAAGTGATCATCTCCCTGGGAGAATGGGCTGCCCGGCTCATCTCTCAGACTTTCTAAGTCGATACTTAGAAAGCGGGCTCCACTACCCTTCAACTCCCGACCTCAGCCGCTTTCTCGCATCTTCTAAGGTCTTTTTTAGAAAGCGAGCGCCGAGTACAAACCCGGGGAGGTGGCCGAGTGAACAAGCGGGACAACCCGTACACGCCGGGGGCGGGTCGCAAGCCCCGGACCCTGGCCGGTCGTGACCAGGACCTCGAGAACTTTCAGTCCCTGGTCGAGCGGCTGAACGCGGGGACCTACGAGCGCAGCCTCGTCTACACCGGCCTGCGGGGTGTGGGGAAGACAGTCCTGCTCATGGAGTTCGACGTCCTGGCCAGTGAGGCCGGGTGGGCCACGACCGACGTGCAGGAGGTGGGCGCCCAGGCGGACTTCCGGGCCACCTTCGCCCGCATGGCGGCACGCCTGCTGACCAACATGAGCCGCCGGCATCGAGCCAAGCAACGAATCGAGCGCGCCCTGTCGGTGGTTAAAGCGTTCAGCGTGGCCGTACCCGGAGCGATGGAGGTGCGCATCGACCTGAGTGAAGCAAGGGGAATCGCCGACTCAGGCGATCCTGAACAGGACCTGGCCGGACTGCTCAAAGAGATCGGCGAGGTGGCCCAGGCCAATCGGATGGGCGCCCTCTTCCTCATAGATGAGATGCAGAACCTCAACGCGGAATCCCTCGCCGCCCTTTGTATGGCTTTTCAGGCGGTCAGCCGAGCTGGACTCCCAGTTGCCATGGTGGGGGCGGGGTTGCCCGATCTCCGACTCCGGCTGTGGTCGGCCAAGCCGTATGCCGATCGTCTCTTCTCTTACATGGAACTCGGACGTCTCTGCGACATGGCCGGCCGGGCCGCGTTGGTGGGGCCGGCCGCCGCCGCCGGCATTGCCTTCGATGAGGAAACGGCCCGCCAGGTGGTGACCCAGGCCGCCGGCTTCCCCTATTTCATTCAGGAATACGGGCGCGAGCTGTGGAACTACGCCGAGCAGTCGCCCATCACGGTCCATGAACTCGAGGCAGTGAGCCGGATCGTCCAGGACACCCTGGCCCACAGCTTCTTCGGCACCCGGTTCGAGCTGGCCACCGACACCGAGCAGCGCTACCTCACCGCCATGGCCCTGCTCGGTGAAGGCCCCTATGCCGTGGCCGCCGTCGCCAAGGAGTTCGGCGTGAACGACCAACGCCGGGTCTCCATGCATCGGGACGCCCTCATCCAAAAGGGCCTCATCTGGAGCCCCCGCCGCGGCCAGGTCGACTTCACGGTGCCGCTCTTCGCCGACTTCCTGCGGGAGAGTGCCACCAACGGCTGATGCCGCCTCGGGAAGTTCACCGTCGGGTCATCGCTAACCTTGCCCGTGGGGGTCACGCCGAAGGAGTGCAGTGATGGAGTTGACCGAACGCTTTGACCGAGGGCTCCAGTTGGCCTCTGACCTGCATCGAAGCCAGAAGCGTAAGAGCACGGAGATTCCCTACATCACGCATCTCATGGCCGTCGCATCGCTTGTGCTCGAGAACGGTGGCTCTGAAGACGAGGCCATCGCCGGCCTGCTGCACGATGCCGTGGAGGATCAGGGCGGCCCGGTCACGCTGGAGTTGATCCGATCCGAATTCGGCAACGAAATCGCCGACTATGTGCAGGCTCTCAGTGATACGGACCAGACTCCGAAACCGCCGTGGCGGGCGCGCAAGGAGGCGTATCTGCTGCATCTTGAAGATGCCCCGGTAGCCGTGTTGCGCATATCCGCCGCCGACAAACTGCACAACGCCCGGTCGATCGTTCGGGACTACCTTCTCATCGGCGAAGACCTGTGGAACCGATTCAGCGCGCCTAGCTCCGAACAGATTTGGTACTACCGTTCCCTCTCCGATGTTTTCCGTCGTCGCCTGGGCGGACCCTTGGCCTCCGAGCTGAGCCGTACGGTCGCCGATTTGGAATGGCTCATGGTGTCGCCCAGAATCGTGTAATTCGCCAGCCCTGATCCGTCTCCGTCCACACAACTGGGGCCAAATCGAGATGGTTCGGTTAGCGAACTAAACCGCTAATCTGGCTCCAGTGCCGCCAATCGACAATCCGACCTCCCCTCGCGGGATCGCCTCAGACGAACACATGAAGATCGAGGCCGTGCGCGCCCTGGCTCGTGCCTCCCGCATGCTGGTGGAGCGGGCCTCGAGCGAACTGAGCCCGGCCCACTACCGGGTGCTCTCGGCCGTGGCCGCCGGGGACGAGCGGGCATCTCGGGTGGCCACCCGGTTGGCGATCGGCAAGCCCACCATCAGCGCCACCGTCGATGCGCTCTGCCAGCGGGGGCTTCTGGTCCGATCGGAAGTGGCCGGCGACCAACGGGCCGCCGCCCTGGCGCTCACCCCGGAGGGCGTCGCCCTCCTGTCTCGTGTTGAGCACGACATGATCGAACGTATCGATGACCTCGCTGCCCGGACACCGGACGCCGCGCAACTTCTGGAATCGCTTGTGCAGCTGGGTACGGCCATTGACGAGACCCAGGCCGAACGAATGGCCCAGCGGCGGAAGCCCTGATGTCGACAGCCGAGACACAGCAGGCGGAAGCCTCAGGACAGACGGGCTGG
Source organism: Acidimicrobiales bacterium (assembly GCA_036268485.1). GTDB lineage: Bacteria > Actinomycetota > Acidimicrobiia > Acidimicrobiales > RAAP-2 > Bog-473. The sequence continues at coordinate 96,928 of DATAUC010000048.1, forward strand.
GTCCGGCGCCTATGGGGCTACATGCTTCAGCACCGCACCGACGTGTTTCTCTCGCTGTCGGCGGCAGTCCTGGGTAGCGTCTGTCTGACGGTCGTGCCGCTGATTGAGCGGCAGATCGTTAACAACGTCATCATTCAGCACACGTCCTCTATTTGGCCGTGGCTCACCGCACTCATTGGCCTCTCCGCCGCCGGGTTCGGCTTCGCCTATCTCCGTCGCTACCGCGGCGGCCGGGTGGCTCTGCGGGTGCAGTTCGATCTGCGCAACGCCATGCATGACCACCTGCAGGTCATGGACTTCGACAACCTCGACCGGATGCCCACAGGTCAATTGGTGGCCCGAGCGAATTCGGACTCGACGCTGGTGCAGGGGCTCCTGGCCTTCTTCCCCATCATGAGCGGCAACATCCTGTTGATGCTCTTCTCGCTGGGCGTGATGATCTACCTCTCGCCCTTGCTGGCCGTGGTGAGCGTGATCATCGCCCCCAGCCTGCTCATCGTGTCGTACCGCATGCGGCGTCGGGTCTTCCCGGCCACCTGGGACGGCCAGCAGCGGGAAGGCGACGTGGCCCAGATCGTCGATGAGGACGTCAACGGCGTGCGGGTGGTCAAGGCGTTCGGCCAGGAGCATCGCGAACTTGAGCGGGCCACCGCTGCTGCGCAAACGCTCTATGGGTCGCGCATGCGAGCCGTCCGCATTCAATCGCGCTACCAGCCCCTGCTTGAGGCGGTGCCCACCCTCGGCCAGGTGGCCATTCTGGCCTTTGGAGGATGGCTGGCTCTCCACCACGAGATCACGCTAGGCACGTTCCTGGCCTTCTCGACCTATGTGGTCCAACTCGTCTCGCCGGCCCGTCAGTTGGCCGGAGTGCTTACCGTCGGCCAACAGGCGCGGGCAGGAATCGAGCGCATCTTCCAGCTGCTGGACATGGCGCCGGCCATCGCCGACGCTCCCGATGCCATCGAACTCGGGGAGTTGGCCGGGGAGATCACCTTCTCCGACGTCCATCTGTCCTACACCGAGGACGCCCCCGTGCTGCAAGGCATCGACCTGCACATCAAGGCGGGAGAGCGTGTGGCCCTGGTCGGTCCGAGCGGCAGCGGAAAGTCAACCGTGGCCATGCTCGTCTCCCGTTTCTACGACCCTGATTCGGGAGCCGTTCTGGTTGACGGCCACGACCTGCGAAACGTGACCCTGCAGTCTTTGCGCAGTCAGGTGGGCGTCGTCTTCGAGGACAGCTTCCTCTTCTCCGACACCGTGCGCTCCAACATCGCCTACGGCAATCCGCATGCCACCGACGAGGAAATTGAGGCCGCGGCGATGGTGGCCCAGGCGCACGAGTTCATCACCGCCCTGCCCCGGGGCTACGACACCGTGGTGGGGGAGCGTGGCCTCACCTTGTCAGGCGGTCAGCGCCAGCGCATCGCCCTGGCCCGGGCCATCGTGTCGGATCCCCGCATCCTGATCCTCGATGACGCCACCAGCGCCATCGACTCGAAGATCGAAGAAGCCATTCACCAAGGTCTGCGCGGCGTGATGGCGAACCGGACCACATTGCTGGTGGCCCATCGTCGCTCCACTTTGCATCTGGCCGATCGCATCGTGGTGCTGGTCGACGGTCGGATCGTCGAGCAGGGCACCCACGACGAACTGATGACCCGCAGTGCCGTCTACCGCACTCTGCTCTCAGGCATTGAAGAGGAAAAGACCGAGAAAGTCGGCGACAGCATCGAAGCCCTGGCCGCTCTGGCAAGCAATGGAACCACGGCCTCGGCCTGGCAGGGCGGGACTGCTGCCAGCAATGGCCAAGCTGTCATGCGCACCATCGGTGCGCCGAGCATTGGTCCCGGCCTGGGCGGCGGAGGTGGCGGGGGTGGTGGATGGCGTCTCAATCTCGCCCCCACCCCCGAACTCCTGGCTCGCGTGGCTGCGCTGCCTCCTATTCGCGACGTGGCCAAGGTCGACCTCAACAAGGAGTCCCGCCACCAACGGGGCTTCAACCTGCCTCGGCTGCTTCAGGAGTTTCGCCGACCCCTGCTCTTCGGGTTGGTTCTGGTGGTGATCGATGCACTCGCCACACTGGCCGGCCCCATTCTGGTCAAGACCGGCATCGACAACGGGGTGCACAAGGGCTCGGTGAGCGTGCTCTTTGTGGCATCGGCCATCTTCCTCTTCATCACGTTGCTCGACCTGATTGACGAGATGGGCGAGACCTTTGTCACCGGTCGTGCGGCGGAACGGATCATGTTGTCGCTCCGCATTCGCATCTTCGCCCAGCTGCAGCGGCTCTCCCTGGACTACTACGAGCGTGAGATGGCCGGTCGGATCATGACCAGAATGACGACCGACGTCGACCAGTTCGAGTCGCTCATTGAGAACGGGCTCCTCTCGGCCTTGGTCTCCATGGTCACCTTCGTCGGCGTGGGGTGTGCGCTGGTCGTCATCAATCTCGAACTCGGCCTGTGTACCCTCTCCATCGTCATTCCCCTGGCCATCGCCACGGTCATCTTCCGCCGCCGGGCGACGGTGCTCTACGACCAGTCCCGTGAGCGGATCGCCATCGTCAACGCCGACTTCCAGGAAAGCCTCTCGGGCGTCCGGGTGGCCCAGGCCTTTGTCCACCAGGTCGAGACCATCCAGCGCTTCCATCGATTGGGCCGTGAGTACCTCGAATCGAGGGTGGCCGCCCAACGACTGGTGGCCAGCTACTTCCCCTTCGTGCAGTTCCTCTCCGGAGTGGCTGACGCCATCGTTCTGGGCGTCGGCGCCGGACTGGTCGCCTCCGGTCATCTCACCTCGGGGGCGGTGATCGCTTTCATCTTGTACATCGATCTTTTCCTCTCACCCGTCCAGCAGCTCTCCCAGGTCTTCGATTCGTGGCAGCAGACCCGGGTGTCGGTCGGTCGGATCTCCGAGCTCATGCAGTTGGAGACGCTGACGCCCCAGGCCGACCACCCGATCGAGCCCGGCCGACTGCGAGGCGAGATCGTCATGGACAACGTCCGCTTCTCGTACCCGGCGGTCACCGGAAGGCCCGGCCTCAATGGGCCGGCCGAGCGCCGCGGTCCCAAGGACCCGCGCTATTTGGTGGACGACGACGCAGCCGTCATCACACCTCCGGAAGCTCTGCGCGGGATCGACCTCCATATTGGAGCCGGAGAGACGGTGGCCCTGGTGGGGGAGACCGGGGCCGGGAAGTCGACGGTCATGAAGCTGCTGGCCCGCTTCTATGACCCCGACCTGGGGACGGTGCGGGTCGACGGCCACGACGTGGCGCAACTCGACCTCCTCGGCTTCCGGCGCCAGCTGGGTTACGTCCCGCAGGAGGGCTTCCTCTTCAGCGGCACCATCCGGGACAACATCGCCTACGGCCGGCCTGACGCGGGCGACGACGAAGTGGAACGGGCGGCTCGTGCGGTCGGCGCGCACGACTTCATTGCCGAACTGCCCGGTGGGTATCTCCACGAGCTGTCCGAGCGCGGTCGCTCACTGTCATCGGGCCAGCGACAGTTGATCGCCCTGGCCCGAGCCGAGCTGGTGGATCCGACGATCCTCTTGCTGGATGAAGCCACGTCCAACCTCGATCTGGTCACCGAAGCCCGGGTGGCGGCGGCCATGCAGCGGGTCTCGCACAACCGAACCACCATCGTGATTGCCCACCGCTTGCAGACGGCCAAGGTGGCCGATCGCATTGTCGTTCTACACAATGGCGGGGTGGCCGAGGTGGGATCGCATGACGAGTTGCGCGCACTGGGCGGTCGGTATGCCTCCATGTGGGAGGCGTTCGAGCTGGTGGGCCAGGCCGGGGCCACACCGTCTGTCGCCTAGGGCCGAACGAAAGGTCGCTTCCAACGGGCACAATGTCGTGGTGGGCGCGCAGCAGACATTTGTCTTCACGGACATAGAAGATTCCACCGGGCGCGCCTCGCGACTGGGGGATAGTGCCTGGTCAGCATTGCTGGGGCAGCACAATGAAGTCCTCACCGAGGTGGTGGCCAACTACGCCGGCCGAGAGGTCAAAAAGACCGGTGACGGTGCCATGTTGGTCTTCGACGACGCCGCGGTCGCCATCCTCTGCGTGCGCGATCTGCAATTCAGGTTCAATGAAATCGGCCTGCCCGTGCGGGCCGGGGTGCATTGCGGTGAGGCCATCGATGACGGCGACGGAGACTTCATCGGAATGCAGGTCCATGTGGCCGCCCGGGTTGGCGCGCTGGCGGCCGGGGGCGAGCTCCTGGTCTCGGCGGCGGCCCGCCACGAGGTTGGTGCCCATCCCTCCATCCACTTCGGCCAGCCGCGCACGGTGCCGCTGCGCGGTGTGCCCGGACTGCATCGCCTTTACCCGGTTGTGGGAGAGCACTCCGCCGAGGAGATGCAACGATCACCGCTGGTCGGTCGAGACGAGGAGTTGGGCATTCTCGAAGGTGCGGTCGATGCTGTGCGGCACGGTCGCGGCGGCTCGGTGCTCATCGCCGGGGAGCCCGGAGCTGGGAAGTCGCGCTTGGTCAAGGAACTGGAATGGTCTGTGTCGGCCGACGGCCACGTGGGCACCCATTGGGGGCATTGCTGGGATCGGGAGGGTGCGCCGGCCTATCTGCCGTGGATGGAGATCATCCGCTCTCTGGTGGCGACCGGCGGCATCGGGTCGGACCACGCAGAATTGGTCCATATCGTCCCTGAATTGGCGACCGATCTCGGTCCGGCTCCGCGTCTCCCATCCGATCCCGAGGTAGCACGGAACAAACTGTTTGGCGCGGTCATTGACGTAATTCGACAGACGTCGAGCCTGCAGCCGATCGCCATCATTCTTGAGGACCTGCATCGGGCCGATGCCACCTCGCTCGATCTCTTGCGCGCCGCCGCGGACGCACTCGGCACTAACCCCGTTCTCTTCGTGGCTACCGCCCGGGACACCGAGACGGAAGTCATGAGAGAGCTGCACGAGATCCTTGGTTTGGGCACCCTGGTCAAGCTCTCGCCTCTTGCCGCCGACGCGGTGGCCACGTACCTCGCCAATGAACTGGGCCATATCCCTGAAGAAGCGACAGTGCGGGCCGTGGTGGAGTTGACCGAGAGCAATGCGTTCAACCTCACGCAGATAGCCCCCCTCCTGCGCGGCAACGAACGGGCGGCACTGCCCGGCTCGGTTGGCGCATCCATCAGGAAGCGCCTCGAATCGCTGTCACCCGACGCCACGTGGATCCTCGAAGTGGCGGCCACGCTCGGCACCACCTTCTCCCTGGCCATGCTCGGCCCGAGCTCGGGCCTATCCGGCTCAGCGGCCATTACCGCACTCGATGAGGCAGCCAACGCCCGCCTGGTGCTCTGGGACAGCCCATCCGACACCGCCGCCTTCGCCCACCAGCTTCTCCAAAAGGCGATGTACGAGCGCATCCCCGCCGGTCGACGCGCCGTCCTGCATGGGCAGGTGGCCCGAACAATGGTGGCCAAAAAACATCCCGATGACCCGGTCGAGCAGGGGCTCACGGCCTTTCACTATGTCCAGGCCGTTCCGGCCGGCTTTGCGGCCGATGCCATCGACTCCTCCCGGCGCGCCGCCGAAATGGCCTCGGCCATGCACGCTCATAGAGAGGCGGCCCGGTACCTGCAGGATGCGCTCAATGTCTTTCCTGCGCTCGAGGGTGGCGAAGAACTCACACGGCTCGCCCTCATCGCCGGCCTGGGTCACGCCGAGTTGGCCATCGGCAAGCGGGTCGACGGCTTCGAAACGTTGGACTCCATGATGGAACCCGCCATGGCCCTGGGCGCCGGAGACCTGGCGGCGCAAGCGCTTCTGAGTTGGCCAGCTGATTGGGTTCCTTCGGGAGCAATCAATGATCAGCTCTTTGACCGATTGCTGGCTCTGTTGCCGCCGGGCCATTCGAAGCGGCCGGTGCCGTTGGCGCTCAAGAGCATCCTGTGGCGCTATCGCGACAATCCCAACTGGAAGGTTGTGGCCGAGCAGGCCTGGGACGAAGCGGTGGCGCTCCAAGACGATGCGGCCATGGCCGAAGTGCTGAGTCGGGTATCCGAAGTGGGACCGAAGGCCGAGATGGGGACCGCGCTGATCGAACTGGGACAGAAGCTGGGCGATGAGGGCTACCTGGCGACCGGGTGGCGCGACCTGGGTCGGCGGCGACTTGAAGCCGGGGACGGAGCCGGAGCGGAGTCAGCCTTTGCAGAGCAATGCCGGCTGGCCGACGAAGTCGGGGCCCCCTTGCCGAAGGCGGACGCGCGGTGGCGGTTGGCTGGGCTGGCGATCAACCGGGGCGACGTTGATTCGGCCACCGTCCTGATGGCTGAGGCGAACGATCTCGAGGAACTCGGACGTGACAAACGCCCTCGACTGGTGGGCATCGGGCTCCAGGTTCTGATGGCCCGCAATGCCGGACGTATCGCCGACTTCGCCTTTTTGGCGTCAATGGACGCGCTCGTCGAGGGTCAATATGGCCTGGCCGCCGTCCGCTCATTGATCGCACTGCTGGGACTGGCCGGGGGCTCCCCTGACCTGGCTCGCGCCCTCCTGAGCGATCCCCCCTCCCGTCCCTTCCTCGGTGGAGAACTCCATTGGCGACTGGCTGCAGCCGGTACCGCCGACATGGCCCTCTGTCTGGCCGACGAGGACGGACTACGCACCACTCGGGCCGCACTGCGACAGGCGCCCAAACCGGTGGCAATGTTGCCTGGGAGCACTGCCCTCTACGCTCATTTCGACGAGATCATCGGTCGCGCCGACGTCGCCCTCGGGGATACGACCGAAGGCGTCGCCCGCTTGCAAAGTGCGCTCTCCTTTTACAAAGGACTCGATGCAGGGCCCCTGATGGAGCGGACGCAAGCCGTGCTCGACGTTGCCCTGTCGGCCGATCTCAGCCCAGATCTGGGCGAGCGAGCCACGGCCTTGGCGTTGGCAGCGTGGCTCCCGGCATTACCGGCAACCCCAACGTAGCCAGCGCCTATTTGCGGGAGCTGGGTTTTCCCGACGATCCGCCGAAGGCCCGTGCCTCAGCGTCGGTGGTCAAGCGGCCATAGGCAGCCTTGAGGAGATCGGCGATATCTCGACCGCGCACGGTGAGTACGCCACGCGGCAGCTGTTGCAGGACGGCGGCTGGCACTTCGGCTGCCTTGGGCAGGCAGTGCACCTCGCGCAAGGCGGCTCCGCTCTGCCAGAAGGTCGAGGTCAAGGTGGACAAGGGCACTATCGGTGCGGCGGTCTCGCCGCCCTCGGTCGAGGCGACCGCATCAGGCTGCTGAGTGACCACCCCACGCCGGGCTTGGAGATCGGCCAACAGACCCTCGCGATCCCTGCCCCGGAATGCGAGGAGCAAGAAGGGATCCTGGTCGAAGGCCTCGGCCATCAGATAACAGACGGCTGCCGCGTGCTTGCAGGGGTTGGCCCAATCGGGACAGTTGCACTCGGTCACGAGTCGCGAGTCCCGCTCGGGAAAGAGCGCCACGCCAACTTCAGCGAACACGTCCTCAATCTCGTGCGGGAGTTCCCCCGCCAACAGCCGGGCCGCATAGCCCGCCTGGCCGGCCAGGATCTCGATGATGGCGTCCCACCGGGCCTCGCTCACCGCCGGCATGGAGATCTGCACGGCATAGGGCTGCCGGCGCGACCCCTGTACCCGGGCGAGCGTCAAGCCCGATCCGATGCCCAGGTCGATGACCTGTCCCTGGCGGGCGTAGGTGGCACCCCGGCTCAGGCGACCACCCATGAGGAGTGATTCAACGGCCCGCAGAAACCGCCGCGACCACCAGGTCTCACCGATCGGCCCCCGTCGGCTCCGCAAGGCCAGACCATTGTCGACCGGTATCCGTTTGGAGGGGGTGAAGCGAGACCAATCCCGCCGCGACCGCCATTCTCCGGACTCGTCTTCTTCCCAAATCTCTTCGTCCGTGTCATCGAGGAGGAAGGTGTCGTCGTCATCGGAGTACACCGAGTTGTCTTCGTCTGCCCGTGATGCCGGTGGCGGCTCTTCGTCGTCGAGTTCGAGTGCGTCGAGCAGGAGCCCGCGCAGTCGGTTGAGTTCCGCTGCACTGGCGGCCGTCGGTTGCTTCTTGTGGCGTCGTCGTAGGGCCTGCACCTGATCGACCAACGACTGGAGATCGCCCACCGCGGCGGGTGAGGTGTGATTTCGAACCGTCCTCTCGGGCACGGCGGGCTTCTTGCTCCGTGGTCTCATTCGCCCACCGAGGCCTGGGCCGAAAGTCGGAACACATCGGCCAAATCGTCCGTGGACAGCTCGGTCAGCCATCCTTCGCCAGCGCCCACTACCCGCTCGGCCAGATCGCGCTTGGAGGCAATGAGCTGGTCGATGCGGTCCTCCAGCGTGCCGGCACAGACGAGCTTGCGCACCAGGACATCTTTGCGCTGGCCGATGCGAAACGCTCGGTCGGTCGCCTGGTTCTCCACGGCCGGATTCCACCAACGGTCGAAGTGAATGACGTGGTTGGCCGCGGTCAGATTGAGGCCGGTGCCGCCGGCCTTCAGGGAAAGCACCATGATCGGGACCTCTTGGTCGGGATCCTGGAACTCCGCCACCATGGCGTCGCGCTGGCCCCGGGGGACGCCGCCGTGGAGATAGGCAATTCGGCAACCCAACTGTGAGGAGAGATGCTCCACCAAGAGGGAACCCATCTGGGAAAATTGGGTGAAGACCAGCGCCCGTTCGCCCGATTCCAGCACCTCATCGAGGATTTCCACCGTTCGTTCCAACTTCCCGGAACGTCCGGGCAGTGCCGAGCCGTCGCCCAAGAACTGCGCCGGGTGGTTGCACACCTGCTTGAGGCGCAGCATGGCGGTCAGGACCAGACCCTTGCGGGCAATGCCCTCCGCTTCCTCAATGCGGCGGAGCATGTCATCGACCACTGCTTGATACAGCGTGACCTGCTCCTTGGTGAGCGTGCACAGCTCATTCATCTCCAGCTTGTCGGGCAGGTCGGGCACGATGGTCCGGTCCGTCTTCAACCGGCGCAGGATGAACGGTCGGGTCAGTGATCGCAATTGTTCCGCCGCCTCCTCGTCACGGAAGCGCTCCACTGGAATGACGAAGCGATCCCGGAAGGACGCGGCCGGTCCCAGCAGCCCGGGATTGAGGATCTCCATGATCGACCACAGTTCGCCCAGGTGGTTCTCCACCGGCGTCCCGGTCAAAGCCACCTTGTGCGGAGCGGGAATGGCGCGGGCGGCCTTGGTCTGCTTGGCCTCGGGATTCTTCACGTTCTGCGCTTCGTCGAGCACGATGCGCCGCCACGGCACCTTGGTCAGGAGGGCTCTGTCCCGGGTGGCCAGGGCGTAGGTGGTGATGACGATGTCGACCGCACCAGCCCGCTTCTCGAAGGCGGTGTCCCGGGCCCGCGAGGAGCCGTGATGCATCAATACCGAGAGATCGGGCGTGAAGCGCTCGGACTCTCGGGCCCAGTTGCCGGCGACCGACGTGGGACAGATGACCAAGGTTGGTCCCTTTACCGAGCCCTTCTTCTTGCTGCCATTGCCCGACAAATTCAGCAGTCGTTCTTCCTGCAGCAGTGCCAGGACGGTCGCCGTCTTGCCCAGACCCATGTCGTCGGCCAGGCAGGCACCGAGCCCCATTCGTTCCAGCATCTGGAGCCAGGCCACGCCGCGCTGCTGGTAGGGGCGGAGTTCTCCGATGAAGCCATCGGGCGTCGGCCGGACCTCCAAGCTGCTTTCGAGCTCGCCCCGGAGCAACGAGCCCAGCTGCCCTTCTGCCGAGATGCCCAGCACCGGTACCCCGGGCAGATCGGAACCGACGCCGGCCGCAACTTGGAGCACTTCGCCGATGGACATGGTGCGATCAGTCCTGGATTTGGGCTGGGCCCCCAAGAACCGAACGAGCCGGTCAACCTCAGCCGGCCGGAACTCCATCCACTGGCCCCGGACGTTGACCAGCGGAGCCTTCAGCTTGGCCAATCGCAGAAGTTCAGACTGGTCGATCTGCTGATCACCTAAGGCGGCTTCCCAGTCGAAGGCGGTGATGCCGTTCTGGTTCAGCAGGCCGGAGCCAGCGCCCCGGGTGGACGTGGTCGCCGACGTTTTGAGGCGTACGCCGAGACGCGCCTGGGGTCGACCCCACCAGGACGGCAGGAGGACGCCGAATCCGGCCGCTTCGAGGGAAGGAGCCGCCCCGGTCAGGAACCGATGGGCCCCATCCAGACTCAGCAGGAGCTCGGTGGGCGCCGGCTGTCGTAGGGCCTCCTCCAAGTCCGGATAGATACGCACGGCGCGGCCCAGCTCCGCCAGAAAAAGTTGGTGTGGCGCTCCGAGCGATCGGCTGGCCCGCTGCAACTGATCGCCCGCCCGCCACACGTCTTCGGCGGCAATGACCAGACTGAGGTCGTCCGTGGCCTGCAGCAGGAATTCCAACCGCCACGGTGGCTCCTGACCAGAAGGGGCTTCGTCGTCCTCGGTTGCCGGCGGTTCGCGGAGCCGCAGACACAATCGCCACGGCCCCTCTCGCGAAGTCGCATCGGCGCGCCACTCGTCAATCACACGCTCCAACGAGGTCAGCTCGTCTCGATCGCCCTCGACTAGTGACGAAGGCGCACTCAAAGCGGCCAACCAGGATTCCAGAGTGTCCGGGAGCTCATCAGATCCACCGCGGGGCATCCGAATGGCCGCCGAGCGTGAGCCCGACAGCGAGTCCCGACAGACCGCATCGATCATGGCGTCCAAGGCGTGGTGGACGATCGCTTCCGGCGGATCCCCTCCGACTGAGAGGGCACGGCAGACGGGCGGTAGCGACCCAATGATCGCCTGCACCCGAGCGTCGTCCCTGCCGTTTAGCAGAGCCTCCCACCGGGCCTCATGACCGCTCGGGCCAGCCCGGAGAGCGGGGAGCACTCGACCAGCGGCCGCCATCTCCAGGGCCAGACCAGCCAAAACCGAGAAGGACGACACGGAGGCGCCAGCTCGTAGGTCGGGGGAGCCAGCCGATGAAAGGGCCAGCGCCAGGTCGAGTCCAGCGGAGCCGTTCAGCTCCAGGACGGCCACTTCGAAGGGCCACAGCTTGAGCTTCGAGGCGCTGGATCGGGGGGCAACCTCAGCCCGGATGAGCTCCGGAGACGAGATCGGCGCGTGGCCCTTGCCGGGCATCCAGATCACCCGGGTTCCGCCATCTAAGCCCTGGAGCGCACCATGGAGGCCGGGAACTGCCCCGGTGACGCTCTCAATCAAATGTGGGCCGGCGGCCGAGAACGGATGGGGCCGGGGTGGGGGCACGGAGGGGCTCCGACCAGGCTTGACCGGACCTGAGGGCGGCAGATCGCTGTCCTCCCCCCACAGCAGGAATCGGCCGCCATCGTCGTCGGACCAGAGAAGATGGACCGCGAGCACTTAGGTGATCGTACCGGCGGGGAAGGGGCCCTCCTCCCGGCGCCGAGCCTGGTCAGGCGCCTGAGGCGCTACTCTGGGGGAGCGAGAGCCCACTGCGGCTCCAAGAAGAAATCCCTTCCCGAACTTCGAATTCATGGTCGAAGTCTCTGCGTGGGTTGTGACTTGGGCCCACAAGAGCCCTGATTGAGATCCGGCGACCCGAGCATCGCGTCGCTAGCTCCTTGGTCGTGTCGCACTATTGATCCGGCGACACCTGGGAGGTTCGAGAATGGCAACGGCAGGAACATTTGACGGTGAAGGCAACAAGGTCGACCGGGCTATCGCCATGAATGCCTGGATAGAGGCAGCGAGGCCTGAGCTCGAGCAAGTGGCCAAGACCTACAACGCCGTCATCGAATACGGCGACCTGGCCGCCAAGGTGCAGGGCGCCACTGGCTTCGTCACCAAACAACTCGTGCACTACTGGGTCGGCGACGTGGCGCTGGGATGCTGCCGCCCCGATGAACCGCTCTTGAGTTCTCTCGTAGTGGACAAAGGGAACAAGCATGTTGGTGCTGGCTACTCCGAGGCCGTCACGAAGTACCAGGACCGGGAACCAAAAGAAGATCTTCAGATGGACGCGGCCGAAGAGCGGTTGAAGTGTTACATCCACTTCGGAGCCGAACTACCAGCGAACGGCGGCGTTCCGACGCTCCCCAAGGAAGTCGTGGTGGCCCGATCAAAAGCCGCTCGGAAGGCCTTCGACGAAGCGCCGCGCAAGTACTGCCCTATTCATCACATTCAGTTGCCGCGCACAGGCAAGTGTTACGACTGCGACGACTGACCTAACTCCACCACCTAAGGCAAAGTCGCTATCGCAAACACTTGCGGACATGGCGAGCCAGTTCCACGGCCCGTTTGTCCATCCCGCCAGGCAACGGCAGCCGCTGCACCGTGTACCCGAATCCGACATCGAAGGTCGGATCGCAGAACGCCAGTGAACCTCCGGCTCCGTCGTGCCCGAAGGCACGTGGACTCCCAAAGGGCCAACGTCCGGGGCATGGCACCTGGAACATGACCCCGAAGCGAACGGGAAGTCCTGTACCGAGCTCGGGTCCCGACACCTGTATCTGTGACATCTGAGCGATCGTGTCGTCGGTGAGGAGCCGGGGATATCCGCCCACCTCATGTCGGAGCGAGGCGTAGAGCGCGGCCAGGCCCCGCCCGCTGGCCAACACGCCGGCGGCGGGTGGCCCACCTCGGCGGAGGTCGACACCATTGATACGGCGGAACATTTCGGTGGTACCGCCAGGGGGAGCAGAGTAAGCAGAGACCGGATCTCCACCACTCATAGCGTTGGGCGACTCTTGTAGAAACGCAGTCAGCTCGTCGGCCGTTGGCGGCAGCGCATCGACTACGCGACCGTCCTCTGATTCCGGTGTGCCCATCCAGACGTCGATAGCGCGGGGGCCGGTGACTTCATCGCGCAGCATCTGACCGATGGGGCGGCCGTCGATGCGTCTCACGAGCTCGTCGGCCAGCGTCCCGATGGTCAGCCCGTGATACATGAAGCCCTGACCCGGCTGCCAGAAGGGTCGTTGGGCCGCCAGCCGTTCGGCCAGCGAGGCATGCATGATCAAGTCCTCCCACGCGAATCCGTCGTCCACGCCAATGAGCCCGGCCTGGTGGGACAACATCTGCCTGACGGTCACTGCACCCTTACCGCCCTGGGCGAATTCCGGCCAGTAGCTTGCGACTGCGGCGTCTAGATCCACCTGCCCGCGCTGGACCAGCAGCGAGATCACAATGGCGGAGGCTCCCTTGCTACTGGAATAGACCGGCAGCAGACCATCGGGCGGCATCCCCTGAGATACGTCAACGACTTGCTTGCCACCCACATAGACCGAGAACTGCGCGGCGTAGGTTGGGTCGGCGTCGCGGAAGCTCTGAAACAACTCGATGACGGATTCGTAGTTCGGCATTTCCGGGAGACTAAATCAGTCGTTGATAGGGAGCGCTAACTCCCAGCCAGATTCAAATCCTCGAGCCAGGCCAGAAACAGGTCCGTCCAGTGGTCCGACGGAAATCCCTGCTTCACCATGCCGAAACCATGCGCGCCTCGAGCGAACACGTGCAGTTCCGACGACCGGTTCGCTTTGGACCAATCGGCGTGCACCCCTTCGACGATCTTTATCAGGATGTCGTCTTGCGCAGCAGCGGTGAACAGCGGAGGCGCATCGGCGGGAACCGGAGCACCCCGCGTCTCGCCGCCGTAAATCGGGGCAATGAACGCGACCTGGTCGGCCTTCGGGTCGAGGGCGACATCGACGATGAGAAAGGCTCCAGCGGAGAATCCGATCATGCCGACCTTGTCGGCGCGTACTCCGAATCGCTCGGCCTCCTCACGGACAATGTGTATGGCCCGGCGGCCATCGTCCGCGCAGGCTTCCCTGGCTTCAAGGTACGTCGGCTCCAGATCTGAGCCAGATGGGATGAGGTCGCTAATGGCGCCAGGCAGCATTCGGGCGGCCAGCCCAGCAGCCAGCCCAGCATCGAGGGCGGCCTGCTCAGCTGCAAACGCTTGCAGGTCCGGATCAGTGGCGCGTACCCGGTACTTGAGAAGGAAGGCCGTGTAGCCCAGCGACGTGAGCCAGCCGGCCACGTCGAGCCCTTCGTGAGTCCATGCACTGATCGTCCACCCACCACCGGGGACAACGATGATGCCCAATCCGTTCCCGGCACCCTGCGGTGCGAACACTGTCAAAGTCGGCTCGGAGATATTGCGCAGGAAGTTCGTGCCGGCCGCGATCCCCTCGGGTACCGGGAACTCCTCCTCTGGAGGGACCCCGTCAATGTGTGTCGGAGGGCCCTCGGGCCAGAGCTTGATGATCTCGACTGCATCTGCCGGAGTGGTCGTCACGTCGACAGCATGCCCTAGGTGGACCGCCGTTGCTCCGAGAGTCCTGAAGGTGTCAGGACGAATGTCGCCTAGCTGCCGGAGCCGTTTCCGGAAGTGCGTGTAGCTACCGGAGCCAGAGTGTCGTGAAGGTACCGAACCTTCACACTGACCTGCAAGAAAATTGGCTCTTCGGATTTCAGCGGGGAGCTTGCCCGTACCTGAGTGGCCCAGAATTAGGCGAAGGTGCTCCAATCTTTGGTGTGAGCCTAAGAACTGGAAGCACCTTCGTCCTTACCCACCCTAATGAGATCCTCGAGGCCCTGGTAGGTCTCAAAGATGTCGCGGTTCTGCACTACCAACGCAGTGGCCCCGACGTCGAGTTGATGATCGAGCAGGTGCTGGGTCAGGTCCACTGCCCAAGGTGCGACGGAGCGGCCCAGGTCAAAGAACGCCCGGTGGTGCACTACGTGGACCTGCCGGTCTACGGCAAGCCCATGCGGCTGGCCTGGAGGAAGCACCGGATGCGCTGTCCCAATCCGAGCTGCTCGATGAAGTCCTGGGTGCTGCGTGACCACCGCATCGCCGCCAAGGCGTGCCTGTTGACCACCAGGGCGGCCAAGTGGGCGACGGTCCAGGTCGGCGATGGTCGGACGGTCTTAGAAGTGGCCAAGGAACTGAGCTGTGATTGGCACACGGTCAACGACGCCGTGATCACCTATGGCTCGGCCTTGATCGAGGCCGACCGCAAGCGGCGGAACCAGACCAGCGCCATTGGACTGGACGAAACCTCCTTCGTGCGCCTGGGCCCCAAGAAGCACCTGCACTACGTGACCACCGTCGCTGACGTGGCCAATCACCAGATCATCGACATCCTTCCCACGCGCAAATACGTCGATGTGGCGGGTTGGATCAACGCCCAACCGGCCGCATGGAAGGAACGCATCGACTACGGCGCCCTCGACATGTCCAATGTCTATGCCGCGGTCTACAGCGTCACCTTGCCCAAAGCGCGCCAGGTGGTGGACCCCTTTCACGCCATCGCTCTGGCCAATCGGGCCCTCGACACCATCCGGCGGCGGGTCCAACACGAAGTGACCGGGCACCGGGGCCGCAAAGACGATCCGCTCTATCGGGCCCGGCGGCTCCTGCTCAGAGGTGAGGAGCGCCTCGACCCCGAATCAGCCGAACGTCTGTCCTCCCTGCTCGAACTGGGTGATCCCGGGGCCGAAGTGGCCATTGCCTACCGGGTCAAAGAGCGCCTGCGGGACTTCTACGCCACCTTTGACCCCGACCAAGCCCGCTCCATGCTTGAAGAGCTGGTCGGGCACTGCACCAAGGCGGCCATGCCGCCCGAACTGCAGCGCCTCGGACGGACACTGCGCCAATGGTTCGACAAGCTGTGCAACTTTCACCTGGCTCGGGTCAGCAACGGACCGACCGAGGCACTGAACAACCTGATCAAACGGATCAAACGCATTGGCTTCGGCTTCCGCAACTTCAACAACTACCGGATCCGGGCCCTGCTCTATGCCGGCAAGCCCAACTGGCGCGTCCTGGGCTCGATCGTGGTCAGGTGAAACCCTCAGACCCCGTCAGAATCCGAAGAGCCAGAAAATTTTGAGCGGGCGACGAGAATCGAACTCGCGTTCTCAGCTTGGGAAGCTGATGTTCTGCCTCTGAACTACGCCCGCGAAAGCGCAGCAACCCTATCAACTGGGAAAACACGATTTCCCACTGGCGCCATTTGCGAGGACGACGGACGTCCAATTCTGGTTCGTTGTGGCACGGATGTCGCACGCCGAGCGGTCTTTTTTGTGAGTCTCGACGGACGACTCTCTACGGCACGGATGGTCTTACTGCCGATTTGCCGTGGGCCGTAGGGGCGCCAATTGGCTGGGTCACGAGTTCGATCCTTGTCTTCCCAGGTCCGAAAGGAAACTTGGACCTTCAACTACGCCCCAGACGTCCGGTCCAACTATCCTCTGCCCAGCATGTGGAATCCCAGGTGGCGCTCGCAATCCGCTGCCTGCCCTGTCCGACGAACTGAGACCTACGAGGAGCATCCGTGCTGATCAGGATCATTTTGGGCCTTGGCGTGACCGTTGTGGGCTTTGGCGTCGCCGCCAGGCGCTTTCACTGGCTTTCGAAGCTGATTCGTTCAGGTAAGCCGGCTCCTGAGCGGGTCCGGGGCAGCATCCTGCCCAAGGTCGAGGCCGAGACGGTCGAGGTGGCTGGCCAGAAGAAGCTCCTGCAGTGGACGATTCCGGGTCTGGCCCACTTCTTCACCATGTGGGGTTTCACGATCCTCCTCCTGACGATCGTTGAGGCTTACGGGGACCTCTTCCAGAAGACCTTCCACATTCCCGGCATCGGCCAGTGGGACTGGGTGGGCGCGGTCGAGGACTTCTTCACCGTGGCGGTCCTTTTGGCCTTAATCGTCTTCACCATCATCCGTATCAAGAATGCTCCGGCCAAGAAGGAGCGCCAGTCCCGTTTTTACGGCTCGCACACCGGGGCGGCCTGGCTTGTTCTGGCCATGATCGCCGGAGTGATGATCACGCTTCTCCTTTATCGGGCGGCTCAGGTCAACGCGGGTCAGTTCCCCTACGGCTGGGGCGCCTTCGCCTCCCATGCCATTGCCAAGTTGCTGCACCCTCTGGGGGCCGGCACGAACGCCGATCTAGCAACCATTTTCGTGATCCTGAATGTTGCCGTTATCTCAGGATTCATGGTCTTCGTCTCCTACTCCAAGCACCTCCACATCTTCATGGCTCCCATCAACGTTGCCTTCTCCCGCCGCCCCCGAGCCTTGGGCGCACTGGGCAAGACGCCGGACATGGACATGGAGAACATTGAAGAGGACACGGTCTTCGGTGTCGGTGAGATCGGCCACTTCAGCTGGAAGCAGATGCTGGACTTCGCCACCTGCACCGAGTGCGGCCGTTGCCAGTCGGCCTGTCCGGCCTGGAACACGGAGAAGCCTCTCTCGCCCAAACTTTTGATCATGGCCCTGCGGGACAACATGTTCGCCTCTGCCACCCCTCTTATGGGCGGCGAGGGTGAGTTCAAGATGTTGGTCCCCAATGTCATCGACCCCGATGTCCTGTGGTCGTGCACGACCTGCGGCGCCTGTGTCGAGGAGTGCCCGGTCGACATCGAGCACATCGACGCCATCGTCGACATGCGCCGCTACCAGGTCCTAATGGAGTCGGAGTTCCCTTCCGAGGCCGGCCTCATGCTGCGTAATGTGGAGAACCAGGGCGATCCCTGGGGTCTGGGCCAGGCCAAGCGGACCGAATGGACGCAGAGCCTGGACTTCGAGATTCCGGTCATTACCGGCATCATTCCCGACGACGTCGAGTACCTCTACTGGGTGGGCTGTGCCGGTGCTCTGGACGAGCGCGCTCGCAAGGGCGTGCAGGCCACGGCCCGCATGCTGCATCGAGCCGGTGTGACCTTCGGCATCCTTGGACCCAAGGAATCCTGCACCGGAGACCCGGTTCGCCGTCTCGGGAACGAATACCTCTACCAGGAGCAAGGTCGGGCCAACATCGCCATCTTGGATGCGGCGGGAGCCAAGAAGATCATCGCCAGCTGCCCGCACTGCTTCAACACCATCAAGAACGAGTACCCGGCACTGGGCGGCAACTACGAGGTCATCCACCACGCCGAACTGCTGGAGCATCTGGTCAAGTCAGGCAAGCTGGTGCCGGGCTCGGGCTACAACGGCAAGGTGACGTACCACGATCCCTGCTACTTGGGTCGGCACAACCGCATCATCGAGGAGCCCCGCACGGTGCTCAGCGCCATGCCGGGCGTCGAGCAGATTGAGATGCGTCGGTGCAAGGAACGAGGCTTCTGTTGTGGTGCCGGTGGAGCCCGCATGTGGCTGGAAGAGAACATCGGCAAGCGCGTCAACATGGAGCGCATGGACGAGGCTCTTGGGACAGGCGCCGACGTGGTCTCGACGGCATGCCCCTACTGCATGATCATGCTGGACGACGCTGTCCGAGCCCATGGCAAGGAAGAGACTGTCCGGGTACTCGACCTCTCCCAGCTAGTGGAAGAGTCCCTCAATCAGGCTCCGATCAGCAGCTAACTGGCAATCATGCCGTAGGAATACTCGGGGTGGATGGTGAGGATGAGTCGCTGGTCAGTCACCATGGCCGCCCGATACTCGTCCCAATTGTCGTGCTCGCCGGTACCGGCCTTGTAATAGGCCACCAGCTTGTCGACGGTGGCGTCGTGGGGATCAGCCGCCACCGGTGAGAGTTCGGCCGTGCCCTCGAGCACCACGTACTGGAAGAAGTTGTCACCCAATACATAGAGGGAGATACGTGGGTCGCGCCGCATGTTGGCCGTCTTGGCCCGGGTGTCGGTAATGGAAACGGTGAGCGAGTCGTCGTCACCCGGCACGTAGAAGATGTTCGAGAGCTGCGGCCGGCCGTTGGCACGGATGGTCGTGAGCACTCCTTGGTGCCGGGCGGTGACGAATGCGAGTGCGGTGGTCAGGTCCATGATCTGACCGTAGCGGGCCGATGATCAGGCGGCCACGGTCTCGGCCAATTCCGTCTGGTCAGTGGACAGAATGACGGCCGGCTGCTGACGCCGTGTGGTGACCAGGGTCACGACGAGCGCCAGGACGATGGAGACCGTCCCTCCCGTCAGCGCAACCGAGATGCCGTGGGCCAGGACAGCCTTGGCTGGTCCGGTGGCAGAGCGTGTGGCCGAGACGAACAGCGTGGTCAACACGGCAATGCCGAGACACCCGCCCACCTGGTGAAAGACGTTGACCAGCCCGGAGGCGGCACCAGCGTCCTCATCGGACACGCCCTGAATTCCCTTTCCGGTCAGCACGATGAAACAGACTCCGGCACCCGCACCCATGAAGAGCAACGGGATGGCGATCTCTGGGAAGTAGTGCGTTCCGGCCGACACCGTCCGGAGCCAGACCATGCCGCAAAGGTCAACGACCATCCCGGCAATGAGCAGTCGGGTGGTTCCGACACGAGGAGCCAGTCGGGGCACGACTCGAGCCATGGTGAACACCAGTGCTGTCATGGGGAGAAACGCGAAGCCAGCTTCAATGGCACTGAAGCCAAGGACACCCTGGAAGAACTGGGTCAGGAAGTAGAAGGTCGAGTACATCCCGGCGACGAGAAAGAGCCGGCTAACCAGAGCACCTGAGCGCTCCACGTTGGCAAAGAGATGCAGCGGCATCATGGGGTGGCGAGCTCGCAGTTCGGTCAGGATCAGGCCGCCCAGGAGGAGCAGGCCGCCGACAAAGGAGGCGACGGCCACGGAGTCGCCCCAACCGGCGGTCCCGGCTCGGACGAACCCGTAGACGATGGCGAACATGCCGAGGGAGCCGGTGACGGCGCCCGTGACATCGAAACTCTTGGTGTCTCGGGGCGTGTCCGGCAGGAAGCGGGGAGCGAGAGCCACGGCCGCGATACCGATCGGGACGTTGATGAAGAGCCCCCAGCGCCACGACAGGGCGCTGGTGAGGATCCCACCGAGCACGATTCCCACGCTGCCGGCCGCGCCACTGATCGCTCCGTAGAGGCTGACGGCCCGCAATCGAGCCGGACCTTCGTGGAACGTGACCATAA
Organism: Acidimicrobiales bacterium; assembly: GCA_036268485.1. Classification (GTDB taxonomy): domain Bacteria; phylum Actinomycetota; class Acidimicrobiia; order Acidimicrobiales; family RAAP-2; genus Bog-473. The sequence goes on from DATAUC010000048.1 coordinate 116,771, forward strand.
GAAGGGTCAGGGTGGCCGGGACGGCCACTGCGGCGGCCAGGCCCTGCACGGCTCGGGCCGCGATCAGCCATGCCGGGGACTGGGCGAGGCCTCCCATGAGGGAGGCAAAGGTGAAGAGAGCCAGTCCGGCAATGAAGACCCGTCTCCTGCCTAGAACGTCTCCTGCCCGAGCTCCGAGCAGCAGCAGACCACCAAAGGGCAGCATGTAGGCGTTCTGGACCCAGGAGAGGCCCGTGGCTGAGAAGCCCAGTGACCGATGGATGGCCGGGAGGGCGGCAATCACGACCGAAGCATCGAGCACGGCCATGAGCTGGGCAGCGAGAATGATGGCCAACACCACGGTCGACGAACGGACCGCGGTTGGCTTAAGAGATTGGAGAGTCATAACGGGGGCCTTTCGCTGTAGCGATGTACCAGCTAAAGTGGAGGTACGCCTCCGATAGTAACGGAGGTATACCTCCGTTTGCAAGCGGTGGGGAGAAATTCATTCATGACCAGCACAGAATCAATCCCAGAGCTCCTGGCGAGACGGCCCCAGCGGGCTGATGCGCGCCGCAACTACGAGAAACTGATCACCGTGGCCCGAGAGACCTTTGCCACCGAAGGCGTTACCGCCTCACTTGAGGAGATTGCCCGCCGGGCCGGCGTGGGCATCGGGACGCTGTATCGACACTTCCCGGCGCGGCAGGACCTGCTGGAGGCTGTCTACGCCGACGATGTCGATGCGGTGGTTCGTTCAGCTGAAGAGGTGGCGGACCTGCCTCCATGGGATGCGCTGGAGAAGTGGCTGCAGCAGCTGGTCGAGTACCTGGCCACTAAGAAGGCATTGGCCCAGGCGGTCAACTTCCAGTCGGAGCTCTTTAAGGGCGGACGTGCCTCAGTGCACGATGCCGGCGAGAAGATCCTCCGACGTGCCCAGGATGCTGATGTGGCGCGACCTGAGGTGAGCTTCGATGACGTGCTTCGGCTGATCCACGGGGTGACGATGATCGACTTCGTCGAACCCGGTCAGAGCGAACGGATCATGGCCATGGCCTTGGACGGTCTGCGCAGCCAACCGCCTCACCGCTAGGCCGGTTCAGTAGTTGTTCAGGCGACGGTGACCTCGGCCGAACGATCGGCAATCAGCAGGTAGGCCAGACCGGCGATGATGGCGCCGACCAGTGGGGCCACGATGAAGAGCCACAACTGGCTGGTGGAATGCCCGCCCAGAATGAGCGCTGGGCCGATACTGCGTGCTGGATTTACCGAGGTGCCGGTCAACGGAATACCGATGAGGTGGACCGTGACGAGGGCCATGCCGATGGCCACACCGGCCGCACCCTGAATGGCGGCCCGGTGGGTTGAGAAGAGGACCACCATCACGAACACAAAGGTGAGGACCACTTCGGTGATGAAGGCGCCCCGTTGACTGAGGTGGGTGATCGAATAGGTGCCGTAGCCGTCGGTCCCGAGGCCTTGGACGGCGCGTGAATAGCCGGGGATGGCGGCGACCATCTGCCAGAGGACAACGGCACCAACGAGACCACCGGCCACTTGGGCCACCATGTAGGCGATTCCTTCGCCGATCTTCATGCGCCTCGTGACCAGGAAGCCCATGGTCACCGCAGGGTTGATATGGCAGCCCGACACGGGACCAATGGCGTAGACGAGGGCAATCAGCACCAGTCCGAATGAAAGGGCCGTGGCGGCCACCCCAGCGGAGATGCTTCCGCCAAAAAGTTTGAATCCAAAAGTAAGGGTGGCGGTTCCCACCGCAATGATTACCAGCACTGCAGTGCCAATGAATTCGGCCGCCAACTTCTTGGCGTTGATCATTTCGACCTCCCAATGTCCCGGTGATCCGGCGAGGAATTGCGGACTGTCGAAGTTTGTCAGCGAGAGAGGAAGCGATCGCGGATACTGGCGCATGAGGCAGATGTACCTGCCTGTCGATTTCCACAGACAGCGTCTGACGGGGCACGGTGAGCAGCTGTTTGCTAAAACCGCTGCTCATGCGAGGCAATCGCAACCAGATTTACACGAACTGAGGTGGGACACGGATGATTCGTACCCAAGACCGATACGACCGGTTCGCAGGAGTCGTCGACACTCCAATGCTGGCTCTCACGATCTTGTGGACGCCTGTGCTGATCATTCCACTCGTCACAAGCGTCCATGGCTCATTGGCTGCATCGTTCGACGCCGTTGACTACACGGTGTGGGCGTTGTTCTCATTGGAGTACATCATCAAGCTATGGCTCGCACCCAATCGCGGACGGTTCTTCAGGAGTCACATCTTGGATTTGCTGATCGTTGCCGTACCATTTTTTCGACCTCTGAGGATGGGTCGACTCGTCCGCCTCTTGCGATTGGCACGCGTTGGGGTTGTCCTAGTCGAGACATTGCGCCGTGCTCGTTCCATTCTTACGCACAACGGATTTCACTTCGTGGTATTAGCGGCCGGAATATTGGTGTTTGCCTGTGCAGGCTTAGTCACTTTTGCCGAACGACATGCCCCGGGTTCCAATATTCACGATTTCGGCCAGGGGCTGTGGTGGGCAATCGTCACGGTTACGACAGTGGGATACGGCGACCGCTATCCCGTCACACCATTCGGTCAAGGTGTTGCTGTCCTCCTCATGCTTGTCGGCATCGGTTTGATTGGAACCCTGACAGCAACTGTGGCGAGTTACTTTGTTCAAGAGAAGACCACCGCAACAGACGAGAGGCTTGAGCGCATTGAGTCGCTGTTGGCTCAATTGCTGGCGAGTGGAACTTCAGCACCCCCCTTGGACTTGGCGGCGGATATGTCTGGAACCCTTCGGGCTCCTCCGATCCAGGGAGACTAAACGGACAAGGACCTTAGCCCCGACATCCCTCATTGGTGCTGGTGTCGGTAGGTCCAAGGCAGCATCGGTGGCCAGCCAGTGTTGGCGAACGAGCGCTTGTTCGCCAATAGGCCTAGTGTCATCGCCACTGGGGGGTCAGTAATGCGACTGAGACTGAGGAAGGTTGGATGCGCTGCGGCGGCAGTTCTGATCGGGACTGCTGTGTTCGGGTTGGGGAGCACCGCCGGAGCGAAGTCGATTAAGGGGTCGGCGCCGGCAATGACGAAGGTCTGCGTCAAGGTCGCGACCGGTCACAAGAGTTTGACGAAGACCCAGCTTGCGGATTGCTCGCATCTTTCCCTCGTCAAACAGCACTGCAAAGCGGGACCGAGCATTGTCGTGATTCGGGTGAGCAAGAGGGAGTTTGGCCTCCGTCTGGGCCATAGGCCGGTACCTCTCGGATCGACATACTCGAGGGCGAAGCTGACAATCATCTGCGGAGTTCCGATGACTCCCACCACAGTCGCTTCGGCGATCAAGCCAACGAGTGTCCCCAAGGCGACTACTACTACCACGAAGGCAGTCGTCCCGACGACGAAGCCAGCCGAGACGACCACGACTACCACGAGAGCCGTGGCAGTCACCACGACGACTCGCGCTCCGGTCACCACGACGACTCGCGCTCCGGTCACCACGACGACGGCCGCTCCGCCACCGCCGCCCCCAACGACCACGACCGTGGTGGCGCCTGCCGGATGCCACCCGATGAGCGCAGCCGGCAACTGCTACGAAGCTGGCGAAATCTGTAGCGATGCCGACCACGGCCTGGTCGGAGTGGCGGGAAACGGGGCCACCATCACGTGTGAGAACGACAACGGGTGGCGCTGGGTAGTCACCTGATCCTTGTGGCTTCGCTCACCGTCCAGTGGATGGGCGACCTCGCTCACAGGCCGAGACGCGGCAAATTCGGATAGAAGATGATTTCAGGAGGGCACGCCAGTGGCGCGATGGAAAAGTTTGCGTACTCAGCTCTACCGGGCTGCTCGGGACCTGGGGAATGTCGAAGCAGCAGAAAAAGGCCCAGCTTCATACGGCAAGCGGGTCGCCCGTCGGAAGGTCTATGCCAAGACCAATGGGCTAACCGGCAAGTTCTTGAAGAAGCTCGGGCTCTGAGGAGCACTCAAGAGGACTCCAGCAGTGGCTCCTTAGTTGTAAGCCCGCTCGTCAGCCTCGCGAAGACGGGTGGCCATGGCGGCCAGCATCTTGCGGGCCAAGGCGGGGACTGAGTCCAGGACGCCGTTGAACTGGCGCTGGCCCAGGACGAGCAGGTTCATCTCGGTGTCGGAAATGACGGAGGCCGAACGGGGCCGGCGGTCCAGCAGGGCGAGCTCGCCGAAGTACTGGCCGGGTCCGAGCGTGGCCACCTTGCGATTGTTGCGCTTGACCGAGGCCTGGCCCTTGACGATCAGGAAGAACTCCCGGCCGATGGTCCCCTGTTCACAGAGGACCCGGCCCGGGGGCACGGTGACCTCCTCGAGGGCCTTGCGGATGGTCCGGATGTCCTTTGCCGAGGAGGTTGAAAACAACCAGATCCGGGAAAGGTCGAGGTCATAGCCACCTGTGGTCATGTCCACAGGGTACCCAAGACGGTGTTCATCTGCTGGAAACACGCGCGTCGTACTGGCGAAATCCTGAATCCCCATACTGGCTGCGGCACAACGATGTCCGGTGGCTCCCCGTTACTCGCCTGGCGGGCTGGGTGGCTTACCGGCTGACACCGTGAAAGGGGCACCGAGAGTGCTAGCAGCCGTAACGACTATTCCATATCCCAGTTGGCTCAATACGGGCGATAACACGTGGCAGTTGACTTCTGCCACGTTCGTCGGCCTGATGAGCCTGCCGGCACTGGCCGTCCTCTACGGAGGTCTGGTCCAGCGCAAGTGGGTCATCAACACCATGCTCATGATCTTCTCCGGCTTCTCAGCCGTGTTGGTCGTGTGGATGCTGTGGGGCTACAACTTGGGATTCGGCCCAGCCGCCGATCTCTTCGGAGCGCAAGGGACTGGGTTCTTCGCCAATATGTGGGGTCATTTCCATCCCATAGTCACGCACTTTGGCGAACAAAATCAGGCGGTATCGGGGGCTAATACCCTGATCCCGTTCCATTTCCCGACCGCGACACTGGCGTACTTCCAGTTCGTGTTCGCGGCCATCACGCCGCTGTTGTTCTGCGGTTCCATCCTCGGCCGGATGAAGTTCAAGGCATGGATCATTTTCGTGCCCCTCTGGACGACGTTCGTGTACACGATTGACGCCAAGCTCCTCTGGGGTGGCGGCTTCTTCGCAGCCAAGGGTGCCGTCGACTACTCCGGTGGGTACGTCATCCACCTCTCAGCCGGTATTTCAGGCTTCGTGGCCGCCGCCATCATCGGACCCCGCCTGCTGCGGGACCGTCGACACGGTGTGCCAAACAACCTGTTGCTGGTAGCGGTCGGTGCCGGAATCCTCTGGCTCGGCTGGAACGGCTTCAACGGCGGTGACCCGTACTACGCCGGTATCGACGCAGCTTCGGCTGTGCTGAACACCAACGTGGCCACGGCGGTCGGCCTCCTCACCTGGATGTTGATGGACTGGTGGTTCACCAAGCAGAAGAAGCCCACGTTCTTGGGGGCGATCAACGGCATGATCTGCGGTTTGGTCGGTATCACCCCCTCCGCTGGTTGGGTAGACGGCTACGGGGCCATCCTCGTCGGCCTCATCTGCTCGGCTGTGGTCTGGGTGGCTTGGAACTACCTCTCCAAGCTCCGGCCGTTCTCCAAGGTGGACGACGCCCTGGGCGTCATCTACACCCACGGTATTGCCGGGTTCCTGGGTGGTCTCCTGGTCGGCCTGTTGGCTGATCCGGGCATGATCCAATACGGCGTCAGTGGCAAGAACTACACCGCCATCGGCAACGGAGAAGGCTTCGCAGTGGACGGCTACTTCTACGGAGGCGGCATGCACCAACTCTGGGAGCAGTTCCTGGCTGCGGTGTGGATCATCTGCTGGTCGGCCTTCGGGACGGCGGTCTTGCTCTACATCGTCAAGTTCCTCTGCCGTGGTCTGCGGGAGCCGGATGAGGTGTTGGAGATCGGTGACCTGGCCATTCACGACGAGGAGGTCTACCCACAGGAGACCTTCGCCGAGCGTGTCTCAGCCATGTCGTCGGGCGGCGAGTAGGCCGTGCACCGATACCGTAAGCAAGAGATGCCAAGTCAATCGCAACCGCAAGCGAAGGGAGCCCGAGGATGAAGCTGGTAGTTGCTGTCCTCAAGCCGTTCAAACTCGATGACGTCAAGGAAGTCCTCAAGAACCTCGGGGTGCAGGGTATGACCCTGACCGAGGCTCAGGGGTTCGGACGCCAGCGGGGCCACACCGAGGTCTACCGAGGTGCGGAATACGAGGTGGACTTCGTCCCCAAGATCCGCATTGAGGTCCTCGTGGACGACTCACAGACCGACGAAGTGGTGGATGCCATCATCTCCACCGCGGCCACCGGCAAGATCGGTGACGGCAAGGTCTGGGTCATCCCCGTGGAGACAGTGGTGCGGGTTCGCACCGGAGAACGCGGGGCAGACGCCCTGTAAGCGTGTCGGTGGGGTCGGGGTGCGGCGAGGCACCCCGACCCGCCGTCTTTCTACTGCCTCGTCAGCAGTGATGTCGTGGGTGGCGTTATCCGGCCTGGCGAGCCACTGCAGCTGCGGCTGCGGCGGCCGCCGCCGGGTCACCCAGGAAATCCGCCGAATGCACCGACAGATCGTCGTTGAGCAGGAGGCGGTAGGGGATGCCGGTCGGCACATCCAGCCCGACGATGTCCTCGTCGGAGATGCCCTCGATGAACTTACGCAGGGCCCGGATGCTGTTGCCGTGGGCGGCGACAATGACCGCTGAGCCTTCTTCTGCCGTGGCCCGCAGGTCGGGCACGATGATCTGCTCCCAGTAGGGGAGGACCCGGGTCACCACGTCGGCCAGGCACTCGGTCCTAGGGATGGCGGCGGGTTCGAGGCCCTTGTAGCGGGGGTCGGTGCTGGTGTCGTACTCATTCTCGGGCGACAGGACCGGCGGTGGCGTGTCGTAGCTGCGGCGCCACAGTTTGAGCTGCTCTTCACCGAACTGGGCCTTTATTTCGGCCTTGTTCTTTCCTTGCAGGTCGCCGTAGTGGCGCTCGTTGAGCCGCCAGTCCCGGCGGATGGGGAGCCAACTGCGGCCCGCGGCGTGGAGGGCGATCTCGGCCGTGCGGATGGCCCGGGTCAAGACGCTGGTGTGCAGGATCCGCAGGTCGAGACCTTCCACGGCGGCCAGCAGTTCGCCGCCCGCCTTGGCCTCGGCCTCGCCGGTCTCGGTCAGGTCCACGTCGACCCAGCCGGTGAACAGATTGGCGGCGTTCCAGGTCGACTGGCCGTGGCGAAGGAGGACGAGATCGAGCACGGGTCAAGCGTACGCGAGCGTCAGGAACCCAGAACCAGGTCGAATGCCTCCTCGGGCATGATCAGGCCGAAGTAGTGGTCTTCGGCTTCGGACCACAGCGACTCCCATTCGGCTCGGTAGTGGTCGCCCTCGCGCCGGGCCAGCTGGGCTCGCCGGATATCCCGGAGCGTATTGAGGAGGACCCGTACGGCAAAGAGGTCGGCCAGTTCGGGGCGGGCGGAATAGGCACCATCGAGGATCACGATCGACGCCGGCTCGAGCGTGACGGGTTCGGTGGCCAGCCGCCCGTCATTGGCCTGCCAGTCGTAGAGGTACCAGGTGGCCGGCTGGCCTTGGGCCAGGGCCTCGAGCACCTCACGCTGGCGGCGCCAGTCGATGACGTGGGCCACCTTCTCGGGAGCGGTCATGGCCCGCCAGCGCGCGACGGTGCCCCCGCCGTAGAAGTCGTCGCCTTCGATGGTGGCCGCCCCAGTCTGGGCGGCCACGGTCCGGGCCAGGGTGGATTTGCCGGCGCCGCTGCGCCCATCGAGGGCAATCAGAAGCGGATGGGCGGGGTCGGGAGCCCGTTCGGCGATGGTCCGGACCAGTAATTGGACGGGATCTCCGGCCTGGCGCATGGGACCCACGGTACAGAAAGTCTGGCCGGCTGGGGCTGGATGGGGCGCTGACCTGGGTTTTCCTGCTGGAGGGCCGCGGATTCTCGGGGCGGCGACCAGGGTAAGGTCCAATAAGCGCCGCTCAGCATAAAAGAAGTTGACAATGACACACTCATGTTTGCTATACTTGTGCACAGGCAAAATCGCAGAATAGATAACCAGGGGCAGATCCCCAGGACGAACAAGACAAACAAGACAGAAACGGAAGGAACTACAGATGGCTAAGGCCGTTGGAATCGACTTGGGAACCACCAACTCGGTGGTCAGTGTGTTGGAGGCGGGCGAGCCCGTCGTCATTCCCAATGCAGAGGGTGGACGGACGACGCCGTCGGTCGTCGGCTTCTCGAAGACCGGTGAGGTACTGGTGGGCGAAGTCGCCAAGCGCCAGGCCATCACCAACCCGGACCGGACCATACGGTCGGTCAAGCGCCACATGGGCACCAGCTGGACCATCGATATTGATGGCAAGGCCTACACGTCGCAGGAGATCTCCGCCCGCATCCTGGGCAAGCTGAAGAGGGACGCCGAGGCGTACCTGGGCGACACGGTCAACCAGGCTGTCATCACGGTGCCGGCCTACTTCGACGACGCCCAGCGGACAGCGACCAAGGAAGCCGGGGCGATTGCCGGGCTTGAGGTCCTGCGCATTATCAATGAGCCGACCGCCGCCGCACTGGCCTACGGCCTCGACAAGGAAGACTCCGACCGCACCGTGCTGGTCTTCGACCTCGGTGGCGGAACGTTCGACGTCTCCGTGCTCGAGATCGGCGAGGGCGTCTTCGAGGTCAAGTCGACCTCGGGTGACACCAAGCTCGGTGGCGACGACTGGGACGACGCCGTCATGGACTGGCTGGTCAAGACTTTCAAGGACACCGAGGGCGTGGACCTGTCCACCGACAAGATGGCCCTCCAGCGGCTGAAGGAAGCGGCCGAGAAGGCCAAGATCGAGCTGTCGAGCGTGCAGGAGACGCAGATCAACCTGCCCTTCATTACCGCTACGAGTGAAGGTCCGAAGCACCTGGACCTCAAGCTGACGCGCTCGAAGTTCAACGAGCTGACGGCCGACCTGGTGCAGCGTTGCGCCGGCCCGTTCGAGGCCGCCGTCAAGGACGCCGGCATCACCACGTCCGAGATCGACCACGTGGTCATGGTCGGTGGGTCCACCCGGATCCCGGCCGTGCAGGAACTGGTGCAGAAGCTCTCGGGTAAGGAGCCCCACAAGGGCGTCAACCCCGACGAAGTCGTGGCCATCGGTGCCGCCGTGCAGGCCGGTGTGCTCAAGGGTGAGGTCAAGGACGTCCTGTTGCTCGACGTCACGCCGCTGTCCCTGGGCATTGAGACCAAGGGTCAGGTCATGCACCGCCTCATTGAGCGGAACACGACCATCCCGACCAAGCGGTCGGAGGTCTTTACGACAGCTGAGGACAACCAGCCGTCGGTGGAAATCCACGTGCTCCAGGGTGAGCGCGAGATGGCCATGTACAACAAGACGCTGGGCAAGTTCCAGCTGGTGGACCTGCCGCCAGCCACCCGGGGTGTCCCTCAGATTGAGGTCACCTTCGATATTGACGCCAACGGCATCGTGCACGTGTCGGCCACCGACAAGGCGACCGGCAAGCAGCAGTCGATGACCATCACGGGGCAGTCCTCACTGGCCAAGGACGACATCGACCGCATGGTCCGTGACGCCGAGGCTCACGCCGAGGACGACCGCCTGCGCCGCGAGGAGGCCGAAATCCGCAACTCAGCGGACACGCTGGCCTACCAGACGGAGAAGTTGCTCAGCGACCAGGGCGAGAAGTTCGAGGGCTCCGAGAAGGACGACGTGGAGGGCGCGCTGAAGACGTTGAAGGACGCTTTGGCGGGGACCGATATTGAGGCCATCAAGGATGCAACCGAGAAGCTGATGAGCGTGAGCCAGAGCTTCAGCCAGCGTCTGTACGAGCAGGCGTCGGCTTCTGGTGCGGCAGCTGGTGACGGATCCGGTTCGGGCGATGGTTCGGGCTCGGGTGGCGGTGCATCGGATGCCGGTTCGGACGATGACGTGGTCGACGCCGAGATTGTCGACGAGTCATGAGTTATTCCGACGAGACCCCGGTCGACGGGGTCACGCCGGAACCCGAGACCGGCGACGACGAAGTCTGGAGTGAGGCCGATGCGGCCGCGGTTGACGCCGCCGCATCGGCTGGCTCCGAGTCGGATGAGAGTGGAGCTGAGGAGTCGGGCGATCCGATGACCGTGCTGACCAAGGAGCGGGACGAGTACCTGCTGGCCCTGCAGCGCACCCAGGCCGACTTCGAGAACTACCGCAAGCGGATTGCCCGCCAACAGGAGGAGCAGTCGGCCCGCGCCGCAGCGGCCCTGGTCAACAAGGTGCTGCCGGTGCTTGACACCTTGGACCTGGCCCAGGTCCATCAGACCGAAGCAAGTGCAGAGAGCGACGACGCCAAAGCTTTGACGGCGGCGCGTTCGATGCTGCTCGATATCTTGACCAAGGAAGGATTGGAGCGAGTGGATCAGGCAGAAGTTCCCTTTGACCCCTCGGTGCACGACGCCGTGTCGCGCACGGAAGGCGACGACGGGGAAGAGCTGATCGACCAGGTGCTCCGCTCCGGCTACCGCTGGAGGGGACAGGTGCTCCGCCCCGCCATGGTCAGTGTGCGGGGGTGAACTAGTTAGTGGCCGCCCAACGGGAGTGGTTCGAGAAGGACTATTACAAGGTGCTCGGGGTCGTTTCGACGGCCACCGACAAGGAGATCACGCGCTCCTATCGCAAGTTGGCCAAGCAGTATCACCCCGACGCCAACCCAGGGTCGGAAGAGCGCTTCAAGGAGATCAGCGCGGCCTACGACGTCCTCGGTGACGACGCCAAGCGCAAGGAATACGACGAGGTGCGCAAGCACGGTCCCATGACCGGTGGCTTCGGCGCACCGGGCAGTGGTCCGGGCGGTGGCACGTTCCGCATGGAAGACATGGGCGACCTAGGCGATCTCTTCGGCGGGCTGTTCAACAATCGCCGGACGGCTCGGCAGCCCCGTGGCCCTCAGCGTGGGGCCGACATGGAAGCGGCGCTGCACCTGTCCTTCCAAGACGCCGTGCACGGGGTCACCACGTCGGTCAACGTGCCCGAAGACGCCCGTTGCTCCAATTGTCGGGGCACCGGTGCGGCGCCGGGAACGTCGACCCACACGTGTCCGCGCTGCGGCGGTACGGGCAGCCTCAACGACGACCAGGGTCTGTTCTCCCTCAGCACGGTCTGCCCCGACTGCGTCGGGCGCGGCACGCTGTTCGACACGCCCTGCCCGGTCTGCAAGGGCTCGGGCACCGAGCGCAAGGTGCGCTCGGTCAAGGTGCGCATCCCGGCCGGCGTCGATGACGGGCAACGGATCCGGGTCAAGGGACGGGGCGCGCCCGGTCAAGGCATGGCCCCGCCGGGAGACCTCTACGTGGTGGTCCACGTGGGCCAGCACCCGAACTTCGGGCGCAACGGTCGCAACCTGACCATCACGGTGCCGATCACCTTCCCCGAAGCGGCGTTAGGCACCACCATCACGGTGCCGACGCTGGAAGGCAAGGTTTCGCTGAAGGTGAAGCCGGGGACCGCCTCGGGCACCGTCATGCGCGTGCGTGGACGGGGCGTGCCGAGCGGCACCGGGCGCAACGCGTCGAAGCCGGGCGACCTACTGGTCAAGGTGGAAGTCATCGTGCCGACCGAGTTGACGGACGAGCAGCGGGCGGCGGTCGAGTCATTGGCGGCCGTCACCGACGACGCGCCCAGGGTGGCGGTGGACGGATGAGTGCCGAGCCCGTGCGCGAGCGCGATACCAACCGGGCCGTCTACGTGATCTCGGTGGCCGCCGAGCTGACGGGTATGCACCCGCAGACCCTGCGCATTTATGAGCGGAAGGGTCTGTTGGATCCCTCACGCACCCAAGGGGGGAGCCGCCGTTTCTCCGATCATGATCTGGAGCGGCTGCGCCACATACAAGAACTCACCGCCACCGGGCTGAACCTCGAAGGTGTGCGCCGGGTCCTGGAGCTCGAGTCCGAGCTGCAGCGGCTGCGCACCGAATTGGTCGAAGCCCAGTTGGCCGCCCAGGCCGCCGTGGCGGCCACGCATCGTCACTACCGGCGCGATCTCGTGCCCCTACGCCAGTCGCCGGTGCCCTATCGCAGGAGGTAAATCAGCCGTGCCCATCGATCCAGAGCGTTGGACCAACAACACCAAGGCCGCTTTCAGTGCGGCCACCGCCCACGCCGCGTCGTCCAACAACCCCGAGATGACGCCGGCCCACCTGCTCGATGCCCTGTTGCTCCAGCAGGAGACCATGACCCGGCCGCTGCTGACGCAGGTCGGCGTGGATCCCGATGCGCTCGGGCGCACCGTGCAGGAGCAGCTGGCCCGACTGCCCCGTGCTGCGGGCGGGTCCGAGCCCGGGCTGTCCCGGGAGGCCCGCCAGGCGCTGGAGTCGGCGGACGAGAACCGCCGTGACCTGGGCGACGACTACGTGTCGGTGGAGCACCTGCTCTTGGCCCTGGCCGACCAGATCGGCGTGACCAAGGATGCATTGCTGGCGGCGCTGCGCGTCGTGCGAGGCAACCACCGGGTGACGACGGCCGATCCGGAGCAGACGTATCAAGCGCTGGCCAAGTACGGACGCGATCTCACGGAGGCGGCGCGTGAGGGCAAGCTCGACCCGGTCATCGGGCGGGACGAGGAGATCCGGCGGGTCATTCAGGTCCTGTCCCGGCGCACCAAGAACAACCCGGTGCTGATCGGTGAGCCCGGCGTGGGCAAGACGGCCATCGTCGAAGGTTTGGCTAACCGGATCATTGAGGGCGACGTGCCCGAAGGACTGAAGGGCAAGCGGGTCGTCTCGCTCGACCTCGGGTCCATGGTGGCCGGCGCCAAGTACCGCGGTGAATTCGAGGAGCGGCTGAAGGCCGTGCTGAAGGAGATCACGGACGCCGAGGGTGAGGTCGTCACCTTCATTGACGAGTTGCACACCATCGTCGGTGCCGGCGCGGCCGAAGGATCCATGGACACCGGCCAGATGATCAAGCCCATGCTGGCCCGCGGTGAGTTGCGCCTGATCGGGGCCACCACGTTGGACGAGTACCGCACATCCATTGAGAAGGACGCCGCGCTGGAGCGCCGCTTCCAGCCCGTGTTCGTGGGCGAGCCCTCCGTGGAGGACACCATCGCCATCCTGCGCGGCCTGAGCGAGCGCTACATGACGCACCACAAGGTGCGCATTCAAGATGCCGCCCTGGTGGCCGCCGCCGTGTTGTCGGATCGCTACGTGACCGGGCGCTTCCTGCCCGACAAGGCGATCGACCTCATTGACGAGGCCTCGTCCAAGCTGCGCATTGAGATCGACTCGTTGCCGACCGAGCTGGACCAGATCAACCGGCGCATCCGACAGCTCGAGATTGAGAAGCTGGCGCTGGAGAAGGAGACGGACGACGCCTCGGCCGAGCGGCTCGACCGCTTGCAGCGCGAGGTGGCCGAGCTGTCCGAGGAGCGCGACGGCATGACGGCGCACTGGCAGCAGGAGAAGGCCTGCCTCGATGCCGTCAGCCAGCTGCAGCAGGAGCGGGCCGCCAAGGAAGAGGAGGCGCTGAGGTTGGAGCGCGACGGCGAGCTGGCCGGCGCCTCGGCCATCCGTTACGGCGAGCTGCCCGAACTGGACCGCAAGATCGGCGCGGCCACCGAGGACCTGGCCAAGTTGCAGACCGGCACCCGCTTCTTGAAGGAAGAGGTGGACGCCGAGGACATCGCCGAAGTAGTCAGCCGCTGGACCGGCGTGCCGGTGTCGCGATTGTTGGAAGGCGAAATCCAGAAGCTGGTCAAGTTGGAGTCCACCCTCCATGAGCGCGTGGTGGGGCAGGACGAGGCCGTCTCAGCGGTGGCCAACGCCATCCGCAGGAGCCGGGCCGGACTGTCCGACCCCAACCGGCCCATCGGGTCGTTCCTGTTCCTGGGGCCGACCGGGGTGGGCAAGACCGAGCTGGCCCGGGCCCTGGCCGAGTTCCTCTTCGACGACGAGCGGGCCATCACCCGCATCGACATGAGCGAGTACATGGAGAAGCACGCCGTCAGCCGGCTGGTCGGGGCCCCTCCGGGCTATGTCGGCTACGACGAGGGCGGGCAGTTGACCGAAGCGGTGCGCCGCCGGCCCTACGCCGTCGTGCTGCTCGACGAGTTGGAGAAGGCCCACCCCGACGTGTTCAACATCCTGTTGCAGGTGCTCGAAGACGGCCGCCTGACTGACGGCCAGGGCCGCACGGTGGACTTCACCAACACGGTGCTGATCATGACGTCGAACCTGGCCGGTGAACCGGCGCAGTACTTCAAGCCGGAGTTCATCAACCGGGTGGACGAGATCGTCCGCTTCCGGCCGTTGAGCGAGTCCGACCTGATCGTCATCGCCGGCGTGCAGCTGGACAAGCTGCGTCAGCGCCTGGCCGAGCGGCGGCTGTCGCTTGTCGTCACCGCCGACGCCGAACGCTGGCTGGCCAAGACCGGGTTCGATCCCGACTACGGGGCCCGACCCCTGCGCCGGGTGCTGCAGCGCCAGATCGAGGACCCGTTGGCCCTGGCACTGCTTGAAGGGAAGTATCTAGAAGGGGCGGTGGTCACCGTGGCGCTGGAAGACGACAAGATCGTCCTTCAGTAGGGGTCGCCCGTTGGTAGTCGGTGGGTCCTGGCGACGGCCTCAGGCCAGGAGGGGTGCCGTTGTCCAGTGCGCCACCTGGGGCAGTGTTTCCCTGATCTGTCGGGCCGCGGCCTGCTCGACTGCTTCGACGGTTGGGTAGCGCCTATCGACGACGTGTTCCGGGACCTGCAGGATGCGGCCCCGAAACCGATTCACGACCAGTGCGGCGGCGCGACGGGCCGTATCGAGGACGCGGTTGCTCTGCGCGGCCACCAGTACCTGCCGTTCCTGCTGTTGCCGCTGCTTCTCCACGGCCACTACCGCAAGTCCAATGAGACACGTGTCGTGCATGCCGGGGTCGCCTTTCGTCAGGGGTTGTTGGAGTCACCCTGACGGAGCGTCCTGACATTCGGATGACAACGCTGTTGCAAAAAGGGCGTGGCGTCGGCCGATGGTGAAACATGCGCGAAATCTGTGTCGAGGCTGAGCCAGGAGTGGCCCTCTATGCTCGGCGGCGGAGGGGGCTCTATTGGCGGGCGGCCCCAAGAGGAGAGTCGGACATGCACGC
Source organism: Acidimicrobiales bacterium (assembly GCA_036268485.1). GTDB lineage: Bacteria > Actinomycetota > Acidimicrobiia > Acidimicrobiales > RAAP-2 > Bog-473. The sequence goes on from DATAUC010000048.1 coordinate 131,931, forward strand.
AGCACGGAGTCGCAGGGGGCAGATTTCTGTACTGGCCGGACTGGCACTCATTGCCGGATTGGTCGTGGGTCAAGCGGGGGCGGGAGCGTCGGGCAAGGCCATGTCGTCCAAGGCGGCTTCGGTCGCCGCCGATCCCATCGGGACGATCTTGGGCCTGCTCAGTCCGCCGGCACCGGCCGCAGCGGCAGTCGTCGCGCTTTCGCCCACGTCCTTCAACTTCGGCGGCGCCACCCTCGGCAGCGGCGGCGGTGAAACGAAGATCACGTTGACCAACTCCGGAACGGCAGCCGCCACCATCACGTCCGAAAAGCTCACCGGTCCTGACTCCGACGACTGGGTTTACGAGCCGTTGCTGCCGGCGGCCGCCACGCTGACGCCCGGGTCGACAACGACCACCACTCCTCAGACCACCGGCGGGCTCTGCGGCACCACGGTGGCAGCCGGAGCGTCCTGCGTGTTGGTGGGATTGATCTTCGAGCCCGGGGGAGTGGCAATACGCACCGCCGCCTTCACGGTGACCGGCAACTTCCCGACCGCTTCAGTTGCCCTCACCGGTCTCGGTACGGACGGCTATGAGACGGCCACCGCCAAGGGCGTCGTGAACACCTTCAGCGATGCCAAGGCCTTTGGCAACGTGGACCCGATCGCTCTCGGTTCACCCATTGTCGGCATCAGTTCCACCGGCGACGATGGTGGCTACTACATGGTGTCATCCATCGGGCAGGTCTTTCCGTATGGAGATGCGCACAACTACGGGAGTATCAAGGGCAGGCTCAACCGCCTGATCGTGGGGATGGCGGCTCAAGGGCCGGCCGGTTACTGGCTGGTGTCGTCCGACGGTGGCGTATTTACGTTTGGAGACGACGCCTTCTACGGCTCGACCGGGGCCATGCGCTTGAACAGCCCCATCGTCGGCATGGCGGCGACGCCGGACGGCGGGGGCTACTGGTTGGTGGCCTCCGACGGTGGGATCTTCTCCTTCGGGGATGCCAAGTTCTACGGCTCGACGGGCGGGACCCGTCTGAACAGTCCGGTCGTCGGCATGTCGGTCATGCCGGACGGAAAGGGCTACTGGCTGGTGGCGGCCGATGGCGGCGTCTTCGCATTCGGCAATGCAGCGTTTGACGGCTCGACTGGTGGCAACCGGCTGGTGGCTCCGATTGCGGGCATGACGGCCACTCCCGATGGTGGCGGCTACTGGCTGGTGGCATCCGACGGGGGCATTTTCTCGTTTGGCGATGCACCGTTCTATGGCAGTGCCGTCGGCCAGGTCAGCTCCAACGTCGTGGGCATCACGCTCGACGGCGGTCCGACCGGGCAAGCCGAGCATGATCAGCCGACCCAGCCGGGTAGTACGCCGTAGGTGCATCCGGCAGCACGGTCGTCGGGCTGGTGGATGAGCGTCGAGGGGGAGGGATCCCCTCCCCCTCTCGGTCTCGCCGTGTTGCTAGTGCTTGATGTGCGCCTGCATCCGGGCGGCTGGCGTGTCGGTAAAGGCCTGGAACGTGTAGTAGCCGTCGAGGCCGATCCCGACCGAGTTGGTGATGCCCTTGGCGCCGTCGCTGCCATAGAACGGGGCGTCGCCGAAGGCGAAGATGCCACCGTCCGAGGCATCGAGCCAGTAGCCGTTGCCGGTAGCCGTCGTGGCCATGCCCACAATGGGGCGGTTCAGCTTGAGGGCGCCGGTGGATCCGTAGAACGGGGCGTCGCCGAAGCTGAAGATTCCACCGTCACTGGCCACGAGCCAGTAGCCCTCGTAGTCGGCTGTCGGCGACATCCCGACGATCGGCCTGTTCAAATGCAGGGCGCCGGTCGATCCGAAGAACGGAGCGTCACCGAAGGTGAAGATGCCGCCGTCGGTGGCCACCAACCAGTAGCCGTCGGAGTCCGGGGTCGCTGCCATGCCGACGATCGGCTTGTTGAGGCGCAAGTTGCCGGTGGAGCCGTGGAAGGTGGCGTCGCCGAAGGTGAAGATCCCACCGTCGCTGGCCACCAGCCAGTACCCGTTGTCGTCCCCGGTAGAGGCCATGCCGACGATCGGCTTGTTGAGGTGAACGTTGCCAGTGTCGCCGAAGCTCTGGGCGTCGCCGAAGGGGTACACGTTGCCCAGCGAGTCAAAGAGCCAGTAGCCGCCGTTGTCCGCGGTGGAGACCAGGTTGACGATGGGTGCCGGCAGGGATTGTCCGGTGAGGTCGCCCTGGAAGACAGCGTCGCCGAATGTGTCCACGTGGCCCGAGGCGGTGACCTCGTAGTAGCCCTCAGTCCCGGTACCCGTCAGGGTCACGGCCTGGTTGGTGGTGTTGCCGTCTACCGGGCTGATGGTCGCTGTCCGTAGGCCGAGCGCACCGGGCAGGAACCCGAGCGATTCCACGCACGAGGCGCCAGGCGCCACGGTCGTCGGGTCGTCGCATTCGGTGTTCTCGGTCTCGACAAAATCGTTCTGACCGGCCCCCTCCACGTCCATGGCGGTGATGACGGCGGGGACCGAGCCCGTGTTGGTAAACGTCACGGTGAGTTCGTCGCTGACGTCGCCCAAGGTGGTCGGCCCGAAGTTGAGGGTGCTCACCGAGGCGGTCAGGGTGGTGCCCGTCGCCGGCGGAGCCGTCGACGTGACCGCGTTGGACATGGCTGACGGCGCCCCCGCTCCGGCCGCGTTGACGGCGGCGACGGTGAACGAATAGGCGGTGACGGCCTTGGTGCTGGCCACGCTGTAGGAGTCATGAGCGCCCGGGGTGGGGTCCAAGCCGGATCCCACGGCCCCAGCGGGCACGCTGACAGCGGCGGTGAGTACTCCGCTCACGTAGCCGCCGATGATGAAGTTGGTGATGGCAGTGCCGTTGTCGGCGCCGACCGTCCAACTGAGCGTCACATTTCCGTTGCCTAGGGTGGCCGTAGCCCCAGTGGGGGCGGCTGGTGCGGTAGGTGAGACGGCCCCCGCTCCGGTGGCGCCCAACGCACTGAAGGCAATGACGGACAGTGCGCCGGCCAGCGCGCCGAAACGTGCCGCCTTCGTGGTGATGCGCCGTGAGGTGCTTTGCAATTTCGACATGTTCCCGCTTCCTCGTGATCCCGCGCCCTTACGTGCGGGGATGATGCAGGGCGAACGTACCGCGGGAATTACGAAATTGCGCCGGAAACTCGTCGTTTTTGAGCCGGGCAACCGCGCTGCAACCGCTTATCGACGGCGAAGCACCCTATGAACTGACCAGGGCAGGCACGAGGGCCACGGGCGGCTCGGAGAAGACGGAAGTGATCTCCCGGCAGAAGGCCTTCAGGTCCGACGGCTGCCGGCTGGTGACCAGGACGTTGATGCCGTCCCGGCACACGGCCACCTCCCGGTCGACCCAGGTCGCTCCGGCATTGCGCAGATCGGTCTGCAGGCTGGGCCACGACGTCATCGTGCGGCCGCAGACCAGGTCCCCCTCAATGAGGGTCCACGGGCCGTGACAGATGGCGGCCACCGGCTTGCCGGCCTCGAACATGGCCATGAGGAAGTCAACGGCTGGGGCATCCTGGCGGAGCTGGTCGGGATTGGCCACGCCGCCCGGGAGGACGACAGCATCGAAGTCGGTCGCCGTGACCTCCTCGGTCACACGGTCGACGGGAAATCGTCCGGACTGTTCCAAGTGACGCATGGTCCCGGCCAGACCCGGCTTGGGAGCGACCAGTTCCGGCCTTCCCCCCGCATCGACCACGGCCTTCCACGGTTCTGAGAGCTCACTTTGTTCGATACCTTCGTTGGCCACCAGAAAGGCGACCCGGACGTTCTTCAGTTGGTTGGTCATGTGCCAACACCTCCCCCGTGTGTCCCTACCCCAGGGCGCGGGCGTCAAACCTGGTCCCAGGTCGAAAGGAGGGCAACCGGGGGGTTAGAGTGGTGCGTAATCCGACGCAACGAACGGAGATGACTCGTGCCCGCAACCGTGGTGGTGGGGACCCAGTGGGGCGATGAGGGGAAGGGCAAACTCACCGACCTCCTCGCCCGCGAGATGGACATGGTGGTGCGCTACCAGGGCGGCCACAACGCCGGTCACCGGATCGTGGTCAACGGCGAGGCCTTCGCCCTCCAGCTCGTACCGAGCGGGATCCTGTACGAGCACATCACGCCGATGATCGGCAATGGCGTCGTGGTGGACCCCGCCGTCCTGCTGGCCGAGCTGGACAGCCTGGCCGCCAAGGGCGTCGACACCAGCCGCATGGTGGTGAGTGGCAACGCCCACCTGATCATGCCGTACCACCAGGAATTGGACCGGGTGACTGAACGCTTCCTGGGCAAGAACGCCCTGGGCACCACCAAGCGGGGCATCGGCCCGGCCTACGCCGACAAGGCGACCCGGGTGGGCATCCGGGTTCAGGACCTCTTCGACCCGAAGATCTTCCGCCAGAAGCTCGATGTGGTGCTCAAAGAGAAGAACGCCATCCTGGCCAAGGTCTACAACCGGCTGCCGCTCTCGGCCGACGACATCGCCGACCGCTATCTCAACGAGTACGCCGCCCGCATCGAGCCCATGGTGGGCGACACGGTGGGTCTCATTCACGATGCCGTCGAGGGCGGCCGCAACGTCCTCCTGGAAGGGGCCCAGGCCACGTTCCTGGACCTCGACCACGGGACCTATCCCTTCGTAACCTCGTCCAACCCGGTAGCCGGCGGCGCCTGCACCGGCTCAGGCCTCGGACCGCGTGACATCGACCGGGTCATCGGCATCGCCAAGGCCTACGTGACCCGGGTGGGCGCCGGCCCGTTCCCGACCGAGCAGGACAACGACATCGGCGCCCTGCTGGTCGAGCGGGGCCACGAGTTCGGCACCAACACCGGCCGCATGCGGCGCTGTGGCTGGTTCGACGCCGTCATGCTGCGCCAGGCCGTGCGCCTCAACTCCATGACCGAGGTGGCCCTGACCAAGTTGGATGTGCTCGACACGTTCGAGTCGGTGAAGGTCTGCGTGGCCTACGAGGCCGACGGTGTGCGCTACACCCACCTGCCCTATCACCAGTCGGTCTTCCACAACGTGAAGCCGATTTACGAGGAGCTGCCCGGTTGGAAGACCGATCTGACGGCGGCCACCGAACCCGGCGACATGCCGGCGGCAGCGCGTGACTACGTGGCCTTCCTGTCCGAGCAGATCGGCGTACCGGTACGGCTGGTCGGGGTGGGCCCCGGCCGTGAGCAGTTCGTCTCATTCGCTACGGCGTGAGGGTCTGCGTCGTCGGCAGCGGGGGACGCGAGCACGCGCTGGCCCATGTCCTGGCCCGCACGGCCGAGGTGGTTGTTACTCCGGGCAATCCGGGCATGGCGGCGCCGATTACGGTCACCGACGCCCCGCCGTCGGAGATCGCGGCCGATCTGATCGTCATCGGGCCCGAAGCACCGTTGGTCGACGGCCTGGCCGACCGCCTGCGAGCCGAGGGCCGAACCGTCATGGGTCCAGGCTCGGACGGCGCCCTGCTGGAAGGGTCCAAGGCCTTCATGAAGGAGGTGTTGGCCGATGCCGGGGTGCCGACAGCCCGCTTCGCCGCCTTCGACCACTTGCAGAGCAAAGAGGCGTTGGCCTTCCTACGCACCATGCCGGGACCCTGGGTCATCAAGACCGACGGCTTGGCGGCCGGCAAGGGTGTGCTGGTGGCCCAGACCATCGAGCAGGCCGAGCGCGACGTGCGGTCCAAGCTGTCCGGGTCGGCCTTCGGCGACGCTGGCCGCAACATCGTGATTGAAGAGGGACTGGTGGGGGAGGAGTGCTCGCTGCTCGTCCTCTTCGACGGCACCACCGCCGTGCCCTTGCTGCCGGCCCAGGACTTCAAGCGGATCGGTGACGAGGACCGCGGACCCAACACCGGCGGCATGGGTGCCTATGCGCCGATGCCCCACGTGTCTTCGGCGCTGGTCGACCAGATCATGGACGTGGCCGTCCTGCCTCTGACGGCAGCGTTGCAGCGCCGGGGCATCGACTACCGGGGCGTGCTCTACGCCGGTCTCATGCTGGGACCCGATGGGCCCAAGGTGATTGAGTACAACGTGCGCTTCGGTGATCCGGAGACGCAGGTGGTACTGCCGTTGCTGTCGTGCGACGCGGCGGAACTGTTCATGGCCGTGGCCACCGGCACCTTGGCCGACATCGCCCCACCGACCTTCTCGTCCGACGCCGCCGTGTGCGTGGTCCTGGCTTCGCCGGGCTACCCCGATCAGCCCCGCACAGGAGATCCCATCGACGGGCTCAATGCCTCCGGACAATCGATGGCCGGCACTGACGGGGTCACCGTGTTCCACGCCGGGACCAGACGGCCCATCGCGGACGGCCCTTTCCAGACGGCAGGCGGACGGGTCCTCGGCGTCACCGCGGTGGCGCCCTCATTGGAAGCTGCCCGCACCAACGCCTACGCCGCCCTCGAGCCGATCGGCTGGGACGGCCTGCAGGTTCGACGAGACATCGCGGCCCTGGCCGCCCGGACACCCGAGGAGCCAGTCCGATGATCCCCCGCTATTCGCCGCCCGACATGGCCGCCCTTTTCACCGATGCCGCCCGCTTCGGTCTGTGGCTCGAAGTCGAGTTGCTGGCCACCGAAGCGCAGGCTCTCGTCGGTGTCGTCCCGGCGGACGCCGCCGCCACGTGTCGGGCCAAGGCACCCACGGTGGACGACGTCTTCGTGGCCGACGTGCTCGAGCGCGAGAGGATCACCGATCATGACGTGGCCGCTTTCGTCGATGTGGTGCAGGATCGTATCGGCGCCCCGGCCGGCTCGTACATCCACTACGGGCTGACGTCATCCGATGTGGTCGACACCGCGCTGTGTGCCACGCTGACCCGCGCCGCTGATGTGTTGCTGATCGACCTCGATGCGTTCGTGGCCGCTCTCAAGGACCGGGCCCTGGAGCTGATGGACGTGCCGGTGACCGGCCGCACCCACGGCATGCACGCCGAGCCCACCACCTTCGGGGCCAAATTCGCCCTGTGGGCGCTGCAGGCCGACCGGGACCGCCGCCGCCTGCGGGCCGCACGCGACGGGATCGCCGTGGGCAAGCTGTCGGGTGCGGTGGGGACCTATTCCAACATCGACCCGGCCGTCGAAGCGCATGTCTGCGCTGCGCTCGGGCTGCAGCCGGTGCCGGCCACCCAGGTCATCGCCCGCGATCGGCATGCCGAGTACTTCTACGCCTGCGCCTCCATCGGGGCCACGGTGGAGCTCATGTGCACCGAGATCCGCCATCTGGCCCGTAGTGAGTTGGGTGAGGCGGAAGAGCCGTTCGGCGCCGGCCAGAAGGGCAGCTCGGCCATGCCCCACAAGCGGAACCCGATCCTGTCCGAGCGACTCTGCGGCCTGGCCCGCCTGCTGCGCGGCTACCTGGGCGCCGGTCTGGAAGATGTGGCGCTGTGGCACGAGCGCGATATCTCGCACAGTTCGGTGGAACGGGTAGCCATTCCCGATGCCTCGCTGCTTGCCTGCTACCTGTTGCGCAAGGCCACCGGCTTGGCCTCCGGCCTAGTCATCAATGCCGACCGGGCGCTCGACAACCTGACCAATGGCACCTTCGGTCTCGTCTTCAGCCAGTCGGTGCTGCTGGCCCTGGTCTCCTCCGGCCTGACCCGGGACGAGGCCTACCGCATCGTCCAGCGCGACGCCCGGGCTTCGTGGGCCGAACGGCGCCACCTGCGCGAGGTGTTGACCGCCGATCCCGACGTGTCGCTCTCTGAAGCCCAGTTGGACGACGCCTTCGATCTGACGCGCACGCTGCGCCATACCGACCGTTTCGCCGACGCACTGGCGGCGCTGTGAGCTTCGACCTGCCGCAACTGCACTCGGGCAAGGTCCGCGAGCTCTACGACGCCGGCGACGGCCGCCTCTTGATGGTGGCCTCGGACCGGGTGAGCGCCTTCGACGTGATCATGGCCGAGCCCATCCGCAACAAGGGGCGGGTCCTGACCGCCATGACGGTGTTCTGGTGTGAGGAGATGGCCGACGTGGTCCCCGGCACGCTGCTGGCGGCTGACCCGGCTGAGATTGAGGCCGCCCTGGCCATGACCCTGCCGCGGGAATGGGCCGGTCGGGCCGTACTGGTGCGTAAGGCCGACATGCTGCAGCTCGAATGCATCGTGCGGGGCTACCTGGCCGGCCAGGCCTACGAGGAGTACGAGAAGTCGGGCACCGTGCACGGCACGGTCATGCCCAAAGGCCTGCGCATGGCGGACCCGCTGGCCGAACCCATCTTCACCCCGTCGACCAAAGCGGCCGCCGGGCACGACATCAACATCGACTTCGACGCTGCAGTCGATCTGGTCGGGGCCGAGGCGGCCAACGAGGCGCGAGACATCTGCCTCGAGCTCTACCGCCGGGCGGCGGCCCGGGCCGCCGATGTCGGGTTCATCCTGGCCGACACCAAATTCGAATTGGGCTACGTGGACGGCAAGCTCTCGCTGTGCGACGAGGTGTGCACACCGGATTCGTCGCGCTTGTGGCCGGCCGACCAGGTGGTGCCCGGCACCACGCCGGCCGCCTTTGACAAGCAGCCCTTGCGCGACTGGCTGGCCGCCCAACCGTGGGACCGTACGCCTCCGCCCCCACCCTTGCCCGACAGCGTGAGTGGCGCCATGTCCGAACGGTACGTGGCGGCCTACGAGCGGGTCACCGGACGCTCGTTGAGCGACTGGTACGGTGCCTCTGCATGAAGTTTCAGGCACACGTCGAGGTCCAATTGCGAGCCGGAATCGCCGATCCGGAAGGGGCCACGATCGAACGGGCCCTCCCGGCCCTGGGCTTTGACGGCGTCGCCCGGGTCCGGGCCGGTCGCTCCTTCAACTTCGAGGTGGAGGCACCGGACGAAGTGCAGGCCAGGGCCAAGGCCACTGAATTGGCCGACCGCCTGCTGGCCAATCCTGTGATTGAGGAAAGCCGGCTCGACCTCCAAGCGCTCGGGGGCTAAATGGCCTCGCGCATCGGCGTCGTCGTCTTCCCGGGGACCAACTGCGAATACGACGTGGTCCAGGCGGTGGAACGCCTGGGCGGCCAGGGAGAACTTCTGTGGCACGGCGCGGCCGATCTCAGCGGCGTCGACGCCGTGGTGCTGCCCGGTGGCTTCGCCCACGGTGACTATCTGCGGCCCGGTGCGTTGGCCCGGTTCTCTCCCATCATGGACGCCGTCACGGCGTTCGCCCAGGCCGGTGGGCCGGTCGTCGGTATCTGCAACGGCTTCCAGGTGCTCACCGAAGCCGGGCTGTTGCCCGGCGCCCTGCAGAAGAACGGCCGGCTGCGCTTCCTGTGCCAACCAGCCCGCCTGCGGGTGGCCTCGGCCGGATCGGTGCTGACCGGGCTGACCACCGTGGGGGACGAACTGGTCATTCCCATCAATCACTTCTCCGGGAGCTACACCTGCGATCCCGAAACGTTGCGCCAGCTCACCGAAGGTGACCGCATCGTTTTGCGCTATGTGGACAACCCGAACGGCTCAATTGATGACATCGCCGGTATCCGCAATGACGCCGGCAACGTCGTCGGTCTCATGCCGCATCCCGAACGGGCTTCGCATGCGTTGCTCGGTTCGGAGGACGGGGTGGTCCTGCTGCAGTCGTTGCTCAGCGCAGCCGCCTCGGCCGTCGCCGCCTGAGTTACCCCTTCAACCTCGGGCCCGGGTGATCCCGGCCCCCTGCAGCACATGGGCCTCCACCCCGGCCGCCCGCCAGGTGCTGTAGGTAATGCCCTTGCGCTCACCGTAGGCCTGAGCCACCTTTATGAACTGCTTTTCCAGGGCACTCAGGTCCTTGACCTGGGCCACCCGGGAGCGCTCATCGGTCAGGTCCTTCTGCTCTTGGAGGAGGTGGAGCTTGGTGAGGGCATCGGCATTGGCCAACTGCGTGTCGATGGCGGCCAAGCGCTTGTCGATCGACGCCGGGGTGCGCTTGCGGCCCCGCTTGGGCTTTGACGTCTCCAGCGCTTCGAGGTAGTGCCGGACCGATGCGCTCTCGGCTCGACCCCGAGCCAGGGCGGCCTTGTGGCCTGTGCTCATGGGCTTGCGAGGAGCCGGAGTCTTTGCTTTTGCCATGTATCCATTGTGCCGCGCCGAGCGGGGTCGGCGTGCCCTATTTAGAGATATTTCCGCGATCTATTCAGCTTGCAATTAAACCTTCAACATCGCTTCATGCCGCCTTTTTGATGACGGGATAGCGCTGTCGAGGGCCGGTGACGGTTCCTTTGGGACGACCCGGTCCGGCTCGAGCGGATTTCGGTGGACTGGCCGGAGTGCCGAGGG
>DATAUC010000049.1:0-2618 GCA_036268485.1 Acidimicrobiales bacterium
GCCTCGTCCGACATGATGTAGCGGAGGAGCTTGCGCAACAAGGGCTCTTCGGTCCGGCGCAGCATGTCGCCAAAGGCGGCCAGGGCCAGGCTCTCGATCACGATCTGCATGCCCAGGTAGGCGATGTCCCAGCGGCTGTCCTCGAGCAGCACGGTGATCTGCTCCTCCAGGAACGGGCTCATCGGGTAGGCCTCGCCTACCTTCAGATCCAGGTACTTGGCGAACACCTCGGTGTGGCGGGCCTCGTCCATGGTCTGGGTGGCGGCGTAGTATTTGGCGTCGATCCACGGCACGGTCTCGACGATCTTGGCCGCGGTGAGCATGGCTCCTTGCTCACCGTGCATGAACTGGCTGAGCGACGCCTTGAACATCTCGATGCCCAGCGCGGTGAACTCCCTGTCGCCCCAGGTGGCGATGGGCGAGCCCGGCTCGGCCGCCGCGGTCCGGAACAATTGCATGGACGGGGATCCCTGGTCGACCAGCCCCTCGGGGTCGACATCGGTGTCCCAATCCAGATCGGTCAGGCTGTTCCACTGGGAACCCATGGCCTTGTTGTACAGGGTGACCAGTTGGGTCCTCGAGCGCTCATAGTCCCAGAGATAGATCCGGTCGGCATGGTCGTGGACGAGCTTGAAGGTCGCTTCCGTCTCGCCGGCGGAGACCGGGTTCTCGTGATCGGCCAGTGCCACTTGAGCCACGCTACCGTGAAGCCCTCGGGAAAGCAGGGCGATGCCTCGACGTCGTTGCCCACCGATCCGGCTGCGTGTTGTAATCGGGCATGGCCCTTCCCCAACAGTTGGCAATGGACCCCGACGAACTGGCTTCGTTCCTGGCCGGGGACCCTACGCTGCCCTGTTACGCCACCGTCAGCTCGCTGCGGCGCGACGGTTCACCCATCGGAGTGCCGCTCGGCTACCTCTATCAGGACGGTTGGATCTACTTCAGTATGAACCCGGCCACGTCGGGCACGCTCAGAATCCGGCGCGATCCCCGGGTCTGCGTGACCGTGTACAACGACCGCTACCCGGTGCGCTTCGTCGTCATCACCGGAGGGGCCGAGGAGTTCCCCGACACTGACCACGTCATCGAGCGCACCAAGTTCGTGCGCAACATGGGCCATGTGGGCGACGAGATCGACCTCGATGCCTACTTCGCCCTCCATGAGGAGGGCGGCCGTGCCGTGTTCCGGGTCCGGGTCGACCCCGAAGCGGTGGCGTCCATGGATGCCACCAAGGCGGCCGACCCCGAGACGGGCCAGATGCGCACTCCTGAAGAGGTCGGCAAAGTCCAGCATTGAGCCGCATGCCGATCAGCCGCTGAAGCACCGACCCCAGTTATGCAACAGCGAGCACACCGGCGATGTCGACACCGAACGACGGTCCCATCTGGCGCGCACCGGCGTCGGTAATGGTCAGCGCGCGCGAACCAGATCGTCGTGTGACCCATCCCTCGTCTTCGAACCAGCCGAGGAGGCGGGCGCCCAGCGTTCCGGCCAGGTGGTGGCGCTGTTCGCTCCAGTCCACGCAGTACCGGATCAGCGGTCGCCTCCCCGCACCGGAACAGTCGACACCGAGGGATTCCAACCTGGCCCGTCGCTCATCGCTGAGCACGTAGGCGACATCCCAGCCCGGAGCCGAGAGGCGATCGCGGGTCGAGCGATCCGGATCGAAGGTACCGTCGCCCCCCTCGAGCAACCCCTGGGCCAAGAGTGCATCCATGAGGGCAACACCCAGCCGCCCGGCGAGATGGTCGTAACACGTGCGCGCCCTGCGCAACGCCTCGGCATTGGTTCCCTCCCGCAGGGATTGCACAGTCCTCGGCGGGCAAGCATCCCCGCTACCAGACGGCCGAGGTGGGCACTGGTAGTGGATGGAGCGATACCCGCTTCGGCGGCCAGGCGGCTGTCCCCCCGTTCCTGACGGCCGGCTAGGGCCGTCTTCCCCCTCCGAGCACCTTCACTCGGTCCCGTGGAGAAGAAGGTACCCGCACCGTGTTCAAAAGTCAGCGCGACCTCCGAGCATCGGCACCGAAATCGTTCGGCCTGCGTGGCTCGATCGTTCTGCCTGACCAACAGCATGAGGACTTGCCGAGAGCTGCTCCCTTCTAACAATTACGCGTTGAGGGTCGTCCGGATCAGGTCGCGGGCCAGGTCCGCGGTGCTCTGGGCCGGCACGGGGAGGTCGACGGCCTTGAACCAGGACGCATCAGCCTCGGGATGTGGCCCCACGACCCCGACGCTGCCCGATCCCACCCGGGCCACAACAGCGGCGGCGAGGCCGTTGGTGTAGGTGGCCAGCACGGTGGCGTCGGCCCCCCGACGAAGCTCGAAGTAGGGGCCGTCTTGGAAGTAGACCTGGCGGGGCACGCCTCCCCAGTTCACCGTCACCGTGGTGTCGGCGATGTTCCGCACCGTGGCCCCGGGCGAGGTGATGTACTCGCCACTATCACCGGGCAACAGCCCGAACCCGGGATCGGATCCGGCCAGATAGCCACCCATGCAGAATCCGAGGTAGTGGCCGCCGCTGCGGACCCAGTCCTTCATATCCTGGGCAGAACTGCGCACGTCGTCCCAGGCCGCCTTGAGGTTGTTCCCACCGCCGGGTTGCACGTAGACCGAC
>DATAUC010000050.1:0-18192 GCA_036268485.1 Acidimicrobiales bacterium
ACCGGCGTGCGCCTGGCCGTCCTTGTCTCGGGGAGCGGGACGATCCTCCAAGCCATGTTCGAGGCCGGGCTGCCGGTGACCACCGTGTTGTCGGATCGGCCCTGTGCCGCCCTGGCCATGGCCCGGGAGCACGGCGCGGTCGACGAGTTGATCGACCGTAAGGGCTACGGCGGCTACGGACCGGACTTCGACCGTCAGGGCTTCACCGCCACCGTCTCTGCCACCCTGGTGGCCCACCAGGTCGACCTGGTGGCCATGGCCGGCTTCGGCACCGTGATGACCCAGGCTGTCCACTCCGCCTTTCCGGGCCGTATCCTGAATACGCACCCGGCGCTGCTTCCGCTCTTTCCCGGCTGGCACGGGGTGCGCGATGCGTTGGCGGCCGGCGTGACCGAGACGGGGTGCACGGTGCACCTGGCCACGCTGGAGATGGACGAAGGGCCGATCCTGGCTCAGGGTGTGGTGCCGGTGCTGCCGGAGGACACCGAAGAGAGCCTGCATGAGCGGATCAAAGTGGTGGAGCGCAGCCTGTACCCGGCCACCGTGGCCTGGGCGCTGGGTGAGCTGGAAGCAGGACGATCGATCGAACCGCCCGCTGTGGTGCGGATCACGAGTGAGGAGATAACGACGTGAGGGCGCTGCTGTCGGTCTACGACAAGGAAGGGCTGCTCGAGCTGGCCCAGGGGCTGGCCGCCCTGCAGTGGGAGCTGGTGGCCAGCGGCAACACGTCGAGCGCCCTGGCCGGGGCCGGCATCGACCACCTCCAGGTGGCCGAGGTCACCGGCTCACCCGAAATGCTCGGTGGTCGGGTCAAGACCCTGCATCCCAAGATCCACGGCGGCATTCTGGCCAATCGGGACGAGCCCGGTCACCTGGCCGACCTGGAAGCCAACGGCATTGCCGCCATCGACCTGGTGGTCACCAATCTCTACCCGTTCTCGTCGGACCCCTCCATCGAACTGATCGATGTGGGCGGACCGACCATGGTGCGGGCGGCGGCCAAGAACCACGCCCACGTCGGCATCCTGACGTCGCCGGCCGACTACCCGGTGGTGCTCGAAGAGCTGCGCCGGGACGGCAGCCTCTCCGACGCCACCCGCCGCCGGCTGGCCCGGGCGGCGTTCGCCCACACCGCGGCCTACGACGCCGCCATCGTGGCCTGGCTCGATGCCGGTGGCCCCGGTCCGGTGGCCGGCAGCGATCCCGACGAAGTGGCACTGGGTGCCGTCCTGCCCCAGACGCTCCACCTCACCCTGGAGCGCACGGCGGTCCTCCGCTACGGCGAGAACCCGCACCAGCGCGGCTCGCGCTACCGCACGGCCGGGACCACCAGCTGGTGGGACGACCTGGAGCAGCACGGCGGCAAGGAGCTGTCGTACCTCAACCTGTTCGACGGCGACGCCGCCTGGCGACTGGTGCACGAACTGGCCCACGACGCCGGGCAACCGGCTGTGGCCATTATCAAGCACGCCAACCCGTGTGGCGCTGCCGTGGCAGATTCGCTGGTGACCGCCTATGAACGGGCACTCGAGTGCGACGTCCAGTCCGCCTTCGGCGGCGTGGTGGCCATCGGCGGCGTGGTGACCGACGAGGTGGCCGAAGCCATCGCGGCCGGTCCGCAGGCCGACGTGATCATCGCCGCTTCCTACGAGCCGGGGGCACTGGCCACCTTGACGAGTCGGCGCAAGGCCACCCGTCTGCTCTCGGGGCCGGCCCCCGAGAAGGCGGTACGCCAGCTGCGCAGTCTGGGCGCCAGTGTGCTGGTGCAGGACATCGACAACTTCGTGTCACCCCGCCAGGAGTGGCAGGTGGTCACGACCCGGCCGCCGTCCGATGCGGAATGGCTGGATCTGGTCCTCTCGTGGCGGGTCGGTGGCCGCACGACATCCAATGCCATCGCCATTGTCACGAACGGGCAGGCCGTGGGCGTGGGCGCCGGGCAGCAGTCCCGCGTGGTGGCGGCCGAGATCGCGGTGGCCAAGGCCGGCGAGCGGGCCAAGGGCGGGGCGGCCTCGAGTGACGCCTTCTTCCCCTTCCCCGACGGCTTGATGGTGCTGGCTGACGCCGGCGTGACGGCCATCGTGCAACCGGGCGGATCGGTCAAGGACGAGAAGGTCATTGCCGCCGCCAACGAAGCGGGTGTGGCCATGGTGACCACCGGCGAACGACACTTCCGCCACTAATGGCCGCCATCCTTCTCGACGGTGAAGCGGTGGCGGCCCGGGTGCGGGCCGAGCTGACCGACCGCGTGGCCCGCCTGCGCAGCGAGGGCATCCACGTCGGCCTGGGCACCGTGCTGGTCGGCCACGACGCACCGAGCGAGCGCTACGTGGCCATGAAGCACGAGGACTGCGCCGAGGTCGGCATGTATTCGGCCGGGGAGCACCTGCCCGAGACGGCCACCCAGGAAGAGCTCGATGACGTGGTGCAGCGCTTCAACGCCGACCCGAAGATCAGCGCCTATCTGGTTCAGCTGCCGCTGCCGGTCGGGCTCGATGAGGAGCGCACGCTGCTGGCGGTCGATCCCGACAAGGACGTGGACGGCCTGCATCCGACCAACCTGGGCCGGCTGGTCATGGGGGCACCCGGTCCGCTGCCGTGCACACCGGCCGGCATCGTCGACCTCCTGCACGCCTTCGACGTCCCGGTGGAGGGCAAGCACGTCGTCATCATCGGCCGGGGCCTGACCATCGGCCGGCCCCTGTCGCTGTTGCTGGCCATGAAGCGACCGGGCTGCAACGCCGCCGTGACGGTGGTGCACACCGGCGTGGACGATCTGGCGGCCATCGTGCGCACGGCCGACGTCGTGGTGGCGGCGGCCGGACGGCCGGCTCTGGTCACCCCCGACATGGTCAAGCCGGGTGCGGCCGTGGTCAGTGCGGGCACCAGCTGGGAGGGGCGCAAGCTCATTCCCGACGTGCGTGAGGACGTGGCCGAGGTGGCCGGATGGATCACCCCCCGCCTTGGCGGCGTGGGCCCGATGACCCGTGCCATGCTTTTGCGCAACGCCGTGCGGGCCGCTGAGCGGTCGGCATGACACACACCAATCCGGTCGGGGAGAGCATGTGAGCGAGCAAGAGTATTCAGAACGTCCATGGGGCAACTACACCGTGCTGGACGAGGATGCGGCCGATCACAAGGTCAAGCGCATCGTCGTGCACCCGGGCAAGCGCCTGAGTTACCAGCGCCACTCCAAGCGGGCCGAGCACTGGTTCATCGTCTCGGGTACGGCGCAGGTCACCCTGGACGGCACGGTCATCGAGCTCGGTCCCGGGCAGGCCATCGACATCCCGCGGGAGGGTGCGCACCGCATCGCCAACGCCGGCGACGTGGACGTCGTCTTCATTGAGGTGCAGCACGGCACCTACTTCGGCGAGGACGACATCGTCCGGCTGGAAGATGACTACGGCCGTGCCGAGGAGGGTGCGCCGGCGTGACCAGGATCGCCGATCTCCTGGCGGCCGGGAAGACCTACTCCTTCGAGTTCTTCCCACCCAAGAACGACGCCGAGCTGCGGACCCTGGCCCGCACCATCGCCGAGCTGCAGCCCTTGGCGCCGTCGTTCGTCTCGGTGACCTACCGGGGTGGGGCCGAGTCGCGCCAGCGCACCTTCGACCTGGTCAGCGGCATGCTGCACACCACCTCGCTCAACCCCATGGCCCACCTCATCTGCGTGGCCCACACCCGGCTCGAGCTGGCCGACATTCTGGTCTCGTTGCGCAAGGCCGGCGTGGAGAACCTGATGGCTCTGGGCGGGGATCCCCCGGCCGATCCCGATTCAGGCCCGGGCGAGTTGGCCTACGCCCACGAGCTGGTCGAGCTGGCCCATGCCATCGGCGGCTTCTCCATCGGTGTGGCCGCCCACCCGGCCCTGCACCCGCGCTCGGAAAGCCGGGAGAGCGACCGCGACTTCCTGGCCGCCAAGCTGGCGCTGGGCGACTTCGGGGTGACCCAGTTCTTCTTCGAGGCCACGGAGTACGCCGAACTGGTGGCCGACATGGCGAAGAGGGGCGTCACCAAGCCCATCCTCCCGGGCATCCTGCCCGTCACGTCGCTGAGCACCATGAGCCGATTGGGCCCCATGGGGGCAGCGGCGCCGGGATGGATGCAGGACCGCCTGCGGGAAGCCGACGAGATCGGTGGGCCCGAGGCCGTGCGCAAGGAGGGCGTGGCGCTGGCCACCCAGCTGTGCGCCGACTTGATCGACCTCGATGCACCTGGCCTGCACTTCTACACGTTCAATACATCCAGCGCGACCCGGGAGATCTACGCCTCGCTGGGGTTGGGACCGTCGCTCAACAGCTGAACGGGATCGTCAGTGCGACCCGAGCAGGAGGACGTGAGGGTCGGAAAAGACACCGGAGGAAACCAGCCGCACGTAGCCGTCGGTGATCATGACCAACGGGAGACTGACCAGCGCGAACTGCCCGTGATGGCTGTTGAGCGCTGAGGTTATTTTCCACGAGCGGTGCCTGATCGGGTGCCCGGCTTGCGATCGCAGTTCACCACCCACGAGGTGTCGGCAGGCGTGGCAGGAGAGCACGTAGCCCCAGAACGCCGCGCCATTGAGCACGATCAGGGCGGTGCCCACACCCACGCCAAGGCCGCCGGGCTGACGGAATGCGTTCACCGCATCGAAGGTCAACATGGCCGCCACCAGGACGCTGGCCGCCCAGAAGTAGCGATGCAGATTCTGCAGGACAAGCGGGAACCTTGACTCGCCCGAGTTGCGGGCATGTGGTTCGGCCACGCCACAGGCCGGCGGTGAGAGCCAAAAGGATCGGTAGTACAGCTTGCGGTAGTAGTAACAGGTGGCCCGAACGCCAATGGGCACCGCCATCACGAGCAGGGCGGGTGACCATTGCCACCACCGGCCGATGATCACGGCGTTCGCATGGGCACCGCAGTCGGCGGCCACGCAGGGCGAGTACAGCGGCGAGATGTAACTCCCGGTGGCGAAGCGCGAGGTCTGAAACCCGGCCCACACGGCATAGGCGGTGAGCGCGCCCAAGAAGGCGGCCGCAGCGAGAGGCCGCAGCCACCAACGGTCAGGTCGCAGCGTCGCAAAGCGGCGACGTCGGGCCGGGGGTGGCCCGATGCGCACTGACGTTGTGGCCATCTCATCAGGGTAAAGAAAGCCAAATAAGAAGTAAAAGACATAAAACAAACCGTATACATAGCGAAACCGTATGGAGCAGTCGGGCAAGCCACCCAGCCGTTGGGTACTGGTCCTCAATTCGTAACGCCGCCATTTGAACTGACCCCGAATGTAGTGGGCATACCTAGTGGTAATCTAGTGGGTATGGCCTATGTCGTCGCTCGCCCCCGGGGGCGCTATGAGATCCGGGAGTCGGTCCACACGGCGAAGGGTCCACGGGCCCGCTCCCTGGGCAACTTTTCAGCACTGTCAACCGCCGTGCTGAACACGGCGGCCGCACGGGCCAGCCGACCCTTTGATCCTGAAGCGGTACGCGCGGCAGCTGATCGGCTTGGGGTGCCGATCGCCGATGCGGCGCCCCCGGCGATCGAGAGCGTTCGGCCCGATGTGCAGCAATTCGTCGAGGCGACCCGTCGCATGGCCTTCTCATTGGAGTCGCGACCAAGAGAGGGGCGCCAGGACCCTGGGGATGCCCTTTTTGCCCTGCTCGGATTCGTGGCGCAAATCACCCCTTTCCAGTCACCACGAGCACCTGAGCCACTCCTCATTCCGCCCTGGTCTCGACTGCTTGAGCGTCGCACGGGGGACACCTCCCTGCCGTGACCGAGGTTTCAGCCTTTGGCAATCTGGCGCCGAAAATCGTCTCGCTGCACGAGATGCTTGGATCAATCGGGGTACCCCATCAATTCGGTGGAGCCATCGCGTTGGCCTGGTATCGCAATCCACGAGCGACGACCGACATCGACATCAACCTGACGGTGCCGCCCGCCGCCGCTCCGGGGGTACTGGGAGCATTGGCTCAAATCGGCGTGACGGTAACAGCGGAAGATCTGGTCATCATTGATCGGGACGGACAGATCCGGCTGAACTGGGACGGCGCCTATCTGGATGTCTTCTTTGCCATCTTCGAGCTCCATCAAGAAATGGCCGAGTTGGCTCGTACCGTCCGGTTCGTGTCCATTGAGATTCCGATCCTGGCCCCGGAACATCTCGTTGTCTGCAAAGCGATCTTTGACCGTCCCAAGGACTGGCTCGACATCGAGGAGATCATCCGATGGGGGACCGAACTTGACGCTGCTCTGGTCCTCAAATGGGTCGCCTTCATTCTCCGCTCAGATGCACCCCAGTATCAACGACTGGTGACGCTGATCGGTGCGCAGGCGTGACCCACCACCTCCCACCACGGCAATTGGGAAGCCGCCGCCCCGCCCCGTAGCATCGTCCCATGGCCACAAAAGCTCCCATTCATGTCACCGTCACCGGCGCCGCCGGCCAGATCGGCTACTCGCTGCTCTTCCGCATTGCCTCGGGGCAATTGCTGGGACAAGACCAGCCCATCGTGCTGCGCCTGCTCGAGATTGAGCCGGCCCTCAAGGTGCTCGAGGGCGTGGTCATGGAGATCGACGACTGCGCCTTCCCCCTGGTCACCGACATCGTGGCCACCTCGGACCTCAAGACCGCCTTCGACGGCACGTCCTGGGCCCTCCTGGTCGGCTCGGTACCCCGCAAGGCCGGCATGGAGCGGGGGGACCTGCTCAGCGTCAACGGCGGCATCTTCAAGCCGCAGGGCCGGGCCATCGCCGAGAACGCCGCCTCGGACGTGCGCGTCCTGGTGGTCGGCAACCCCTGCAACACCAACTGCCTGATCGCCCGCTCCAACGCTCCCGAGGTGCCGGCGGACCGCTGGTTCGCCATGACCCGCCTGGACGAGAACCGGGCCAAGGCCCAACTGGCCCAGAAGGCCAATGCCCCGGTGGCCTCGGTCAAGAACCTGGCCATCTGGGGCAATCATTCGGCCACCCAGTTCCCCGACTTCGCCAACGCCACCATCGACGGCAAGCCGGTCACCGACGTCATCACCGACCACGAGTGGCTGCAGGGCGATTTCATCTCGACCGTGCAGAAGCGGGGCGCCGCCATCATCGAGGCGCGCGGCCTTTCGTCGGCCGCCTCGGCCGCCTCGGCCGCCATCGACACCGTGGTCAGCCTGCGCACCAAGACGGCACCCGGCGATTCGGTCTCAGTCGCCGTGGCCAGCTCGGGCCAGTACGGCGCCCCCGAGGGGCTGCAGTTCGGATTCCCGATCATCGCCGACGGGGCCGGGAACTGGTCGGTGGCCGAAGGCTTCGAGCACGACGAATTCGCCCAGGAGCGCATCGCCGTGACCACCGAAGAGCTGCTGGGCGAGCGCAGCGATGTGGAGGGTTTGGGCCTGATCGGCTAATTGTGGCGGTACGGTGAGTACCGTGACGCATGGACCTGGGTCATCTGTTTCCCCCGTTGAGCTGGGCTCTTGTGTCCGAGCCGGGTGACCGTCATCTCCCGTTCGCGCCTGTGAAATCACGTCGAAACACAAGCCTGTAACGGTTATGGCAGTGGGTGATCTCTTCGACGGGTACGGGGCAGGAGCACGCGGGCTGACCGATGCTGCCTTCGACGAGATGGTGGCCAAGGACGGCACCACCCGCGGCCCCTACGCCGGGGTGGCTTCCTCGCTCTCCCAGATGGGCCCCGAAGACGTGTCGGCCCGCGCCACCCGGCTGGCCCGGGCTTTCATGGACCAGGGCGTCACCTTCGACCTCGACGGCGAGGAGCGCCCCTTCCCGCTCGACGTGGTGCCCCGCATCTTCACGGCCACCGAGTGGAACCAGGTGTCCGATGGCGTGGCCCAGCGGGTGCGCGCCCTGGAGGCCTTCCTGGCCGATATCTACGGCGCCGCTCGGATTGTCAGCGACGGGTTGATTCCCCACGCCGTCATCACCAGTTCGCCCGGCTTCGTGCGGGCGGCCCACGGTCTGGCGCCGCCCAACGGCGTGCGCATCCACGTGGCCGGCATCGACGTGATCCGCGACGAAGAGGGTGAATTCCGGGTCCTCGAAGACAACGTCCGCAGCCCCTCGGGAGTCAGTTACGTGCTGGCCAACCGGGCCGCCATGTCCCGGGTCCTGCCCGAGCTGTTCTGGGGCCAGCCCATCCAGATGGTGACCGACTATCCGGCCCACCTGATTCACGCCCTGCGCCGCGCCGCGCCGGCCGGGGTGCAGGATCCGACCGTGGTGGTGCTGACCCCCGGGGTGCACAACTCGGCCTTCTACGAGCACGCGCTGCTGGCCCGTCTGATGGGCGTGCACCTGGTCGAAGGGCGCGACCTGGTCTGCCACGGCACCGACGTCTTCTTGCGCACCACCGAGGGCGAGGTCCCGGTCCACGTCATCTACCGCCGGATTGACGATGACTACCTCGACCCGTTGCAGTTCCGGCCTGATTCGCTGGTCGGGTGCCCCGGGGTGCTCAATGCGGCCCGGGCCGGCCGGGTCACCATCACCAACGGCGTGGGCAACGGGGTGGCCGACGACAAGTTGGTCTACGCCTACGTGCCCGAAATGATCCGCTACTACCTGAGCGAAGACCCCATCCTGCAAAACGTCGAGACCATGCACCTGGTCGACGACAAGGTCCGGGCCGATGCGTTGTCGCGCCGGGACCAGCTGGTCTTCAAGCGGGTGGACGGTTCGGGCGGCAAGGGTCTGGTCATCGGGACCGAGGCCACCGGCGCTGAGCTCGACGAGCTGGCCATTGAGGTGGAGGCCGACCCGCGCCAGTGGATCGCCCAACGGGTGGTCGCCCTCTCCACCTCGCCCACCTGGGTGGACCACGACATGGTCCGGCGCCACGTCGACCTCCGTCCCTTCGCCGTCAACGACGGCGAGAACGTCTGGGTCCTGCCCGGCGGGTTGACCCGGGTGGCCCTCCAGGAGGGCGGTCTGGTGGTCAACTCGAGTCAGGGCGGCGGCTCCAAGGACACCTGGGTGGTCGGTGGTGGCCCACCGGCGCCCGCCCTGCCGCCCCGCCAGCAGGCGCCCATCAGCGCAGGACCGCCCATGGACGCCGGCCCGCGGGGCGAGTCGGAAAACGGCCGTCAACAACAGCAGCAGCAGCAATGACGCAGGCCCTGCTGAGCCGGGTGGCCGAGTCGATCTTCTGGGTCGGCCGCTATGTCGAACGGGCCGAGGGTACGGCCCGCATTCTCGATGTGTCCGTCTTCCAGGCCCTCGAGCAGAGCGACGTCGAGGGTGGCCATGCCGCCCGCCGCTTACTGGCCGTCATGGGCCTGCCCGACATGGAGAACGAGACGCTCTGGCAGGCCACCGAGCGCCTGGCCACCGATCCCACCAGCCGCTCCTCCATCGCCGGGGCACTGGCCGCCGCCCGCGAGAACACGCGCGGCGTGCGCCACGTGGTTCCGGTGGAGTTCTGGGAGCACATCAACGCCACCTGGTCGGCGCTGCCCCGCGAGTGGGAGGCCACCCGTCGCCACGGGCCCGCCCCCTTCCTGTCATTCGTCAAGAGCCAGGTGGCCGGTATGACCGGTCTGGCCGACACCATGATGAGCCGGGACCAGACGTGGCTGTTCTTCACATTGGGCCGTTGCCTGGAGCGCACCGACGTGGTGGCCCGGCAACTGGCCACGGTCGAATTCGAAGAGGTCTTCGACAGCGGCCTGGTCATGCTGCTGCGTTCGTGCGGGGGTTACGAGCCGTACCTGCGGCTCTCCCAGGGCGTGGTGGAGCCCGGGCGGGTACTCGACTTCCTGCTGCGCGACCGATTGTTCCCGCGGTCGGCCTTCGCGTCGCTGACTTTGGCCGAGGAGTGCCTGGACCAGATCAACGCCGGACGCCAGAGCAACTGGGAGGACGCCCGCGGCCTGGTGGGGCTGGCCCGGGCCGAGCTGGAGTACTCCGCCCCGGCCACTCTCTCGCGTGGGTTGGAGACCCGGTTGGAACGGCTGCAGGCCTCCATCTCGTCGGTCAGCGACGCCGTCACCAGGCGCTACTTCGCCCAGGATCTACCCACCCAGTGGCGCACCGGAGGTGACGGCGGATGAGCCGGGCCGACGGTTGGCGCCTGCGGGTGTCCCATGAGACGCGCTTCGACTACGACGCCCCGGCCCGCGCCTCGTACAACGAGCTGCGCATGACGCCGCGTACGGAGCGCCGCCAGACCGCGCTCGAGACCAAGGTGGTGACCGTGCCGGCCGCCCCCCAGTACTCCTATCGGGACTACTGGGGCACCCAGGTGGTGGCCTTCAACGTGGACCGCGGCCACGAGATGCTGTCCATCGTCGGCTCCGCCCTTATCGATACGCAGCAGGCCGAAGCGCCCGAGGACGCTTCATGGGACGAGGTGGCCGACGCCTCGCTCACCATGGCGGACTACCTCTCACACAAGCTCTACACCGCACCGACCGGGGAGCTCTCGGGTATGGCGGCCGAGCTGCGGGCCGACCGCCCCCTCCAGACGGCCCAAAAGATCATGGAAAAAGTGCACCGCTCCCTGAGCTACGTGCGCGGCGTGACCAGCGTGCACACCTCGGCCAACGAGGCCTTCACCGACGGTGCCGGGGTCTGCCAGGACTTCGCCCATCTGGCGCTGGCCATGACCAAGTCGGTCGGCCTGCCCTCCCGCTATGTGTCCGGGTACTTCCACCCCGATGCCGACGCCTCGGTGGGGGAGGAGATCGCCGGCGAGAGCCACGCCTGGGTCGAAGTGTGGACCGGCAGCTGGTGGGCCTTCGATCCCACCAACGACTGCCCAGTCGGCGAGCGCCATGTGGCTATCGGCCGGGGCCGCGATTACTCCGACGTGCCGCCGGTCAAGGGTATTTACGCCGGTAACGCCGAACACACCATGCAGGTCGGTGTGCGCATCGCCAGGACGCACTGACGTGCTGACCCGGATGAGGATCTGGTTGCCCGACGCCCCCGGTGTGCTCGGTGCCGTGGCGGCCGAGATCGGCGCCGCCCAGGGCAATGTCGTCGGGCTCGAGGTCCTAGAGCGTGAGGCCGGCGTGGCCATCGACGAACTGGTGGTGGAACTCCCCGACGATCCCGGCGCCATCGACCTCGTCTGCAAAGGCATGCGCAACGTGCCCGGAGTCGGGGTTGAGGATGTGCGCCAGTTGGCCGGGGCCAGCCAGGACCGCGAAGACACGGTGCTCGGCGCGGCGGCTTCCATCCTGCAGGCGGCCACACCTACGGCTGCCTTCAATGCGCTGATCGGGAACGTGTCCAGCCTCTTCGAGCTGTCATGGATGGCGCTGGCCGATTTCTCCCTCGACCAATTCGTCGATGTGCACGGTGACGCCCCCTCGCCCCAGTGGGTGGCCGCCTTCGCCGAGGGTTCGCGCAGCGGGGCCGACCCGGCCAATGACACCACGCGTTCTGGCGTGTTCGTCGAACCGATGGTCGAAACCGAGCTGAGCGTGTGCGGCGGTCGCCCGGCCCCCATCCGCCAGCGCGAACGTCACGAGATCGCCATGCTGGTGTTGGTCACCGGTCGCTTCGTCGATGCTCTGCGGGGTCGCGAGCGCGTCCATTAAGGGCGAGCACGTAGTGTCCGGGCCATGTTGCGCATCGGATGTGCCGGCACCGGATTGATCGCCTGGGCTCACGGGTTGGGCCTGGCGGCCATGATCGATGCCGGCGTGATCGACGCCGAAATCTCGGTGGTGTTCGATCGCAGCGAGAAGCGGGCCCAGGGCTTTGCCGCCATGGTGGGGGCCACCGTTGTCCGCGACCTCGACGAACTGGTGGAGCGCTGTGATGCCATCTGGGTCTGCACGCCTACTTCTGCGCACAGAGAGGCCGTCGATGTTGCCGTCCAGGCCGGGCGCGCCATCTTCTGCGAGAAGCCCCTGGCCACCGATCTGGCCGGAGCAGCCGACCTGACGGCGACCGTGGCCGCCGCCGGGGTGCCGGCCCAATCGGGATTGGTGCTGCGCTCGGCCCCGGTCTTCCGCGCCCTGCGCGACCTGGTGGCCAGCGGTCGCCTGGGCCGGCCCATGACGACGGTGTTCCGCGACGACCAGTACTTCCCGATTCAGGGGACCTATGCCTCGCAGTGGCGGGGCGATGTGACCCAAGCGGGTGGGGGCTGCCTGATTGAGCACTCCATTCACGACCTCGACATCCTGCGCTACTGCTTCGGCGAGGTGCAGGAGGTGTCGGGCCGCACGTCGAACTTCGCCGGTCACGAGGGCATCGAGGATCTGGCCGTCGTGTCGCTGTCCTTCGCCGGCGGGCTGGAGGCCACGCTGACCAGCGTGTGGCACAACATCTTGAGCCGGGGCTCGACCCGACGCATTGAGGTCTTCTGCGAAGACGGCATGGTGTGGCTGGACGACGAGTTCCGCGGCCCCCTGCACATGCAGACAAGCGAGCAGACGACTGAAATGCCCTGCCCTTCACCCGACTGGGTCGATGCCTTGCCGTTGGGCGACGACGATGTGGGCCTGGCCGTCAAGGCCTATGTCGAAGCGGACCGGGCCTTCGTCGACGCCGTGGCCGCCGGCACCGCCCCCGAACCCAGCCTCGATGTGGCCTTAGTGGCCCACCGGCTGGTCGACGCCGCCTACCGCTCAGCCGATGGGGGAGGGGTGCCGGTCTCGCTGGGCTGACTTTTCAAACCAACGCGTGAAGTCTTGATAGTGGTAGATCGTCTCGTACCCGAGCGCCTCGTAGAGCGGGGCGCCCATCGGCGAGGCCTGCAGGGTGCAGACGGTGGCCCCCCGGTCGAAGGCGGCATTGGTGACCCACTCGGTGACCAGCTGGCCCAGGCCCAGGCGCCGGGCATCGCTGACGGTGCCCACCCACTGCACGCTGCCCACGCCGTCGTGCATGAAGAGCAGCGCGGTGGCCAGCGCCCGCCCCTCACGCGAGGCCACCACGATTGTGGTTGAAGGATGGGCCAGCACCAGCGCCGGCGGATTGAACAGGCTGGCGTGCACGTCGGTCGGGATGCCGTAGGTGGCGTAGGCCTCACTGCATACGGCGACGAAGTCCAACACTCCCGCTGCGTCGTCGACGGCCCGGAGCGTGACACCCGCCGGAGGACTCGGCTGGCCGAGACGTTGGTGGCGCACCATCTGCGGGGCCGGCTCCCCGAAGGTGATCATCTCCTGTGCCACGCAGGTGGCCCACAAGTCGGCGTCGACGTCGGTGTCGCGCACCTTCATGCTGTAGCCGCGCTCACGATCGGCGAAGAACGCATCGGCCTGGCGCAACACGTCGATCGGGTCGGCCGTGTCATCGGTGCGGAAGGCCCCGTTGCCGATGCCCGGGATCCACGAGCCGCCGGCCACAGAGAGCATCCCCGTGCCCGCTGCCGTCGTCCCCGCCGCGCTGAAGAGGGCCAGCGCCTGGCAGTAGACGATGAGCGCTTCATGGCCGGTCTGATCAGCAGCGGGGGCGGCGGGGGCGGCGGAGGTCACGGGCGACGTTCTAGCCCCACCTACGAGCGCAGGGCGAACACAGGGTGCTGGGCGGCGACAGCGGCGAACTCCTCGTCCGTCGAGTCCGGCCCGACGCCGTCGAAGAACATGCCGACCTCGAACTTCCAGCGACGCAGGTAGGTGCGCAGGATCTCGACCCGGTCGGCCACCGGCACTTCGGTGGCGGTGTAGATGTGGCGGCGTCGACCGATGGCCAGCACCAGGTGGCCGTTTGCCGCCTTGACGTTGCGCACCCACTCGGACTCACCCCGGGGAGAGACCAGGTATTCCTGGCCCTCGATGGTGAGGAGGTTGACCGGCGTGTGGTGCAGCTGCCCGGAGCGGCGGCCCCGGTGCTCGAGCACCCGGGAGCCCAGCACGCTGATACCCAGCCGCATCATGAGATTCAGGAAGGGGTTCATGACGTTGCGGGTGAACCAGTCGGGGCGCTTGTAGTGGGCGGCTGCGCTGCCGATCGTTATCTGGGGTGTGGTGGCTGCGGTCATGGTGGTCATTGTTCCCTCGTTTCATCGGGTCGCTCTGGGAGCAAGCGGGCTAAGAGCATTGATACTAAAAGTGAACAGTGTTCTTGTCAAGTACTTGTGTTCTCGTTCTGTACCCGTCAGACTGCCGTCATGTCCATGCCCAGAACCGCTCGTGACCGCGTACGCGACGAGGTCACCCGGGAGATTCTCGAGATGGCGGGCGCTCACCTGGCTCGAGATGGCGCCGCCGCCCTCTCGTTGCGCTCCATTGCCCGGGATCTCGGCATGGCCCCGTCGGCTCTGTATCGCTACTTCGCCGGGCGGGATGCCCTACTCAGTGCTCTCATCCTGGGGGCGTACGAGTCGGTGGCCGACACGGCCGAGCAGGCCGCGGCGGGCGCGACCGGCACCGATCAAGAACGCTGGCTGGCCGTGCCCCGGGCCATGCGGGAGTGGGCCCTGGCTCGCCCGCACCAATGGGGGCTGATATTCGGTTCGCCCGTTCCCGGCTACCAGGCCCCCCCGGACACCGTGGAGCCCTACGCCCGGCTGGCGCTCGCGCTGGTGCGGCCCCTGATGGAGGCACAGGAAGCCGGTCGGCTGGCCCCGGCCACGCTGGTGGCACCGGCCGGATTGGCGGCCGCCCTGCTCCCGGTCAGCGAGGGAATCCTGCCCCAGGCCACCACCGAAACGGTGCTGTTGGCCATGGGGGCGTGGACCACGATCATTGGGGCCATCAGCCTGGAGCTCTTCGGCCACTGGAACCAGACCATTCTCGATCCGGCTCTGTTCTTCGACGTGACCATGGCCGATGTGGCCGCGCACGTCGGGCTGCAACCCTAGGGAGCTAGCCCGGAACGGGCAGGCGCACTTCCATGCCGGCGTTCTGCAGGAAGACCATCTTGTGCTCCAGTGCGTGCTGCCAATCGACCATTTCCTTGTCGAATAGGACCCGGTTGCCCTCTTCGCACGCGTGTTCGAGTTCGTCGAACGCCATGTCCTCGGCGTCTAGCAACTCGCGGTACCTCGACAGGAAGTGATCATCGATCGGCTGATGCACGTCGTCCTCCCTACTGCGGCCCGCCTTGTGCAGGCCGGTAGGACGACGTTACCGCTGCTGCCGCCCGGCTGCTCGCCGGCCTCGAAGGCCCAGCAAGATCCTCCGGCCTGATCGGTCAGGACAGATCGGTCAGGTCGTGCAGGGCCGGCCCGAGGGCGGCCCCTGCCGCATTGAGGACGGCTTGTCCGGCCACCAGCACCGCCAACTCGCCCCGCACGCGCACCCGGCCGGCCGCCAGCGCGTCCGCCGGTTCCAGTTCGGCCCGGGCGATGGCCAGGGCGTCGGCGTAGGACAGCACGATGGTGACGTTGGAGGGCAGCGTGTCATCGGGGTCAGCGGCCAGGGAGACCTGACCGTCGGCCACGCTCAGAACGGTGCGGATGGGCCCGTCGGGCCCGTCGGGCACCACCTGGGCCACGGCGAAGCTGCCGAGCCCGGCCGTGAGTGATGTGTCAGCCGTCGCCGCGATGGCGGGACGCAGGTCGAGTCCGGCCAGGGCAGTGTTGAAGGCCTCCACCCATTCGAGCGAGAGGTAGCGAGGCATGAGTGTCCTCCGGCTCAGCCGGCGGACGCCTCTTCGGCGGTCTTCTTGGTGCGCTTGAGGATCTTGCGACCCAACCAGGCCACCGGGTCGTAGTGGGCGTCCACCACGCGTTCCTTCATCGGGATGATGGCGTTGTCCGTAATCTTGATGTGCTCCGGGCACACCTCGGTGCAGCACTTGGTGATGTTGCACATCCCCAGTCCCGCACCCTCACGGGCCAACTCGCGGCGGTCGTTGATGTCGAGCGGGTGCATCTCGAGCTCGGCGAAGCGTATGAAGAAGCGGGGCCCGGCGTACTTGGGCTTGTTCTCCTCGTGGTCGCGGATTACATGGCACACGTCCTGGCACATGAAGCACTCGATGCACTTGCGGAACTCCTGCCCGCGCTCGACGTCGATCTGCTGCATGCGGAAGCCGTCCGCCGGTTCCTCCGCCGCCTTGAAGGCGGGGATGGTCTTAGCCACTTCGTAGTTAAAGCTGACGTCGGTGACGAGGTCGCGGATGATGGGGAACGTCTTCATCGGGGCCACCGTGACCGGCGCGCCCTCGGGCAGCGTGTCCATGCGGGTCATGCACATGAGGCGCGGCTTGCCGTTGATCTCGGCCGAGCACGAGCCGCACTTACCGGCCTTGCAGTTCCAGCGGCAAGCCAGGTCGGGAGCGTCAGTGGCCTGGATCCGGTGGATCACGTCGAGCACCACCTCACCCTCGACCGACGGCATCACGTAGTTGGTGAACTCACCACCGTCGGGGTCGCCCCGCCAGATCCGCATGGTGACATCGGCGTGCGTCGTCTCGTCGGCCATCAGTGCGCCTCCTCAAGCAGGGCCCGCAGTTCCGCCGGCATTTCGGGCAGCGGTTCGGGTTGGATGGTGATGTCAGCCATGTAGCCGTGGGCGGCCGTCTGGCGCTGGACGAAGTTGATCTTGCCCATCTCGGGGTCGGGCCCGGGGAAGTCCTCCCGGGTGTGCCCGCCGCGTGATTCCTTGCGGTTGAGCGCGCCCTGGGCCACGGCGATCGAGGTGGTGACCATGGAGGGCAGGTCGGTGGCCAGGTTCCAGCCCGGGTTGTAGGCCAGCCCGCCCTTGACGCTGAGCTTGGAGGTGCGGTCCTTGAACTCCTCCAGCTTGCCCAGTGCCTCTTCGAGTTCGGGCCCGGTGCGGATGATGCCCACCAGCGCCTGCATGGTCTGCTGCAGGTCGTGCTGCACGTCGTAAGGGTTACCCCCGCCTTCGCGGCCGAAGGGGGCGAAGGCCTCGTCAATGGTGGCCTGCACCTCACCGGCGTCCACCGTCGGGGTCCCGGTGCGGCCCTCGGCGTAGTCCGAGGCGCCGATGCCGGCCCGGCGCCCGAAGACCAAGAGGTCCGAGAGCGAGTTGCCGCCGAGGCGGTTGGCCCCGTGCATACCCCCGGCCACCTCGCCGGCGGCGAAGAGCCCGGCCACCGTGGTGGCCTCGGTCTCGGCGTCGACCCGTACGCCACCCATCATGTAGTGGCAGGTCGGACCGACCTCCATGGGCACGGCGGTGATGTCGACGCCGGCCAGCTCCATGAACTGGTGGTACATGGACGGGAGGCGACGACGGATGTACTCGGCACTGCGCCGGCTGGCGATGTCCAAGAAGACGCCGCCGTGCGGGCTACCCCGGCCGGCCTTGACCTCGGAGTTGATGGCCCGCGCCACCTCGTCACGGGGCAGGAGGTCGGGGGTGCGGCCGTTGTTGGCGTGGTCGTCGTACCAGCGGTCGGCTTCCTCTTCGGTCTTGGCTGTCTCCGCCTTGAACATGTCGGCGATGTAATCGAACATGAACCGCTTGCCTTCGGAGTTGCGCAGGACGCCGCCGTCACCGCGCACGCCCTCGGTGACCAGGATGCCCCGTACCGACAGCGGCCAGACCATGCCGGTCGGGTGGAACTGCACGCACTCCATGTCGATGACGTCGGCGCCGGCCCAGATGGCCATGGCGTGCCCATCACCGACCGACTCCCATGAGTTCGAGGTGTACGTCCAAGACTTGCCGATCGAGCCGGTGGCCAGCACGAACGACTTGGCCGTGAAGACCTTCATTTCGCCGGTCGCGCGCATGTAGCCCACGGCACCGGAAATGCGCCCCTCGCTGTCGGGCAGCATCTTGAGAATCTTGCACTCCATGAAGACGTCGATACCCATGGAGACGGCCTTCTGCTGCAGGGTGCGGATGATCTCGAGGCCGGTGCGGTCGCCGACGTGGGCCAGCCGGGCGAGGCGGTGGCCGCCGAAGTCGCGCTGGAGGATCTTGCCGTCGGTGGTGCGGTCGAACAGGGCACCCCAGCGCTCGAGCTCGTAGACCCGGTCGGGGGCCTCCTGGGCGTGCAGCTGCGCCATGCGCCAGTTGTTCAGCATCTTGCCGCCGCGCATGGTGTCGCGGAAGTGCACCTTCCAGTTGTCCTCGGAGTAGACGTTGCCCATGGCGGCGGCGCAGCCGCCCTCGGCCATCACGGTGTGGGCCTTGCCGAGGAGGGACTTGCAGACAACGGCGGTGTGGCATCCGGCGGCACTCGACTCGACGGCGGCGCGCAGTCCTGCACCACCGGCGCCGATGATCAGGACGTCGAATTCATGGGTTTCGTACTCAGTCATTGCCGGCCTCTCACAGGTGGAAGAAGAGCGGATCGTGGAGGTTGCCGCTCGCGACG
>DATAUC010000051.1:0-4187 GCA_036268485.1 Acidimicrobiales bacterium
ACAAGGAGAACGCCCGACATGAAGCCGCGCATCCATGTCATCACGCTCGCCGTAGCCGATCTCGACCGGTCGTTGGGGTTCTACCGCGACGGTCTCGGCCTGCCGACCGAAGGGCTGATCGGCACTGAGTTCAAAGGTGACGCAACCACACCTGAGGGGACGATCGTGACGTTCCCTCTCGGCGACGGGCTCATCCTGGCGATCTACCCCCGTACCGAGCTGGCCAAAGACGCTGCCATCGCGTTCACTCCCGCCAAGACCGGCGAGCTCAGCATCGGGCACGCCGTCGCCACCCGAGCAGAAGTGGATGAGGTCATCGCCCAGGCCGAAGCGGCCGGAGCCTCAGTGACCGAGCGACCCCATGACCGACCCTGGGGCATCTACTCGGGATACTTCCAAGATCCCGACGGTCACCTCTGGGAGGTCCTCTGGAACCCCGCCTTGGATGTGCATGAGTAGGACCCTGCATATGGCCCAGCAAGTGCTCAACCTGGAGTCAACGGCCGGATGACGACGAAGCGCGCAACCTGAAGGGCGACAACGTCCGATCGGCACCGATGTGCCCCAGCGCACAACACGGATCGCAACCTCACAGTCACGCGGTGCTCTATCGGCCCCATAGGGAACTGGAAATGCGACCGCGGGCAATACTCAGATGATGAGGGATCGAGAGCCTGGCGGCGAATCTGATGCTGATCAGATCCGGAGCTCTCTGTCCGATCCCGAGGCATTTGCCGTCCTCTTCGAGCGCCATGCGGGGCCGGTGCATCGATACCTGGTGAAGCGGGTGGGTCCGGTGGTCGCCGAAGACCTCGCCGGGGAGGTGTTCGCTACCGCGTTCCGGTCTCGAGCGAACTACGACCTCGGCCGGCC
This sequence comes from Acidimicrobiales bacterium, assembly GCA_036268485.1. Lineage (GTDB taxonomy): Bacteria > Actinomycetota > Acidimicrobiia > Acidimicrobiales > RAAP-2 > Bog-473. The sequence continues at coordinate 874 of DATAUC010000051.1, forward strand.
CGATGCTCGCCCGTGGCTCTTCGGGATAGCCACCAATCTGGCGAATCACCACTGGCGATCCGAAGGAAGACGGCGTCACCGGGAGCTGGCGACCGGAGTGGAGACCGGTCCCTGTCTCGATCCCAGCGAGGAGGCCGTATCACACGTCTTCTTCGAGGGTCACGCGGAACCAATCGCCCAGGCACTCGCCCATCTCGATGGACCATACCTCGACGTCTTGCTCCTGATAGCGGGTCCTGGATTCACCTATGAGGAAGTTGCGGTCGCATTGGACATACCCGTCGGTACCGTGCGATCACGCCTGTCGAGAGCCCGCCTCCAACTCAGGGAACTGCTCGGGCCGTCCGGGCAATACCTAGGTGAAGAGCCGCAGGTGCTGCGGACTTCAACTTCGAAGGAAGGTTTGCAATGAGCAATGAACTCGACCTCGTCCATGACTTCATGAACGGTGACGATGTTCCGGCCACGGAGCTCGTGGGGGCCCGTTCCATTCTCGATGAGGCCATCCGATCCGAAGGGCTGCCAGACTCCGCTGGTGTCGTGGACGCAGGACTCACTCATCGAGCCTGGCGACTCTCTCGACGTCGGACCGGCTGGGTGGTGGCGACTGTCGCCGCGGTAGCAGCTGGCGCATTGATAATCGTTCAGGTGGTTCCGACTCCCAAGACCCGACCTCCGGTCGCTGCGGCTGCCCAGATCTCTCACCTGGCTGCTGCCGTTCAGCCGACTCCTCTGCTCCAAGCCGGACAGTGGTCGAGCTACCAGTTGACCGGGCTGCTGACGGCAAGCGTGAGCACTGTGGGAAAGACCCCCACTCCGAATGCTCAGGCGTCCATCCCGATTGGACTGCAGGTGTGGTCCAACTCGACCGGCACGACCTGCACCTCGCAACAGTTCGGAACGGCAACCTTTGCTGCCCCAGTGAATGCTGATGCATGGCATGCCATCGGCCTTATCGATGCTCCCACCAACCAACCCGTAACGGATTGCGCGGCTGGGCTCCAAGCGGCAATGTCTGCTGGAAGCAACCTCGCCTCCATCAATGTCTCAAACCTGACACACGAACCCAACGTGCTCGCCAGCCAACTCCAGACCGGCACTACCGGTATCTCGTCGATTGACCAAACAGCGGTGGGCGACCCGGCCGGATTGGCGGGCTTCCTTCGCTTGACGGCACTCATTGTCGGTCCAACGAACGGTGGCTGGCCCGGCTTGAATCAACAGCTGTTGGAGACCATGGCGCTGCTTCCAGGAGTGACCTCCACGGGCAGCGAGTCGGCCCACTCTGGGCAGACAGGAATGGCCTTCTCGACGACCCAGCGGCCTTCAGATCCTACGACTGGCCAAGTCATCTCGAGCTGGACGCCCCCGACCATCATCCTCGACCCGACCACCGGTGCCCTGTTGGAAGCTCGGAACTTCACCATTCCGGTTCTCCCGCAGGCGGCGCAAGACTTTGTGGGCAGTCCTTCGGCACCCGTGTACACCAATGGGGTCAGCTACGGAATCTCTGCCCAGTGGATCGACCCGGTTGGTCCAGCGTCCATCATTGATCAGGCGGCCCTACCGACCTGGATTGCCACGTTCCACGTAATCGAGGCGACTGGACTGCCCAACGTCGGCCTGCAAACTATGGCCAACGTGATCAACCAGTTCCTCGGAACCGGAAACTCAGCCTTCGACGACCCGGCATTTCCAACGTCAGATCAGACGACATTCGACATCACCATCAAGGACCCGAGCACCGATGTCGCCACGGTAGTTGCTGCGCTCAACGCCTCAGGCCTCTTCCAGAGTGTGACCATGAAGTCCTAGCCTGCGGACTTCCGTGACCGGCAGCATGGGCGGCCCTAGACGGTTGTTACCGGAGGGCTGGAGAACTGCACGACCTGAGCTTCGGTGGCATACGCGACGAGCCCGCACTCGGGGTCCCAAAGCTCGTTCTCTACTGAGACGTAACCGTCGCCGGCGTACCGGGCACGGTTCACCCCGAGGATCCATTCGGAGTGCGCCTCAGCCAGCAGATGGACCGTTAGGTCAATGCTGACCACCTCCCACTCGCTATCCGATGGACCCATGCGTTCGTAGATGGCCATCGGCATCGTGTCGCAGAGGGTAAGCACAGCCAGTGGGTCGAGTGTGCCATCGGTCAACATCGGTGGTTCGTCGAATCGGTACCAGAAGGCGCATTCGGATGTGGTCGGTATGTATTGCTCGTCCCGCTCGTGGCCCAGTGCGCGCCGTTCGTCTACCTGGTGCCAGAAGTTTCCTAATTGTAGGGAGCTATCACGGACGCTGACACAAGTCTCGGGCAGCGGCACGTCGGGCATGGTGAGGTCAACGAACTCAAGGGCGGGTCGGGGCGCGCCAAAGAACGCCACGGCCGAGAGGCCGGCCGTCTTGCCCTCGGAGCGAAGCGTGGCCGAGCAGTTTGACGACGACCGCCCACTCCGCAGGACCGTGACATCGATCTCAGCAGGGCCAGCTAGCACCGGCGCGGCAAACATGGCGGTCATGGTTCGAAGGCGCTGATCGGGTTTCCCGATCTCGGTCTGCATCGCACGAGCGGCAACCGCGGAAATGAGGCCTCCGTGTGGCACGTAGGGACAGTTCCAGGCCTCGTCGAGCTCTACCCTGAAGGAACCAGACCGATTGTAAAGAGGATCAATGGCGAGCTGCCGAGAGAACGCCGTTGCTCCTACTTGATGACCTGATTGCGCCACGACCGCCCTATCCCTCTGGGTTCCCTCCTTTGACTGGAGTAGAACATTCGCCACATCACCCTACGCTGCGCTATCTGGCGGGTTCATCAATCGGAGGGGAATGTCATGGCTTTGGGTCCATCGTCATGTGCCAGTGTGCGGCGCCGCCTCGTAGCGCGACTCGAAGACGTGGAGCGCGCCTACGGGGGGCCGAGGGCGCACCATCGCTCGCTCACTCACTCCCAGCGCCACAGCTGGGCTGGGCGATGGGCCCAGGCCGCTCGTGGGTACGTGGTGAGCCCGAGGGCAACCGCTGGATGGCAGCGAAGCGCGCAATCCTAAGGTCGACAACGTCCGATCGGCCAGAGGCGTCGGCAATGCTGCCGACCCTGGCGCTCACTCGTGAACCACCCCACCGTGGTCGGGACCGGCGTCGATCCGGTGACCTCACGCTTTTCAGGCGCGCGCTCTACCAACTGAGCTACCCGACCCCCTCCTCGGCGAACCGAGGAAGCGGACCTGACGGGATTTGAACCCGCGACCTCCGGCTTGACAGGCCGGCGTGCACTCCAGGCTGCACCACAGGTCCCCAACCAGTACTTAACTGGGGAT
>DATAUC010000052.1:0-27430 GCA_036268485.1 Acidimicrobiales bacterium
GGTTCAACACCGAGCGCCTGCATGAGTATCTCGACTACGTTCCGCCCGCAGAGTTCGAGGCGGTCTATGCCGCCGAGAAAACCGACCGAGAACTGGTCGGAGTCATATAGCCGGAGCCTCCATCAAACCCAGGACGGTTCACTACCTGATAGAGCCAGGCGACGGTACGGTAGGAATTGCAGATGAGATCCACATACTCCGCCTTGAAATAGGCAACTGCTCGGGCCCAATCTCCGCCCAGCACCAGGTCGACAAGGGCTTTCGGCTCGGTCGGGACCGCCAATTCCTGGCCCAGGTCGGCAAACGTCATCGCCGGATCATCGAATGGATCGTCCGCCCACGATTGCCTCCGTGATTGTGAAACATTTTGTATCCAGCGTGCGCTAGATACCCGCTGGGGACTCCCTGATCGGTGAGGATAGGGGTGAGATTGCGTTCCTGCACCGTAGTTGTGCGACCCGATGTTCTTACAAACGTTTGGTCACAAATGGGGTGAAGTGGGGGGTGAAAGATGCCGGTAGTCCTGTGTGTTCGCGGCTCACGCGACTGGTCGCCTCCAGCCGAGTCATGCAGAGAGCGTTAGCACTCAACGATGGGAGGCTCCAACAGCTCGGCCACGCTGGACAGGGCCGCTCCGGACGAGTTGCTGAAGTACGCCCGGTACAGGTTTCCGTTCTGCTCGGCCGTCACACCGATCAGCAGGGTGTTAGAGGTTGCATTGGCTATGCCGATCCACGTCTTGCCACCGTCGCTTGAACTCTCCCACTGCTCGCTTGGTGTGGGAGTTCCTGTGGCCGACGCGGTAAAGGTGGCCGTGGCGCCCGGCGCCGCGACTTGGTTGGTGGGTTCAACGACGACGTCAGGAGCGTTCCCCACGGTCAGAGTCACCGAATTGGTGAACGTTGAACCGTGCGTATTGGTGAAGTAGGCCCGGTAGAAGCCGCCGCTCTCCGATGGCGTCACGGGGAAGGTGAGCGTCGGGCTGACCGCGTTGGCGATATTTGAGTACGACACACCCTCATCGATCGAGACCTGCCACTGCACGGTGGCCGCAGGCGTACTGGATGCGACCGCGGTGAATGACGCCGATCCTCCAACCGGCACATCTTCGCTCGAGGGCTGCTGGACGATCACGGGCACCGAGCCAGGCGCCGGGAGACACCCAGTGGGTGGAACCGGGCCATTGCCTCCCTGGGCGGGAGGGGGAGGAGGAGCCGATCCGTTGAAGGGGAGGTAGGTGGTAGCGGCCACGATCGGTGACGTCGTCAACGCCCCCGCGGACAGATGCTCGCCGTAGCCGACGGCATCCCCGAAGGATTCGACATTGAGAGCTGCACCGGGGGCGTAGTTCGTGGCCAGCCAGTAACCGCCATCATCCGGGGTCGAGGTCATGGCCCCCCAGCCGTAGACCTTGAGGCCGAGCGCAGCGCCGAAGAATTGGGCGTCGCCAAAGTCGAAGACCCCGCCGTCGCCGCCGACCAGTCGGTAGCCACCGGAATCGGCTGTGCCTTCAATGAAGCGGATGGACGCGGCCAGCCGGGTGCCGGCCATGGAGCCGAAGAACGGCGCATGGAAGGCGAAGACGCCGCCATCTGAAGCCACCAACCAGTAGCCACCTGTCGTGGCGTCGGCTGACATGCCGACGATCGGAGCATTCAGCCGGATTCCTCCGGTAGATCCCCAGTACTGGGCATCGCCAAAGCTGAACACGCCGCCATCGGCAGCCACCAGCCAGTAGCCACCCCCATCAGGCGTGGCGGTCACTCCGACGATCGGAGCGTTGAGGTGATGCCCGCCCAACGAGCCGTAATAGTTGGCGTCACCGAATGTGAAGACGCCACCGTCTGCGCTGGCCAACCAATAGCCACCGCCGTAAGGGGTGGCCGCAATCCCGACGACCGGTGCCGTCAGGTGCGTGCCGGCCATTGAGCCGTAGTAGGGGGCGGGACTGCACGTCGGCGACGTTGGCGTCTCCTCGTTGACCGAGCCGTCCTGATGTGCGAAGAGCAGAGAGGCGGCACTGGCGCAAGGCGTGGGGGAAGTCCCAGCACCCACATTGGTTTCCACTCCGAGCAATGGGGCACCAATGAGAAGTCCACCGGCCAGACCGATCACGGCAACGGTGCTTCTGAGCATCCTGGAAACCATCAAAAACCCACCTTCTCCGGTACGCCAGCGGGGTTCCGTCACCCCGCACAGCGAGACGCTATCACCGGGTAAGTCCTGGTGAACTGCCCTGCAACCCACGTCGCCGGGAAGTGTGACCCACTCCGACCCCGAACAAATGACGCCGCCGCGTGAAGTTGGCGGCCCCGAGGGGCAACTGCGGCTGGCAGCTGGCCGTGGGTGAAATGGCGGGTGAAAGGCAGCTCTGGACCTAGCCACCGGTGTCGCCGATCTATAAGGTCGACTGTGGCGGATTGCGATACCGCGCTCGGCGGCAAGAATTCCACTGGGAAGAAGATCTCGATTTCTGTGTGCGCCACGCTCCCGAGCGCGTCGCCAACCCGCTCAAGCGGGCGTGCACAGAGCTTTAGGCGGCATCCGGAAAAAGGCCGATGGGGCGGTCGGCTCGTCGGGGGGGTCGTGCCGGACCGCTTGGTACCGGTACCTATATCCACCCGACCTGGCCTGACACCAGGACATGAATGAAGACTGAGGAATCGGTGCCCACCAGAATTGGACTACTCACTATCGCCATCATGGTGCTGGGCGTCTCCTGGGCTGTTGGCGCATCAGCAGCTGTGCCGGGCTACCCGCCTGCCTTGCTTCCGGCCACCTGCCCGACACCCTTGCGTTCTGTGATCTCGGTCGACGTGGGCGCGACCGAGACGGCCAGTGAATCATCCATCCAGGTGTTCGGACCCGGGACCGCAGTCTCTGTCACCTTTGACGGCCAGCCCATCGAGACGGTGACCGCCCCTGCTGACGGTCTCGTGACGTTGACGATCAGCGTGACCAATAGCGGGGGATCCCCCGAGGTGTCCATTGACGGAAAGCCTGCCGTCGCGGCCCAGCTGGGGACCAATACCCTGAGTGAGAGCGGAGTCGACGCCACGCTGGGCCAGGACGGGACATTGACCTGTCCGGGCACGCTTGTGCTTGACCCTCCTGAAAGTCCCGCCCACGGGGGCGGATCGAATTCGGGTGCTCCTTCCGGTTCAGGTCCGCTGGCTTTTACCGGTCTCGATCTCGAAGCGCTGCTTCTGGGCTCTGCCTTCCTGGTGGTGGCTGGAGCGAGCACCGTCTGGGCCGCCCGGCGGCGAGCTCGAGGTGCGGCGCGGGCGCGCTAGCGCTGGTTGATCCACCGACCACTACCGTGGGATTCATGTCGAGCTGGCCAGCGGTTTCCTATGAGCTGTGGAGCGAAACCTGTGACACGTTGCACGCCCATACGCAGTTGCTCGGCAAGTTGGCCGTCAGGCTGGCCCCACCGGAACCGCAGCTTCAACACGCGGCGCTCCGATTGACGGCTCGGGGTTGGGAGACTGCCCCGCTACCGGCGCCCGACGGATCAGGGTCTCTCGTCGTGGCGCTTGACTTGCGCGTCCATGAGGCTGTGATTGAGCACAGCAGTGGGCGCTCAGAACGCATCGCGCTCACGCCGAATCGGGCCGTCGGCGCTGTGACGCTGGAGGTGATGGATGCCGTGCGACAGCTCGGCGGCCCAGTGGAAATAGACCCGAGGCCGCAAGAAGTGTCGTGGAGCGATGCGCTCGATCAGGACACCACCCACGCGCACTACGACGAAGGCCAGGTAGCGGACTATTTCGCGGCGGCATCGCAGGCCGCTCTCGTGTTGGCGGCATTTCGGGCGCCTTACCGCGGGCGATCAACGCCGGTGAATGCCTGGTGGGGTTCGTTTGACCTGGCCGTGAACCTGTTCTCCGGTCTGCCGGCGGCCCCTCCGGCTAGCGATTTCATCATGCGCAACGCCATGAATGCCCAAGAAGTGGCCGTGGGTTGGTGGCCCGGCGATGCCCGATACGGCCATGCTGCGCTTTACGCCTACACGCATCCGGCGCCGGAGGGCTTCGCCGGAGCGGCGCTTTCGGTGCCGCACGCTCGCTGGGAAGAGTCCTTGGGTGAGTACATCCTGGACTGGGATGATGTTCGACAGAGCGACGATCCACGAGCCTTGGCGCTTGAATTCGCCCGTGCCGTCTTCCGGCATGCCTGCTCCATCTGCCAGTGGGACCAATCGCTGGCCGAGAGCGCCGATGGGGTACCGCCTCCCGTCAACTGAATCGGCCGAGATTTCTCTGTTGGCCCCGCCGATCTCGGGCTAGGCGGTAGCGGCCGTATGGGTCGCGTTGGTCCTGACGGCGATGTCTCTTGGCGCGTTCATTCCACGCCGTTGTTCCGACCGCAGCGGTCCGCCCAGGACCCATCGAAGCCGTGTCCGGAGAAGAATGGCGACGAAGCCGCCGGAGAGCGCCACCGTGCCGAAGAAGAGGACGGCCACGGTGGCCTCCCAAGGGAGACTCTCCCGCAAGCCGATACCTTGCAGCAGGGCGCGCAGGGAACTGAGTACGAGGTTGTGGCTCAGCCAGACGCCACCGGTCAAGGCCCCGATCCTCGCGGCCAACGTGGCTCCAGCCTGGCTGGTCGAGTTGGATTTCCGGGACGACTTCTGATCCCACCATTCGCTGACGGCGAAGATGCCGGCAATAGCTGCGAAATACCAGAGCACGCCCGCGGATTGATAGGGATCGGAAGCTTGCAGCAGTGAACTGCCGGTCTCGATTTGCACCGAGTACCAGAGGACCATGATCGCTCCGGCGCCCGTGCTGAGCAAGAGAATCTGCCGGCAACGCTGACGAACGAACCGTCGGACCTGGTCAAGATGGAAGGCCACCAGGGCGCCGGCAACGAAGAATTCCTGGTAGGTCAGGAGGTCTCGGCTCCATGGGAGGTGTGCGCCGAGGAAATGGCATGCCTGGCTAAGAGGGGGGACGCAGGTGGGATAGTGCAGGACAAGTCCCAGCATCATGGCGAAGGCGAGGCTGGCGGCCATGATCAACCCGTGACGCCGGGTCGATCGCAGGAGCCTCAGAAGCAGTGGGAAGACGATATAGAACTGGAAGATCACGAAGGCGGCGTAGAGCTGGGAATAGCCCGTCACCAGATTCATCCTCAGAAACGAGCCAACCTCGTGCCAGGAGAAACCCACCCTGAACGTCTTGAAGACGAGGTAGATCCCGGTCCAAGCCAGGTAGGGCACGCCCAGCTGCAAATAACGGCGTTTCCAGAAGGCACGCAGCGTACGTGGATGGACCAGCTGCGAGTAGCAGATCACCAAACCGGTCAAGAAGAAGAAGGCATTGCGGCTGACGTGGAGCAGGGCGATGACTCCGGTGCCGATGGCATTGTGCGACATGCCGGTCCAGATAAACGCGTGATTGCCGAGGACGGCGGCGCAGGCGATGATGCGAAACAGGCTGACCATTTCCAGGTAGCCCCTGGAGCGATTTTCGCTGCTGGGAAGGATGGTGTCGAAAGCCTTGGGTGAGGGCACGTCCCCGCATAGTGATCCACCACCCTGAACCGGGCCTCATGTCCACGTAGGGAGTTGATGGGAACGAGGTGGGCGCAGCCCCAACATTGGCTGACAGTCTCCTGAGTCCGCTGGGTCAGGGAGTGACCGGGGTGCTCACCTCATCGGGCAGAACGCTGGGTTCCCGCTCAACAATGGCATCGGGGCTGTCGGGCACTTCGATGATGTGCACATGGGTCATTGCCGCCGGTGGTCGGGCTTCGTGGGTGGTGGCCTCGTTGAGGGCTTCGAGGCGGCGTTGCACCTTCCGGCGACCGAACGGGCCGCCGTAGGAAGTGGGATGTCCCTGGGCACCGCCGCTGGCCAGCCACTTGCGGACCGCGGCACTGGGCTGCTGGACCGCAGAGGTGTCATCAGGAACCGGTTGTTGCATCGTCGCTCCTTCCTCCGTGCGATGCCCGTGCTCTACCCAGATGCTCAGTTCCTCAACCAACCCGAGTTCGGGTGGGGTCGGTGGATTAAGGTGGTTCGTCCACACCGGCGTAACTAGGGGCGTTTGTTGCGAATGGAACAGCAGGCGGCGCCCCCCATTGACCCGGTCCTGGCGGCCCGACGCAAGCTCGGACCCCTGAGCGACGTGGCCCGCCGGGGCAAGCTGAAGTTCTTCCTCTCCCGGCTGTCCAAGGACGCTCGCATCCTCGATGTGGGCTGCGCCGACAACTGGTTCAAGCACGCGGCAGCGGCCCAGGGCTTTCCCGACGTGACCGGCATTGACCTCGAGCCCCCGGCCGACATCGTGGGGGACATCTGGGACTGGGAATCCCTGGGTCTGACGGCGCACTCGTTTGACGTCATCATCGCCTTCGAGGTGATCGAGCACGGGGACTTCTCCCAGCCCTTCCATGACCTTCTCAAACCCGACGGTGTGCTTTTCGCCACGACGCCGGTGCCCCGGTTCGATCCGATCTGCCGGTTCTTTGAAGCCATGCACCTTCTTCAGCAACGCGGAAGTCCCCACAGCCACCTGACGGATCTACGCCACCTGCCGCAGTTCGATGTGGTGGAGCGGCGCATCAAGGCCGTGATCTCCCAATGGGCCGTCTTGCGGCCGACGGGTCCCGCCTTAGTGGGCGGCTGAGGTCAACAGTCCTTCGAAATCGACCAGGCACGATGAGGCGGGATTCGCCGCCAGCGCCCGGGCGAACGGAGCCAAGGCCGTCGCCAACGTGGTTTCCGCGGTGAGGAATTCGGTGCGGTAAGGACCGTAGAGGGGCGTGAGCACGTTGAAGCCCTCGTTCTCAAGCGACTCCACCTGGGTCACCAAAGGAGCGAGCGCCGGGGCAACCGTGGCGTACTGATTGGCGAAGGCGACCAAGAAGGGCCCGAAGAGCTGCAAAACGGGCTGGAAGGCCGCGGCGGAGGCGAAGGCCTCGGCCGAGAAGGGCCCGAAGAGGGGAGCAAACGGGATCAACGTTTCCAATCCGCCTGACACCGCCGGTGTGGGCAGGGGAAGCGGGCAGGCCGGCAGGGCCACCGCGTTGGGAAGTGATCCGAGGGACGAGGTGGTGCTGCCGGTCGACGGCACAGTGGTGGTGGGCGTGGCCGGAGGTTGGCTGGTGACGTTCGGCACCAAGGTCACGGCGGCCTCGGTCACCGGTTGGTTGGGCGACAGCGGTGAGGGAGCGATCACACCGGAGCCGGCTACCGGACCGGGGGCGGCGGCCGGGGCGGGAACCGTGGTGTGTGACGTCTTGGCGGAAGTGGTGACCTTTTTCGTCACGGTGGTGTGTTCGGTCACGGTGTGAGAACCGGTCAGGGCCAGAATCCCCAGGGCCAAGACAGAGAGCACCGCCACGAGGGCCGACACCAGGCGGATGGTACGGAGCCTCATGCAGCAACCGATGTGGTGGTCGACCGGGACCAGATGTTGTTGCAGCTCTCGCACACTTCTTCGGGGATGAGTCCAACCCGCATGAGCACGGCGAACACCTTGCAGCCCAGGCAGATGGCCAGCACCGACTCCAAGAAGGCAGCCGCAATCAGAAAGAGCAGCACGATCTGGGCTGCGCCCCAGAAGCCCAGGACGGTCAGGATCAGCGCGCTGACAGAGAAGGCCACGCCCATGCCCTGGGCGAAACGCTTGGGGGGTCCAGCGACCGGACGCTCGGCGACATTGAGGCGAGGGGTGACCACACGGGTGACGAACTGGCCCAGGGGGCTCAGCGAGGGTCCGGTGAGGACGCGAGCCACGAAGCCGTAGGCAATGACCGCCGTGGCCCACTTCAGGTTCAAGGTGACGGTCAGTACGGCCATGACGAGAACGCCGCCGGCGACCAGCCGGGCCGACACTTCGTTGACCGGGTTGGGGAATGAAAAGAGCTCTTTGGTTTTACTCATGATTGACCTCCTGGCACCGGCGCTCCAGTGAAACGCTGGCGACGGATCGCTTGTTCCGACCACAGGACGCCACCCAAGCCGAGCAGTCCGAGCACGATGATGAGCACGATCAACCAATGGGGGGAATTCCACCCACTGACTCCGCTTGTCGTGGTGCGTGAGGACAGCACGAGATGTGACGTCGAATTGGGAGTAGCACTCCCAGACGGTGCCACCGTCGTCGTGGTGGCGGTAGGGCTGGGGGTCGTGGTGGGCGAACCGGGGGCAGCCGCCTGGGCCGATGAGGCAGCCGACCCGGCGGCGGTGACCGGACCGGTCACCGGAGCGGAGGACTGCGCAGGCGCCGCGGCCGCAGGGATGAAGCGGCCGGTCAGGTTCCAAAAGGCCGAGAAGCCGTTGAAGGGACCGCCGACAATTTGGCTGGACCACTGCAGGGTGTAGGCACCCGTGGCCGCGTTATAAGTGCCGGTCACCGGCTGGGTGTTGCCGGGTGCGCCGCCGCCCGGCTTGGGCGAGCCCTGGTTGAACTCCTGCTTGTTCCACGAGACGCCGAACGCTTCGAGGTTTCCGGACAGGGCGGTGCCGTTGGCCGTGATCGTCGGTGCCGGCACGTGGAGGCCGGTTTGCGGATCGACGGCGTTGGTCGCCGTGGCGAACTTCACGCCTTCGAAAGGAACGGGCGCCGTGATGGTGCCGGACAGCGCATTGCCGCTGCCATCGAACGCTGGCGTTGGCTGGGTTTGGTAGGTGCCGGTGACCAGTCCACCAGCGGTGCCAGCGGCCAGGGGCGTGTAGCTGTTGTCATTGCAGGTGGAATCGCTGTTCGAGAAGTACGGGCCGGCAGTGTTGGAACCGCCGGACAGCACCATGCGGAGGTAGGTGCCGCTCGCGGTACCGCCGCTGCACGAGCCGGCCGTGACGGTGAAGGTGCCGACGAGCGGAGTCGCCACTGCTCCGGTCGGAGTCGACTGGAAGGCAACGCAGCCCACACCGGTCAGCATGACGATGCCGGCCCAGCCGGCGACTCGTCGGGCGAGGGGATGCCTGTCGGGAGATCGATACCACATAAGACAGACCATTTTAGTCGGCTTTTTCGGAGTCGAGCAATTGGGCCCGGCGAGGACCCGGTTTGTGCCTACAGCGAGGGCACGGGCTGGGGAGCAGGAGGCCCCACGTACCGGGCGGCCGGTCGGATGAGCCGGTTGTGCGACGCCTGTTCCATGACGTGGGTGCTCCAGCCGATGGTCCGACCAGCGGCGAAGGTGGGGGTGAACATGTCCCGGGGCAGGCCACAGCGGTCCATGACCACGCAGGCGTAGAACTCGACATTGGTATAGAGATCGCGCCCGGGCTTGAGCTCTGCCAGCAGATCGACCACCGTCTGCTCCACGGCCAGGGACAGATCGACCAGTGGGCCGCCGAACGGTGTCACCACCGAGCGCAGGAGCACCGAGCGCGGGTCGTCGGTCTTGTAGACGCGGTGGCCGAACCCCATGATCCGCTCGCCCTCTTCGATGGCGTGTCGGATGTAGGCGTCGGCCCGGTCCGGCGTGCGGATGACATCGAGCATGTCGAGCACCCGGCTGGGAGCGCCACCGTGCAGCGGCCCCGACAAGGCGCCGATGGCGCCGACAACGGCGGCACCCAGGTCGGCCCCGGTGGAGGTGATCACCCGGGCGGTGAAGGTGGAGGCGTTGAACCCGTGGTCGATGGTCAGGATCATGTAGGTCTGGAGGGCGCTCACCTGAGCCGCCGTCGGGGTGGCGCCGGTGACCATGTGGAGATAGTTGGCCACCACGCCCAGCTCGGGGTCCGGGGCGATGGGATCCAGTCCCTGCCGCACCCGGTGGGCCGCCGCCAGAATCGTCGGCACCACGGCGCAGAGGTCGAGCGCCTGCTCGTACAGGGCCTCGGCCGTGATGTCGTGGGTGGGCTGCCACCCGAGTTCGGCGCCCAGCACCGACGTGCAGGTGCGCAGCACATCGAGCGGCTCGCCCTGCCGGGCCAGCGCGGGCAGCAGCGCGCTGAGGCCGGGTGGCATGACCCGACGACGTCGGACCTCGGCGACGAAAGCCAATGACTCGTCGCCGTCGGGTAGCTCGCCTTTGAAGAGGAGGTGCCACACATCTTCGAGTGACCGTCGCTCGGCCAGGTCGACGGCCGAGTACTGCCGGTAATGGAAAAACCCTTCCCGACCCCGGACATCACCGACGGTGGTCTCGGCCACCACGACGCCCTCAAGTCCCGGGGGCACGTCGGCGCTCGTCTCGGCGGCGGGGCGGATGCGGGCCACGCCCATCAGGTCGCGCAGCGAGACCACGCCCACCAGGTCGTCACCGGCGACCACGGGAAGGTGGCGGTAGTGGTGAGCGGTCAGGCTGGCCCAGGCCGTGTCGACCCGTTCGTCGGGACTGAGGACGTCGGGATGAGCGGTCATCCAGAGGGCAACCTGTTCCCGGTCGGGCCGGGCCACCGCGGCGGCGGCCCGCAGGAGGTCCCGTTCGGTCAGGATGCCCACCACCTTGCCCAGCTCGGTGACGATGACGGAGCCGGTGTCGGCTTCGGCCATGGTGCGGGCGGCCGCGGCCAGCGTGTCGGCGCTGGTACAGGTCACCGCGGGAGTGGTCATGAGGTCACGAACGATGGTTTCCATACTGATCACTATGCGCGCGGATAGGCGCCGTTGTAAATGTTGATCAAGTCAATATAGAGTCGAGTCCATGGATCGGATGCTGTCGAGTGAAGAGGCGTCTCGCCGCCTCGGCGTCAAGGTCTCCACGCTGTATGCCTACGTGAGCCGGGGGCTGCTGGAATCGCACCCCGAACCGGGTGGCCGGCGCAGCCTCTTCGAACTGGAAGACATTGAGCGGCTGGCCGTCCGCAGCCGGGGCGGGCGCCAGACAGAGAGTCGGTTGGCCACGATCACCACCGGGGTGACCCAACTGCGTCAGGAGGAGGGCCCGGTTTACCGGGGCCGGCTGGCTACGGACTTGGCCGACACGATGCGCTTTGAAGAGGTGACAGCGCTGCTCTGGCAAGACGATCAGGTGAGCGAATGGGCCGCTCCCCAATTCGGGCCGTGCCCGCTCGAGCAGACCTCGGACCGCATGCGCTGGGCTCTCGTTCAGTGCGGCGCGTCCGATTCTCTCCGCTCGGATCTGCGGCCCGAGGCGGTCACCCGGGCGGCCCGGCGGACGGTGGCCGCCCTGGTCGATGTGGTGGGCACCCGGTCGGCCCGGCGCGGATCGATCGCGCTGCGCCTGGCCGAGCGTCTGGGCGGGGAAGGGCCGTCGTTGTCGGCGGCGGCGGTCAATGCCGCTCTCGTCCTGCTGGCCGATCATGAACTGGCCACCTCGACGGTGGCGGTCCGGGTGGCGGCATCGACCAGGGCCGATCTCTACGACGCGCTCATGGCGGGGGTGGCCACCATGGCGGGTCCCCTGCACGGCGGCGCCAGCCAGCAGGCCTATGAACTCTTGGTGGCAGCCGAACGCGATGGTGCCTCGCGAGCGCTGACCGACGCGCTGCGCTGGTTCACCTACCTGCCCGGGTTCGGCCACACCGTCTACAAGTCGGGCGACCCTCGCTTCACCGCTCTCCTGGCCCTGGCCGAACCGTTGCTGTCCGACGGGCGCCGTCAGGTGTTGCGACAGGTCATGGAGTTGGCCACGGCCAACAACGTCCCCCTGCCCAATTGCGATCTGGCACTGGCTGCCCTGAGTTGGGGCACCGGCATGCCGCCCGATGCCGGACGCACAATTTTCGTCATCGCCCGCCTGGCCGGGTGGACAGCGCACTACCTGGAGGAGTTGGCGGAGCGCCCGCTGCGCTTCCGGGCCCGGGCGGTCTACAGCGTGTAGGTGCTCATCCCGGACCGATCACGATGGCCGTGGGATGGCCGTGCAGTCGGATGCTGTGGCCGATTTTCCCGGTGGCCAGGGTGACCGGAACGAGTGCTCTTCCTTGAAGCGTGACCCAGGCCACGCTGTCATGGCTGGCCAGGGCCAGGCCTTCGGCGGGGCTCGGGACGGGGATGGGAGTGCCCACGGCCTGTGTCGTGATGTCGAGCGGGACGATGCTCGAACTGCCCGAGATGTAGGCCTCGGGTTGGTGCTCCGATACCACGATGTCCGTCGGGTTGAGCGGGAGTGCGATGGCGGCGGAAGCCTGCATGGTGTCGGCCGAGATCGGCGTCACGGTGGAGTCGCCGAAGTTGCCCACCAGCACGCTCTCGCCGTAGGTGGCGACGGTCTCGGGCTCGGATCCGACGGCAATGGGCGGGCCAACGTGCAGTCCCGAAGAGCTGATGGGCGTCACGTTGTTACTGCCGAAGTCGGCCACGAAGGCCACCCAGTTGTGAGCGCCGGTGGCGGCCACGGCGATGGCCACAGGCTCGGTGCCGACGGGGATCGTCTTGGTCACTCTCCACGTGGTGAGGTTGACCACGCTCACCGAGTTGGTGCTCAGGTTGGCCACCAGGGCGTAGGCGATGTGGTTGAGACCGACCGGGGTGACCGCCACGGCATCGGGTTCGACGCCGACGCGCACCGAACGTACGTCCTTGTCGGCGGCCACGTTGATGTCGTGCAACTTGTCGGTGCCCTGGCTCACGGCCAGCAATGTCCTGCCGTCCGGCGTGAAGGCCATGGCCGAGGGCAGGGTGCCGGCGTGGACGGCCGGTCCGACCTGGCGAGTGGCCAGATTGACCGGCGTGAGCGTGGCGCCAGGGTCGGTGACGGACGCGCCGCTGGCCACCCAGGCCGTGGCGCTGGAGGCCGTGCTGGCCGAGGCCGCGTGGGGACCGACGGCGGCGACGGCGGCGACGGCGACGGCAGCACTGAACATCACCGTGAGGGCGACCACTGTCGCCCGGGCGCTACCCACGGGCACAGGCGGCTCCGGCCGGGCGGTCGGTATCGGCCCAGCCCAGCGTCTGCCCTTCGGGCCAGAAGTCCCCGGTGACGTCGTCCTGCGTGTAGGTGACCGGTGCCGGTTCCCCGGCGGCCAACGCCTGGACGGCAATGAGCAGAGTGTCGACGTCCTCGCCGGAGGTGCCCAGGCCACAACTGGCCCGCACGGCGCCCGGGATCTCCCGGCGGTCGCCCCGCTGCACGGCGGCCCGGGCTTCAGCGACTCCCTGCGGGCCGACTCCGAGAAGTCGCAGGAGATAGGGGTGGGCGCAGAAGCAGCCGTGCCGCACACCGATGCCCCATTCGGCGCTGAGGCGGGCGGCCACGAGGGCGTGGTGCATCCCGTCGACGGTGAAGGCCGCCACCGAGAGCGTGTCGGTGTCGGGACCGGGCCCCAGGACGGTGACGCCCTCGATGGCCCGGAGGCCCTGGTGGAGCCGGCCGGCGAGAGCGGCTTCATGTTCGACGATGGTGTCCCAGCCGATGCGGGTCAGTTCGTCCATGGCGGCGCCGAAAGCGACGGCGCCGATCACGTTGGGTGATCCGGCCTCTTCGCGTTCGGGCGGCTCGGTCCAGATCACCTCGTCCAGGTCGACCAGGTCCACCGCACCTCCGCCGGCCAGAAACGGGTCGCCGTCTTCGAACACGTGGCGGGGGCCGATGAGCGCGCCGGCGCCATAGGGGGCGTAGAGCTTGTGCCCGCTGAAGGCCAAGAAATCGGGGCCGGGCGGGAGGGGGCGGTGGGGGGCGAGCTGGGCCGCATCGAGGAGGACAGGGATGCCGCGCTCGTGGGCGGCGGCACAGATCTCCTCAACGGGGGGCAGCCAGCCGGTGACGTTGGAGGCCCCGGTCAAAGCCAGGAGCGCCGGCTTCTTCCCGTTGTCCAATACGGCGATGACGTCGTCGACGGTGAAGGTGCCGTCCCGGCCGCATTCGACCCAGCGCCTCTGCGCCACCCGGGCCCAGGGCAAGAGGTTGGCGTGGTGTTCGACCACGGTGGTGGCGATGACGTCATCGGGCGCCAACCGGAGGCGATAGGCCAGGTGGTTGATGGCCTCGGTCGTGTTGCGGACGAGCACGACGACGGTGCCGTCGGTGGCCGCCCGGCCGGCGAACCGGTGCGTACTCTCGCGGGCCTGCTCGTAGGACGTGGTGGCCCGGCGCGACTTGTAGCCGGCACCGCGGTGCACGCTCGAGTACCAGGGCAGGAACTCCTCCACCGCGGAGGCCACTACGTCCATGGCCGGGGTGGAGGCGGCGCAGTCGAGGTCCCGATAGGGGCGTTCGGTGCCGTCCAGGCAAGGGACGAGGAGGTTCGCTCCCACCAAAGGGGCAGTGGGAGGGAGCGGAGTCACCGCATCAGGATAGGGGTACCCTGCCCACGTGGAAGAGCGCTACGAATCCGAACTGGCCCAGTCGACCCGGGTCCTGGACGACGTCGATCGAGCCCTGGAGCGCCTCAGCGAGGGCAGCTACGGCTCATGTGAGACCTGCGGCGCACCCATCCTGGGCGCGCACCTGGCCGATGACCCCACTCGCCGCGTGTGCGAGCAGCATCTGCCCCTTACGGACTGAACTCGCTCAGAGGCTGAGCTTCTTGGCGGCGTCGAGGCGGTCGGCCACGTCGGTCCAATTGACGATGTTCCACAGGGCGCTGAAGAAGTCGGCCTTGACGTTCTTGTACTGCAGGTAGAAGGCGTGCTCCCAGGCGTCGAAGACGAGCAGTGGCACTGAGCCGTTGCCCACATTGCCCTGGTGGTCGTAAATCTGCTCGACGATGAGGCGGCCGGCCAGCGGCTCGTAGGCCAAGGCGCCCCAGCCCGATCCCTGGATGGTCGAGGTGGCCTGAGTCAGGTGGGCCTTGAACTTGTCGAAGGAACCGAAGTTCTCATCGATGGCCGAACCGAGGGCGCCGTCGGGCTTGTCGCCACCGTCGGGGCTGAGGTTCTTCCAGAAGATCGAGTGCAGCACGTGCCCCGAGATGTGGAAGGCCAGCGTCTTCTCGAGACCCACGATGGGGCCGAAGTCGTCCTTGTCGCGGGCGGTGGCCAGCTTCTCCAGCGTCTGGTTGGCGCCGGTGACGTAGGCGGCGTGGTGCTTGTCGTGGTGCAGTTCCATGATCTGGGCCGAGACGTGGGGCTCCAGTGCGGCGTAGTCGTAGGGCAGGTCGGGCAGGGCGTAGTCAGTCATGTTCGTGACGTTACCCGAATGCCGTCCGACTCAACCCTGGGTGAGGCGTGCGAAAGGCCGCACTACGCTTGCAACAGTGAGCACCGACGCCAACAAGGACCGTTGGAGTGATCTGGGGTCCTTCATCCGCGAACAACGGGGCACCGCCCGCTTGTCGCTGCGGCGGTTGTCCGAGTTGGCCGGGATCTCAAATCCCTACCTGAGTCAGATCGAGCGGGGCCTGCGCCGGCCGTCGGCCGAGATCTTGCAGCAGATCGCCAAGGCGTTGCGTATCTCGGCGGAGACCCTCTACGTGCAGGCCGGCATCCTCGAGGCGCCCGACGGCATCCCCGACCTGACCCGCCTGATCCTGGCCGACCAGGGTCTGAGCGAGGATCAGAAGCAGGCGCTGGTCCGCATCTACCTGTCCTTCCGGCGTGACTATGAGGAGGAGCACGGCTCTCCCGAGGTCGACCACGTGCATCTTCCTGAGGGCTCAGCCTGAATTCCTGACTTCACCGATAGGCTTTGACCGCCATGCGACGGCTCGCGGTCCTCTCGCTCCACACCTCACCCTTGGCCCAGCCGGGTACCGGCGACGGCGGTGGGATGAATGTCTATGTCCGTGAACTGACCTCGGCTCTCGCCCGCTCGGGTGTCATGTGCGACGTCTTCACCCGCGCCTGGTCGAGCGACCTGCCCGCCGTGGTCGAGGTCGAGCCCGGGCTGCGGGTGCACCACGTGCCGGCCGGGCCGCTGTCGCCGCTGCCCAAGGAAGCGTTGCCGGGGGTGGTCGACGAGTTCACCCAGGGTGTGCTGGTCCGCATGGCCGATGACGGGGGCAACCCGTACGACGCCGTGCACGCCAATTACTGGCTCTCGGGGCTCTCGGGCCATGTGATCAAGCATGAGCTCAACCTGCCGCTGGTCTGCACCTTCCACACGCTGGACCGGGTCAAGGCCGAGTCCATGCCCGAGGAAGTGGAAGCCGACATGCCGCACCGGCGGGCCGAAGCCGAGGCCACCATCATCGACTGCTCCGATGCCGTCTTGGCCTCGTGTTCGGTTGAGGCCGAGCAGATCATTTCCTTGTATGGCGCCGATCCGTCGCGCATCCGCATCGTGCCTCTGGGCGTCGACCATGCCTTCTTCGGGCCGGGCCACCGCCCTCAGGCCCGCCGCGCGTTGGGGCTGCCGCTCGATGGTCGGCTGTTGTTATTCGTGGGACGCATCCAGCCGTTGAAGTGTGCCGATGCGGCCGTCGAGACGCTGGCCGAACTGACCCAGTCGTCCGATGAGTCCTACCGGCTGGTGGTGGTGGGCGGACCCAGCGGCCCCCACGGCGAGAAGTCGCTCCAGGGCCTGATCGATCTGGCCGACCGCTGCGGTGTGCGCGATCGGGTGCACTTCATCGACCCGCAGCCGCACGAGCTCCTGTCCTCGTACTACCGGGCGGCCGATGTCTGCATCGTGCCCAGCCGATCCGAGTCGTTCGGGCTGGTGGCATTGGAAGCCGCCGCCTGCGGGACGCCGGTGGTGGCCTCGGCCGTGGGTGGCTTGACGACCCTGGTTGACCACGGGCGGACCGGGTTCCTGGTGGAGGACCCCAGCCCCGCCCGCTACGCCGCCGCCGTGCGGCGGGTCTTCGACAAGAGCGAACCATTGATGGCGGAGCGCCTGTCCACGGCCTCGGTCATGCGGGCTCGCCGTTACACCTGGCATGCCGCCGCCGGCGCCATGCTGGCCCTGCACGACGAGCTGGCTTCGGGCCGCCTCGTCGAGTGCCGCTGATCCGGCGTGCCCGTCGTCAATCTGCCTGAAGAAGAGGAGATGGCCGCCGCCGTGGCCTGCATCGACGCCTGGGTGGCCCGCGAATTGGCGGCGGACGGGCTGCTGGTGGCGGCCGAGCGGCAGGAGGTGAGCGACCGGACGGCGTCGCACCGCTGGTATCTCCGCTTCAAGGGTGAGGAGAAGGACTTCATTACCGTCTGGTTCAGCCTGCAGCAGCGCACGCTGCACCACGAAGCCCAGTTCATGCCGGCGCCCGAGGACAACGTGGCCGAGACCCTGGCCTATCTCATGCGCTGCAATGCGAATTTGTTCGGGATGTGGTTCAGCCTCGGACCCGAGGACGCCGTCTACCTGGTGGGGCGGGTGCCGGCGGCGCAGATCGACGATGACGAGCTCGACCGCATCGCCGGCTCATCGGTGCTCTACGTGGACGACTTCTTTCCCACCGCCATGACCTTGGCCTACCCGACGCTCTACAAGCGCCGGCCCCGCCGGTAAGTATCGTTCGCGCCATGCCAGTCACCCTGCTCATCGTCGGCGGCGGAAAGATGGGCGGTGCGCTGCTCGGCGGGTTGCTGGCCTCGGGTTGGGCTGGCGCTGACGAGATCGCCGTGGTGGAGCCATTGGAGACTCGCCGGGACGAGCTGGCGACGGAGTTTCCCGGTGTACGCGTGCTGAACGCGCCCGAAGCTGGATTGCTGGCCGACTCGGGCGGAGCGGTGCTGGCGGTCAAGCCCGACGCGGCGGAAGGCGCGGCCCGGGTGTTGGGCGCTGTGGGGATCACCCGGGTGTTGTCGATCGTGGCCGGCATCCCGTGCCCTCGGTTGGAGACGGCCATGGGCGGCCAGCCCGCGGTGGTGCGGGCCATGCCGAATACGCCGGCCCTGGTGGGTGCCGGGGCCACCGCCATTTCGGGCGGCTCGTTCTCGACCTCGGCCGACCTGGCCTGGGCCGAAGACGTCATGTCAGCTGTCGGTGTCGTTGTGCGGCTGCCCGAGCGCCTCATGGATGCCGTGACGGGTCTGTCGGGATCGGGCCCGGCCTACTTCTTCTTGGTGGCCGAGTCGCTGATCGAGGCCGGCGTGCAGATGGGCCTGACCCGGGACATCAGCCGGACGCTGGTGGTCGAGACCATGCTCGGGTCGGCCAAGCTGCTGGCCGAGACGGGCCAGGACCCCGAGGCTCTGCGGGCCATGGTGACGTCACCTGGTGGCACGACGGCGGCCGGCATCCGCTCGCTGGAGTCCCGGGCCGTGCGCTCGGCCTTCATGGAGGCGGTGGCCACCGCCACCGAAAGGTCCCGCTCCCTCCTGCGCTGATCGATGCCGGCTCCGTCTCCGTTTCCGATCGTCTACTTCCTCTCCGACTACGGGACGCACGACGAGTTCGTCGGCGTGGTGCATGCGGTCGTGGTGGCGCAGGCGCCCGGGGCGACCATGGTCGACCTGACCCATCACATACCCGCCTTCGACGCGGCGGCCGGGTCGCGGACTCTGGTGCGCGCGGTGCCGCACCTCGGCCCCGGCGTGGTGCTGGCCGTGGTTGACCCGGGGGTCGGGACGGCTCGACTCGGTGTGTGCATCGAGGTCGCGCTGGAAGCACGCGGCACCATGCACTTCGTCGGTCCGGACAACGGTCTCTTGGTGGAGGCGGCCGAGTTGGTGGCCGGTGGCCGCCCGTTGGACTCAGTGGTGGCGCTCCCGTCGCCTTCGGTGCGGTCGACGTTCGATGGGCGTGACGTGTTCGCGCCAGCGGCGGGCGCGCTCTGCCGGGGCGTGCCTCTGGGGGAGTTGGGTGACCCGGTCGATCCCGCCGGGTTGGTTCGGCTGCCGGCGGCCTTGCTGGAGCGCACGGTGGACCCCGGCGGCCGTTCGGCGCTGCGGGCCGAGGTCATCTGGGTCGATACCTTCGGCAACGTGCAGCTGGGCGCCACCGAGGTGGATGTGCCGGATGGAGTGGCCGTGGGCCTGACCCGGGCCGAGGGCGAAACCACCCTGCGCCGGGTGTCGGCCTTCGGTGAGCTGGCGCCGGGCGAGGTAGGTCTGCTGTGTGACGCCAACGGCCGGTTGGCCATCGTGGCCGGGCAGGCCTCGGCGGCATCTCGGCTCGGTCTGCTGGTCGGGAGCCAGATCACCCTGACCTGGTAAGTCGGTGGAGTTGGTGTCCGGACAGGGGTCGTCGGTACCATCGAAACCTGTGAACGCGCAGATCCCACCCTCGGCTCGGCGCATTCCCGAGGCCACCGTGGTCAGGCTTCCGGTGTATCAACGGATACTGGCTGAGCTGGTGCGCAACAGCGTCTCCACCGTCTCGTCCGAGCAGCTGGCCTCTCTGGCCCGGATGAACGCGGCCAAGGTGCGCAAGGACCTCTCGCTGCTCGGTTCCTTCGGCACACGGGGCTCGGGGTACGACCCCGCCTTTCTCATCAGCCAGATCGACCGGGCTCTCGGCGTCGACGAGAACTGGCCGGTGGCCGTGGTCGGCATCGGGAATCTGGGCCGGGCCCTGACCAACTCCCAGGGCTTCGCCTCCCGCGGCTTCCAGGTCACTGCCCTGTTCGACGTCGATCCGGCGGTTCTGGGCGAGGAGATCCGAGGCATCACCGTGCGCCACATGGACGAGATCGCCACCCTCACGCCGGAGGAGCGCCCAGCCATCGGCGTCATTGCCACGCCCGGCTGGGCGGCGCAGCAAGTGGCCGATCTCCTCGTTCAGGCCGGCGTCACGTCGCTCTTGAACTTCGCTCCCCGTGTGCTCGAGGTACCCGTCCACGTGCATCTGCGCTACGTCGACCTCTCGATCGAGCTCCAGGTCCTCGGTTTCTACCGGGCCCGCCGGGGCGGTCCCGATCAGGGCCAGGCGGCCGAGAGCGGCACCGTTCCGCTACTGCGCTCGGTGGGCCTGTCGGCCTCACCCGAGCTGAACTGAGGCCCCGCTCGGGCCGGAGCCGTGCCTGGGAACTCGTAGACTGGCAGGAAACGCTCAGGGACCGGCATGCTCTATGCCCGACCCAGGAGGCATCAGCGTGTCCGTCGTTGTCGTAGGGCTCCAGCACAAGCAGGCTCCCCTTTCACTGCTCGAGGCGGTGGCCGTGGGCGACGCCGATCTGCACAAGGTGCTGGGCGAGTTGCGTCATCGCCGCAATGTGCAGGAGACGGTGGTTCTCTCCACCTGCCTGCGCACCGAGGTCTACGCCGTGGTGGACCGCTTCCACGACGCGGTGGCCGAGGTCTACGAAGTTCTGGCCGAGCATTCGGGGCTCTCGACTGAGGAATTGGCCGAGCAGGCCACCGTCCGCTTTGACGACGACGTGACGTCACACCTGTTCTCTGTGACCTCGGGCCTCGAATCCACCGTCATCGGGGAGAGCGAGGTGGTCGGGCAGGTGCGTCGGGCCTTCGAGTTCGCCCAGGAAGAAGGCACCTGCGGGCCGGTGCTCTCCGCCCTCTTCCAGCACTCGCTGCAGACGGGCAAGCGGGTGCGGACCGAAACCGGCATCGCCCGGGGCACCACGTCGTTTGCCCACGCCGCCGTCACCGTGGCTCGGGGCGCCGATGGCCAGGGCCTGCAGGCCAAGCGGGTCATGGTGGTGGGCGCCGGCGAGATGGGGCTCGGCCTGTGCCGCGCCCTGTGCGACAGCCCCCTGGGTCAGCGACCGGCCTCCATCGTGGTGGTCAACCGGTCCACGGCGCGAGCCGAGGAGTTGTTGCGCGACGCCGGCGGCGAGGTGGCCCTCCGGGCGGCACCGCTTGAGCGCGTCCACGCCGAGCTGGCCGAGGTCGACGTGGTGCTGGCCGCGGTGGCGGCTGAATCCCACGTCCTGTCCGCCGCCCATTTCTCCGGCGTGGCCGGACCCATGATGGTCATCGACCTCGGCGTGCCCCGTAACGTCGACCCGTCGGTGGGCGCACTTCCGATGGTCACCCTGCTCGACATGGACACCTTGAGCGCCTCGGTGCAGGACGCGCTGGGCGTCCGCCAGGAAGAATCCGTGGCCGCCCGTTCCATCGTCAGCCAGGAAGTGGAGCGCTACCGGACGGCCAGCCGCCAGCGCGGTGCCGCTCCCATCATCGGCGCCCTGCGCGCCCGCCTGGAGTCGCTGCGCGAGACGGAGTTGGAGCGCCATCGGGCCCAACTGGCCGACTTGACCGAGGCCGAGTGGGAACAGGTCGACCTGGCCACTCGGGCCGCCCTGGCCAAGATGCTGCACGAGCCGACCATGTTGTTGAAGGAGACGGCGGGCACGCCACGCGGTGAGCGGCTCGTCGAGGCGCTCCGCATCCTGTTCGACCTGTAGGGCGCTGATGGGCACATTCCGTCTGGCCACCCGAGGCTCACCGTTGGCCCGCCGCCAGACCGATCTGGTGGCCGCCGCGCTGCGCGCCGGCCATCCCGACCTCGACGTCGAGGTGGTGGTGGTGCGCACCAAGGGGGACGACCTCACGGCACCGCTCGATCAGATCGGCGGGCAGGGCGTCTTCGTGACCGAGGTGGAAGCGGCTGTGGCCGATGGCCGAGCCGACGCCGCCGTGCACTCGGCCAAGGACATGACCTCGGTGATGGCTGAGGGTCTGGCCTTCGGCGCCTTCCCGTCTCGGGCCGACGCCCGGGACGGATTGGTCGGGTGCACCCTGTCCGACCTGCCGCCGGGCGGGGTCATCGCCACCGGGTCAGCCCGACGACGGGCGCAGCTGGCCTACCTGCGCCCAGACCTGAGCTTCACCGAGGTCCGCGGCAACATGGAGCGCCGGGTCTCCATCGGTGAAGGCGGGACCGTGTCAGCCGTCGTGGTCGCCGTCGCCGCCATGGAACGACTGGGCTGGATGGACCGGCTGACCGACATCCTGGCTCCCATCGATGTGTTGCCCCAGGCCGGCCAAGGGGCTATCGCCGTGCAATGCCGGGCCGATGACGAAGCCACCTGCCGGCTATTGGCCACCATCGACCACGAGACGACGCATCGGGCGGTGGTGGCCGAGCGGGCGGTGCTGGCTGCCTTGGGCGGGAGCTGCACCCTGCCGGTCGGCGCCTGGGCCGAGGTTGACCCGGCCACCTCCCGCATCCAACTGCACGGGTTGCTGGCCAGCGGCGACGGGCGGGTGGTTATCCGCATGTCCCGGTTCGGCGACGACCCCGAAGCGCTGGGGGCCGAGGTGGCCCACGCCCTGTTGGTGGAAGGTGGTGGCTCGGGCCTCGAGGGATTCACCAGCCTGGCTCCGGCATGACCGTTTACCTGGTCGGGGCCGGGCCGGGCGACCCCGGGTTGCTGACCCGGCGCGGCGCCCAGCTGCTCGCCCAGGCCGATGTCGTCATGTACGACCGCCTGGTGCACCGCTCGATCATCGAATTGGCTCCGGACTCGGCGCTCCTCCTCGATGTGGGAAAGCGGCCCGACAACAGCGGCGTGGTCGAGGATCGCCAGGGCGTCATCAACCAGCTGCTGGTCGAGCACGGGCGGCAGAAGGGCACCGTGATCCGGTTGAAGGGCGGGGACCCCTTCCTCTTCGGCCGCGGTGGCGAGGAGACCGACGTGCTGACGCAAGCGGGAGTGCCCTGGCAGGTCGTGCCCGGGGTCTCGTCCGCGCTGGCCGTGCCGGCGGCGGCCGGAATTCCGGTCACCCACCGAGGTCTGGCCGCTTCGGTCACCATCGTGACGGGCCGGGTCGGCGATCCCTCGGCTCCGGGGGGCGTGGATTGGGCTGCGCTGGCCAAGGTCGAGGGCACCCTGGTCATCCTCATGGGCATGGCCACCCGGGCCGAGATTGCCCTGGCCCTGCGGGAGGGTGGCAAGCCCGGATCGACACCCACCACGGTGATCGAGCGGGGTACGACGGCGCAGCAGCGGGTGGTGCGCACCACGCTCGACGGACTGGCCGATGTGGCCGCGCAGTCGCCGGCCGTCATCGTGGTCGGGCCCGTGGCCGCCCTGGGCGGGCACTACGGCGTCCCGGCATTGGCCGGTCCGCTCGAGGGCCGCACCGTGGTGGTGACCCGTTCGGGACCCCGGGCGCACGGCCTGGTGGCGGCGCTGCAGGCGCAAGGTGCCACCACCATTGAGATGCCGCTGACGACGCAGACCGATCCGGCCGACGGCGGGACCGCCTTGCGGCAGGCGGCCGCCGGCGTCTCGCGCTTCGCGTGGGTGGTCTTCACCTCGGCCAATGCGGTCAACCGGTTCATGGCCGAGCTGCGGGACGCCCGGGCGTTGGGGTCGACCTTGGTGGCCGCAGTCGGGCCGGCCACGGCCGACGCCTTGCGGATGGATGGCGTGGAGCCCGATCTGGTGCCGGCCGAGCACTGGGCGCCCGGCCTGGTCGATGTCTTTCCTCCGGCCGGCGCCGACGCCCCCTCGATCGACGTGCTCTTTCCGTGCGCCGACCAGGCGCCCTCGACCCTCCGGGACGGATTGGCCGAAAAGGGTTGGACGGTGCACCGGGTGGAGGCCTACCGCACCGTGGCGCTCCCTCCGCCGGATGCGGCCATGGTGGCGGCGATCGCCCGGGCTGACGCCGTGACCTTCACGGCGACCTCGTCGGCCAAGGCTTTTGCCGCCCTGCGTGACGCTGACGGGGCGCCGTTGCCACCACCCTCTTTGGTCGTCTGCATCGGCCCCACGACGACCGACAGCGCCCGGGCGCTCGGCATGCCGCGGGTCGAGACGGCGTGGGGTGCGTCGACCGAGGGCATCGTCGAAGCGCTGGTACACCACCTGGCCGGGGCCCGGCCCGACGGACCGTAGGCTCGGTCCCCATGGGTCCGAACTTCCCGGAGCGCCGGTTGCGCCGACTGCGACGAACGCCCGCATTGCGTCGCCTGGTGGCCGAAGCCCGCATCGGGGTCGATGACCTGATCGCCCCGCTGTTCGTGCGCGAGGGCATTGACGCCCCCGTGCCCATCGCGTCCATGCCGGGACAGTCACAGCACACGCTCGACTCATTGGTGCTCGAGGCCAAGCGCCTGGTCTGGCTCGGTGTGCCCGGGCTCATCCTCTTTGGCGTCCCGGTTACGAAGGACAGCACCGGATCCGAGGCGTGGAACTCCGAGGGCATCGTGCAGCGGGCGCTGCGGGCCCTGCGTGACGCCGTGGGCGATGACCTCGTACTGATGGCTGACCTCTGCCTGGACGAGTACACCGACCACGGCCACTGCGGCATCCTCGGCCCCGACGGCGAGGTGCTGAACGACCCGACGCTTGAGTTGTATCAAGGCATCGCGGTGGCCCAGGGCGCGGCCGGAGCCGACGTGGTGGCGCCCAGCGGGATGATGGACGGACAGGTGGCGGCCATCCGCGCCGCCCTCGACGGGGCCGGGTACGACCAGGTCGCCATCCTGGCCTATGCGGCCAAGTACGCCACAGCGCTGTACGGACCATTCCGCGATGCGGTCGACGTGACCATCGCCGGTGGGGGTGACCGCCGGGCCTACCAGCAGGATCCGCACAACCGCCGTGAGGCCCTGTTGGAGATCGCCCAGGACATTGCCGAAGGGGCCGACATGGTCATGGTCAAGCCGGCCATGACCTCCCTCGATGTACTGGCGGCGGCCCGCCGCTCCGTGCGCGTGCCGTTGGCCGCCTACCACGTGAGCGGGGAGTACTCCATGATTCAGGCCGCCGCCGCGGCGGGTTGGATCGACGGCCCCGCCGTGGCCATGGAGCAGCTCATCGCCATCAAGCGGGCCGGTGCCGACTTCATCCTCACCTACTTCGCGGCCGACGTGGCTGAAGCGCTCGGTGGCTGACCAGGTGTCAGCCAGCAACGCCGAGTGGTTCGCCCGGGCCACCCGGGTCATCCCGGGCGGCGTCGACTCGCCGGTGCGTTCGTTCGCCTCGGTGGGCGGGGTGCCCTACACGGTGGCCAGCGGCGTCGGACCTTACGTGCTCGACGTCGAAGGGACCCGCTACATCGATCTGGTGCAGTCCTACGGCGCCGTCCTCCTGGGCCATGCCCATCCGGTGGTGACCGAGGCCATCACCAAGGCGGCCGCACTGGGCACCACCTTCGGTGCGCCCACACCGGGTGAAGTTCTGCTGGCGGAGGCGATCTGCGAGCGTCTAATCGGGTGCGAGCAGGTCCGGCTGGTCTCCTCGGGCACCGAAGCCGCCATGAGCGCGGTGCGCCTGGCCCGGGGCATCACCGGTCGGGACAAGGTCATCAAGTTCGACGGCTGCTACCACGGACATTCCGATGGACTGCTGGCCGGCGGGGGCAGCGGAGTGGCCATGCTGGGATTGCCCGGTTCGGTGGGTGTGTCGCTCGGCGCGGTGGCCGCCACCGCTGTGCTGCCCTACAACGTGGTGCCCGTCCTCGACGACGACGTGGCGTGTGTCATCGTCGAACCGGCTGCCGCCAACATGAACCTGGTGGCGCCGGGCTCCGGATTTCTAGCCGGGCTGCGAGCCGCCTGCGATGCCGTCGGTGCGCTGCTCATCTTCGATGAGGTCATCACGGGTTTCCGCATCGGATCCGGTGGCGCCGCGGCCTGGTCGGGGGTGACGCCCGATCTCTGGTGCTTCGGCAAGGTCATCGGTGGGGGTCTGCCCGTCGGCGCCGTGGGCGGCCGCCGCGATCTGCTGGCCTCCTTGGCGCCTGACGGTCCGGTGTATCAAGCGGGAACCTTGTCCGGGAACCCGTTGGCCACGGCGGCGGGCTACGCCGTGCTGACGCACGTCACCGATCAGGACTACGCGCAGCTCTCGGCTCAGGCCGCCCGGTTCGCCGGCTCTTTGGTGGCGGCCATCGAGTCGGGCGGTCTGCGCGCCCTGGCTCCCACGGTCGGCCCCCTGATCGGTCTCTTCTTGGCGCCGGCAGGTGACGCCGCCCTCGAGGCACCGACGGACTACGTCTCGGCCCGTGCCCTGGCCGGCAACGGCCTGTACCCGCGCTTCTTCCATGCCATGTTGCGCCGGGGTGTGGCGCTGGCGCCGGGCGCCTACGAGGTCATGTTCCCCGGGCTCTCCCACAACGACACCGTGCTGGACCAGGTGGTGGACGCGGCCGGGGAAGCGGCGGCCGAGGTGGCCGCCGAGGTCAGAACGAGCGGATAACCGAGTCCGGCCCCATGACCATGACGGGATGGAGGGCTGGGTTGAGCCAGCGCAGGACCGTGTCGAGGTCGGCCACGGGCAGCGAGATGCATCCATTGGTGGGAACGCCGAGGTTGGCATGCAAGAAGATGCCCGAACCAAACGGTCCATTGGCCGGCGTGTTGTAGTTGACGACAGCCATGGAGGGGTAGGCGTTGCCCTCGGTCCACAGTGCTTCGGAGTTCCCGGCAAAGGGGGGCCTGGTCCCGCAGGCTACGTGTTGAAATGTGTTATAGGTCGGGCTGGACGGGTCTTCGTCCCACCAGTCGCCGCACGTGAGCTGGTGGTAGGCGAACCGGGTGCCAGGGTTGGCGTTGGTGCCGTACATGGTCGACCCGATGGGGTACATGCCCTCGGGTGTGGCGCCATCGCCCTCGCTCCGGGCCGAGCCCGGGACCCACCCGCTCGCTCCCACCAAGGCGGGCATGGGCGCGAAGACCTGGTACCAGCCGCTGCCGTCGTTCTCGTAGGTGCCCAGGAACGCGCTGGTGCTCGATGCGTTGGGGGAGATCACCACGATCACCTGCTGGGCGCCTCCCGTCGATGCCAGTTGATCGACCAGCAGCGAGCTGATGTCGGCGGTGGCGGAGCCGTGGAACGATGCGCCGCCGAACGTGAAGACACCACCATCGGACGCGGTTAGCCAGTAGCCGTTCCCACCGGTAACGACGGCCATGGCGATGATGGGGGCGTTGAGGTGCGTGCCGCCGGTGGATCCGAAATACCCTGCGTCGCCGAAGGTGAAGATGCCTCCGTCGCTGGCCACTAACCAGTAGCCGCGACCGTCTCCGGTGGAGGCCAGACCGACAATCGGCTGGTTCAAGCGGATAGCGCCCGTCGAGCCAAAGAAGGAGGCGTCGCCGAAGCTGAACACACCGCCGTCCGAGGCCACGAGCCAGTAACCGCCGCCGTCCGGCGTGGGCGCCACGGCCACGATCGGCCGGTTGAGGCGCAGGGCGCCCGTCGAACCGTGGAAGGCGGCATCGCCGAAACTGAATACTCCGCCGTCCGAAGCGACGAGCCAGTACCCGCCGCCGTCCGGCGTGGGCGACATGGCCACGATCGGTTGATTGAGCCGCCGCGCGCCGGTCGATCCGTAAAAGTGAGCGTCGCCGAAAGTGAAGATGCCACCGTCGCTCCCCACCAACCAGTACCCACCACCGTCGGGTGTGGCGGCCATCGTCACGATCGGTGCATTCAACGCCGTCCCGGCCAAGGAACCGTCGTCGTGCGCATCGCCGAAGGCATAGACGCCACCTTCGGACGAGGCGATCCAGTAGCCGCCGTTGTCCGGGGTCCGGGCCATGGCTACGGCGTGGTTGCCGACGATCGGGGTGGGGGCAGCGGCCATCGCAGTCGGGCTCGACCAGAGAACGAAGGGAAGAAGAAGCAGGCCACTGACGGTGGCGAGGAACGAACGGGGCAAGGCCGACCACCTTAAGCTCACGTCGTCCGCGGCAGATTCCGTCCTGATGCTTTGGCCTTGGCCACTTTGGCCGAGCGGATGATGAAACCCGCCGATGGTGGCCGCTCGGGCGGGATCCACGAGCGCTGACCCGGCCGGCCCACCAACTTCCACCC
>DATAUC010000053.1:0-1664 GCA_036268485.1 Acidimicrobiales bacterium
GTCCTCCTCGCTGCACATGATGGCCACCCGGTAGGCGGCGGCCCCGGTCAGCAGGCGTTCCAGCCCGGCCTGGAAGCGTTCGGTTTCCGCGACCAGGTCGTAGCGGGCGTGCCCCTTGGCGTCGTAGAACTCCGGCTCCGGTGGCCGCCCGCCCAGCTCCGCCCCCAGCCACACGTACCGCAGCCCGGCCTGCTCCACCGAAGCCCGCAGCGTCTCCCTCCGGAACTGCGGATTGTGCCGCGAATACGGCGCCGACCGGACGTCCGCTAGCACCTCAATCCGCTGACCATGAAGCAACTCCACCAGAGCGTCAACCGGGTGCGTCGAGTGCCCGATCGTCCACACCGCCAGCGATGCCATCCGCCCAGGCTATGCCGACGTGAACCGCCGGCCCGCCTGGTCCGTGCCACGGTCATGGGCATCTACGTCCGCGCCGAGAAGATCGCCGGCGACGACCGCTCCGCCACCTACTCCTTCTCCGATGGTGACGTCCCCGCGCGCACCCTGGTCATCAACCTCGACGAGGACCGCATCGGGCCCGAGGACGGAGACACCGGCGGCCTCTTCGGCGGCGCCGCCCAAGCCATCGTCCGTGCTTACCGTCGCGACGGCCGCCTCCCCGACGTCGCCCTCCACCAGGCCTAGGTATCGCGCGAAGAGGTCGCGGCCTGGATGGAATCAGGCATGCAGGGCCGGCCGGTAGATGAGTTCCTGGGTGTGACCGTCGAGAATCTGGCTCTCGATCAGCTCGAGGTCGAAGTCGGCCCCGCCTTTGAAGATCGGGTCCTCCCCGGTCTGACCGGTAATGACCGGGAAGAGCGTTACCTGGACGCGGTCAACCAGGCCGGCGGCCATCAGTGCCCGGTTCAGCGACAGGCTGCCGTGTGAGCGCAACGGCACCTCGGACTCCTGCTTGAGCCGGGCGACGATGTCGGCGGGGTCGCCGCTCACGACGGTCGCGTCCGGCCAGTCGAGGGGCGCCTCCAGTGTGCTCGACACCACCGTGGCCGGCAGGTCCCTCATCCGGGTGACCCATCCGTCACGGACTTCGGCCCCCTCGGTACTCGCGGCCAGAATCTGTGCGTGCGCCCGATACGTGCTGGCGCCGAAAACCATCCGCTGCTCTTGGCTGTACATAGCGAGGCGGTGTTCGAGCAGCTCGGGGCCCTGCTTGCCCCAGTAGCCACCCCAGTCACCGTGGTGGGCGCCGAAGCCATCGAGGCTGGAAAACACGTCGAAGGTGTAGGTGGCGGTCATGATGCCCTCCCTGAGTGCGCTTGATCGGGGCCATTGCTGGCCTGTCACCTTGGCTACGAACGGACTCGACGACATCCGACACCACTGCGAAAGATAAGGAGGCAAGCGTGGCTACGGTCGGCCGGGCAGGATCGCCGCCACAAACGCGGCCGGGTCAGTGCTGGACGGCCGGTCGCTGACCTGCCCATCACCCAGCTCGACCACCCGCCACACCCCGTCGGCCCGCAGTACCAAGTCCACGGTGACGAACGGCAGAGCCAGCGACCCCACCAACGGCGCGAGCCAAGCCAGGTCGAGGCTCTCCGGTGCTGGCGTGTCAGGCGTATCCGGATGCGCGGTGACCAGTCGGCAGGCCCCGTCCACCCACCAGGTCCGCACCTCGGCCGAGGTGAAATCTTCGAACCGGC
>DATAUC010000054.1:0-70346 GCA_036268485.1 Acidimicrobiales bacterium
GGCCCTCAACGCCGCGCTGGCCCGACCGATCATCGGGCATCAGGTCAAAGAGGTCATGCGCTCCCTGTTGCCGCTGGGCATCGACTGCACCGGTCTCGCCATGGATACCGCCATCGCCGCCTACCTCCTCGACGCCAGCAGTGGTGAGTACGAGCTTTCGGACCTGCGGGGCGGCGGCGAGGGTCAGCTGCAACTGAGTATGGGGGAACCCACCGAGGAGTTGCTCGATGTGGCCGGGTCCATGGTGACCGAGGCCCGGGACGTGGCCGAACTGGCTGCGGAGTACGAGCAGCGCCTGGTCGTGCTCGACATGGCGGACCTGCACCGTGAGATCGAGAACCCCCTGGTGCGCGTCCTGGCCAAGATGGAGGTGGCCGGCATCGGCATTGACCGGGCCGAGCTGCAGGGCATCGCCGACAACCTGAAGCGCTCCGCCGCCGAGCTGCAGCTGACCGTGTGTGAGCTGGCCGGCCACGACTTCAACGTCAACTCCACCCAGCAATTGCGCACCGTGCTCTATGAGGAGCTCGGGCTCAAGCCGGGCAAGAAGACCAAGACCGGGTATTCGACCGACGCCCAGACGCTCGAGAGCCTGCGCGAGGCCCACCCGATCATCCCGGCGCTGCTGTCCTACCGCGAGGTCGAGAAGCTGCGCTCGACCTACGGCGAGACGCTGCTGGCCGAGGTGGCGGCCGACGGACGCATCCACGCCTCCTTCGGCCAGACGGTGGCCCGCACCGGCCGCATCTCGTCGGACCGCCCCAACCTGCACAACATCCCGGTGCGCAGCGAGCTGGGCAAGCAGTTCCGCCGGGCCTTCGTGCCGGCCGAGGGCTGCACCTTCCTGGTGGCCGACTACGACCAGGTCGAGCTCCGGGTCATCGCCCATCTCTCCGAGGACCCCGGCCTCATTCAGGCCATGACGTCGGGCTCCGATGTGCACCGGGTGGTGGCCTCGGGCGTCTACCGGGTGCCGCCCGAAGAGGTCACCCACACCCAGCGCGAGTTCTCCAAAATGGTCTCCTACGGGCTGGCCTACGGCATGGAGGCCTACGGCCTGAGCCAGCGCCTGGGCGTGCCGGTCGAGGAAGCGGCCGCCATCATGGAGAGCTACTTCGGGGCCTTCCCCCGGGTCAAGGCCTACATGGACATGGCGGTGGCCGAGGCCCGCGACCGCGGCGCCACCCGGACCGAGTTCGGCCGCCTGCGCCCCCTGCCCGACCTCAACGCCTCGAACTACCGGCTCCGCCTGACGGCCGAACGCCAGGCCATGAACGCCGGCATTCAGGGTCTGGCGGCCGACATCTTCAAGCTGGCCCTCAAGCGCCTGGACGAGTCGTTCGAGCACGGAAAACTCCAGAGCCGGCTGGTCCTCCAGGTCCACGACGAGGTCATCGTCGAGGTCCCGGCCGGGGAGGAAGCCGAGGCCAGCCGCCTCACTGAGCTGGCCATGACCGGGGCGGCTGACATGAAGGTGCCCCTGACCATCTCCATGCACACCGGTTCGAGCTGGGCCGACGCCAAAGGCTGAGCGACCAATCAGTCCGTACTTGAGATTCACGACGGCGAACTGCTCGTGCTCGTTCTCCGGATGGCTCGCCGACGAGAGGTCTATGAGGGACGGCAGGCGTAGCCTTGGTGGCATGACGGCACTCGAGCATCAAATCGTTGACCGGGCCTCGGACCGACCCGGCGAGCGGGCCAGCTTCACCCGGATGGACGAGTCGACGGCCGAGGACTGGGCGCTGATCACCGGGGCCGACCCCGAGTGGCGCCAGACCTTCGTGAACCACCTGCTGGACCAGCTCCGGATCCTGGGGACGGGCACCGGGGGGTTCGCCGTGGACCGCCTGACCCACAGCCTGCAGACGGCGCACCGGGCCGAGCTCGATGGCCGGGACGACGCCTACGTCGTGTGCGCCCTGTTGCACGACATCGGTGACACCCTGGGCCCGCAAAATCACGCCGAAGTGGCGGCCGTTGTGCTGCGGCCCTGGGTCTCCGAGGCCCACCACTGGATGGTGGCCCAGCACGGCGTGTTCCAGGGGTACTACTTCTGGCACCACCTGGGCGGCGACCGCAACGCCCGGGACCAGTTCACCGGCCATCCGCACTACGACCTGACCGAGGAATTCGTACGGCTCTACGACATGCCGGCCTTCGATCCGGCCTATGCCACGCCGCCGCTCGAGCACTTCGAGCCGCTGCTGTCGTCCTTCTTCGCCAGCGCCTCCGTGGCGGGCTGAAGGCCCCCCACCCGCCGGGCTACGAGGCCCTGGTCAGCCTGATAATCTGTACCGCCCGCTGGCACCGGCAGCTGGGCACCCTATTGGACTCACACCGACCCCGGCGCGGTCACCTGCCAGCAGCACCGGCAGTGCAGTTGAAAGCGAGCCTTTGAATGTCTCCTGACGTACGCACCACCCTCCTCTCGCCCGAAAAAATGGGCACCTTCGACGCCGAGGGGAACTACATCCCCCGCACCATCGTCGATGACGATCTCGGTGAAGCCGATCTCGAACAGGCGATGGGCGACTCCATCATCGAGTTCGAAGACGGCGATGTGATCGAAGGCACGGTCGTCAAGATCGACCGTGACGAAGTACTGCTGGACATCGGCTTCAAGTCCGAAGGCGTGATCCCGGCCCGTGAGCTGTCGATCCGCAACGACGTCCACCCCGAAGAGATTGTCTCCCTGGGCGACCACATAGAGGCCCTCGTCCTCCAGAAGGAAGACAAGGAAGGCCGTCTCGTCCTATCGAAGAAGCGCGCCCAGTACGAGCGGGCCTGGACGACCATTGAGAAGAAGAAGAACGACGGCGAGATGGTGTCGGGTCCGGTCATCGAAGTGGTCAAGGGTGGCCTCATCGTCGACATCGGACTGCGCGGCTTCCTGCCCGCCTCCCTGGTCGAGCTGCGTCGTGTGCGCGAGCTGCAGCCCTACGTGGGCAAGGTCATTGAGGCCAAGATCATTGAGCTCGACCGCAACCGTAACAACGTGGTGCTGTCCCGCCGGGCCTGGTTGGAAGAAGCGCAGAAAGAGCAGCGCGGCGACTTCCTGGCCAACCTCAAGCCGGGCGAGCGCCGCAAGGGTGTCGTCTCCTCGGTGGTCAACTTCGGTGCCTTCGTGGACCTGGGCGGCATGGACGGACTCGTCCACGTCTCCGAGCTGTCCTGGAAGCACGTCGACCACCCCTCATCCGTCGTGCAGGTGGGCGATGAGATTGAGGTCGAAGTGCTCGACGTCGACCTGGACAAGGAGCGCATCTCCCTGTCGCTGAAGGCGACGCAGTCCGACCCCTGGCAGGAGTTCGCTGACAGCCACGCCGTCGGCCAGCTGGTCTACGGCCGCATCACCAAGCTGGTGCCCTTCGGCGCCTTCGTGCAGGTGGGCGACGGGATCGAAGGACTGGTTCACATTTCCGAGATGGCCGTGCACCACGTGGACCTGCCCGAGCAGGTCGTCACGCCCGGCGAGGAACTGTGGGTCAAGATCATCGACATCGACCTGCAGCGTCGCCGCATCTCGCTCTCCATTAAGCAGGCCGCCGAAGGTGGCGAGGTCTCCGAGGAGTACCGCGAGGCCTTTGGTGAGCACGCCTACGACGAAGAGGGCAACTACATCGGCTTCGACTACGCCGAGGGGGAGTTCACGCCCGAGACCGAGGCGCAGGCCGCCTGGGCCGACTTCGCCGAAGAGGTTGGCGTACCGGTGGCCGAGCCCGCCCAGGCAACCGACGCAGCCGGTGCCGAGGGCGTTGACGACGGTGCCGCGGGCGAAGTTGCAGCCGAGCCCGTCGCCGAGGTAGCTCCAGAAGCAGCGGCTGAAGTTGCGGTTGAAGCCGCAGCCGAGGCAGCGCCCGAAGCCTGATCAGTGGGCGCCCCTTTGGCGCTGATGTTTGTGTGAACTTGCTACTGCCCTGCGTCGGAATCTCGATGCAGGGCAGTAGCCATTTCAAGCACTGTTCCCTAGCATCACTGGTGATGCAGGTATGATGCAACCATGAGAACCACAGTGGATCTGCCGCCAGCCGTTCATCAGCGGGCCCGAAAGATTGCCCAGGAGCGTCATCAGTCACTGTCCTCCGTAGTAGCGGATCTGGCGATACGCGGTCTGGCGACGCTCGGCGAGCCGCTGGAACTCAAGACTGACAAGAAGAGCGGTTTCCCTGTCATCGCACTTGGACGGCGGATTACCTCAGAGGAAGTGGCTGCTGCCCTGGACGACGAATGACCGCCACGTACTTGCTCGATGCCAATGCGCTGATCGCCCTCGTGGTGTCCGATCATGTCCACCACGACACGGTGGCGAGTTGGGCGGCCAGCGTCGATGGGGTCGCCCTGTGTCCGATCGTCGAAGGTGCATTTGTTCGCTTCCTCGTACGTTCCGGCGAAAGCTCGGCCACGGCGATGGGCATATTGTCCGGCCTCTACGACTCGCCAAGGTGTGCCTTTTGGTCCGACGAGATCTCCTACACGACCGTGGGCCTGGGGCACATCACGGGCCATCGACAAGTTACCGACGCCTACCTTGCCGCTCTGGCGGCCAGCCAAGGCTGTCGCCTGGCGACGCTTGATGGAGCGCTCGCTAGAGCGCTCCCTGGTGAGGCAGAGCTGATCCGTTAAGAGGCGAAATCACCGTTCTCGCCCAGTTCGACGTCGATGGAGGTACCGAAGGGGCCAGCGACAGCCCGATCAGATCCAAGCGAAGCTTGGTGCAGCCTTCGTCGTTCAGGGTTGTCCGTAAATCGCCCGCAGCGTGATGGCCGTCAGCGTCTCAATGAGGTGCTCGTCATCCTTCTCGGAGCCCGGCTCCAACGAGGCCTGCTGCCCCGATCGCCAGTACATGTTGGTGAGGGCCACGGCCAGATCCATTGCGCTGGGTGGACCGGGTAGCGCGCGGCCGGCGGCCCGCTCGTCTTCAATGGACTGGGCGCCCGCCCGTACGACGTCGTCGGTGACCCCACGCCAGAAGGCCCGCAGCTCGTCGTCGTTCTCGGCCAGCACGTCCATGGCTCGCATGAGTGGTCCGTTGGCTCGCCACCTGGCCAGCAGGGTGCGATTGAGCGCGGTGATGGCGTCATGCGGCGACGTGGCCGCAGTTAGCGCGGTGCGAATGGACTGGCTTAGCTCGACCGACGTGCGATCGGCCAGAGCCCGGATGACGGCGGCCCGCGAGTCGAAGTAGAAGTAGAAGGACGAGCGCGAGATGCCCGCCCCAGTGCTCAGCTCATCGATGGTGATGGCCGTCATGGGCTTCGTGCCGAGGAGCTGCCAGGCCGTATCGAGGATGGCGTCCTTCTTGAGGTCGCCCTTGCTGGGCCCCTCACGGCGCCGGCGGGTCGGGGTCTGAGTCGCCCCGCTCTTGGTTTCGCTCACAGAGGCAGGGTATCGGTCGGCTTGATCACAGCGGGGTGAGGTCGAGCGCCGAGAGGCTCGCCTTGGGCACACCACCGAGGTCAAGCACCATCTGGGTGAACGAAACGATCTCTCTGTGCATGAGCGCGAAGTCGGTCTTCTTCACGGTGGGAATGCCCCAGTTCAACAGGTAGGTCGGACCCGTGATGTAGTTCATGGTCATCACGTGGCCATCGGACCACAGCTGAGTGCCCTCGCCGGGCCAGCCGTACCCATTCGGTGCTTCGGGCACGCTGACGTAGGGACGCAGCGCCAGGGCCGGTCCGGCGCTGGCTCTTGTGATGGCGGCCAGGCTGGCATCGACCAGGGCCTTGTTCTCGGGCAGGAAAAGCACGCCCAACTCGGGCTGTCCGGTCAGCGTCATGTCGCCCTGCTCGTTCTCCTCCCAGGCCAGTGCGCCCAAATGCTCCAACGTGATGGCGCAGGCGGCTCGGCGCAGCGTGGTGTTGCGGTGTTTCTTGGCGAAGGTGACCTGACCGAGCC
Organism: Acidimicrobiales bacterium; assembly: GCA_036268485.1. Lineage (GTDB taxonomy): Bacteria > Actinomycetota > Acidimicrobiia > Acidimicrobiales > RAAP-2 > Bog-473. Next base: position 5,902 of record DATAUC010000054.1, read on the forward strand.
CACCGTGGAAGTGACCGGTGGTGAAGGTGATCAAGATGCTGCGGGGCAGGGAGTCCTTGGGCAGCCGGGTCAGGTAGTTGGCCATGGCGATGATGGCGTCCGGCCCGTTGTCCTCCACGCCGTTGGGTCCGTCGGAATGCGAGTTGAGGATGATGTATTCATCGCTGCGGCCCGGGATGAGGCCAACCACATTGCGGCTCACCATGTGCTCGACGGTGGAACGCACGGTCAGCCGGACGCTGGTGCCCTCCAGGGCGAGCTTCTGCAACGTGGCCCCGGCATCCCGGTCGACGAAGACACCCGGCACGTTGCGAATCGTGCCGTCGTAGGGGAAGTACGACCCATGGGCCGCGTCGGCGGGCAGGTCGATGATCCCGATGGCCCCTGCGGCGCCGCTGGTGTCCAGCGCGTCGAGAAGGGTGATGAGATCACCCACGCCGGTCCAGGGGCGGGAGTAGTTCCCCGTCGGACTGAGGACCCCGTCCGGGTCGTACTTGCCGTAGGCAATCGTCTCCATGAGGGAATAGGCGATGGATCCGACCGGCATGGCGAAGAGGGCGATCTTGCCGGTGAGCGACCCCTTGGCCGGCATGGCGCCGGGCAGGATCACGGCCAATTCGCAGGTGACGCCAGCGGCCGAGGTGCCTCCGGCATAGGGGAGGTACGACGCCGTCGGTATGGTGCCGGCGTGCGGTCCGTAGGGGACCTCGAGGGCCCAGTGCGAAGCCGACCAGCGCGGGAAAGGCACGGGTTCGGTGTGCACGTCCTGCACGCCGGCCTCCCCGAGGCGGGTGATCAGCAGGTCGATGAATTGTTCGTGGATGGGGGAGCCGGTGGAGCGCATGCCCATGGCATCGAGGTCGTGCTGCCACGACTCGAGTTGCCGCGCGGTGACGAAGTCGCCGGCGTCGACGGTCTTGGCGGCCGAGCGCGGGAGCTTGGTGGTGGGCCACTTGGTGCTGCTGGCGCTGGCAGCCGTGGCGTCGGTCAGGGCCGTGCCACCGACGGCCAACGTGCCGGCGAGGGCGCCGGCGCCGATGAGAAGTTGGCGGCGCGACACCGTCGGCGAGTCGGGCTTCTCGTTCATGGTCCTCCGATGGGTGCGGGCTTGGTCACGCTGCCGGGCCAGTTGGGGTTGACGGTGATTTCAGGCTGCGGACCGGTGAAGGCGGTGGCGGCCAAGGGGTTGCCGCGCAGTTGGTACTCCAGCCAGGCTGTGGCGTATCCCAGCTCACCGTCGGGATTGCCCCCGTCATCGGAGTTCTGGACCGCCGAGTGGTCGGCCGCCTTGCCGTCGGAGTTGACGATGATGCCCATGACGGCCTGCCCGGGCAGTTGGTCGAAGTAGTTGGCCGCTACCTCAGGGTTGGCGATGATGGCGTCGGCGAATCCATAGGTCGAGATCAAGAAGGTGGGCTGCTTGACCAGGGAAAGGTTTGTGGAGCAGTAGGCCGCGGCGGGGCAGTCGGGGTTGGGGAACGAATAGATGGATGCCGGCAGCGAGAAGGTCATCAGGGTCTTCACAGCCGGGTCGAATTCAGCCAGCCGCGCCGCCGCGGTGGCGCCCTGGGAGTGGCCGACGGCGGCGATCTCATCTGTATTCAGGTGGCCCGCATACGTGCTGCCGGCAGTCGTGTTCTGGGCCACCAGGTAGTGCGACCCGGCCTCGACCTCGCGGCCGCTGCCGGTATTGGTGAGATCGCTGGCGATCACCGTGAAGCCGTAGGAGGCGAAGTGGGAAAGGATCGTCGTGTAGAGGCCGGGGGTGGCGCCGGTTCCGTTGGCCCAGTCCACGATGGGGCTGGTGAAGCCCAGCGCGTTGTAGTCGGCCGGGCGGAAGATCGTGAAACCGCCGGCGCCGGGCAGTGTCGCCGTGGCAACCGCGGTGGCGTAGGGACCGGGGGCCGAAAAGGTGGTCTGCACCGGAAGGGGTGGCGTGGGCGCCAAGGAGACGGAAAGGTGGGCGGGGGTGGTGACCAGGCTCGTCACCGACAGCAGAGCCAACGCGAGCGGTGACGGCAGCATCGGCCCTCATAGTAGACATAGTGTCGAGAAAAATCAATGAAGTGTTGAGAATGAGAAAGAGGCTCGGTAGGGTAGGACGATGGCCACTCTGACGCACCCTTTGAGCGAGGATTTTTCTTGGACCAGCGTGTCACGGTCGCTGGGTTGCCTGACGCCGGAGCAGGCGGCGTCCTACGACGAGTTCGGCTACTTCGTCATGGAGGATGTCTTCGATGCGGCCACCATGTCGGAGGTCTTGGCGGAGATCGACCCCATCGAGCGAGAGTTCGAGGACCTGCTCCGTAAGGACGGCGGCACGGCCTTTATTGCCCGGGCCGACGAGATCACCTTCAGCACCCACCTGGTGGCGCGCTCAGAGCGATTACGCCACTTCGTGTCGTCGTCGCCTCTCACCGATGTGTGCGCCGACCTGATCGGGCCAGACGTCCGGCTCTACTGGGACCAGGCCGTCTACAAGAAGCCGGGGGCCGCGGTGTCGTTTCCGTGGCATCAAGACAATGGCTACGCCTTCGTGCTCCCGCAGCAGTACCTGACGTGCTGGATCGCCCTGACCGATGCCACCGAGGAGAACGGGTGTCCGCAGGTGCTGCCCGGCGTGCATCACCAAGGGACGCTGCGCCACCGCCTGTCAGAGACCGGGCTGATCTGCTTCGACGAGTCGTCTCCGGAAGTGCAAGCGGCCGTGACGGCGCCCGTGCGGGCCGGGGGCATGGTGGTGTTCTCGTCGCTGACCCCGCACTGCACCGGTCCCAACCTCACTCAGGACGTGCGCAAGGCCTACATCGTGCAGTACGCCCCCGAGGGCGCCTACGTCTTGGCCGGCCAGACCCGGGCTGAGTTGGTCGAAGTTCCGGCCACGGCACCGGAGCGACAGTTCCCCGTACTCGTCGGTGGACGAGCGGTAGTGGACTAAGCGATCAGACCGACCTCTGCATCACCTCATGTCAATCCCTGCCAAGGTGGATGGCATGGAGCCAGTCGAAATTGGTGCGTTCGAATCATTGGTGGCGGCAGCTCTGGCGACGATCCCGGAAACACTGCGCTCTGGAATGGAGAACGTGGCCATCATCATTGATGACGAGAGCCCGCCCGGCCGGCTCTTTGGACTGTACGAAGGGATTCCGCTGACCAAGAGGGGAACCTATGCCGGGGTCAGTCCCGACCGAATCACTCTCATTCTGGCCACCATCTGTCGGTCCGTCGAGACAATGGAGGACTTAGCGACCAGGGTTCGAGTGACGTTGCTGCATGAGGTCGGACATCACTTCGGGATCGGTGAGGCCCGCCTGCATGAACTCGGCTGGTCATGAGATCACGCGGAGCACTGCACGGCTGACTATTCAGCCTCTACGAATCTGCTCCGAGAGCACCTTGGCGAAGCGGGCCGCGGCGTCCGGAGCGGTCTCCATGAACAGGGCGGGGTCCAGCAGTTCGAGTTCCAAGACGGCGGGTGAACTGTCGGCCCTGGGAATCAGATCGACCCGGGCGTAGGTGGTGGGACCAAAGAGGTCTTCGGCCACGCGGAGGGCGGCCCATGCCACACCGAGGTAGGCGTCCGTCGGTTCGGCCACGCCGATCCGCTCGTTGCGGAAGAGCTCGGACTGCACGCCCGCTCCCGACTGCAGCAAGGCGCCCTTGCTGATGGCATGGCTGTATTGCGAGCCCAAAAAGATGAGACCCATCTCGCTGAGTTCGTCGACCTTGGACTGGTAGGGCTGGATCATGGCCGTGCGGCCGACAGCGGCCAGCGCGGCCAGATGGGCCCGCGCCGCGTCGTGCTCATTGTCCCCGTAACGGGCGGTCTGGTAGCCGCCGCCCGAGATGGTCGGCTTGACGACGAATTCCCCCTCTGGGAGAGGCGCTTGGGGGTCGGTGGGGTCGACCCAGGTGGTGGGCACGATGGGGACACCGGCGTCGGCCAGCACGGAGAGATAGCGCTTGTCTATGTTCCAGCGCAGGGTGGCGGGGGAGTTGGCCAGGGTGACATCGGCCGCCACGCGGTCGGCCCAGGCTAAGAATTCGTCGGGACGTTGGATGTTGTCCCAGGCGCCTTCGGCGAGCACCAGGTCGTAGGTGTGCCAGGGCGAGGACGGATCGCTCCACACTTCGGTGCGGGCGAAGACGCCTTCTGCCTTGAGGGCGTTGCGCAGGAGCGGCCAATCGTCCCGCAGATCGGGATAGGCGGCCGAAGCGGCGATGGCCAGCCTCTTTGGGCGGGCCACTAGCTACCGATGGGGAAGTGACAGGCCACCTGGTGGCCCGGTGCGATCTCTCGCAGTTGCGGAACATCGCGGGCGCAACGTTCCTCGGCCCGGGGGCAGCGGGTCCGGAAGCGGCAGCCCGACGGCGGGTTGATCGGGCTGGGGGGCTCGCCGGCCAGGATCACCGGCGTGCGGGTGGCTTCGGGGTCGGGCTCGACGGCGGAGGACAAGAGGGCCGCCGTGTAGTGGTGGGCCGGCGCCTCGTAGAGCGTGTCGGCGGGGGCGATCTCGCACAGGCGGCCCAGATACATGACGGCCACCCGGTCACTCACGTTCTTGACCACGGCCAGGTCGTGGGCGATGAAGAGCACGGTCAGATCGTGGGCCGCCTTGAGGTCCTCGAGCAGGTTGAGGATCTGGGCCTGGACCGAGACGTCAAGGGCGGACACCACCTCGTCGCAGACCAGCAGTTTGGGTTGGAGGACCAGGGCGCGGGCAATGCTGATGCGTTGGCACTGGCCACCGGAGAACTCGCGGGGTCGTCGACCGCCCGCCACCTTGGGATCGATGCCGACGGACTCGAGCATGGTGTCGACGGTGGCCCGGCGCTCGGCCGGGGTGCCGATCTTCCAGATATTGAGGGGTTCGGCCACGATGTCGCTGATGCAGCGGCGCGGGTTGAGCGACGACACCGGATCCTGGAAGATCATCTGGACCTTGGTGCGCACGTTGCGCAGCTCGGACCGGCCCAGCGCGGTGAGCTCGGTGTTGTCGAAGGTGATGGTGCCCGAGGTGGCTTTCTCCATCTGGATGATGGCTCGTCCCGTCGTCGACTTCCCGCAGCCGGACTCGCCGACCAGGCCCAGCGTCTCACCAGCACTGAGGTCGAAACTGACACCGGCCACCGCTTGCACAGTCGAATGGCCCTTGGTGAAGGAGACGTGCAGATCGTCGACGCTGAGCAGGCTCATGAGGGGACCGTGACCTTGGTCGAGGCCGGTGTGTTCAGCGGGAACCAGCAGGCGTAGCTGTGGCCCGGGTCGTCGCTCAACACGAGCGGCGGCTTCTCGTTGCGGCACTTGTCTTGGGCGTAGGGGCAGCGTGGCGCGAACGGGCAGCCGGCCGGCGGTGCGATGAGGTCGGGCGGCCGGCCTTCAATGGCGTGCAGCCGGGTGTGGCTCGGGTTGGCGATGCGCGGCATGGAACGCAGCAGGGCCTCGGTGTAGGGCATCTTCATCCGGGAGAACAGGACGTTGGTCGGGGCCCGCTCGACCACGTTGCCGGCGTACATGACGATGATCTCGTCGGTGCGGGTGGCCACCACGCCCAGGTCGTGGGTGACCAGGATCATGGCCATCTGGCGCCGGAAGCGCAGCGTGGTCAGCAGGTCGAGGATCTGCGCTTGCACGGTGACATCGAGGCCGGTCGTCGGTTCATCGGCCATGAGGAGGCGTGGGGCGCAGGCCAGTGCGATGGCGATGATCACACGCTGGCGCATGCCGCCCGAAAGCTGGCCCGGGTAGGCGTTGAACCGTTCCTGGGGTGAAGGGATGCCGACCTGGGTCAGCAGGGAGATGGCCGTCTCCTTGGCCTCATGGCGCCCCAGCTTGAGATGCAGCTTGAGCGGCTCGGTGATCTGTTGGCCGATGCGCAGCACCGGGTTGAGCGACGTCATCGGGTCCTGGAAGACCATGGCGATCTGGGTGCCCCAGAGCTTGCGCAGCTCGTCGTCGGGCGCGTTGAGGATCTCCTGGCCGCGGTAGCGCACCGACCCGGTCTGGGTGGCGGAATGCCGCGGCAGCAGGCCCATGATGGCGCGCGACAGCACGGTCTTGCCCGAGCCTGACTCGCCCACGATGCCCAGCGTCTTGCCCTGTTCGAGGGCCAGCGAGACACCTTGCACGGCGTGCAGGGTGCCCCGCGGCGTGGCGAACGAGACCTGGAGGTTGTCCACTTCCAGCAGGATCGGGTCGTCGGGGCTCACAGCTTCACCTCGGTCACATCGAAGTGGGAGCGCAACTTGTCGGCCACCACGTTGAGGGCGAAGAGGAGGGAGAACATGGCTCCCGCCGGGAAGATGACCAGCCACGGGTTGTTCTGCCCCTTGCCGCCGGCCAGCAGGGAGGCGCTTTCGTTGAGCATGTTGCCCCAGCTCGGGATGGGCGGCTGGACGGACAGCCCCAGGAAGGCCAGGGTGCCTTCGGTCACGATGATGGTGGCCACGGCGATGAGCCCGAACGAGATGATGGTGGGCAGGATGTTGGGCAGGATCTCGCGGGCCAGGATCCGGGTGTCGCTGGCGCCGAGCGCCTTGGCGGCCAGCACGAAGTCGCGGGTGGAGTACGACAGCGTGGCCGCCCGCACGACACGGAAGATGAGGGGGCCCGAGAAGACGCCGATGATGATGGTGATCTTCCAGAGGTCGTGACCCCAGAAGGCCACGATGGAGAGCACGCCCACGATGGCCGGGAAGGCCAGCAGCACGTAGGAGGTGGTGTTCAAGAAGGTGTCGACCCGGCCCCGGCGGTAGCCCGAGATCATGGCCGGGACGCCGCCCAGGATGAGGCCGAGCAGGGCACCGCCGAACCCGACCACGAGCGAGACCCGGGAGCCGAAGATCAAGCGGCTGAAGATGTCGCGGTTCAGGTCGTCGGTGCCGAGCAGGTGGCCCCAGCCCGGCCCGGCGTTCTGGGGGGCCGAGTAGTTCTGGAAACTGGGGTTGGGCAACGGCAACAGGTTGGCGATGATGGCGATGAGGATGATCAGGCCGATCCATCCGACGCAGATCCAAAAGAGCGGGCCGAGCCGCTTCTTCTCGGGCGGCTCCTCTATATGGGGGGCCAGGAGGACCGATTCGGGCCCGAATGAGGAGCGAAGCGTTTCAGTCACGGGCGATCCTGGGGTCGACGATGGTGAAGATGAAGTCAACCAGGAAATTGAGCAGCACGATGGCCACCGCCACGAAGAGCGTGATGCCCTGGACCACGGTGTAGTCGTCCTGGTTGGTGCTCGAGATGAGCTGGAAGCCGAGGCCCGGGAGTTGCAGGAGCAGCTCGACCACGAAAGTGCCGGCCAGCAGGCCGCCGATGGTCACGCCGACCGAGGCCAGGAAGGACACCGACGACGGCCGCAGCGCGTGCCGCCACATGATGCGGCGGTCGGACAGGCCCTTGGAGCGGGCCATGGTGATGAAGTCCTCCTGCAAGGTGGCGATGAGGTCGTTACGGAGCAAGCGGAAGTACAAGACGATCGATCCCATGGCCAGCACGATGGAGGGCAGGAGCATGGTGTGCAGGTTCGACCAGAAGTTCTGCGAGATCGGTACGTAGGAGGCCGGGCCCGGGAAGACATGCCACTGCACGGCGAAGAGGAGCACGAAGACGGGGGCGATGACGAAGGGTGGCAGGGCCAGCATGCCGAAGGTGGTGCTGTTGGCCACCTGGTCGAACAGTTTGTTGGGTCGGCGTGAGGCCGTCATGGCCATGGGGAAGGCCACCAGGAAGGCGATGAGCTGGGAGATCACGATGAGCTCGACGTCCACCGGGAACGACTGCTTGATGATGCTGACCGTCGTCTGATGCGTGGTGAAGGACTGGCCCAGATTGCCCTGGAAGACGTGGCCGATCCAGATGAAGTACTGGTCGATGAGCGGCTTATCGAGGCCCAACTGGTGGTTGAGGATGGCGGCGTTCTGCGCCGTGTCGTTGGGACCGAGGATGGTGACGGCCGGATTTCCGGGGAGCAGGTGAACCAGGAAGAAGGAGGCCACCGAGACAAAGAAGATGATGATGATGAGCAGTACAACTCGTTTAGCGATGTACTTGACCATCCCTGCCTTCCCCCTTTCCTTGGCTGGCGCCCCCCCGGCGGCGGATGAGCCTAGACCCAGTGTCCTACCATGTCGCCGCATGTCCGACGAGGTTCCCCAGCTAACAGGCCGTCTGCGTACGGTAGCCATTGTGGCCGTCGGCCTGGTGGTCGTGGCCGGTGTGGTCCTCCGCTTCTTGACGCATTCGGGGTTGTGGCTGGACGAGGCGCTGACCGTGGACAGAGCCCGGCTCCCCATCAGCGCCATCGCCGGCTCGGTCCGGCACGACGGCGCGCCGCCCCTCTACTACTACCTGTTGCATTTCTGGATGCGTCTCTTCGGGCAGTCGGATCTGGCCACCCGCTCCCTGTCCGGGGTGATCGGCGTCCTGACCCTTCCCGTGGCCTGGCTGGCCGGCAATCGCTACGGCGGCCGGACGGTGGCCTGGGTCACGCTGGTCCTGCTGGCCAGCGCACCCTTCGCCGTCTACTACTCCACCGAAGCCCGCATGTACGCGCTGGTCATCCTGCTGACTGGGTGCGGATTCCTGGCCCTGCACCGGGCCCTGGCCGCGCCCAAGCCGGGCAACCTGGTGGCGCTGGCCGTGGTGACCGGTGCGCTGCTCTACACCCAGTACTGGGCCCTCTACCTGGTGGCCATGGCGGGCCTGTGGCTCTTGGGCCTGGCGTGGTGGTCCCACCACAAGGCGCCCGACGGAGAGGACTGGAAGCAGCCGGTGCCGGCCTTCCTGGCCGTCGTGGTCGGGTGCCTCACCTTCGTGCCGTGGATCCCCAGTTTCTTGTACCAGTCGGCCCACACCGGGACCCCCTGGGCCGCCCCGCCCAACTTCGCCGCCGTCATCAACGCCGTCACCGGGTTCACGGCCAACCAGGGTTCGTTGAGCTCGGTGGGGACCGACCAGGGCCGGTTGCTGGCGCTCGTCTACTTCGGCATGTTCGCCCTGGCCCTCTTCGGCATCGGCCGCACCCGGCGCATCATCGAGCTGGACCTCAAGACCCGGTCCGAAGCCCGGGGCCTGTCCTTCACCGTGGTGGGGACCCTGTTTGCCGCCATTGCCGGCGGCATCCTGACCACCAGCGCCTTTTCCCCCCGCTACGCCTCGGTGGTCTTCCTGCCCCTGCTCATGTTGGTGGCGCTGGGTACCACCACCCTGCTCGACCCGCGGGTGCGCTACTTCTTCGTGGCGGTGGCCGTGGTGGCCGGGATGATCGGCGCCTTCCAGAACATCAACACCCAGCGCACGCAGGCCACCAAGGTGGCGGCCGTCATCAACGTCCAGGCCAGGCCGGGCGACATCATCGCCTACTGCCCCGACCAGTTGGGGCCGTCGGTCTACCGGGTCACGGCGCACAACGCGCACTACAAGGAGACCACCTTCCCGCGCGGGACCGGCCCCGCCCTGGTCGATTGGGTCGACTACGCCAAGACGGTCCATCACGCCAGTCCCACCGCCTTTGCCGCCACCCTGGTGGCTGACGCCGGGACCACGCATCACATCTGGCTGGCCTGGGATCCGGGCTACCAGACCTACGGCATCAAGTGCGACACGCTGGCCTCCGCCTTGTTGAACACACCGAAGCTGGGCGGCCGCAATTGGGTCACCAACAGTCCGAAGCACTACTACGAGCCCATGAACCTGACCGAGTTCGCGCCGGAGAAGTGAGGCGGCTGCGCCAGCCCCTGCGAGAGGCCATCGTGCCCTTCCTGGTGGCTCGGGCCATCGTCTTGGGCGCCTTGAGCCTGGCCCACTTCATCGTCGACCGCGTGAATCCCGCCAACACCGCAGTGGCGGCCCGGGTCCATGAGGGGCTCCTGGGCTGGGATGCCGGCTACTACGAGACCATCGCCCGGGTGGGGTACGCCGCCCTGGGCCACCAGTCGCTCCGTTTCTTTCCGGCCGTGCCGCTGCTGACCCACGCGCTGGCCTGGCTCCCGGGGGTGGACGACGGGGCCGCACTCATCGTGGTCTCCAATCTGGCCGCCTTGGCCGCCACCATGTTGTTCTTCGTGCTGGTCCGGCGCGAGACGGGTGACCTACCCACGGCCTGGCGGGCCTTGTGGCTGCTCAGCCTGGCGCCGGCCGCCTTCGTGCTGGTCATGGGCTACGCCGAGTCGACCCTGCTGGCCCTCTCTATCGGCTGCTTCCTGGCCCTGCGGCCGGGCCGGGCCGGTGTGCGGCCGAATTTCTGGGTGGCCGCCCTCTGCGGGTTCCTGGCCGCCCTGACCCGGCCCGTCGGGGTGCTGTTGGCCCTGGCCGTGTTGTGCGAGCTGATCCGCTGGTGGACCCGGCTCGGGCGGGGCGAGCGGCTGGTGGGCCTGGGAGCCACCGGAGCCCCCCTGCTCGGCGTGTTGGCCTTCCTGGCCTGGGCCGATCACGTGGTGGGGGACCTGTGGGCGCCCTTGCGGGTCCAGCTTCAGACGGCGCACCACGGCGGGGTGTCGGACCCCTTCGTCACCCTGTTCCACGATGCCCGGGGCGTTCTCCACCACCATGTCGGGACCGCCCTGCACGTGCCGTGGGTCCTGGTGGCGCTGGTCCTGCTCATCGTCTGCTGGCGCCGTCTCCCGGCCTGTTACACGGTCTTCGCGGCCGCCACCATGGCCCTGGCTGTGGCCGGTAGCAACCTGGATTCCTTCGAGCGCTACGCCCTCAGCGCCTTCCCGCTGACCATGGCCGCCGCCCTGCTCTGCCGGCGGGAGCGGGTGGAGCGGACCGTGCTGGTCCTGCTTCCGGCCGCCCTGGCCGGATACAGCCTCCTCGCCTTCCTAAACATCTCCGTGCCCTGACGACCCAGTATCCTGCTGTGGCCCTGGCTGGGGGGCGGGCTACGAGCGAGAGGACAGGATGGGCGAGGAAGCACCGGTAGTGATCGCAGGCGCGGGCCCGGGGGGACTGACTGCGGCCTATCAGTTGACCAAGCGGGGCCAGCACCCGGTAGTCCTGGAAGCCGACGCGGTGGTGGGCGGCATCAGCCGCACCGTGCTGCGCGACGGTTGGCGCTTCGACCTGGGTGGTCACCGTTTCTTCACCAAGGTGCCCGAGGTGGAAGCCCTGTGGCACGAGATCCTGCCCGAGGGCGACTTCCTGTTGCGACCGCGCATGAGTCGCATCTTCTACAAGGGCAAGTACTACGACTACCCGCTCAAGGCCATGAACGCGCTACGCAACCTGGGGCTGTGGGAGGCCATTCTCTGCGGCTTCTCCTATGTCTGGGCCCGCATCCGTCCGCCCAAGGACGAGTCGAATTACGAGAACTGGTTGGTGGCCCGCTTCGGCTGGCGCCTCTACCGCACCTTCTTCAAGACCTACACCGAGCGCGTCTGGGGCGTACCGGTGGCCGACATGCCGTCGGACTGGGCGGCACAGCGGATCAAGAACCTGGATCTGCGCAAGGCCGTCATCAACGCCATCCTGCCCAAGCGCAATCAGACCGAGATCACCACGCTCATTGAGGAGTTCCAGTACCCGAAGTACGGCCCCGGCATGATGTGGGAAGTCTGCACGGAGAAGGTGCAGGCGGCCGGCGGAACGGTGTATCTCGAAGCGCGGGTCACCGGCATCAACGTGGCCGACGGCCGGGCCCAATCGGTGGCCTACACCCACAACGGCGTGGAGGTGGAGCAGGCGGCCTCGCACGTGATCTCCACCATGCCCATGCGCGAGCTGGTGCACACCATCCGGCCGGCGCCCCCGGCCGAGGTCCTGGCTGCGGCCGACGACCTGCACTACCGCGACTACCTGACCGTCGCCCTGGTGGTGCCCGAGTCGCGCAGCTTCCCCGACAACTGGATCTACATCCATGCACCCGAAGTCAACGTGGGCCGCATACAGAACTACGGCAGCTGGTCGCCCTACCTGGTCAAGGACGGGCGCACCTGTCTCGGTCTGGAGTACTTCGTCTTCGAAGGTGACGAGATGTGGGAGATGGCCGACGACGATCTCATCGCCCTGGCTACCAAGGAGCTGGGCCAACTCGGCCTGGTCGAGCCGGGCGACGTGGAGTCGGGCTACGTGGTGCGGGTGCCCAAGGCCTATCCCTATTACGACTTCTCCTACAAGGCCAACGTGCAGGCCATCCGGGACTACCTCGAGGCCCACGCCCCCAACGTGCATCCCGTCGGGCGCAACGGCATGCACAAGTACAACAACCAGGACCACTCCATGTACACCGCCATGCTGACCGTGGACAACATATTCGGCGGCACCAACGACATCTGGTCGGTCAACGTGGAGGAGGAGTACCACGAGACGAGTGGTGGGGGAACAGGCCGGGACGCCCCCATCCTGCCCAGGCGCCCGGCTTCAACCTCCAGCTCCTCCTAACGCGTGGACGCCCCTCGTCGGCGGACCCGGTCATTCGTCGTCCTGGCCGGTCTCTCCTATCTGGTCTTTGCCGTCATCTTGTGGTGGGGTGCCTGGTCGCAGGGAGCCAGCACACACACGTTGTGTGGCTGCGGCGACCCCGCGCTGTTCCTGTGGTTCTTCCAGTGGCCGGCCACGGCGGTGGCCCACCTGCACAACCCGCTGTACTCCACCGCGTTGTTCCACCCGGGCGGGGTGAACCTGCTGGCCCAGACCTCGGTGCTCGGGTTGAGCGTGCCGCTGATGCCGGTCACCTGGCTCTTCGGCCCGGTGGCCTCACTCAACGTGGCGTCGACCCTGGCCCCCACCCTCAGCGCCTTCGCCGCCTTCATGGTCCTGCGGCGCCGGGTGCGCTGGATGCCGGCCGCCTACCTCGGCGGGTTGCTCTACGGCTTCTCGCCCTCGGTGTTGACCAGCTTGCAGTTCTCGCATCTCATGACGGCGGCCATCATGCTGCTGCCGCTGATCCTGGCCACCCTGGACGAGATCCTGGTGCGCCAACAGCACAGTCCCGTCAAAGCCGGCCTGCTGCTCGGGCTCCTGCTCTTCTTCCAGTTCTTCTTGAGTTCGGAAATGCTGGCCGTGGTGGCCGTGCTCTTCGTGGTGTGTATCGCCGCCCTGCTGCTCCACGGGGTGGTGGCGGACCGCGCCCGTCTGCGACTGATCGTGCCGCACGCCGCGCGCGGGTTGGTGGTGTCCGGCGTGGTCGGCGCTGTGCTGCTGATCTACCCGGTGTGGTTCGCCCTGCTGGGTCCGGCCCACCTCTCGGGGCTGATCTGGCCCAACATCGGCTCCATCGGCGGCTACGACGGGGCCAGCTTCATCAGTGCCAATCTCATCCACCACGTCAACCTGTACACCGCCATCGGCGGCTACGAAGGCAGTCAGTTGCCGTCGTCCGCCTATCTGGGCTGGGGCTTGTTGGGGGTGGCGCTGGCGGGACTGTTCCTATTCATCCGCGACCGCCGTCTCTGGTTCTACGCCTTCCTCCTGGCCGTGTGCGTGGGCTGTTCATGGGGAACGCGCCCGGGCGAGTTGGTGCCCGAGCGCCTCTTCCATCAGATACCGGTCATTGAGAACGTCATTGAGCAGCGCTTCATGATCATCGGCTTCCTGGCCGCCGCCTTCCTCTTGGCCATGATCGTGGATCACATCCGTTGGCGCGTCCCCGCGCTCTGGAAAAAAGCCGGGAGGTGGTCCGGACTCTTGGGAGCCGGGGCCGCCTTGGGCGTGGCCGCCGTGGCCTTGGTCCCTATCGGCGCCACCTTCGCCTCCTCCATGCCCTTCGTCATGCGGCCCGTGACGCTGCCCCGCTGGTATGTCAGCGTGGCGCCCCACCTCCCACCCGACCGTGTGCTGCTCAACTACCCGGCACCGTTCTCGGGAATTCAGGTGGCCATGGCCTGGCAGGCCGTTGACGCCATGCACTTCAGCCAGGCCGGGGGCGGGGGACCGCAGGGCGTGAGCTACCGAGCCGGCGCGGCCGAGCCCGGCTTCAAGGCGCTGGAGGACCTGGCCTTTGGCATCACCATTCCCCAACCCACCGGGACACGCGCGGAGTCGGCGGCGGTGCGGCGGGCCATCTCGGTCTGGAAGGTCAACACCGTGGTCATCGCACCAGAGAAGGGAACCGGCCTCACCCTCCAAGGCCACGACCCCACCTATGCCGCCGCCTTCATGACGGCGGTGCTGGGCCGGCTACCTCGCATTCAGGCCGGCGCCTGGGTCTGGGACAACGTGTCGGTCGACCGGGCCGGGGACCCGCCACCGCTGCGGGTGGCTCCGACGCTCATCGCCCGCTGCGTCAAGGCGGACGAGAAGGTGGTCGCTGCACAGGTGGCCACCTTGCGGGTGGCCCGGTGCATGAAGGCGTCCGCCCACCGATGAAGCCGTGGCTGAGAGCGGCCGTCGCCGCGGTGGTCGGGCTGCTGGCGATCGTCGGCATCGCCCTGACGGCGGTGCACGCGGCGCGCTCGGAATCACATCTGGCCACGCCCGCCCTGGTGCACAGCGCCACCCAGAGCGACGCCTACTTCGAGTGCCTCAGCACGCAGGCCCACTCCCTGGTGAGCGCGCACGACATCGTCTATCTACCCAAGCCGACGCTGGCCAACTGGGTCACGCTGACCAAGGTCATCGGTGGCTGGGTGCGCCTCACCCTGCGCCCGGCTTCGAGCACCGTGGCGCTGGCCCTCCTGCACAGCACCCGGGGAGCCACCTGCCAGGGCGACTACCTGGTGACCATTCGCCGCCAATCCGGTGGTCGCGCCCTCATCTCCCGGGGCCGCTCGTGAGCACGACGGGCGCCGTGGTGCTCACCCTCTTGGTCTTGGCCGCGTCCGGGGTGGTGCCGGTGCTGTTGGCCGTCGGGCCGCGCCTGGTGGCGCTGCCCCTGCTTCCGCTGGCCGGCGCGCTGTGCTGCGGGGTGGCGGCGGTCAGCGAGATCGCCCTCTTCGGGTCGCTGCTGCTGTGGTTCGTCCTCTGGGCGGTGGGCGCCTTCGTGGTCAGCGCAGTCGTGCTCGTCACGCATCCGGCCCTGCGCCAACGACGTCGGCGCCAACTCGCCGCACTACGCCACGGCGTGCGCCCGCTGCTCGTCATCGGCGGTGTGGCCGTGGTGGCGGCCACCGTGCCCATGCTGTGGTCGCTCAAGGTGCCGAGCGTCGGCTTCGACACCAGGGCCATCTGGATGCTCCACGCCCGCTGGCTCAGTCACGGGCATACATTCGCCCTGGCCGCCATCCGCAACCGCTTCCTGGTGGTGTCGCACCCCGGGTACCCGCCGCTGGTGAGCTCGGTCATGGCGTTCGCCTGGCGCCTCACCGGTACCAGTTCGGCGCGGGTGGGTGTCGTCATGGTGGCCCTGGTCAATGCCTGCGCGCTGTTCGTGGCCGGGTGGGGCATCATCGAGGTGGCCCGGCGTGGCGCGGTGCGGCTCCATGCCGGCCAGCGCGGGCAGCAGCTGGTCCTGGCGGCCGGCGTGTTGGTGGCTGCGCTGACCGTCCTGGTGGCCGGTGGGGTGGTCGGACTCTTCGCCACCAACGGTTACGCCGACGTGCTCTGGTCCTTCACCGCCGTGGCCGCCGTGGTGTTCGGATTGGTGCTGCCGCCGACGCCGTCCAATCTGGCGGTGACCGCGCTCCTGCTCGGGGTGACCGGGCTGACCAAGGTCGAAGGCATCGCGGTGGCCGGTGTCTTCGTGATCCTGATCGCCGTGCGCGTGGTGGTGCGCCGTCAGGGGCGCCCCTGGGTTCCCATAGCGGGGGCTGCCGCGGCCATCGTGGCGCTCCTGGTCTGGCCGCTGCTGACCATCATCGCCGGCGTGCCCTCGGACCCCAGCATCAGCGGGCAACGCGACGGGTCGTTGAGCAGCCGGGCCCACAGCACGATCAGCGCCATGTGGCCCCATCTGCACGTGGTGGTGCTGGCCCTGGTCTGCTCGGTGCTGGGCGGTCTCTTCCTGCGTGCGGTGCGCGGCCGGCTGGGCCTGGCCAACGACCTGTGGCCCTGGGTCGCCCTCATCGGTGCCACCGCCGTGCTGGCCGGGGCCTACGTCTTCGGGCCCGGCAACGTGGAGCTGTGGTTGGCCACCTCGGTCAACCGCACCACGATATTCGAGGCGCTCCTGGCCTGGTGGATCGTCGCCCTGTGGGCGCTGTCTGGGGTAGCCGGTGCTTCACTGCTCGAGCGGGCCCAGGTACCTACCCGCAAACCGGCGGCCCCATGAGATGGGTGCGCACTCTGGCGGCCGTGGCCGCGCTGTGCACGGTGTTGGCGGGCAGCGGGGGAGCGGGTGCCGCCACGGCACCCGGGCTGAGCCGGGCCGAGCATGCCGCGCTGGCCAAGAAGGGTGCCTTCGGGGCGCACCCGGTGCGCCTGTTGCTCCTCGGCGACTCCATCGCGCTCACCATCGGGTTCGGCCTTTCGGTCGATTCCCAGTCGTCGTACGGCGTGAGCATCTCGAACCACTCGACGTTGGGCTGCGACCTCGACCCGACGGTTTCGATCATCACCTCGGGCCAGGTCGGCCCGGCCACGCCCGGGTGCGTGCTCTGGCGCGCGCTGTGGCCTTTCCTCACCGCGTACGTGCACCCGCAGGTGGTGGCACTCGGTCTGGGTCGTTGGGAGATTTCGGACCACTTCTTCGACGGCCAGTGGGTCCACATCGGCCAGCCGGTCTGGGATGCGCATCTCACCGATGATCTGCTCGGGGCCGTCAAGATCTTTCAGACCTTCCACGCCAAGGTGATCCTCTTCACGATGCCGTACATCGACCCCAGCGATCGCCAGGCCAACGGGCAACCCTTCCCGGAGAACACGGACCAGCGCGTCAACGCCTACAACGCGTTGGTCGAGCGGGTCGCCGCCCACGACCCGGGTGAGATCACCGCCGTCGATGTGAACCACCTCTTGGATCCCAAGAACGTCTATACATCGAGGGTGGACGGCGTGGCGACGAGGTGGACGGACGGCATCCACATCTCCCGGGCCGGCGGAGTGTTCCTGCGCTCGGGCATCCTGCCCATCGTTGACCGGCTGGCCCTGCAGGTCGACAGGTCCTGGGCCAAGGCACACAAGAAACCCTCGTGACCACCGACCACGACACAACCGGCGCCACTCCACCCACCGGCCCCGACGGTGCCGGGGCGGCTGCGGAGATACTCGTCGAAGGTGTCCCGGCCGCCGTCTCCCTGGCACCGAGTGCACCGGGTCTCGCCCTCGGTGGGGAGATGGTGCTGGGTGGCCACGGCGAGCCCGGGGTGGAATCGATGCGGGCCGGTCTGCTGCAGGCCGGGCCGCTGGCCGCCGCCGGTGTGTTGGCCAACGGCGCCAATGTCATCGTCACCGTCGTGTTGGCCCGCCTGCTCAACCCGCACGGCTACGGCGTCCTCAACCAGCTGACCGGGTTGTTCCTGATTCTGTCCATGCCCGGCTCGGCCGTCGTGGTGGCCGTGGTGCGCCGAGTGACCTTGTGGCACGAGGACGGGTCGGGCCATCTGGTCCGGCGCTGGGCCGGCTGGATCCACCGGCGCGGGTCCCTCATCGTGCTGGCCTGGGGTGTGGTGGTGTTCGGCACCCGGCACTGGATCGCCGTGCTGCTGGGCCAGCGCAGCGGCATCGGCATCGCCGCCATCCTCACGGCGGCTGCCTTCTTCGTGCTGTTCTCGCTTGATCGCGGCCTGCTCCAAGCCCGCCGGGCCTACCGCCCGCTGGCCGTCAACCTGCTGGTCGAAGGCGGGGTGCGCACGGTGGCCGTGCTGGCGCTGGTGGCCGCCGGCACCGGATCTTCGGGCGCCGCCGTCGGCATTCTGGTGGCCGAGGTGATCACGGCGGCCCATGCCCGCTACGCCGCCGTGCGGGTCTGGTCCGGTGCCACCAGCAGCGGCCGCTCCTGGACGACCGGTTGGGTGTCGGCCCTGCGACCCGACCCCGTTCTGGCCGGAACGGTCGCCCCCCGTCACCGGGTGGCCGTCGACCTCTTCGTGGCCTCGGTGTCGCTGTCCATGGTGGCCCTGCTCCAGAACGTCGACGTGCTGGTGGTGGGCAGGGACAATCCGACACACAGCGGTGCCTATGCCGCCGTGTCGGTCACCAGCAAGGCCATCGTCTTCGGTGCCGTCGTCCTGGGTGGCTATCTCCTGCCCGAGGCGGCCATCCGCTGGCGCCAGGGCGGCCACGCGCTGCGGCAACTGTCGGTGGTGTTGCTGTTGCTGGCCATCCCGGCCGGCATCCTGCTGGCCGTGGCCTTCGGGGCGCCGCACCTCTTGCTGAAGGTCGTCTTCCATCGCCACTACCTCGCCGCCACCTCGGCCCTGGCTCCCTTGGTCATCGCCATGATCCTGCTCAGCATCTCGGTCATCCTCACCATGTACCTGCTGGCCGTCGGCCGGCGCTGGGTGGCCGGTGTGCTGGTGGCCGGCGCCGTGGCGCTGACCGTGGTGGTGGCCCAGGCCCACGGTGCCCCCCGTGCCACCGCCGTGGCCGACCTCGAGGTGCAGGCCATCGTGCTGGCCGTCATCCTGGTGGGCTTCACCGTCATCCATCGGGTCCGGCTGCGACGGCACCCCGCCGGACTATCCTGACCCCGGTGGGAGAGGAGCACACACCGGCGCCCCTCCCGCGGCGCGGCGGGTCCGAGGGTTCGGCCAAGCAGTCCGACGCCGCCACCCTGGCTTCTCTCGCCCACGACGCCGGCATCCGGCGGGTGCACTTCGTGGCCTGGCGCGATCTTTCCGATCCCGAAGCCGGCGGTTCCGAGCTCCATGCGCACCACATCGCCGAGCTGTGGGCCCAGGCTGGCCTCGATGTGACGTTCCGCACCTCCGCCGTCCCCGGCGCCGCCGCCTCCATCGAACGCGACGGCTACCGCGTGCGCCGTCAGTCCGGTCGCTACGGCGTGTTCGCCGGCGCCGCCTGGGAAGGCATCCGCATGGGCTACCAGCCGGGCGACGCGTTGGTCGAGATCTGGAACGGCATGCCCTTCTTCTCGCCGCTCTGGTACCGCGGTCCCCGCATGGTCTTCCTGCACCACGTGCACGCCGACATGTGGGGCATGGTGCTCCCGCCGGCGCTGGCCCGCATGGGAGATCTCATGGAGCGCAAGGTGGCCCCGCGCTTTTACCGCAACAGCCGCATCGTCACCCTCTCGGAATCCTCCCGCCAGGAGATCATCTCGCTCATGCATCTGCGGCCCGAGCAGATCTCGGTGGCCCCGCCCGGGGTCGACGCCCGCTACTCACCCGGCGGCGAGCGTTCGGCCACGCCGCTGGTGGTGGCCGTCGGCCGCCTGGTGCCGGTCAAGCGTTTCGATCTGCTCATCCGGTCCCTGGTCGAGTTGCATGAGCGGGTGCCTGCCACCAGAGCCGTCATCATCGGCGAGGGGTACGAACGCACCGCCCTCGAAGCGCTGCGCCACGAGCTTGGCGCCGACGAGTGGCTGGACCTGCCCGGTCATGTCAGCGACGACGAATTGGTCGACTGGTACCGCCGGGCCTGGGTCGTGGCCTCCTCCTCACAGCGTGAGGGCTGGGGTATGACGCTCACCGAGGCCGCCGCGTGCGGCACTCCGGCCGTGGCCACCGCCATCGCCGGTCACACCGACGCCGTGCTCGACGGCGAGTCCGGCCTGCTGGTCGATCGCCCCGAAGATCTGGGTGACGCCTTGGTCCGGGTCATCGAGAGCGACATCCTACGCAGCCGTCTGGCCAAGGGGGCGCTGGCCCGGGCCCGCTGGTTTACCTGGGGGGCGACGGCTCGCCGTTCGCTGGAGGCGCTGGCCGAAGAGGCCGACCGCCGACGCTGACGATCACGGCGTCGGCCATGAGCATGACGACGCCGACCCAGATGAAGTTGCCGGCGCCGACGAACGACCCGGCCCAGTTCGATCCCGGCAGGTAGTGGTGCATGGACTGTCCCACGATCACGTTGAGGCACCCGAGGACCACGAAGGCCACGCCCGCCGCCGTCACCAGGGCCCGCAGTCGGGGAAGGCGCAACCCGGCCGCCACGGCCAGCGCCACGATGAGGCCGACGTAGAGCGGCGTCACTGCGGCCGCCACCAGGCCGGTCAGCACGGCGGCAACCAGGGTCCCGCCCAGCCCGGCCACCGGACGTCGTTCACCCCGCAGCACTGACAGCGTGGGTGGCGTCTGCACCAGCGCCGACTCGGATGCCTCATCACTTTCCAACGGACCCGGCGGCGGTTCCCCGCGCAACCAGCGCGGCACGCGGGCCCGCAGGCGGGGGCGCCACCGTTCGGGCAGGCAGCCCAGCACCAGACAGAGCAGCAGCGTCACGCCCGACAGGCCCAGGGCCAGCCACACCTCACGTTGGGGCGTCCACGACAGCGACACGGTGAACGAGGTCGAGCCCAGCGCGCTCAGGTCGGCCTGGGTCACCGACCATCCGTTGGCGAAGGCGTCCACCAGCTGGGACTTGCCCAGTGTGACGGCATGCGAGCCGGCCGGTGCCCCCGGGCCCGGGGTGGCCTTGGCCACCCAGCCCGAGTTCACGCTCTGCCCCAGCACCAATTCGAACGGGGCACCGGCACCGGAGACCTTGGCGCTCTCCGCGTCAATGTGGTCGGCCGTCACCGTGACGGTCGGTGCCGGCCCGGGTTGGGTGGCCGTCTCCAGCGGCGTCCCGGCCGCCGTCGGGCTGGGGGTCGGCCCGGCCGTGCCGCCCGGACCCGAGTCCAGGACGAGCTGGTCGATGTTCCACCCGGTGACCGCCGTGTGGCCGACCGCCGTCTGCAGCACGTGGGTGCCGGCCGACAGCGTGATGCCGTTGGCGTCGGGTCCGCAGGGCACCACCTGCACCTCGGTGTTGTCCAGCGCGTTGTTGACCGAACCCTCCACGGCCACGTCGATCTGTTGCCCGTCAATGGCCAGCAAGCCGCTGGTGCAGGTGCCCGGCAGCGTGGTGGGTGCGGGTGGCAGCTGCACGCCGGGCAGGCCGATCTCGGCGATGCCCAGCGGTAGGGCCAGTGGGCCGGCCGAGTAGTAGTTGGCCGCCTTTTCCTGGCGCACGCCGGTGAAGGTGATGACCACCTGGCGCCCGCTCACCGGGGCGAAGGTGATGGGCACGCTGGTGACCGCCCCGGCCACGCTGCTGTCGGCGATCGGTGGCAACGCCACCTTGCGGGTCTGCCCCCCGGCGGCCACCGTCAACGAGGTGGGTACCGAATGGCGCCCGTCGGCCACGACCTGGAGGGTCAGGTGGCTGAGCGTCTCATTGCTGGGCAGGTTGTAGGTCAGCGACGAACCCACCAGCGCGGCCGAGCCCAGCCCGGGCTGCCAGGCCGTGGCTGGGTTGGCGTCCAGCGTGGTCGAGGCGGTGGCCCGCAGGTCGCCGGGCAGGCGGCCCGAGGCGTAGGAGGTGATGCCGTCCGTGGCCTGACCCACCAGGTCGTTGATCTCGTCGTCGGGCAGCAGGGCCGACAGGCTGGCGCTGCCCGAGAGGGTGAAGGTGCGCGCCGTCGGCAAGGTGAACTGGCGGGTGATCGTCGTCTCGGGGTCGGTGCGGGGCGGGAAGGGCGAGGTGCGCACCCGGGTCATGACCAGGGTCAGCCGGTTGGTGGCCGAGGCGGCGCCCAGCGAGGACAGCAGATCGGTCGGCATGGCCAACACCTCGCGCACCTGGGTGCCCGGGATCTCCACTTCGGAGAATCCGACGGCCGAGGCCGTGAGCGGGGGCGCCGTGTCGTTGGTGGTGGACTCAATGGTCAGGCGCAGGGTGTGAAAGCTGCGCTGGGGGAACTTCAGGATCTGTCCGGCCGGGCCGTGGGACTTGGTACCCAGGGTGTAGGTGATGGGATCCTTGCCGTCGAAGGTGGCATTCACCTTCTTGACCCAGCGGGAACGGTCGCCCTTCTGCGGTTGCACCAGCGTGATGTGGTCCGTGGTCACCGGCTTGGAGAAGCTCGACTGCCACCATTCCCCGGCCGGGTCGGGTACGAAGGTGCCGGTGATCCAGGCCGTATCGAGGTTGGCGTCTATGCCGGAATAGGCCCGGTCTTCGGGCGTGTACGACACCGAATTGCCGTAGCTGCTCGATGTCACGCTGACCGCGCCCACATAGGCCGCCGTGGTCTTGGCCGAGGTAGGCGCGCCGGGGAACAGCTCAATGGGGCTGTCACTCTGGTCGCTCTTGGCCGGATCCTCACTCGGCGTCTCGGTGGCTCCGGCGTTGGCGCTGAGGGTGTCCCAGCGGAAGGCCTGTTTGCGGTTGGTGTCGGTCACCACCAGCTGGGCCCCACTCGAAGCCAGCGAGTGGATGCGCGCCGAGTCGGTGGCCAAGGTGCCCGAGTAGTAGATGGCACTGTCGGTGTTGAGCAGCCCCAGACCGGCCAGGTTGTCCACCCCGGTGGCGTCGCCCGAGAGCAGGATGGACCCGGTGTTCGACTCGGCCCGCAAGATGGGCCGGGGCTTCTTGACGGTGTAGGTCAGCAACGGCGTGGGCCAGCCCAGGTCATTGGGGGCGGCCAGGTCCTGCTCGTTGAGGGTCGAGTCGGTCGAAACGTTGGGCTGGCTGGACCCGAAGGTCTGCGGGTCGCTCAGCCCCAACGGCGTCAGCAGCAAGCCGAGAGCCAGCAATTGGGGCTGGGGGATGCCGAAGTGCTCGTAGCGCTGGTCGAACTCCACCATGACGTCGCCCGCACTCAAGAGGCGGGCCATGGGGGCCAGCGCGTTGAAGTTGGCCGTGTCCTCTTGTATGGGGTCGTCCATGGCGTAGAGGGTGTCCGCCGTGGCGATGGAGCCCATGATCTGCTGCTCCCGGGTGACGAAGTCCCGGTTCAAGAACGCAGGCTGGGGCGTGTCGATGGTGTCGCCCCATCGGTAGGACGCGAAGTCGTTGCCGGGAATGGCCAGCACCCGGGTGCTCTTGTGGGTGGCGTTGAGGTGGTTGATGGCGGCCTGCTGGTAGCCGGGCAGCGACGCCGGCTGGGTGAAGTTGTTGGCGATGGTGTCCCCGTTGAAGAGCGACGGGTTGTTGGCGATGACCAGGGCGCCGATTACCAGTGCCGTGACCAGGCCCGTCCTCGATACCCGGTTCCACAACGCCGTGATGCCGCTGCCCAGCAGCATGGCCAGCCCCAGCAGCACCACCGGGGTGGCCCGGTCCGTCGAACGCAGGGCCAGGCCGGCCGTGGTGTCGGTCATGAAGGCCTTGAGCACGCCCCCGATGGCCGTCGGGTGGGTGAAGGGGAACGGCCCGACCGAGAGGATCATGCCGACGACGACCAGCATGATGAAGTAGGACCGCTCCCGCCAACGGGTCAGCGCGGCCGCCACCACCGCAAACACCGGCACGGCGTAGGACGTGACCAGGAGCCCGATGTCCTGGGTGAAGCGGACGGCCGCTTTCGTCCAGGCCCCCAGATGGTCTGAGCCGTAGAAGTACCAGTACCCCAGGCCCCGGATGACCTCGCTGGGATTGGAGGTGGCCGAGGTGGACGGCACCGTCTCGGTGTATTTGAGGACGTTGACCCCGAAGCCGGCCTCGACGGCCAGACCGGCGATCCACCACAGGCACATGAAGAGCGAGAGCACGCCCATGCGCAGCGCCGTCAACAAGGCGTGGCGCCACGTCGTCTCGCGCAGGACGAGCACGGAGTAGAGGATCCACAGGATGGGAGCGATCCCTACATAGATGATGGCCGTGGCGTTGATCCCACTGACCAGCGCCACCACGATGGCGAACAAGGCCGGCATGCGCCAGCCGCCCCGCCGCAGCGCCAGCATCGTCAGGGCCACCATGAAGGGCAGGCCGGCCCAGGGGAGCAGGATGACCGAGATGCGGCCGGCGTACTGCAAGAAGTACGGCGAGAGCATGTAGGCCAAAGCGGCCACGATCGGGCCCGGCCCCCGCAGCTTCATCGTCTTGCTCAGGTACAAAATGCCGTACCCGGCGCAGAAGAGGATGGAGCCCAACCACAGGCGCTGGGCTACCCAGGTCGGCACGTGCAGGAAGGCCAGGATCCCGTAGAAGGGACCCATGGGCAGCAGGTAGCCGATGTACTGGTGGTTGACCGTGCCCAGGCCGACGGTGGGATTCCACAAGAAGGCGACCTGGCTCAGGAACTTGCCCGGGTCCAGATACAGATAGGTCTTGGTGTCGGGAGTGACCACGCCGGGCCGGACGAGCAGCAGCGGGATGTAGGCCAGCAGGGCCAGGAGGACGCCGCCACCCACCCGCCAGCCGCGGTCCCCGTCCCCGTCGCGATCACGGACCCGCACCGGGGCGGCGCGGCGACCGCCAGCACGGGTGCTCACCGGGGCAGCGTGGCGACCCCGCGGGGTGCTGGCGGTGAGAGGGGTGGTCATGGAGGAGCGGCCAATTGAAGCCCCGGTAGTGTAAGCACGCCGCGCCGCCCGGGTGCGGCATACGAAGGGAGCAGCGTGCCCAGCAGCACCAAGAGCAGGTTGACCGGTGAGCGACCCCAGCAGGGTGTGACGCCCGACTCCCTCTTGGCCTTGCACGAGGCGGGCTACCGGGCCGTGCTCGATCACATCGGCAACGGTCGCATCCTCGATGTCGGCTGCGGCCAGGGCTTCGAGTCCGCCCGCTTCCTGTCTCCCGACCGCCATGTGGTCGGGGCCGACTATTCCTCCGAAGCCACTTCGGCGGCGGCCTCCCGCTATGCCTCCGACGGCCTCCTGGTGGCCCAGATGAACGCCCTCGACCTCGGTTTCGCCGCGCGCTCCTTCGACGGCGCCTGCTCATCCCACCTGATCGAGCACTTCACCGATCCCGAGCCCCATGTGGCCGAACTGGCCCGGGTCATCAAAGAGGACGGCGTGGTCTGCATTCTCACGCCCAACGAGCCGGCCGACTTCGAGAACCCGTTCCACCTCCACCTCTTCGACCGCCACGAGCTGCGTTCCATGCTCGAGCGCCACTTCGACGACGTCTGGCTGGCCGGCGTGGACGCCGCCCCCCACGTCAAGGCCGATTTCGCCGCCCGCCGCATCAAGGGCAAGAAGATGCTGCGTTTCGACGTCTTCGATCTGCGCCACAAGATGCCGCACCGCTGGTACGTCTGGATGTACACCCGCCTCCTGCCGATGGCCTACAAGTTGGTGGCCCGCGGCGACGCCGGGGGACTGACCGGCATCACGGCCGACGACTGGTTCGTCACCGAGGCGCTGGACGACACCACCCTGGTCCTCTTCGCGGTGGCCAAGAAGCCCAAGGCCGCCCCAGCGGCCACGCGCGCCGCCGCCTGATGCTGGCCGTCGGCCTGACCGGAGGCATCGGCTCGGGCAAGTCGGCTGTGGCTGACCTGCTGGTCGAGCGGGGGGCCGTCCTCATAGATGCTGACCAGGTCGCCCGCGACGTCGTGGCCCCTGGCGGTCCGGCTTACCAACCCCTGATCGACAAGTTCGGCACCGGCATTGTGGCTGCCGATGGCACTATCGATCGCCCCGCCCTGGCCGCCGTGGCCTTCGCTGACGAGGCCACCCGCCTCGAGCTCAACGCCATCACCCACCCGGCCATCGGCATCGCCATGATCCAGGCCCGGGACGCCCTGGCCGACACGGACAAGATCGTGGTGCTGGCCATCCCCCTCCTCACGGCCCTGCACCGCGAGACGGTCAAGCTCCACAAGGTGGTGGTGGTCGACTGCCCGACCGACATCGCGCTGGAGCGCCTGCTGTCCCAGCGGGGCTTCGACCGGGCCGACGCCGAGGCCCGCATCCGCTCGCAGATCTCGCGGGAGGAACGGGTCAAGGAAGCCGACTACGTCCTCGACAACTCGGGCGACCGGGCCAACCTCGAGGCCGAGGTGGCCAAGCTCTGGGACTGGCTGACCACGCCCGAACCCGCCGCAATCACCTAGCCCCATGGACACGAACGGCCCGAATGTCGCCTGGCGGCGCTCCTGCTCCACTAGCGTTCGTCGCCTGGGCGAGGTGCCCACTGGTGAAGGGGAGAACTACGTGAACGTTTCTTCGCAGTTGGCCCGTCGGGGAGTCCTGGCACTCCTGGCGACCGTGACATCGGTGGGCGGCCTGGTGGCCTTCGCCGGAGCAGCCGGTGCCGACGTCAGCACCGACACCGTGGCGCTGGCCGGAACGGCCACCCCAGTCCTCGGTGGCGTAGCCGGGCAGCCCGTGTCGGGCTGGACCATCACCATGCCCAACACCTTCACCACGGGCGACGTCTTCGCCTTCGTGGTCAACCCCAATGGGGCGACGGCTGCCTCACTGGATTGCGCCGACGCCAACTACGTGGCCTTCTCCGGCATTCCCACCGTGTCAGTCTCGGGTGGCCCGGCCCTGGGCGGCACGAAGCCGACCATCACGGCGGCCATCAGCCCCGAACCCGGCACCCCGAGTGCCTGCTCGACCGTCGACAATCTGCTTTCCCTCACGCTGACCAATACCTCCAAGGCCCCATTGCTCCCACTGGGCTCCTCCACTTTCACCGTGTCAGTCTCCGGCGTGAAGTACGACGTCGGGGCCGGTGCCACCCAGGGTGCGGTCTCCATGGCTGACTCCGTGTATCAAAACGCCGGCGGCAAGGTCACCGCCGCCCCCACCTTGGTGCCGTCCAACGCCACCGTGAAGGAAATCGGCGTGACCGCCAACAACCCGCCCATCGGGTTGGCCTTCGGCTCGGTCACCAACAAGGCCATCAGCCCGATCACCTTCGCTGAGCCCTCCTCGGCCACCGTGCCGGCCGGCTTCGTGTGCGTGAGCCTCGTCCCGGCCACCATGGCCGCCAACAGCGCCGTGTTCCACCCATCCGATGCGCCGACCGTCACCGCTACGGGCGGTGGCGCCGTCGTGGCGAGCGCCGTGACCCACCCGTCGCCCAACACGCTGGCCTTCAGCGTGACCACCGCGTCGAGCACTGGGCCGGCCATCTACACGCTGGGCAACCTGTTCGTTGATGGCGGCGCCCAACTCGGACCCGAAGGCATCACAGTCACGACCGGGTCCAGCGCCACCTGCACCGGTGGCAACACCATCGACACCTTCGGCGTGCGGGCCTTCTCGGTCATCTTCGAATCCCGGACCTCGGGCGCTGACGCCGATACCACGGCGGCGGCCGAGATGGCCTCGATCTTCCCACCGACCGGCGCCAACCCTGTGTGCCCGGCCAGCAAGACAGTCGTCCTGGCCACCGACGCCAGCTTCCCCGACGCTCTGTCGGCCAGTTACCTGGCCGGTCAGATCGGCAGCAGCATCCTGCTGACGCCCACCGCCTCGCTCTCCGCGATCACGCAGAACGTCATCGGCGTGGAAGGCATCACCAAGGTCGATGTGGTCGGCGGTCCTGACTCGGTCAGTCAGAACGTCATCAACCAACTCAAGGCCCTCCCGGCCTTCGTCTGTGGTGGCTCCGCTGCCGTGACGCCGGCTCAGAACGTCTCTGTCCAAGTGCTGGCCGGTGACACCGAGTACGACACCTCGGCCGTGATTGCCCAAGTGCTCACGAATGCCAACGTGGGCACGGCCGCCTTCCCAGGCGCCTACGGGCACTACGACGACACCAGCAGCGCCTCTTCGCCTAGCGGCCCCACCACCAAGGCCTCGACGGCCATCGTGGCCACCGGCACCACGTTCTCCGATGCTGAAGCTGCCGGCGTCATGGGGTACGACGAGCACTTCCCGGTCATCCTGACCACATCGAACACGCTGTCGCCTCAGGCCCAGACGGCGCTGCAGAACGAGGCCATCAAGCAGGTCATCGTCGTCGGTGGCTCGCAGTCCGTCTCCAACGCTGCGGTGTCACAAATTCAAGGCCTTGGCATTGCAGTGCTCCGCATCGCCGGCTTGGACTTCACGGACACCGCCGCTCAAATCGCCCGCTTCGAGCTCACCGGTGCAAGTAACAGTGCCGGCGTCGGCGGTCTGGGCTGGGACCTCAACGCAGGTAACGGGAACGAAATCACCATCGCCAACGGCACCGGATTCCCAGACGCCTTGGCCGGATCGGCCTTCGCCGCCCTGGCCGCCGGTGCGGGTCACCCGCAGCCGATCTTGCTCACGGCGGACCCCAATGACCTCGGACTGCCCCTCACTGGGCTGCTCGCTGCCGGCGGTAGCTCCTTCGGAATTGCCGACGATGGATTCAACTCCCGCATCTTTGTTGTCAACGTCTTGGGCGGTACCCAGTCGGTTTCGGACAACACTGTGACGGAAGCTTTGAACGAAATATCGCTCGGCTAGGCACAAACCCCAGGCCAGGCCTCTAAGAGGCCGATAAGAATTTGTTTCGTGACGGTTACAAAACGCCACATAGGGGTATCTTGAATACACAACTACTAGTGCCTGGCCCGCGGGCCCAGGTCCCAATTGAAGGGGGAACATGAATAACCAACCCAAGCGTTATCGCCTTTTGGCGGTATCGCTTATGGCGAGCGCAGCAACCATCGGAGGCCTTGCGGTCTTCGGCGGCGCCGCGTCAGCCGACATCACAACCTCGACTTTGACGAGTGCTGGCACTGCGCCGACAGTTCAAGGGGGCGTGCCGAACCAGGCCGCGAACAACTTGACCATCGGAGAAACCGGCGCATTTGCGGTCGGGGACACCTACGCCATCGTCGTGAACCCCGCCGGAAAGACAGGCGCAACACTCACCTGCTCGGACCAGAACGACATTGCGTTCAATAACAGCCCGGTTCCGACAGCGGTCGCTACCGCGGCCGGTACTCCTTCAGCCGCTACGGTTGTGCCTACCTTCACGGTGGCGTTGGGCGAAGAGCCGGGGCTCGTTCCGGCTTGTGGAAGTTCTACCGTTTCGCCTCTGCTCAATGAGCTGAACATCACGGTTGCTACTCCCGGAACGCTCGGTTCGGCCACTGGGTGGACGATTACGATTGCTGGAATTAAGTACAACGTCGGTGGTGCCGCCACAGCTGGCGGCGTTTCTCTGGCGGATTCTTCCTTCCAGTCGGTCACTGCACACGCACCCGTTGCCTTTGCCAGCACTCCTTCCAATGCCACGGTTGGCGGGTTGAACACCGACGTGATCGTCGGATCCAACACCCCGCCAGTCGGATTGGCCACGGGCACAGCTGCCGCGGCCGGTTCGTTGACCAATGCGGCCATTAGCCCCATCACCTTCAAGGAGACCGCCGTCGGCGCTGTCCCTGGCGGCGGTAGTGGCGCCACTCAGGAAGTAGTGGCCGTAGAGTTGGCTCCTGGCAACTCGTTTGACCCAGCGACGGCCAGCTTGCCGATTGTTACGGTGAGCGCTGGCAGTGGCGCTACAGCAAACGACGTTCAGGTGTTTCCGGCTACCGCCAGCGCTGGGGGCTTTTTGACTTTCAACGTCACCGCTCCTTCAACCACGGCGCCTGCCACCTATACGTTGAGCAACCTCCACGTTGACAGCCAGTCCACACCCGGTCCGGTGACGTTCACGGCCTCCGATGGGATTGCTGCGGTGCCTGCGTCGGTCACGACCCTGAACACTGCTGGATTGGCTGCCTTCACGGTGCTTGGCTCAACTCGGACTTCAGGTACCGATGCCGATGCCACTGCGATAGACGAGTTCCAAGCGGCATACCCAGCCGGGAACAACGTGGCCGTACTTGCTGACGATGCCAACTACCCCGATGCTCTCTCGGCCAGCTACTTGGCTGGCGAATTGAACACAGGGATCCTGCTAACCCCGACAGCTGCTTTGTCGACCGAGACGGCAAATGCAATCCGTCTCAATGGTGTTGACACGGTGTACATCGTCGGTGGCGTCCAGTCGGTCAGCGCTGCCGTAGCCAGCACTCTTGCTGCCACGACGGCGACAGCCGACGGCGGAGCTGCCTTGACTCCTGCCGCCAAGATCAACGTGATCACCATCGCCGGTGCAACGGAGTACGACACGTCGTCAATGATTGCCCAGTACTTCCAGAAGGCCAATGTTGGCACTGGTACTTTCAACGGCGCATTCGGTGGCAAGTACGACGATGTTACGGCTGACTCTGCCGCTGCTGGGGCTTACTCGGCTACCGGTCCTGTGTCCGGTTCCGGTAAGACTGCGATCCTCGCAACAGGTGCCGGCTTCGAAGATGCAACCGCATCGAGCGTGATCGGTTTCTCTTCGCACTTCCCAGTGATCTTGACTACTGGCAATGCGTTGTCGGCCCAGGCTGCTTCTGCGCTCAGTGCTGAATCGATCACCCAGGTGATCGTGGCTGGTGGCCCAGCGTCGGTGTCTGACGTCGTGACCGGGACTTTGATTGGTGAAGGTATCTCAGTGCTCCGGGTCGCAGGAAACGACTACACGGACACCGCTCAGGAGTTGGCGCAGTTCGAACTGAACAGCCTGTCAACCACCGGTACCTCACCTCAGCCCGAGGGCTTGGGTTGGGATGTTGCAAGTGGCAACCAGGTCACCCTGGCCGTTGGTGACGGCTATCAGGATGCCCTTGCTGGTGCTCCGTTTGCCGGTCGCGGTGGCCCCAACGAGACTGGGCACCCGCAGCCGATCCTGTTGACCTTTGACCCCAACACCTTGGGGACCTTCCTGTCGGGCTTCCTGGCGAAGGCTGGTAGCACTGCTGGGCTGTTCGGTGGCGACACCCACTCCCACGTGTACACCATCAATGTGGCCGGTGGACCGCTCTCAGTCAGCCAAGCGACTGTGACTGCCGCACTGGCACTGCTTGCCGCCGGCTAAGCAGTAGCACCACAGCAGTACGTGATTGACCACTGTCCCCCCTTGCCCTTGTGGTGAGGGGGGACAGTGCTGTCACGACCTACCGGTAACCTCGGTCAATGACTGACTTCCAAGTCGTCTCCCCCTTTCAGCCCTCCGGAGACCAGCCGACGGCCATCGCCTCGCTGGTGGAGGGCGTCCAGCGTGGTGACCGTTACCAGACCCTGCAGGGCATCACCGGGTCCGGCAAGACGGCCACCATCGCCTGGATGGTCGAGCAGGTGCAGCGGCCGATCCTCATCATTGAGCCGAACAAGTCCTTGGCCGCCCAGCTCTCCTCGGAGCTCCGGGACCTCTTCCCCAATAATCGGGTCGAGTTCTTCGTCTCGTATTACGACTATTACCAGCCCGAGGCCTACCTCCCCACGACCGATACCTACATTGAGAAGGACTCGTCCATCAATGACGAGATCGACCGCTTGCGCCACGCCACCACCTCGTCGCTGCTCATGCGGCGAGATGTCATTGTGGTGGCTTCGGTCTCCTGCATCTACGGCTTGGGCTCGCCCTTGGAATACCGGGACAGGATTCTGGCGCTGAAGGTGGGCGATCAGTACGACCAGAGGGAGATGCTGCGCAAGTTGGTCGACCTCCAGTACGACCGCAACGACGTGAACCTGGTCCGCGGGACGTTCCGGGCCCGGGGCGACACGGTCGAGATCCACCCGGCCTACGAAGAGCAGGCCATCCGGGTCGAGTTGTTCGGGGACACCATTGAGCGCATCGTCACTTTCGACGTGATGACAGGCGAGATGGGCGAGGAGATGGAGGATCTGGCCGTCTACGCCGCCACCCACTACGTGACGGGTGACGAGATCATTCAGCGGGCGGTCGGATCGATCGAGACCGAGTTGCGCGAGCGGCTGCAGCAGTTCGAGAAGGAAGACAAACTCCTCGAGGCGCAGCGCCTGCGGGTGCGCACGGAACACGACCTCGAGATGCTGGCCGAGACCGGCGTGTGTTCGGGTATTGAGAACTACAGCCGCCACCTCGACGGCCGGGCTCCCGGTGAGGCGCCGTACACGTTGCTGGACTTCTTCCCGAAGGACTACCTGGTCGTCATTGACGAGAGTCATGTGGCCGTGCCGCAGCTCCATGGTCAGTACGCCGGCGACCGCTCCCGCAAGGACATGCTGGTCGAGCACGGGTTCCGGCTGCCCTCCGCTCGGGACAACCGCCCTTTGCGCTTCGAGGAGTTCATCGAACGGGTGCCCCAGTGCGTCTTCGTTTCGGCCACCCCCGGGGGCTTCGAGAAGGAGCACTCGACACAAATGGTGGAGCAGGTCATCCGGCCGACTGGCCTGGTCGATCCTGAGGTGACCATCCGGCCCACCAAGGGGCAGGTAGACGATCTGCTCGAGCGCATTACCGCCACCGTGGCCGCCGGCGGGCGGGTGCTGGTCACCACACTCACCAAGAAGATGGCCGAGGACCTGACCGACTACCTGGCCGATGCAGGGGTGCGGGTCCAGTACCTGCACTCGGACATCGACACCATCACCCGGATTGAGATCTTGCGCGAGCTCCGGCTGGGCTCCATCGATGTCCTGGTCGGCATCAACCTGCTGCGGGAAGGCCTCGACCTGCCCGAGGTGTCGCTGGTGGCCATTCTCGATGCCGACAAGGAAGGGTTCCTGCGCTCGGCTTCGTCCCTCATTCAGACCATGGGGCGGGCCGCCCGCAACGTGGATGGGACCGTGGTGCTCTACGCCGACACCATCACGGACTCCATGCGCGAGGCGGTGTCGGTAACCCAGCGGCGGCGTGAGATACAGACCGCCTACAACCTCGAACACGGCATCGATCCCCAGACCATCCGTAAGACGGTGACCGACATTCTTGAACGCCTGCGCGGGAGCAGCGGTGGGGGAGGGCGCTCCACCAGCGCCGGTCGCAGCCGGGCCGAGGTCCGCAAGAACGCGGCCGTGCGCGGGAACCAGCGGAGAGCGTTGCTGGTCGACGGAGACGCCTCGACGCCGGCCGAGGCGGTGGAGCTGATGGTGCAGCTGGAGGCGGAGATGAAGGCCGCCGCGGCCGACCTGCGTTACGAGGAGGCGGCCCTGCTGCGGGATGAGATCGCCGAGCTGCGCGCTTCGGTGCCCAGCTAGACCTCCAGCTAGTCTCGGCGCCCATGCTGACCACTTCCCAGTTGCGTGACACCGTTGAGCGCTACGCCACCACCGTCACCGCCCGCAATGCCGATGACTATGCCGCTCTCTTCACCCCCGATGCGGTTCAGGTCGATCCCTATCCGACCCCGGCCAACGTGGGCCAGGAGGCCATCCGGGCCTTCATGCAGCGCTCCATCGAGGGCAGCCAGACCATGCTCTTCGAGGTCACCGAGGTGCATCCGGTGGCGGACAAGGTGGCCATCGCCTTCCACATCACGCTGAACCTCGAGGGTGGGGCGGTGATGCACATCCGGGGCATTGAGGTCTTCACGGTGACTGACGACGAGCTCATCTCGGCCGTGGACGCCTACTGGGGTGACGAGGACGTCACCTTCGATTGAGCGGACCTTGGGTCGGGCCGGACCTCGGTCGGGGCTGATACACCCTCCCGGTATCCTCCTTTAATGGCCGATCGTCTAGTCGTTCGCGGGGCTCGGGAGCACAATCTTCGAGACGTCTCGCTCGATTTGCCCCGTGACAAGCTCATTGTCTTCACCGGGCTGTCGGGCTCGGGGAAGTCTTCCCTGGCCTTTGACACCATCTACGCCGAGGGCCAGCGCCGGTATGTCGAGTCCCTCTCGGCGTACGCCCGCCAATTCCTGGGCCAGATGGACAAGCCGGACGTCGATTTCATTGAGGGCCTGTCGCCCGCCATCTCCATCGACCAGAAGTCGGCCTCCCGTAACCCCCGTTCGACCGTGGGGACCATCACCGAGGTCTACGACTACCTGCGGCTGCTCTATGCCCGTATCGGGCACCCGCACTGCCCGACCTGCGGCCGGGCCGTGGCCCGCCAGACACCCCAGCAGATCGTCGACCGGGTCATGGAACTGCCCGAAGGCACCAAGTTCCAGGTGTTGGCTCCGGTGGTACGGGGTCGCAAGGGGGAGTACAGCACCCTGCTCGACGACCTGGCCAAGCAGGGCTATGCCCGGGTCCGGGTGGACGGGATCCCGGTCGAGCTTTCCGAACGGGCCGAGGTCACCCTGGCCCGCTATGAGATCCACACCATTGAGGTGGTGGTCGACCGGTTGGTCCGCCGAGACACCATGCGCCAGCGGTTGACCGAGTCGATTGAGGCCGCGCTGGCGCTCACCGGAGGCACGGCCGAAGTCCTGGTCATGGAGAGCGACGAGGGCATCACCTTCTCCCAGCACCTGGCCTGCACCCACTGCGGCATCAGCTTCGAGGAGCCGGCGCCCCGCAGCTTCTCGTTCAACTCGCCCTACGGGGCCTGTCCGACGTGTG
The DNA here is from genome assembly GCA_036268485.1 of Acidimicrobiales bacterium. Classification (GTDB taxonomy): domain Bacteria; phylum Actinomycetota; class Acidimicrobiia; order Acidimicrobiales; family RAAP-2; genus Bog-473. Next base: position 39,910 of record DATAUC010000054.1, read on the forward strand.
TCGGTCTGGGCACCAAGTTCGAGGTCGATCCGGAGCTGGTGGTACCCGACGAGACGCTGTCGCTGGCCGAGGGTGCCTTATTGCCCTGGGCCGGTGCCCGGAGCGAATACTTTGTCGGCTTGCAGAAGGGCGTGGCCGACATGGCCGGCTTCGATTTCAAGGCGCCCTGGAAGTCACTCAAGGCCAAGGACAAGAAGCTTGTCCTGTACGGCACGGGCGCCAAGCAGGTCCACGTCACCTACAAGAACCGCTTCAACCGGACCCGCTCCTACGAGGCCTTGTTCGAGGGGATCATCCCCTGGCTGCAGCGCCGTCACGGCGAGGCCGAGTCGGACTGGTCGCGCGAGCAGATCGAGCAGTTCATGCGCGAGGTGGACTGCCCGACGTGCAAGGGGGCCCGGCTCAAGCCCGAATCGCTGGCCGTCACGGTGGGCGGGCGCAATATCTACGAGCTGTGCAGCCTGTCCATCGCCAGCGCCGTGGAGGCCATGGCTACCTTGGAGTTGAGCGACCGGGAGCACATGATCGCCGATCGTGTCTTCAAAGAGGTCCGCGAGCGCATGCAGTTCCTGCTCGACGTGGGCCTCGACTACCTCTCATTGAGCCGCTCGGCCGGGACGCTGTCGGGTGGCGAGGCGCAACGGATCCGCCTGGCCAGTCAGATCGGGAGTGGCCTGGTCGGCGTGCTCTACGTGCTGGACGAGCCGTCGATCGGGTTGCATCAACGAGACAACCAGAGGCTGATCGGCACGCTGGAGCGGTTGCGTAATTTAGGGAACACCGTCATCGTGGTCGAGCACGACGAAGAGACCATCATGACGGCGGACTACGTAGTGGATATCGGCCCCGGTGCCGGCGAGCACGGTGGCACGGTGGTCCACGCCGGTCCGGTGCGCGGCAAGAACGGGCTGCTCTCCAACAAAGAGTCGATCACCGGTCAGTACCTCTCGGGCAAGCGCTCCATTGCCATCCCGGCCCGGCGCCGTCCCGGTACCGGCGACGTGGTCACCGTGCGCGGCGCCCGGGAGCACAACCTCAAGGAAGTCGATGTGTCTTTCCCCCTGGGTTGCCTGGTGGCGGTGACCGGTGTGTCGGGATCGGGCAAGTCCACGCTGGTCAACGACATCCTGCTGCGCTCGCTGGCCCAGAAGCTGCACCGGGCCAAGACCCTGCCCGGCCGGCACCGCAAGGTCGAGGGACTGGGCCATCTGGACAAGGTGGTCGATGTGGACCAGGCGCCCATTGGCCGCACGCCCCGGTCGAACCCAGCCACCTACACGGGGGTCTTCGACCACATCCGCAAGCTGTTCGCCCAGACGGCGGAAGCCAAGGTGCGGGGCTACCAACCGGGCCGCTTCTCATTCAACGTGCGGGGCGGCCGCTGTGAGGCCTGTGCCGGTGACGGGACGATCAAGATCGAGATGCACTTCCTGCCCGACGTGTACGTGCCGTGCGAGATCTGCCACGGCGCCCGTTACAACCGGGACACCCTCGAGATTATGTTCCGGGGCAAGACCATCGCCGATGTACTGGATCTCTCATGCGAGGAGGCCTTGGGCTTCTTCGCCAAGCAGCCGCCCATTGCCCGCCACATGCAGACCCTGGTCGATGTCGGGCTGGGCTACGTGCGCTTGGGGCAACCGGCACCGACCTTGTCCGGTGGCGAGGCCCAACGGGTCAAGCTGGCCAGCGAGCTCAGCCGGCGCCCCACTGGCCACACCTTCTACGTGCTGGACGAGCCGACCACTGGCTTGCACTTCGAGGACACCCGCCGTTTGCTTGAAGTGCTCGGTCGTCTGGTCGACCAGGGCAACACGGTCGTGGTCATTGAACACAATCTCGACGTCATAAAGACGGCCGACTGGATCATCGACCTTGGGCCCGAAGGCGGCAACAAGGGCGGCACCATCGTGGCCGAGGGCACCCCGGAGCAGGTGGCCAAAACGGCGGGCAGCTACACCGGCGAGGTGCTCAAGCCGGTACTGGCGAAGGGGAAATAAGGTGGGGAGGCGAGTGAGGTACGCGACCAAGGTGATCGGTGCTGGTCTGTTGGTCTCGACGGTCTTGTTGGGCGCTCCGCTCATGTCCGGTGTGGTCGCGGCCGCACCGGCCCCCCTCACACCGTCCGAAGTCGCCACTGCGTCGTGCTTCGAGAGCGTCAACCCACCCTTCGCTCCGGTGTTCAGCAATCGCATTGATGTGTCGCTGTACGACGCACCGTCCTCGATTGTGTCGACCAATGGCTCACCGAGTCCCACGGCGAAGTTCATTGCACCCTTCTTCTACGCTGCTCCCGAAAACATTCAGTACAACGACTCGCAGCAGTATCCCTTGATCCAAGAGCCGGATGGTTCGTTCTACGGGTTCGTCAACGATCCGGACACCGGCGATGGGGAGCCATCGAACAGCGCCGCCACCACGCAGCCCTTCGTCATCACCATCATGTACACCCCACAGGGGACCAACACCCCGGTGAAGTTCCGGCCCGGGGTGGTGGTCAATGTGCCCCTGGCCAACACCTGCAAAACCCAAAATCAGACTTTTGCCAGTGCGGCGCCGGGTGACGGGCCGGCCTCCGTGGTGGGTATGGCGTCAAGCAATGACGGGCAGGGCTACTGGATGGTCGGAGCCGATGGTCGGGTCTACGCCTACGGGGATTCCGAGTCGTTCACGCCCCCGCACACGGGCTACAACTATCTGTCGTTGAGCCATCCGATTGTCGGCATGGCGGCGACGCCCGATGGCGCCGGGTATTGGCTGGTGGCCTCCGATGGGGGAGTGTTCACCTTCGGCGATGCGGGCTTCTTTGGCTCGACCGGTGCCCTGTCCCTCAACAAGCCGATCGTCGGTATGGCTGCGACGATTGACGGCAGGGGCTATTGGTTGGTCGCCAGCGATGGAGGAATCTTCGCCTTCGGCGATGCCAAGTTTGAAGGAAGCACGGGGGGCATGCACCTGAACAAGCCCGTGGTTGGTATGGCGGCGGACCGGGCTTCCGGGGGTTACTGGTTGGTGGCTTCCGATGGTGGTGTCTTCAGCTTCAACGCACCCTTTCACGGCTCGACCGGCGCACTGAAGTTGAACAAACCGATCGTGGGCATGGAGGCTGCGCCCAGTGGAGCCGGATATCGATTCGTTGCCACCGACGGTGGCGTGTTCTGTTTCGGGGAGCCCTTCGCTGGCTCGACTGGCAACCTGACCTTGCAGCAGCCGATCAGTGGCATTGCAGCGTCTGGTGCAGGGGGGTACTGGCTAGGCGCCGCCGACGGCGGAGTGTTCAGTTTCGGCGTGCCCTTCCTCGGGAGCGCGGCCTGAGTTGGCCAGTTCCGACCGAGCCGTACCTGACAATTCTTTAAAGTCCTGCACATAATTCCCTGACATCTGCCCGGTATCCTCAGTGGGGGAGGTCGGTGCACCATGGACATGTCAGGACCGAACAGCGTGTGGGTAGTGCCCTCGGAGCACATCCCCGGGCTTGTTGCCCTCGTGGCCACGCCACTCTTCCTGTGGCTGGCCTATTGCGCCCTGCAGGGACTGCGAACTCGCCACGTGGCATGGGCGGAGACGACGGCCCGCCGGCTGAGCGAACTGAGCGGCCGGGCCAAGGTGGTTCTCTTCGGTCTGTGGATCGGTTTTGTCGTCCATGTGGCCATCATCCCCACCCACTGGAAGGACGCCCACGGCACCGCCCTCTTGTTCTGCCTCGATGCGGTGGTGTTCGCGGCGGTCGGGGTCTGGACGTTCCTGGCTCGGCCACACTGGAAGCTGGCGTCGGTGGCCATCCTGGGCGGAACGGCCGGCTTCTACGCCCTCTACCTCCTGGCCGGCTGGGAGACCGCTGACCCGGTCGGGCTCGTCACGACCACTTTGGAGTTGGCCGCAGCGCTGGTGCTCCTCGTTCCGGTATCGGCCGCCGTCCCTGGGTTTCGTACCCGCGACGCGTGGACAACGGTCGCAGCCGTGCCGGTGGCCCTGATCACCCTGGTCGGGGTGGCAGCTCTCGGCGGCAGTGCGACCGGAGATGCGGCTCCTCCGCCGAGCACGCCGTCCAGCGCATCACGCGCCTCGTCGTCGGCCATGCCTGGCATGTCGATGGGGAGCACGGGTGGCAAGACGAAAGGCGCGGGCGCTAGCAGCGCGGCTGCGTTCTCGCTGCCGACAACATCGCCGGCCGGCGCCATCAGCTGGCCGTACTCCATGGGAACCATGGAGGCCGGCATGAAGATGGTGGATGCGAGCTGCACCGCCAGGCCCAGCGCCAATCAGCAGCAGGCGGCGGTCTCCCTGGTCGATCAGACCACAGCCGCCATGGCTCCCTATCGGAGTCTGGCCGCGGCCAAGGCCGCTGGCTACGTGCCACTCACGCCGACCGGGCAGCGCCAGGTCCACTACATCAACCCGACCATCTTTGGGGAGCAGGGCGATGGTGTCGATCCCAATGCCGTCCCGGTGCTGGTCTACGACAACACCAATCGTGGGGCCGTGCTGGTGGCCGCCATGTATCTGATGTCGGTAGGCGCTTCCACACCGCCCCAACCAGGAGGCTGTCTGACGCAATGGCACGTCCACACGAACCTCTGTCTGGCCGGGCTGAAGGTGGTCGGCACCGATACAGCGGGAGCGTGCGCCAATGGTGTCAACGCCGTGACCCCGCCCATGATGCATGTATGGCTGGTTCCAGATGGCAGTGGCCCTCTCGACCCCGAACCCTCGAATCTGGCCGTGCTCCAAGGCGCCCGCACGCTGGTCCCCAGCCCACAGAATGCGACGGCGTAACGAGCGGGCAGGGGTGGTGCTGACCCTGGGTCTGGGCCATTTCGCCTCAGTCTGGGGCGAAGATCGACCAGGCGTCCGTCAAGAGTTGGCGTAACTCCTTCTTGGTCACCGTCTGGAGTTGGACGAGCACGGCGGGGTAGCCATCGAAATGGGGGATGGTGAAGACGGCGGCCGACGAGCTGGCTAGCACCACTTCCTTTTCTGTGATGTCGTCCACCCGGGCCGCGATGATCGGGCCATCGGGCGGACTCTCCGTTCCGAATCGTTTGAGGTCCGCCTTGCTGAATGGTCGCTCCCAGGCGAAGCCTTTCTCGCCGACGTACCAGGTGCGATTGCCGTGCCTCTCGCGTTCGGTGACTCCCGATAGCGCTAGGGCGATGGCGGCTACGTCATCCATGGTTGCCACGGGTCAACGCTACGCCGGGTGCTTCGGCGACGCTACCTACTTCGGCGCCCCGCCATCACCAGTGCGCCGGTGACTTCGGCCGTGCGCACACCCGATGGCGGGGGCTATTGGATCCTTTTGGGCAACGGGACTGTCTACGGCTACGGAGATGCCAATACCTATGCTGCACCACCGGTTCGTTCTCCGGATTCAATCCTGCCATGTCGATTGTGGCCACCTCAGATGGTGGTGGTTAGCGATGCGCCGATTGAAGGCGATCTCGTCGACACCCACTTGAACGGCCCCATCATTGCGGCGAGCGGGTCGTAGTTCAAAGCCGCCACTGTTCGAGCAGCCGTGCTTCAAAAGCGGCATTCAACCCAGCACCACGGGGTCGATCTACACCTCGCCCTCGTTCATAGGCCAACGTCGCCGTCATGGTTTCGACCAGCGATCGCCGTTGCAGGCCCATCTGTTCGGCGCGAGCGGATGATCGTAGAGCGAAGCCCGCAAACCCAGATCCCTCGGGAATCCAAAGGGGGAGTGAGTTCTCGCCGCTCCATGGTGCGACGCCATGGTCAACGAGCCAAGTCGAATCGACTGGCACCACATGACCCGAGTACCCAGCGGCGACGCTGGCACTGCTGAGGACAGCGCGCAACGGCACGACGTTGCCCACCAGATTGAAGGTGCCGGTAATTCTTTGTGCGGCACTCGTCACGATCCAATGGGCAAGATCCCTGACGTCAATGGCCTGAGTCGCTGCGTCGGGCGTGTCGGGCACTAACACCGGGTGTGAGCGAGTCATGGCGAACCGCGCCGGCCAGTAACCGAAGCGATCACTAGGGTCGCCGGGACCAACTATGAGGCCGGGGCGACAGAGGTGAAGCACACCGCTAGCGGAGTCGCGACAGGCAGCCTCGCAGGCCGCTTTGGCGGCCGAATAGGTGGCCGGGCTCGGCTCCTCGTCCAGGCCTAGCGGTTCGGTCGTCGGTGTCGATTCATCTGCATTCGGCGTGTCTTGGTCTGCGTAGACGGAACAGCTCGATACGTACGTCCAGTGGCGAGCCAACGGGCCTAGGACGGACAGGGCTTCTCGGACGAAAGAGGGCTCGGTTGAGACGTCAACAATGGCATCCCAAGATCTCCGGACGTCTTGGTAAGCAGAGGTTCCACTTGCTCGATCAGCTTGAACAAATTGGGCACCAATCGGAACGGTCCCACTGAGTCCACGAGCGAAACACGTCACCGAATGGCCAGCGCCGATCGCGTCTGCGGCCACGGCCGCTGACAGAAACGTCGACCCGCCGAGGATTAGGAACTCCACTTCATCAGACTATGAGCCAACCAATCAAGAGGCACTATCGGCGTTGCGCAATACGTGGTACGCATGTGACCGTACGGGCCGAGGTAGACAGCACCTTTCGGGTCCGACGAGAGGACGTAACGATGTCGCGTGCCTGCACTTCCTTTCGGCGAAGTCGTCTCGCCGTTCCGCTGTTTTTGTTGCTTGTCTCGACCTCGATTGTTGGTATCGGTTATGCCACCGACGTCGCAACGAGCGGAGCGCTGGCGCCCACTTCTCGACTGGAGAGGTGCCGGGCTATTGGTTCGTTGGCGCTGATGGCGGCGTCTTTTCATTCGGGGGAGCCCAGTTCCTCGGTTCTGCAGCGGGACATGCCACCAGCCCCATTGTGGGCATGGCCAGAGCCGACAATGAGGGGTATTGGGTACTTGGTGAGAACGGGCAGGTGTACAGCTTTGGCGACGCATTCCCGAGCCAGTCCGGACCTGGTTCCCTGAAAACGCAAGGGGTTGGTATCGCGGCCTCGTCCGACGGTAAGGGCTATTGGACAACCGACAACCTTGGCGATGTCTCTGCGATAGGCGACGCCACCCGACTCTTGTTTCCCGACCCTCCCTTCAATCTCAAGGCACCTATCGTCGGGATCACCGGTGACCCCGTTGGGGACGGGTATTGGTTGGTGGCTTCGGACGGCGGCATTTTCACGTATGCCAATGACAATCAGGGTGCCCAGTTCTACGGGTCGACTGGCGCACTCCATCTGAATAAGCCCATCGTGGGAATGCTGGCCACGGCCGACGGTCGTGGCTATTGGCTCGTAGCCTCAGACGGCGGTGTCTTTAGTTTCGGGGATGCCCGCTTCTACGGTTCCACCGGCGCCATCCACCTCAACAAGCCGATTGTGGGCATGACTCGTACGGCTGACGGAGGCGGCTACTGGCTGGTGGCGTCCGACGGCGGCGTGTTCTCATTCGGTGATGCGGCGTTCGAGGGATCCACTGGGTCTCTCAAGTTGGCCTCACCGATCGTAGGAATCGCTGCCATAACTCCGAGCATCAGTGATCCGACGTTCACCATGGCGGCGACGCCGGACGGGAAGGGCTATTGGTTGGCGGCTTCCGACGGAACGGTGACGTCCTTCGGCGACGCCGGGAATTTCGGCTCCCAAAAACCAGACGATGTCGTGGTGGATATGAAGTCTTCCCCGGACGGGAAGGGTTACTACCTCCTCGATGAATCGGGAGGGCTCAGTAACTACGGGGATGCGATTGACTACGGCGGGATATCAGCCGGGAGCCGGTACGTGCCTCCGCTGGCTCGAATGTCACTGACACCGGATAGCAAGGGCTATGCGCTCATCTTTCAGCTGAATGAGTCCCTGGCTGGGTACGGGGATGTTGTTCCGTTCGGGACGAGTGCTCCGGGTCCCTCGCAAGGCAGCGTGCCCATCATCGGTTTCTCGTTGACGGCCAGCGGGGCGGGCTCGTGGGTCGTCTACGAGAATGGGGTGATTGACGCCACGGGAGACGCCGTCCCCTATTCGACGCCGGCGACGACGCATCTGATTACTGCGGCCAACACCACTCCGGACCGAAAAGGGCTGTTGCTGGTCGATTCCACGGGTCGCGTCTTTCCATATGGCGATGCCAAGAGCTACGGCTCGGCGACGGCATCGCAGCTGGTCGGACCTGACTTCGTGTCCGACATCGTGTCAACGCCCGATAACGGCGGGTACTGGTTGCTGACGGCGGCGGGGAACGTTCTGCCGTTCGGGGACGCCAAGTTCTACGGCTCCACCGACGGCTCGACGGCGCCAACGCGCTGACAAATCACTGATTTCTGTCGAATGGCTAGGTGATATCGAGCATGCGCTGGAGGGCCACCAGAGCCCACTCGGCAGTGTCGGCGTCGACCGTGATCTGGTTGCGCACCTCGCCCTGAACCAGGCCTTCGAGGATCCAGGCCAGGTGGGGGGGATCGATGCGGGACATGGTCGAACAGGGACAGATCAGCGGATCGAGGCAGACCACGGTCTTGTCGGGTGACTCGTTGTCGAGACGATGGACCAGGTGGATTTCGGTGGCCACGCCGATGACGGAGCCGGCCGGGGCGGCCGCCACACCTTTGATGAGGTGATCGGTGGAGCCGACCAGGTCGGCCATCTCCACCACATCGTGGGCACATTCGGGGTGGACCATCACGATGCCGTCGGGGTGTTCGGCCCGGAAGGCGTCGATGTGGGCGGGGCGGAAGCGTTGGTGCACCGAGCAGTGGCCCTTCCACAAGAGGAAGGTTGATTCCTTCACCTCGACATCGGACAGGCCGCCTAGGGCCTGGCGTGGATTCCAGATCCGCATGTCGTCGGCGCCGAAGCCGAGGTCGAATCCGGTGTTGCGGCCCAAGTGCTGGTCGGGGAAGAAGAGGACCTTGTCGCCCCGGTCCAGGGCCCAGGTGAGGACGGCCCGGGCGTTGGACGAGGTGCAGACAGCACCCTCGTGACGGCCGACGAAGGCCTTGAGGGCGGCTGACGAATTCATGTAGGTGATGGGCACCACCCGGGTCACGTCGATGACCTGGGACATCTCGGCCCAGGCCTCTTCGACCTGCTCGATGTCGGCCATGTCGGCCATGGAGCAGCCGGCATTGAGGTCGGGCAGCAGGACCTGCTGGTGGGGGCCGGTCAGGACGTCGGCCGACTCGGCCATGAAATGCACCCCGCAGAAGACGATGTATTCCGCCTCGGTCTGGTCGGCGGCGAGGCGGGAGAGCCCGAAGGAGTCGCCCCGGGCGTCGGCCCAGTCCATGACGTCGTCACGCTGGTAGTGGTGCCCGAGAATGAACACGCGGCTTCCGAGCTCAGCCTTGGCGGCGCCGATCATGACTGCCAGTTCCTCGGCGCTCGCGGTGCTGTAACGCTCGGGGAGCGGTTGTTGGAGCCTGAGCATCTGTATGCCCCCTTTTAGGGAGTGCACCGATATGGCCGGCGGGGACAGCCTGGTCGCCCATCCGCGGGTATGTCGGCCTCGGTGCGAGGTGTAGTGCCGGAAACCAGGCCGGCACAATCAGTGTATCGCCCCACGTCAGGGAGTGCGCGAGCATGGGAGTAATGCAGTACAAGCCCCCCACCGGCACCATTCCCGACGCTCCCGGCTCCTACCAGTTCTTCGACGCCGAGGGCCGGGTTCTTTACGTGGGCAAGGCCAAGTCGTTGCGCCACCGGCTCCCCAATTACTGGCAGGACTCGGCCAAACTGCTGCCCCGAACGGCCCAGATGGTGGCCCAGGCCGACCATGTGGAATGGGTGGTGGTCGACAGCGAGGTGGATGCCCTCATCCTCGAGCACAGCCTGATTCAGGCTCATCTGCCCCGCTACAACGTCCGGCTGAAGGACGACAAGAGCTATCCCTGGCTGGCCGTCACCCTGAACGAGGAGTGGCCCCGCCCGGCCGTGGTGCGGGGACGCAAGCGTAAAGGGGTCCGTTACTTCGGGCCCTACGGGAATGCCGGCGCCATCCGATCAACCCTCGACCTGCTGGTGCGCAGCTTCCCGGTGCGCACGTGTTCGGATACCAAGTTCGTCCGCCACGAGCGGCTGGGCCGTCCCTGCCTGCTCTACGACATCGACCGCTGCTCGGGTCCCTGTGTCGGCGCGGTGGATCACGTCGCCTACGACGGGTACGTCAACGACCTCATGGGCTTCCTCTCGGGGGATACGGAGCCGGTACTGGATCGTCTGGAGGCCGAGATGTTGGCCGCCTCCGAAGAGTTGCAGTTCGAGCGGGCGGCCCGCCTGCGGGACCGCATCGCCGTGGTGCACAAGGCGGCGGAGACGCAACAGATGGTGCCGGACCGGCCCGAGGACTTTGACGTGATCGGACTAGCCGAGGATCCCCTGGAAGCGTCGGTGCAGATCTTCCACGTGCGCCGGGGGCGGGTCATCGGGCATCGGGGCTTCGTGGCCGAGAAGGTGGAGGACCTGAGCAGCGCCGAGTTCCTGCGCCTGACCCTGGCGCAGATCTACGGGGCCGTGGGGGCCGAGGTACCGCGGCGGGTCTTGGTGCCGGAGATTCCAGCCGACCACGATGTCCTCGAGAGTTGGCTGCGCACCATCCGGTCCGGGCCGGTGGAGATCACCGTGCCCCAGCGTGGGGCCAAGCGCTCGCTGCAAGAGACCGTGACCCGGTCGGCCGGGGAGGATCTGGCCCGTCATCGCCTGCGGCGAGCGGCGGACCACAACGCCCGCTCCAAGGCGCTGCTCGAACTCCAAGAGGCCCTGGGGCTCAAGGAGGCGCCGCTACGCATTGAGTGTTACGACATGAGCCACCTGCAGGGGACCGACTATGTCGGGTCCATGGTGGTGGTGGAGGACGGCCTGGCCAAACGGTCGGACTACAGACGATTCAAGGTCAAGACGGTGGCGGGCAACGACGACTACGCCGCCATGGAAGAGGTCCTGACCCGGCGGCTCACTGCCCTCAAGGCGGAGCGGGAGCAGCCGACAACCGACCGGCCCCGCCGTTTTGCCTACCGGCCCAACCTCCTGCTGGTGGACGGGGGCAAGGGGCAACTAGGTGTCGCGGAGCGTGTCGTCAAGGAGTTGGGGCTGGAAGACGAGATCGAGCTTGCTTCGTTGGCCAAGCAATTCGAGGAGGTCTACCGGCCCGGGTCGTCGCAGCCGATACGGCTGCGCCGCGGGTCGGACGGCCTCTACCTGCTCCAGCGGGTGCGGGACGAGGCCCACCGTTTCGCCATCAGCTTCCACCGGGAGAAGCGGGGCAAGCGGATGACCAAGAGCGTGCTGGACGGAATTCCCGGGCTGGGGCCGGCCCGCCGGACCCGCCTGGTCAAGGAGCTGGGCGGCGTCAATGCGGTGCGCTCGGCCACCATCGAGGTGCTGCTGGCCCTGGACTGGCTGCCTGATGCCGTCGGACTCGCTGTCTATGAAGGCGTACGCCAGACTGGTGGCAGATAATGGTGAACCAGTGAGCGAGTTCCTCGTAGTGACGGGGATGTCGGGTGCGGGCCGCTCCACGGCCGCGGCGACCCTCGAAGACCTCGGTTGGTTCGTTATCGACAATCTCCCGGCCGCGCTCATCATGAAGATGGCCGAGATGATCGACCTGCCCGGTTCGGAGATCGAACGGGTGGCGCTGGTCATCGGCCGTGGGGGAGGCAACACAGGCCCGGAATACTTTGACGACCTGCCCGACGTGCTCGACGCCCTGCGGGCCGATCGCAACCGGGTGCGGGTCCTGTTCCTAGATGCGGCGGACGACATTCTGGTGCGGCGCTACGAGGGCACCCGGCGACGCCACCCCGTCGGTTCCCGGGGCGTGGAGGAATCGGTGACCGACGAGCGCGTCCTGCTGGGTCCGGTGCGCGACCGGGCCGACCTCATCATCGACACCGGCGATCTCAATTCCAACCAACTGCGCACCCGCATCCTGGAGGCCTTCGGCGACGAGAGCGGTCCCGGCACGATGCAGACCTCGGTCGTCTCGTTTGGCTACAAGCACGGCATCCCACTCGATGTCGACGTCGTCTTCGATTGCCGTTTCTTACCCAACCCGTTCTGGGTGGAGGAGCTGCGCCCGTTCAGCGGGCTGGATGCACCGGTGCGGGACTACGTGCTGGGCCAAGCCGAGAGCATGGACTTTCTGGACAAGGTGACCGATCTGTTGACCAGCATCCTTCCCTCGTATGTTCGGGAGGGGAAGTCGTACCTGACGATCGCCATGGGCTGTACCGGTGGCCGCCACCGCTCGGTGGCCCTGGCCGAGGCACTGGCGCAGCGGTTGGGCGACGGGGATCATCCGGTCTCGGTCTTTCACAGGGACGTCGACCGATGAGCCAGCACGTAGCCGAGGGACCGGCGGTCGTCGCTTTGGGCGGTGGCCATGGCACGGCGGTGACGCTGCGAGCGGCCCGGCGGTACGCCGGACGACTCACGGCCATCGTCTCGGTGGCCGATGACGGAGGTTCCAGCGGCCGCCTGCGCGAGCTGCTCAATGTGGTGGCCCTGGGCGACATGCGCAAGTGCCTGGTAGCCCTGGCCGCGGAGGACTCGGCGCTGGCTGTGGCCTTCGAACACCGCTTCGAGGAGGGCGAACTGGCCGGACATGCCCTGGGCAACCTGATTCTGGCTGGCCTGGTCGACGCCACCGGTGATCTCGTCTCCGGCGTCCAGGCGGCGGCCGACCTGCTGGGGGCCGAGGGCGACGTCCTGCCGGCCACCAGTGAACTGGTCGTCCTCAAGGCGGAGGCGGGGAGTGGCCAGGTGGCCGGCCAGGTGGCGATTTCGAAAGCCGGCAACATCCAGACCGTTTCCTTGGTGCCGGGAGATACCCAGGCGCCGCCGCTGGCACTCGAGCGGATTGCGGAGGCCGACCAGATCGTGATTGGGCCCGGATCCCTGTTCACCAGCATTTTGGCCGCGGTGGCTGTGGGGGGCATTGCCGAGGCCCTGGCCGCGTCCCGGGCCCAGGTGGTCTACGTCTGCAACCTGCGGCCCCAGATACCCGAGACGGCGGGATTCGACGTGGCGGCCCATGTGGAAGCCCTGGCCCGGCACAATGTCACCGTTGACGTGGTGCTCTGTGACAGCATCCAGGGTATGGCGGTAGGCGAAACGGGTATGAAAGTAGTGGATGTGCCTCTTACCGGGGATAACGCCCTGGTCCACAGCCCGGCGAGATTGGCGCAAGCCCTGGCCCATCTGCTGGCATAGCGGTTGAGAAAGAGGGTTCTATGACGGTGCGAGTAGGTATAAATGGATTCGGACGGATCGGGCGCAACTTCCTGCGGGCGGCGCTAGCCACCGGGGCGGACGTCGAGGTGGTCGGGATCAACGACCTCACCTCGCCCGAGACACTGGCGCACCTCCTGCGCTACGACTCCTCCCAGGGCCGCATGCCGGTCCCCGTCGATGTCGAGGGAGCCGACCTGTTGGTGGGGGACCACCACATACGGGTCCTGGCCGAGCGGGACCCGGCCCTGTTGCCCTGGGGCGAACTGGGTGCCGACGTGGTCATTGAGTCCACCGGCCGTTTCACCACCCGGGAAGAAGCCGCCGCCCACCTGCACGGCTCGGTCAAGCGGGTGGTCATATCGGCGCCGTCCTCGGACGCCGACGCCACGTTCGTCATCGGCGTCAACGACGACGAGTTCGATCCGGCCCGTCACGTCGTCGTCTCCAACGCCTCGTGCACCACCAACTGCTTCGTACCGATGGTCAAGGTGTTGGACGACCGCTTCGAGATCGTCAGCGGCCTGATGACCACCGTGCACGCCTACACCAACGACCAGAATCTGCTCGACCTGACCCACTCCGACCTGCGCCGAGCCCGGGCCGGTGCCGTCAACATCGTGCCGACCTCCACCGGAGCGGCCCGGGCCACCAGCCTGGTGCTGGCCAGCATGAAGGGGCGCCTGGACGGCATCTCGCTGCGGGTGCCCATCCCGGCCGGCTCCATCACCGACTTCACCGCCGTAGTGAAGGGCAACCCGAGCGTGGCCGAGGTCAATCAGGCCTTTGCCGAGGCGGCGGCCAAGCCACCGCTGGACCGGGTGCTCGATTACACCGAGGATCCCATCGTCTCCAGCGACATCGTGGGCGTACCGGCCTCGTGCACCTTCGACGCCGGGCTGACCATGGTCCAGCCCATCACCGACGATCTCTCGTTGGTCAAGGTCGAGGGTTGGTACGACAATGAGTGGGGCTACTCCAACCGCCTGGTCGACCTGACCGTCCTGGTCGGGAGCTGACCAGGTGAATCCACTGCACGGCTTGCCGCTCCTGGGGGATCTACCCGATCTGGATGGGCGCCGTGTGTTGGTGCGGGTGGACTTCAACGTCCCGCTGCACATCGGCATTGACGGCCGGGCCACCGTGGCCGACGACTTTCGTATTAAGGCCGCCATTCCCACCCTGCGCTGGCTGCAGGACCAGGGGGCCGAAGTGGTGGCCTGTTCGCACCTGGGCCGTCCGGCCAACAAGCGCGACCCCCGCTGGGAGATGGATCCGGTCCGCCAGCGGCTGTCGGTGCTGTGCCCGGGCATCGAACTGACCGACAACCTGCGCTTCGATGCCGGTGAGAAGGCCAATGACCCCGCATTCGTGGCCTCGCTCATCGAAGGGTTCGACGCCTACGTCAACGAAGCCTTCGGGGTGGCCCATCGTCGCCACGCGTCAATCGTCGGCCCGCCGCAGTTCCTGCCCAGCGCCATGGGATTGCGCATGGCCAAAGAGGTCGAGGTCCTGGGTGGGATCCTGACCAAGCCGGCTCGACCCTTCGTGGCCGTGGTGGGTGGGGCCAAGGTGGCCGACAAGCTCGAGGTCTTGAAGGCGCTGGCCACCAAGGTGGACACCCTGGTGGTGGGTGGCGGCATGGCCTTCACCTTCATGGCGGCCCGCGGCCAGCGCGTCGGCTCCTCGTTGCTCGATGAAGAGCACATTGAGGACTGCCGGGTCCTGCTCGCTTCGGACACCGAAATCCTGCTGCCGACCGACATCAGAGCGTTGGAGCCCGGTGGCACCTTCGGCCCGCAGGGCGGGGCCATCGGTCCCCGGGGTGGCGTCAAGATCATCGAGGGCGACCTCACCGACGGCTGGACCGGACTCGACATCGGTCCGGAATCGGCTGCCGCCTTCGCCGAAGTCGTTCTCGGTGCCGGCACCGTGCTGTGGAACGGACCCCTGGGTGCCTTCGAGGACAAGCGGTTCGCCGGCGGCACCCGCGTCGTGGCGCAGGCCGTGGCCGACTGCCCCGGGTTCTCGGTGGTGGGTGGCGGTGACAGCGCCAGCGCGCTGGAAGAAATGGGACTCTCCGACAAGGTCGACTTCCTCTCCACCGGAGGTGGCGCCTCGCTGACCTTCATTGAGTGCGGGGGCGACCTCCCGGCGCTGGACGCCCTGCGCGGCGCGCCGAACGCTCCCAAATAGTGGCGGCCCGCCGCCCGCTCATCAGCGGGAACTGGAAGATGCACCACGACCACATAGAGGCGCTGCATTTGGTGCGCGACCTGGGTCTGCGCCTCAAAGTGGATGACGTGGCCAACGTCGATGTCTCGGTCCACCCACCCTTCACCGACCTGCGCACCGTGCAGACGCTGGTGGAGAAGGAGGGCATCACGGTGGCGCTGGGGGCCCAGCACTGCTCCGACGAGGAGGCCGGAGCCCGCACGGGCGAGGTCAGCCCCCGCATGCTGGCCCGCCTCAGCACGGTCTACGTCCTGGTTGGGCATTCCGAGCGGCGCACCCTCTTCGGGATGACCGACGAACTGGTGGCCGCCACGGCCAAGGCCGTGGTCAAGAACGGGATGACGCCGGTCATCTGCGTGGGGGAGACCGAGGACGAGCGGGCCCGGTCACAGACCGAAGCCCGCTTGGAGACCCAGGTCCTGGCCGCGCTGGAGGGACTGACCCCCGAGCAGGTGGGGAGCCTGGTGCTGGCCTACGAGCCCATCTGGGCCATCGGGACCGGGCAGGCGGCGACCGCCATGGATGCCGAGGATGCCTGCGTCTTCATCCGCGCTCTCGTGTCCAAAATGGCTGGTGACGACGCTGCAGCCACCGTCCGGCTCCAGTACGGCGGATCGGTCAACGCGGAGAACGCCACCGATCTGATGAGCGAGCCCGACGTGGACGGCCTCCTCGTGGGTGGAGCCAGCCTCGCCGCCGGGTCATTCCTTGACATCATCCGTGCCTGTGGAGCCTGCTACCGTTCCTAGGCTGTTCTGGCCGTCCACCACCGAGTTGGAGTCTTCGTGTCCATCGCAACCTGGGTCTACATCGTCATCGAAGTTGTGTCGGCGCTGGGCCTTATCTTCCTGATCCTCATGCACAGCGGTAAGGGCGGCGGATTGTCCGACATGTTCGGTGGCAGCGTGGGCGCGGCGGCACAGGGTTCCACCGTGGTGGAGCGCAACCTGGACCGCATCACCGTCACCGTGGCCATCATCTTCGCCTTCTCGACACTGACCCTGGACCTTCGACTGCAGTGACACACCGGGGCCGCAGGCCCGGGTGGCTAAGGCGAAAGCGATGGGCGCTCAGCGGCGTGGCCCTGGCCATCCTGGCCGCCGGGTGCACCTCGGCCAACACGGCAAGTGTCACCACCACCACCTACATCGGGGTTCGTGGGGGCTCCATCTCCTTCGGCATGGCCCAGATACCCACGGGCTGCAATCCGCACACCACGACCGGTAATGCCCCGGCCACCCGCCTGATCCTGAACGCAGTGCTCCCGTCACCGTTTGTCATCAATGACAATGGCAACCCGACGCCCAATCCGAATGTCATCGTGCAGTCCGAGCTGATCAGCACCAAGCCCGAGACCATCGTCTACACGCTGAATCCACATGCTGTGTGGTCCGACGGCGCGCCCATCACAGCCAAGGACTTCATGTACGCCTGGCAACAGCAGCGGGCCGACCCCACCAGTGATCCGACGACGGTGGCCAGCATCGCCGGCTACCGGGACATTAAGTCCGTCGTCGGGAGCGACAAGGGGCGGACGGTGACGGTGAAGTTCCACACCGTTTTCGCCGACTGGCAGATGCTGTTCTCGAACCTGCTGCCGGCCCACATCATGAAAACCGTCGGGTGGAATCCGACCTGCATTTCGGTCAACCCGGCCATTGATCTCTCCGGCGGACCCTTCCGGATTTCCGAGGTCTCGGCTCAGGCCATCACGCTGAGCGTCAATTCGAAATGGTGGGGGCCACCGCCCAACGTGCGACGCATCGTCATCCACCTGGCTTCGAGCAGCGAGCAGCTGGCATCGTGGATGCGCACGGGCTACGTGCAGGTGGCGCTGCCCAGCACCATCACGCCGTCGTTCCTGAGTCAGGTGACCTCGTTGCCCAATGCGCAGAGCCAGGTCTCCCTGTCCAGCACGGTGCTGCAGCTGGAGATGGCCAATGGGATCACGACGCATCTGTCGCCGGACATGCGCTTCGCCATCTCGCTCTCCGTTGATCGCCAGGCGCTGGTGACCAAGCAGGTCAACTGGGCCCTGGGCAGCGTGCAGGTGGCGACCAGCCATCTCTACGCCCAAGGCCAATCGGGGTATCACGGGACTTCCCTACCCAACCCCAATGCCATCACGTCCAATGCGCCAACGACATCAACATCCACATCGACGACGCTGATCGGGGTGGGGGGGAGCGTCAACTTCCCGGCCGTGCCCAGCCCGACCCAGGCCGCGGCGCTGATGACGGCGTCGGGCTACGTGCGGACCGACGGCTCACCGTGGCACACCGCGTTCGGTGTGCCGCTCACCCTCCATATCGCGGTGGACGAAGGCGACCCCTGGGCGGCGGCCATCGCACCGCTGATCAAGGCCCAGCTCAACGCCGCCGGCTTCGCCGTCTCGCTCTATCCCGTCGGCAGCGCGGCGACCGCCGGTGCCGTGCTCTCGAACGGATTTGCCGACATGGCCCTGCTGCCCCGGACCACCTCTCCCTTCCTGAGCCAGTCCTTGGCCTGGTACACGACGTCGCTGGGACCGCCGGGCCAGAACGGCTCACAGGATTGGACGAACTTCGACAACCCGATGTTCAACACACTGATCACGACGGCTTCCCAGCAGCTCAACCCCAACACGGCCACCAAGGACTACCAGGCGGCTGACACCCAGCTCTGGGGCGACCTGGTCGGCCTACCCCTGTTCACCGAGCCGAGCACGCTGGTCTGGAGCCGCAAGGTGGCCAATATCACGCCGACCCCGACCAGCGACAGCCTCCTGTGGTACGCCCAGTACTGGGCGGTCCGGATGCCCGAGAACACGAGCAGCACCACGCCCAACCTGCCTGGACCCTGATTTCCGGGCGGTTGGGGGCTCAAGACCCACGCGCTACGATCTTCCCCTGCTCTCCGGAGCAGCAAAGCCAGTCGAAGTGGCGGAATAGGCAGACGCGCCAGCTTGAGGGGCTGGTGCCCGCAAGGGCGTGGGGGTTCAAGTCCCCCCTTCGACACGCACTGCTCTACACGCGCCCTCTGGGCGTAGTTCCAGCGTGACGCGTCGCGTGATCGCATCCCACGAGAGGGTGACCCCTAGGGCGGGGCGGCATAGATCTCCCCCTTGCGCTCGGCGCTCGCGTCGTGGAGGGTCTGAGCCATTGGGGCGAGAAGTTCGACGACCTGGCGCAGCTGGGCGACAGTGAGCGGATCGGACTTCGCACCTTCGGCAAGGTCAGCCTCGGCACTCAGGCGCTCGCCCTGAACCTCTGCCATCCAACCGGCCACGATCGCCGGGTCCGCCCCGCTGTCGAGAGCCTCCCGGTACTTGCCGAGCCGGGATTCGCAATCGGCCAGCTTCCGGCGAGCGGCTTCCGTACGGTTCTCGGCAGCTTCGTCCACGCCCCTAGCCGCGGCCGCGGCATCGTCAATCCTCCCAGGGTTGAAGTGTTCAGCCAGCACCGAGTCAAGCGTTGGCACTATGGCCGCCTCCCGAATGTAGATCGTCTTGGGATGGTCGATGTCGCTCGACAGGGCGTAGTGATTCGCCTATTGGCAGCGGTAGTGGGCCGCCTCGTGATTCCACGACCCCTCCATGCGCCTCCCGCACAGTTCGCAGCGAACCAAGCCGCTCAGCACGTAGCGACGCCTTCCGGTGGGGGACTTGCGCGTCGTCGGCCTGTGGGCGTGGGATGCCATCTGGGCCTGCACGGCTGCGAAGTCTTCGGGACTGACCAGAGGGTCGTGCATGATTTCCTCTGACCAGATCCATTCGGTCACGGGGTTCCATCGCAACTTCGTTTCGTGGCCCGCTGCAACGTCCTCCACGTCACAGAGAACTTCGTCCCGCCGTTGCCGATTCCAGACCATGCGCCCCGTGTACTTCGGGTTCAGGAGGATGGCCCGCACCGCGCTCTTGGCCCACCCCCGCTGGTCCCGATGTCGGTTCCGGGCGGGGTCGTGGGCGGAAGGGAGGGGACGCCAGCGGCAGCCAGCCCTTCGGCGACCGCATGGATGCCCCGGCCGGTCAGATATTCAGCGAAGATCCGCTCCACGACCGGAGCAGCCACCGGGTCCGGGACCAGTCGGTGCAGGCGCTTGCCGTCCGCCGCCTTGGAGGGGTTGGGGTGGCGACCCGCATCGCCCAGCAGATACCCGTAAGGCGGCCTCCCGCCCAGGAAGCGGCCCTCATGTTGGGCCTGCGCTGCCATTGCGGAGCGCACGCGGATCTTGATCCGATTCCGTTCGCCCTTGCTCATGCCACCGTAGAGAGCCATGACGAGTTCATGAGCGTCAGAGCCGGGGTCTACCCGCCCGCCGATTTCCGGAACCCACAGTTCGACTCCGTAGTGCGTGAAGACCGGGAAGGTGACGCCGAACTGCCCACCCGAAAACGCACGGGCAGGCTCCCCGATGACGACTGCGTCAAAGCCACGGTCGGGCCGCTTCAACGCGTCCAGGAGGGCGAGAGATTCCGGGCGCCGTTTCCAGGGGAGCGACCGTGACTGCCCCACGTCGAAGAACTGCGCCACGATCTCCCCGCCGTGAGGTTCGATCAGCGCCGTTGACCGTGAGAGTTGCCACTGGCGGGACGAGGTCGGGTCCTGCTGGTCCTCGGTCGAGACACGGCCGTAGAACGCGAATCGCTTCATGGCTTCCCCTTTTCTTCGGCAGCGGCCAGAAGTAATGCCGGGTTGTCTTCAAGTAGCTGCGCCATCTGAGAGTTGGAGTCGGCAGCCAGCTGGTTCTCGTGCGCTAGTGCCCTCAGGCGATCGATCATCGTCTTTCCAACCGTGCGCATCGCCATCTTCCATGCAGCCGCAGATGCGCGATCAGCGACCTTGATGAGGAGTGCCTCGTCATGTCACGCACTCATCAAGTTTCGACCGGAGCCAATCCATTGAGAGTGATCCAAGGGTGGCCTCGTTGGATGTGCCGTCCCACGCGAACCGCCAGGGCGAAACGTCGGTCAGAGTGGCAAGTTCTTTCCCGCTTCGGATCTTCTCTGGCTCACCGATCACGAATGTCGCGCGGGTTTCGTCCCAATGCTCGTGCACGTTCCGAAGAAGCGTGACCAACGGGTTGGTGGCGTCAGAGAAGGTCCCGAGTGGACCAACTGCCGTGAAGGCATGCGCTGCCGAGTTTAAGAGTTCTGCCGCAGCGACCACGAGAGATCCGATTGCCGCTGGCTCCCCCCCTTGTTCGACTTCCGCAACAGCAAACAATGCGCCGATGTATTGCGCCTGACGGCGAAGTGCCGCATCCAGCCAAGTACGGGCATCTTGTAGCCGCTGCATATGTTCCAAGTCCACGATTGGCGACACTACCGCTGCACTTCAATGGCGGCTTTGGCCCGGCCTCCTGGTTGTTGCACAGATATGGTTGTGCATGGGCGCATGTCGGACAAAGTTGTCCGAGTACGTCAACCTGCATCCCGCCCGTGTCATCGTTCCGGTTGGCCTTGTCGTGGGAGCGATCGTCGGACTGGTCGTATTCGTTGCACAAGGTGCGCCGTACTTGGTCTGGGACGGTGTCATTGACATTGTGCTCATTGGTGCCGTCAGCTGTGGAGTGGTCGTCATGGTCGTATTGGCCATCATCATGTCGCTTCTCGATGGCATCTCGGAAAGTGTCGCCAAGGGCCGTAAGGGTCGGGCCGAATAGGGGCTTCTTCAGCGGACCATCCGACATACGCTGAGTCCCATGACGATTGAGGGCAGCACCATCAGATGCGATGCCTGCGGGCCGCTTGGGTGAAACCGCAAACACATCGACGGCAAATGTCGAACAGTCGCGCGGCATGTGGGTTGGAAGTCAGTTGGCGACAGCGACTACTGCCCAGACTGCGCCTAGCTGACCCCGAACGCCAGGCGCCGCGCACCCACCAGATCGTCGGCATGGCACTGGCACGACCAGACCGGCACCCAGCCGGTCCTGAACTTGTGACGGCCTCGCCACGGCACCGGGTGCGGATAGTGTGAGCCATGGCCCATGGCATTCACGTAGACCATCCGCCAGCAGCGCCCCGGCTCGGCCATGAAGCCAGGGGAGGGGTCACCAGGCTGGGGCATCGGCATGAGCGAGACGGTAGTCAAAGGCCCTATCCTCGACAGATGGCGAATGAGGGATTGCGTGACGACCTGTACTCACTGGCGGTGGCTGAGGCCGCCAACGCCATTTAGGGAGCAACATGAACGCCTTAATCACCATCCTCGTCATCGTGGTGTTCACTTGCCTCCTTGTCCTTGTCGCCATAAGTGGTTTGTTTTCCATGATGTATTACGGAATGAAGATCGGCCTGACCGGCAAGGGTCCGAAGCCCAATAGCCGATTTGTCCAACGCAACAAACACAAGGTCCTTCGTAGACCCGGCCAAGTGAGGGCAATGGCTGCCAGCTCTGCGAGATGGGCTACGGCCACTCACGAAACGAATATCTGTGGCAGCGGTGGCGGATGGCCCATACCTGCCCCGAGGGGAGAATGAAGCCCCCAAGGCGCACCTAATGGGTTGGAATCTTTTGTGGGTGATTCCCCTCGGCATCTACATCCTGTGGTATTGGGCCGCCGGACCCGGCAGGGGAATGAAGACCGTAACAAAGCGATCACCACGGGGCAGTTTCAATCGCACGTTCGGGAGCGGCGGGACGAGCAAGATGGTGCCCAAGCCGGGTTGGTGGCAAGCATCTGACGGCAAGTGGTATCCACCGCACCAGAACCCGAAGCGCCGACGACTTCCCCCACCACCTGGAAAGGGAAGGTAGCCCGACCGATCAGGCCACCCATCCCATTCGCCAGATCGGTGTAGTGAGGGTTGTAAACCCCCCCTTCGACACCACAGGTCAGAGAGGGTTTCTAGCCCAATCTGGCTGCCCCAGATGAGACGCCAAAATGCCGGACGTGCAATCTACGTGCAATAGCGGATTCGGGAAGGGCTCGAAAACTGCAGTCGGTAGGAATGACTCCAATCGAGTGGGCGCGGGCCGAAGCCAAAAGATTGAGAGAACTCACCCAGACGACGCTCGGGCGAAGAGCAAGCTCTCTGACCGTTGGTGCGAGGCAGTTTCTGGCGGATCGCGGCGAGGGCACCACCTTCGAGAAGGAAGCCGCCAAAGTTCACGTCGGGGGCTTCAACGGCGACAAGGTAGGCCGTCCCCGTCCGGAATTAGCTCGGGTCCCTCAAGGCTTCCCTGCGGGCGGCCGCGCCGGTCTTGACCGACCCTAAGGTGCGCTTTCCGAAGCATGTGATCGGAAATGAACACGCGAGTGGCAGAATGGGGGAGTGACAAAGACCACGACGGAGCGGGAGTTGTCGACGACTCCAATCGATGAGGGTGATGCCGAGGCTGTCTTGGTAGCCCGCATTGCTTCCGATCGTCGCGCCGGTCGTGGCACCACTCAAGATGCAGCCACACTCTTGCGGCTCGCTGGCGAAAACAATCGAGCGGCGCTCGATCGACTCGCTCAGTAGCAAGCTTCGGTGGTTCCCTCGGAGGATTGGGATGTCGTCTACCTCACGCTGGATGACTTCCATCAGGCAGCGGCAGAGGCATTGGGGTCGGATCTCACGACAGTTCGGGCAATCAGCAATGAAACCTTGGCCGGATCCGCCCTGGCCGCTCCGAGCGCAAGTTTTGGCGACTTCGAGCAGTATCCAGATTTCGCGACCAAGACCGCGTTCTCCTCCAAGCCGTAGCAAGCAACCGTCCGTTGCCCGACGGGAACAAGAGGACGGCCTGCTTTGTGCCATCCTGTTTGCGGCCTTGAATGGCTACGGCTGGGAACCACCAGAGGCTGACGATTCCGACGGGACAGAGACGGCTGAAGTCGTGGAGGCCGTATCGACACGATCGATACCTCTGGGCGCTCTCGCTGCGCGGATCGAGTTGCGCCTTGCTGAAATGCCACCACCAGCGGAAGAGGGTTAGAGCTGCTTACTTGAGCAAGCAAGAGGTGTTCACGTCTCCATATTTCGTGACACCAGGCCGGCGTTCGGGGATAGTCAAGTCCCCGGTTACCCCGTAGCCTTGACCTGTGGACGACAAGGACATCGTCTTTCCGTCTCCGGAGCTAGTTGTACTGCGCACCTGGGGAGTGAGTCGTCTTTCATTTTTTGGATCCATAGTCCCGATCTATTTTTACGTGGTCGGCACTGTGCTGATCGTCCTCGGCGCCTATTTCCTAATTTCGGACTGGCGCAATAGCCAGAGACTGGGATTCGCCTGGATGATCTTCGTGGGCTGTGTTGGCATCGGGCTCGGCACCTTCTTCTTGAACTACGTCGTAAGGAGAATCGAAATGTTGAGTGGTGGTATGTACCGATTTGTATCTCGACGACGTTCTCTCGTTCTCGACCCAAAAAACATCGAGTCGCTGAAGGGACTTGGCTACTTCATGGATTTTTGGGGCATGTATCCCTTCCGAATGAAGGCAGGCGCAGGAAGCATTTTCATTGACCGTCACATGCGGGACGGTAAAGATTTGGAATACGAGCTGCGCAGAGCAAATCCTCGAATGATCGTCACCAGAGCATGGGGTCGAGACGAAGCAGATACCGCTCCATGGCGTGATGACGAAGTCTGGGAGCCCTAACGACTGCCAGTTGCTGGACTGTCCCAAAAGTGATGCCATGAAGGAGCAGGGCCTCCGCTCCCCGTGACGCTTTCAGTCTTTCGATCAAGACTGGGCCTGTCACAGCAACACCACGAGAGGGGAGGCCCTATGGGACAAGAATATGTGGGCATCGACCTGCACCGCCGCCGTTCGGTCATCTACCGGATGGATGAAGCCGGCGAGAAGATCGATTGCGTCCGGGTGGAAAACGATCCGGCGGAGTTTGCCGGCAAGGTAAGCGAAGCGCCGGTTGGCAGTGCCGTGGTGATCGAAGCCACCTACGGCTGGTACTGGGCGGTCGACCTGCTCAAAGAGATGGGATACGACGTCCACCTGGCCAATCCTCAGGGCAATGACTGGGGACATCGGCGGGTGAAAAACGACGAGCGAGATGCTCGAGACCTGGCGGATCTCCTTCGCCTGGGTCGGCTCGCCGAAGCGTGGATCGCTCCGCCGTTGACCAGGGAACTGCGAGAGCTGGTGCGCTTCCGAGCAAAGCTCGGCAACCTGCGCACGGGCATCAAGGCGCAAGCCCATGCCGTGATGGCCAAGAACGGCGTGCTTCCAACTCGCAAGGACATGTGGGGACCGAGCGGAACAGCGCAGTTTGATTCGTTGGACTTGCCCGAGGCCTACCTGTATCGGATCCGAATTTTGCGGCGAACTGGTGGAGCGATACACCACAGAGATTGACGCTCTCGACCGCCAGATCCATCACATCCTCAAAGACGACGCCGGCTATGTCGCCGTCCAGTCGATCTATGGAGTGGGAAAGGTCTTTGCCGCTGTCTTCGTGGCCGAGATCGGCGACGTCACTCGCTTCGACTCACCACGGGCATTGTGTTCTTGGGCCGGGCTGACGCCCAAGCATCGAGAGTCCGATACCCACGTGTATCGGGGCCGGATCACCAAACAAGGTTCACGCCTGGTGCGCTGGGCGGCCATTGAAGCGGTCGCTCGCTATCACGGCGGTGCCGCATTCACTGAGCAGTTCCACGCCATTGCGGAGCGCCGAGGGCACACCAAAGCCAACGTGGCTATTGCTCGCAAAAGTTCTCACGCTTGTCTATTACGGACTTCGAGACGGGGAGATCCGATGTCTCGAAGCAGCCAAGGCGGCGTGAAGCTCGGGCGCGGTCAGTTGCGAGCTCGGCTAATCGCAAGGCTCTCACCAAAGGTGACGCAGCCGTCAAAGTGATTGAGCCCAACTGACTGTGGCCGGACAGCACCATGCCGAACATCTCGGCGAAGACATGCGTGGGCAACCGAGTTTGCCCCTCTCCCAAGCTCCTTGGTGAGTACTACTGGTGCAACGTTCGCGGCGCCTCGATGCCGCTCCTGACCATCTGACTGATTCTGCGCCGATTGTCTCGGGCCTCAAGGTCGTTCGTCCTCGCCTTGCTGCGGGCGCTCCACCTTGACCACGGAGCCGCATCGTCGCGTTCGCTTACAGCTGGCCCGGGCGACTGTCGTGCCTACCTAAAAATCAAAATCTGCCGGTGATGGTTGACAGGACCCCGCTCCTTCAGACATGCGAGTAGGCAGCAGGCAACTGTTGCAAGCACTTGTGGTCAATTTGAAGATGTCTTGATGCAGTTTGAGGGTGCTGTGTTACAGGAGACGCACCCTCCGAATACGATTCGCCCGCCGGTCGGTTCGACTGAACAAGAATGTTGCCTATGGGGGTCAATCGAACCGATCCGGGCAGTTCTGTGTCTAATGAACTGAGACACCAATCCGAGCCCTTGGTCGGTGGAACGCCGCGCCCTTGGTCGGTGGAACGCCGCGCAGCCCATCTCGCGCAGCCCATCTATCGACTATTGGGATTTTGAGGCGTACGATTGTCCTTGGAGGAGGGGGTAGAGGATGGAGTTCATCAAGGTCCGAGCCTGCTCGTACCACACACATGGCGGCCTGAGCAGCTTCAGGGCCGAAGCGCAATGAAGCGAACTGTGCAGTGTGTTTCTGGGGTGGCAATCCTTGTTGCGGCGGTGTTGATAGGTCTGAGCATCAGCAGTTCTCCCGACCATCGCTCGAGAGCAAGCTCTCCACATTTGGCCGAAGTTCGAACTGCTCATCTCAAGGCCATCACGAAGGTGGCGGACCCAACGCATGATTCTGGACAAACGCTTCCGACCATTGCGCCGACAACTACCAGCACGACTACCGGCACAACATCTCCTGGCAAAGCGATACCGGCGTCGGAATACGTGTCGAGCAGCACTCCGCTGCCAGATGGCGTCACTATGACTCCGCCCACGAATAGTTCGCCTCTGCCCGAGATTTCTCAGCAGACGGCCGTCGCTGATGCGATAAAGCAAGGCTTCTATTGGGTGAGTGTCAGTTCGACTGGTGCAACCGCCTACTACGGGATCATGACAAATACCGCGATGTGTAGTGTGCCCGCACCTGTTGGTGAGTCCGTAGCGGCTGGCAACCTTGACCCCAGCACGCTGGGAGCTGAGTACTCCGCAGGTGAATGCACGCTTTTGTATCAGAACGTGCCGACGTGGGTTGTGGAATACAAGGGACCCGCAGAGCAAGCGAGCGGTGGACCTTCACCAGTTGGGTTCCCTGCTAATGGAACAGCTCCGTCGCCAGGGGTAGTGCCTGCGACAACTACAACTGTGGCCCCCCCAACTACAACGGTGGCTGCCCCAACTACGGAGACGATCTACATCTTCATCAACGCCGACACCGGGCAGTACATGTTCGGATGAAGCGAGGCATTGTCACCAGTCCAGCGGGTCGCTGGGACTCCATCGGGGAGTGTCGCGTCGCTGGATATTGGATGAACGCTCAGAGCGGAATGGCGCGGTAAGTCACGCTGACTGCTTTTGCAGCTGCGCGGATTCCAGGGCCGTCGTCACCATCCCAAACGCAAAGGGTCGCTCCAAGGTGCTCTGCGGCCGCAACGGCTTCGGCGCCCAAGGTTGACACTCTCTGGCTATCTGCCACCTCTGCTACCCGGTAGCCAATCAGACGCATCGGCAAAATCAGGACTGATTCTGGGAGTTCCAACAGTCGTCGCCCGAGATCACGTCGACGCTCGATTGACCATCCGCTCGTGAGCTTGCCACCACGTGCGGCAATGACGCTCTTACAGAGGCGCACGTAATAGAGGTTGGTTGTGGCGATCTCGTTCGCACTGACAACACTGTCCAATGTGGGACCCTTCTCGGCGGACAAGACGTCACGCAGAAGATGGTCATCAAGAACGACGTGACTCACGTAGTGGCAAGGTCGGGGTCATCTGCGAGAGAGCGAACGAAGGCTGCATGGTCATCACGACTTACCAGGTCACCCAAGAGTCGTCGCGCCTCTCCGGCTGGAACAGTGAGTACGCCGAAACCAAGGTCAATGACGTCGACGGGTCCGCCATTGTCGAGATGCCACCGATGACGCACCGCCGCTGGAACCGACATCTGGCCTGACGTTGAAACTAGGTACTGCTGGATTGCTTCCATATCAACATCATACTTGGTACACAGATTAGCCGCACCAAGTGTCGCAACAATAGCTATTGCAACGTTTAGATGTCGGTCTTGCGAGCAACTAGCCAGAGCCGCACTCTGAAGGCTCTTCGTCCATGGATTAGCGCACGATTCCAAGGTTGGACTCGCCAGTCGGAGTTCGGATGTTGAACTCGATCCGGAACGATGTGGCCTGGATGTCATCAGCTACGCCAAGGGAGAAGACCTGAAGTCGGTTTCGAAGCGTCGCCTATTGGCCCGTATTGGTACGGTCGATGATGAGGCTCTCTTTGGAATCACCCGGGTCTTGAAGTTTCTTTTGGACTTCTGAATCAGAGTTCTGAGATCTATGGATTCAGGCGCCGCCGCGAACGCGACGATCCAGTTGTCTGGGGCGGTCACGGCTGGGGGGCAACATAAAATTATGTCGAAGAGCGCCGGCGAGGGGAAGACACTGCCGGCCGATGAGCGTGAGACTGACTCCGAGAGTGTTGCTTGAACGCGGCACCTCAGGCCGAGGGCCAGGATATGGCCGAAGATGCCAAGGCCCTTCTGAAGCTTGCGGCCAAAGCAAATCGGGCAGCGCTCGACCGCCGAGTAGCACTCTCTCGTGGCGCCATTAGGGAAGCGCGCTACATGACCGCAGTCACGTGGGTCCATTGTCTATCGATTGGAGCGCCATTCCACGGCAACCCATGTTGGACCTCAGTTTGTCCCCAGCAACACATTCCGTAAGTATCGGGCGGACACGGAGAGGGATCGTTCGTGATTCTGCTGGCCCAACGCCACGTCAGAGAGTGGAAGGTGGAGTCCATGTTGAATCGAGTGGGACGAATCGGTGCGGCATTGTCCTCGACACTGCGCGTACGACCGTTGATGGCAGTACTGGCCGTCGCTCTGGCTCTGCCAATTGCAGGGATCGCCACCATTGGCGGCTCGGCAGGCGCTGACACCACCATCGCTGTCCCTACTGACTATCCCACCGTTCAAGCTGCGATCACTGCAGCCGAGGCTTTGCCTGGCGGCCAAAACGTCACCATCACCATCGCCGCGGGCACCTATACGGAAAACGACACCATCGCTGCATCCGGGCTCACTTCGCTCACCCTAAAAGGGGCTGGGGAGTCGACCACCACCCTCGATGGCGGTAGCAAAGGCGCTGTACTCACCATTGTGAATGGCGATGTCGTCGTGTCGGGATTCACTATCGCAACCGGTTCGGACGCCAATGGCGGAGGCATTGACGACATCAGCTCCGGCAGCACCCTGCAAGTAACGAACGACCTATTCAATAACGATCGTGCCTCGAACTCGGCCGGGGCCATCAATGACGTCGGACTCCTGTCTTTGGTAGCAACGGACGACGTCTTTTTCCAAGACCAGGCTGGAAACTCCGGCGGCGCCATTGCCGCCGTGGGTCTCGCCCCTGGAACCGTAACTGCAACCGACGACACCTTCCTGGACGATACGGGCACTAATTTTGCCGGCGCCATCGCCAATCTCTCTGGCGTCACCTTGACCGCGACTAACGACACCTTCTTTGGGAATACCTCCGCTGTCGGCGGCGGCATTGACAACAACGGCACTCTGATCGCGACTGACGACACCTTCGTGGACAATGGGGGTTCCGTGTCAGGTGGTGCAATCCACAACACCGGTACGGCCACCATTCGCAACACCATCTTGGCTGACCCCCTCCGTACTCTCGGCACCACCGGCGCTGACTGCGCCGGGACGGCGCCTGTCGACGGGGGTTACAACGTCGCCGATGATGGCTCTTGCTTTACCAGTACTACTTCCGGAAGCCTGAGTAACAATCAGGACCTCAATATTGGCTTTGGCACGCTCCAGAACAACACCGTCGCCATCGGAACAACCAGCTCCGCCTTTGAGCTCGTACCAGCCGCCAATTGCACGGTGACGACCGACGAGCGTGGCGCGGTGCGGCCGGGGTACCCGACCCAGCCGAATTGCGACGCTGGTGCTTACGAGCTCCAAGAGCCAGAAACCAAACCGTCCGTGTCGACGAGTCCAGTTAGTGCTGCATATTCAGCGACAACGGAGACGACGGCGCTCGGCGCAGTTGATGTGACAGCTGACGCCGGCCGTTCGTATTCGGTCGTACTTGACGCCGGCACTTCGACAGGCGGCACGATTAATGACCGCCTGGCCACCTCGACGAGTGACCCGACCAAAGAACTCTCGTATCAGCTGTATACCGGTGCCTCTCGCGCGTTTGTCTGGGGCGACGGCATGACAGGAGGCATTGTGAGTGCCCTGGGATCCGGAGCAAAACAGACCTTCTCTGTGTTTGCCGCAATCCCCTCTGGTCAAGGAGCGCTCTCGAGCGGTGTGTATACGGATGCAGTGAAGGTGACGGTTACGGAGGGGTCGCAAGTCTCCACTGCCACGTTGGATGTCTCCATTTCGGTTGATAGCCCGCCGTCAATTACGTCGGCCGCCGCGACAAACTTCACTTCGGGCTCGTCAGGAACCTTCACTGTGTCGACCAGTGGGACTCCGACTGTCACCTCCATCAGCAGCAGCGATGTGGTTGCAAGCTGCATGCCCTCGACATTGCCCAGCGGGGTCACCTTCACCGACAACGGCGACGGGACGGCCACCATTGCGGCCATGGCGACAGCCGTGGTGGGCGGGGTGTACACCTTGTGTCTGACGGCCACCAACGGAGTCTCTCCTGACGCCACGCAGACCTTCACCCTGACCGTTGATACCGCTCCGGCCATCACGTCGGCCGATGCCGCCACATTCACCAGCGGGACAGCCAATTCATTTACGGTCACCGCCACTGGCAGCCCGACCCCGACGCTGACCAATCCCAGTGCAGGGCTCTGTGCGCCCTTGACGTTGCCCGATGGGGTCACCTTCATCGACAACGGCGATGGGACGGCCACCATTTCGAGCACC
>DATAUC010000055.1:0-15104 GCA_036268485.1 Acidimicrobiales bacterium
GACGAACCTGGTTATCTTGGCCTTCATCGTGCTCGTCGTGGTGCTGCTCTTTGTGACCAAGGACCAGCACATAGCGCTGTACGCCGGTGGGGTATGGGCGCTGTTGCTGGCCGCCGGGTGGACTATCACCCGGCGCGCCAACAGGCGGCTGGCACCGCTCATCGAACCGGCCGCAGAGGTGAAGTAGGCAAGGGCAAGGAAGGCCTCGCCGCTTGCGGGCCGCGCTGGCCATCGGCAATCAGGGCACTCTCTTCGTCTCCGACGACTTAGCTGGCATCAAACAGTCTCGCCCAAGGGCATCGTCTCGACGGTTGTCCCCGAGGAAGCAGGAAGCTTCTACGACTCGACCGCATTGGCGATTGACGATTCAGCCAATGTCTATGTCAGTGCCTTCTTGCCCAAGGCGATCATCGAGTTCTCGGCCAGCGGGAGCGTTGTGCAGAGCTGGGAGAGGTACGTCACGCCCGCTGGTACATCCGATATGGAGCCGTTATCGCACGTCCACCAGGTTCGAATAAGAGTGTCTTCGGCCCACCAAACCTTCCACGCGAACCTCCTTGCCGCATGCGGTTCGACTTGCGGGAGCGGAAGGCAAGTCGTTGTCCAGCATTGTCACTCGACATTGGTAAACGTGAATGAGGGCGCATCAGCACCCAAGTCGGTGGTGAATGTCCAGTGTGGAACCAGGTCGGCGGTTCGCCCAGGGGGGCTGATGACGTGCACGGGTGTTGCCGCTCCGGGCAGGGTTATTTGGAAGTCATCCGAGTTGATCTCGCGTGGAGTGTCAGGTGTCGTGTCGCCCCCATTGAAAAGCCAGTGGGCGGTCTGTGCCAACGAAAGCCGGACAGATCGAGGCGCTTCGCCGCGTTGTACACCCGCTAGCGCGAGCAGCCCGGCGGCAGCTGCCAAGTATCCGGTGGCATGGTCGAGCGCTTGCGCGGGTAGGACCCCGGGACGTCCGTCGATCCCCTCGGCAAGGGCGATTCCAGTGGGACACTGGACGAGCGAGTCGAAGCCGCGCCGGCCGGCCCAGGGTCCGGAGGGTCCCCACGCCGACAGGGTGACCGTGCTCAAGTGCGGGTGGCGCTGGGCCAGGTCGTTCTGGTCAAGCCCGTAACGTGCGAGGGCTCCTGGTCGATACCCCTGCACAACCAGGTCGGCGGCCAACAGGAGCTCCTCCAGTCGGGACCGCCCCATCGGCTCGGTGAGGTCGAGTTCGGCGCTGTGCTTACCAGGCAACGTGTCTACGGCCTGAGCGGGAATCTCCGGCAAATTTGGGCTGTCAATGCGCAGCACCTCCGCACCCCATGCCGCCAGAGTTCTGGTGGCGACGGGTCCGGCGATAACCCTGGTTAGGTCGAGGACCCGCAGTCCGACAGCTCCTCTGCCCGCCGCAGTAATCCGGCTCGGTCCCGTAGTCGACTCGCTTTGCAGCAGCGGAAGTGCCGCCACTGTTCGACCCTGCGGGTGTTCGAGCCACTGGTTCCGGCTGCGCACCGCATACCCAAGAGCACCCGCCGCGGCTAGGGCCTCCTCAAGGTCCTCACCCCGCCATCTCCGCACCGCCTCCTCTACAGCCTCGGGCCGTTCGTCACTCTGGAGTACATGCAGCGCACGCTCGCGGTGCCACGGGTAGTTGGCGTGTAGGCGGAGCCAGCCATCCGCGGTCTGCCAGAACCGTGAGAGCGGCGCGAACGGGCTGGCCTCGGTGGATGCTCCAGAGCGCGCGTAGCGTTCGCTGCGCGAAGCCACCGCGACGTGCTCGCAGTCGACAACGATGGGCATTGGTGCTGCAGAGCGACGGGCCGCGTCAAGCACGGAGGCAGCGAGTGTCGAAGCCGAGATGGCCGCGGTCATGGCAGGCATCACCGCCAGGGTTGACGGCAACAGGCCCGCACCGTCTCCCGCCACTTCGACTAGGTCGAGCATTGTGGGCTCGCCCTCAAGCGCTGACCATGCTTGACGCAGCAAAACCTTCGTCTTGTCTGCAATGGTCACGGCATGAGCCTAGGAGCGGAGCGCATTCCGGTTGACGATCCCCATACGGGCCGGCGGCGGCGCTCCTTCGGTCTCTTCGATCCTGCGGTAGAACTCGGGTGGGTGGGGGACACCGGACAGTTCAGCGAGCCGCATCCTGGGTCCGTCGTGGCTGATCGGTGCCCAAATCGGGTCGTGCTGCCGCTGCGTTCGCCCCAGTGCCGCCGTGGCCGTAGCTTCGGCCAGAGCTCGGCGAGCCCCGGCCTCCGCTGAAGAACCCGTTGGTTCCGATCAGGTGGGCCAGGCGCTGGCCCCGCCAATCACCGCGGAGCACATCTCAGTCGGAGATCGACTCAATCCAGATCGACCCAGTAGGTATCTTAAATCCGACCCCTCCTGGCCAGTTTTGCAATTTTGATGGGCACACTCCCGACTGCAATCTCCTGCGTTCGAATTACCAAATGAACACGTTCAACAGATGAACGAGAATCAAATCATCTGGTCGGTGGCGGTGGATCCGAATCCTGGGGGTATAGGGACCAACGGCAGCTGTTACGCAACCCAGGCGTACGTAATCACCTGCCAGGATGGGTGCGGTGCGCCAAATAAACCACCCACTGGTGCGATGTATAACTCTCCCGGCGGTGTTTCCTTCCTTCGGGACAATTCTCCGTCTGGGAACTACATGATGTGGCGCTCTTTTGATTGGCCTGGGAACTGTCCGGCTGGGCTAAATCCTGGCTGCGCGGTCCGAGGTGATTGGAGTGGCCCTACGTCACTGTCGTATCCGCCCTGTCTCGACTTCAGTCCGAACACGTGCGGTAGCCCTACCGGCGGGGGCACTAGACCGCTCATACTGGTGATGCGACGAGCAATTCAAGGGCACCCTTGGCAACTGAACCTGCAAATCTGATTCCATATGACCTGATCCTCCGCGTCTACGATTCGCGGTACCCCGAGGGGTTAATTGGACTTGTGCCCTACTCGCCAACATTTACTCCTCAGGAACCTCCAGATATTCAATATTCAGGAGCTCTTCTTTGGAACGTCGTTCAGAACCCAGGCCAGGCTCCCACGACGACGTACCAGGCAGTCAAGTGAGCACTCGTCCATGACCCGATGGCACCGCATAGCTGCCATTGCAGCACTGGCATGCGTCGGTCTGACTTCATGCAGCACGACTGTGGCTCTCGGTGTCGCTGACCCGACGGGAGAACCCACAACGAGCACTACTACGGCGGCAGCAGTTCCTTCAACGAGTGCCTTGCGAAAGGGGAGCTGGTCCAAGGGGACCCTTATCGGTGATGCCCTTACCGGTGTCTCGTGTCCTTCCTCCAGCTTTTGCGTTGCCGTGGACAGTGGTGGCAATGAGATCGAATATGTAGGGAAATCATGGCTACCGCCGAGCAGCATCGCTTCACCCAACCCCCTCGTCTCAGTGTCCTGCCTCAACAGCATCTTTTGTACGGCTATAGACAATGGCGGCACTACATACACATACGTGTCGGGGTCATGGTCCCAGGGATACCTTCACGAGCTCAGTACCGGTGTCGTAGGCGTAGTATGCAATGCCGGCACAATTTGTTTTGCCGTTGATACCAACGGAATCGGAGGCGCCTTCGGCGTCAGCGGGTGGGGTGGCGGCAGCGGGTCGTTGTTGTCGGGAACGGACCCATCGGGCGCGCACTACCCGTTCACGTCCCTGTCGTGCGTCATCGGATTTTGCATGGCCGCCGACGCTGAAGGCGAGGCGGACTCCTCGGGCAACCAAGTGAACGTTGCCCCCGGGACCAAAAGCATGTTCGGGCTAATGCAATTGGACACAAAGGGTGTCCCTTTGACTTCTGTTTCCTGCGCCTTCGAAGCGGACCCCTTCTGTGTCGCAGTCGACAATCAAGGGAACGCGTTTACCTACTCGGGCCACTCATGGTCATCAGCCCATCACTTGCAGAACACAAGCGGCGATCCGGCGGTTGTGTCGTGTGCAACCACTTCGTTCTGCATCGCTGCGGACCATTCGGGCCAAACCTTTACCTATGCGAATGGTGAATGGTCAACTGGCGCCCGGATCGATCTCTCCAACGGTGGCAATGGTCAGAACAATGCCATCACCTCGATCTCTTGCGCGACCATTGCGTTTTGCAATGCGGTCAGTTCCAGTGGCTACGAGTACACCTTCACGAATCCGACCGTGAAATGGTCGCCATCCTCAGATTACGAGAGAGGGTGGAACGCTTTTCTAGTTGATGGAGTTCGCGATACGGATCCCACGTGCTCATGGCATGAGGGCATACCCGCCACTGACTTAACAATGGGATGCGCGGACGCTTCACGAATGGCTCAGAGAGCAGCAGCAAAGGACGGCCCAACCCCAACCACGTTTCCTGTCGGTTAGAGCCGGGTAGAGCCGTTGATGGTCAAATGGCCCACGCTGCTCCAATTCGCAAAGAATTACGGGCTTCTTCGAGGCTCCGCTCACCCTACGAGGTGGGCAATTGAGTCGACGATCGCAGGGAAGAGCTTCAGCGACCAGATACCAATACTTCTATCTGCTTCCGCATCTCAGCGCGGGTTCGAATATGAGACCGTATTCACCACCAAAACCTCCCAGGGCGTGAACATTCTCGAGTTCGGTGCTCCGGTCCCGAATCACTGGAAGTGCGGGGTGAGAGATCGGGGCAGAATCGCGGCGGACTCGAGTTCGGCTCGGAGTTGGCGGGACGAGCGGAACAGGACGGTCTGGATCCCCAGGCTGCCGGCCGTATCGAGGTTCTCCTTCTTGTCGTCAATCATCAACGTCGTTCTCGGCGTCAAGCCGAAACGGTCGAGCAGTCGCATGAAGATGACTGAATCGGGCTTCGCCACCCCTTCCCGACCGGAGACGACGGTGCCGTCAAACCAACCGAGAAACGCAAATCGCTCGAGGCGGAGCGGATACGTCTCCGCCTCCATGTTGGTCAGGGCGTAGCACGGCAGGCCGGTTTCTCTCACTGCTTGGAGGACTTCCACCGATCCAGCGTCGACGCCACCGATCATCTCCTCGCTGCGTCTCGACCATGCCCAGATCAAGTCGGAAAACTGGGGATGCCTGGAGGCGAGTTCGGCGCATGACGGCGCAGTCGGGACGCCCCGATCGTGCGGCGCGTGCCAGGCTGCCGAACAGATCTCGGCCAGAAACCATTCCATCTCGGCCTCGTCCGCGAACAACTTGCGGTAAAGGTGCCGAGGGTCCCAATCGAGTAGGACGCCGCCGATATCGAAGACCACCGCCTCAACCAAGGGCTGCTCATAATCAGTGTGAGAACTCACACTGATTATGGTAGTTTGAACATCGTGGATGTGCCAACGAGGCAGCAGATGATCATGCAGGCCCTCCGCCAACGCAGTCCGGTGTTGGTGGGGGAGTTGGCCGCCGCCCTGGAATGCTCTGAGATGACCGTGCGACGTGACCTCGAGTCGCTGGAGCGCAGTGGGGGCCTGCGACGGGTGCACGGGGGCGCGGCGAGCATCTTTCTCAGTGCCGAGGAGACACCGTATGGCCTTCGGGCCCTTGAGGCCCGCGAGGCCAAGGCGACAATAGGCGCAGCTGCGGCCAGCCTCCTGGCTGACGGCGAAACGGTCATTCTTGACGGTGGGACCACCGCCATGGAGGTGGCTCGAGCGCTTCGCAGCCGGCGGATGACCGTCATGCCGCTCGCTCTCAGGCCTGCCTTTGAGCTGCACGAGTGCCCAGGCATCAAGCTCCTCCTCCCAGGCGGCGAAGTCCGTCCGGGCGAGTTGTCGTTGATGGGCAGTCTCACCGAGTTCTCTTTCTCGCAGCTCCGGTTCGACACATGCGTGATGGGTCCCTGTGGCATCGACGCCAAGGCGGGCATCACCACTCACCTACTGGCCGAGACGGCGGTAAAGCGTGCCGCGGCCAAAGCCTCGCAACGGGTGATCGCGGTGGCCGACTCCTCGAAGCTCGGCCGGGTCGCGTTCGGCCATATCTGCGATCTCGACGACATCGACATCGTCCTGACTGATTCCGAGGCTGACCAACAGATGGTGGAAGAGTTGCGGGAGGCGGGAGTCGACGTACGCTGCGTCTGACACCGATCCGGGCCCGGAACCAACCAGCGGCACCAGCCGCGACGGATCGTTGGCCACGGGTAGCCGTCATCGCCGTGTTCTTCGTGCACGGTTTCCTGTTCGCCTCCTGGACGGCCCACATCCCGCAGGTGCAAGAGCGCCTCAGCCTCAGTGACGGCCGACTCGGAATCGCGCTGCTCGGGGCCCCCATTGGCTCGATGCTGGCGATGGTGGTGGTGGCCCACCTCTTACCGGCAGCGGGAAGCAGGCGGATGGTGCGCCTGGCCCTTCTCGGCTACTGCGTTTCGGGACCGTTCATCGGGCTCACCCGTTCGTTCGGTTCGTTCTTCGTCGCCTTTCTGGTCTGGGGCTTCTTCCAGGGAATGCTTGACGTGTCGATGAACACCCAAGCGATCACTGTCGAGCGGTTCTCGGGCCGCGTGCTGATGCCAGGATTCCACGGATCGTGGAGTACGGGTGCCCTGGTCGGTGCGGTCACCGGGGCAGCTGCGGTGGGGCTGGGCCTTTCCCTGAGCGAGCAACTGCTCGTCCTGGCAGCACCGTGCCTCCTGGTGGTTGGCTGGCTTACGACGTCGATGATCCCCGACCGGCGAGTGGGTAGCGACCTCAGGTCGTCAGAGGGCAGGCCAGACAGGCGCGGTGGCGTGCTTCAGGGTGCGGTCATAGTGCTCGGGGGCATCGCCTTCGCCGACATGTTGTGCGAAGGGGCCGCAGCCGACTGGGCCGCGGTCTATCTCCACAGCTCGCTCCACGCCGTGCCCCTGGTCGCCGGACTGGCCTACGCGGGCTATGCCCTATCCATGATGGCCGTTCGGCTCTCGGGCAATCGGCTCTTCACCAGGTTCACCGCCCACCATGTGCTGCCGTTGCTCGCCGCCATCGCTTCACTCGGGTTCGTCGCCGGCCTGGTTATCGCTCGTCCAGCAAGCATGCTGGTCGGATTCGCCTTGCTCGGCGCCGGACTCGGAGGCGTCATCCCGATTGTCCTCAGTTCAGCCGGAGCAGTGGGCAACGTGAACACCGGAAAGGCGGTGGCTGCGGTGGCCGGCTGCGGCTGGGCCGGCTTCGTGGTGGGGCCCGTCATCATCGGCGAAGTCGCTTCAACGACGACTCTGCATACCGCATTATTTCTGATCCCAATTCTCACCGGAACCGTCGCTGTGGCCACGGGGACGGCGAAGGTGCTGCGGCACCGGGCGACCGGGTGACCCGCTGGCCATGGCCATCGCGTCGAGGGGACCAGCGGGCCTGTGACCAGTGCCCAGGCCCCCAGGCTTCGAAACGACCCTCATGCACCGCGACCGGGGGGTCAACATGTTTGTCTGCCTACAACGATTGCGCCGTTACCCAGCCCAACTCCGAGACGATGCGGACCCCCAGATCCGGGTCGTACAGGGGCGAAAGGGTCTCTGTCAATGCCGCGCAGAAGGCGTCGTAGCCGACCAACTCGATTGCCGGCACCGCCGGTCCGGCGGCGGCTAGGGCACGGACGGCAGTGGCGACGTCCGGCCACTCGTTGATCGCCTCAACGGTGCCCCGTTCGATCACATCGAAGCCGCTTGTGGCCAACATGTCCTCCACCACGCCGACCCGCCCGGTGTCTCCTTGCTCCATACTCGCTGACTGGTGGCTCGGTGGCGACAGTTCGATCACCTTCGTGAAGTACGGCATGAGCCCGATCCGGTCCAGGCGGCCCCAGAAAGTCAGACCCAGCCGCCCGTCATGGGCCAGGACCCGTCTGGCCTCGACGAGAGCCGGCTCACACCCCTTCCAGATGCCGTTGAAACTGGTCACCACGTCGAAGCTGTCTGGTGCGAACGGAAGGTCGAACATATCGCCAACCCGGAAATCTCCGTCCGGAGTGCGCGCCCTGGCGATATGGATCAGCGCTTCGGAGGCGTCGAGGCCGGCCACGTCGGCAGCACGTCGCCGCGCCGTATTTGCCGCCATACCAGAGCCGCAGGCGATGTCGAGGTAACGGGTACCGGCACCTACATGGACGCGGTCAAAGATGAGGTCGTTGGCCACTCGTGCGTAGGGTTCATTCAAGTAGGCCCAGTCCAATGCCCTGGCTCCCCAGCCTCGTCCCGCTTCTTCCCACCCCACTACGCAGCACCTCCTATTGGTCCAGCCGATCAAACGCTACAACTCCTCCTGATCACGGCACCGGTGTCGAAGCGGGCCACCAGCTCGTTGAAGTTCGAAGAGGAGTGTCTCCGGCACACGCTGTTGGGCCTACCTGAGCTTGCCGGCCTAGAGCAATGCTCGGACGCGGTAGCCGCGCAGTCAGCGGCGTGCACCAGCCCGTTCAGGGCGAGTTGAGCTCCACGGTCAGCGAGGAGGGGGCGGCCGGTGTCCTCTGGATCTGGTACTGCCCGCCGACGAGCTGTTCCAACTGGGACGGGATGGGTACGAGGTGGGGGGTGTCGGTGGTGGCGATTGTCACCCTCAAGCTGTCACCGGCCGCCAGGGTGGCAAGAGTCGGGAATACCTGGATTTGATACTCCTCGGTGGCCCCGGGCACCACCGGTTCGGCCGAATCCTGGGTATAGGGGTGGAAGGGCAGGATCGTTGTGCCGTCTGCGCTCCAGGAGCGTGAAGGGTCGACTGCCCGCAGCGATCCGAGCAGCGCCCCTTCGGTCAAGGGGTATGAGCTTCCATCGGGGGTGACCTCCTCCACCTCGGCAGTCCACTCCGTCTGGGTGGTATTTGCCGAGGCATACACCGTGGCCGTGATGGGTCCGCCGAGAGTCATCGCCTGGCTGAGGGGCGCCGTGGTGTACGTGGTCTCCCACGGGCCGACCTGCGCGGTGTTGTCCTCATCGGTGCACGGGGCCAGGACACCGGCCTCGGAGGCCGCGATGGAGATCCCGCCCATCGACCATTGGTCGAGCGGCCGACCGCACGGGCTGCCCGACGGGCTCCAGTCGACGGTGTCGCTTCCCGCCTCGGACGGCCCAGGCCGAGCCGTGCTCAACGTCCCGCCAGCGCCGAAGTAGTAGGTCTGCGGGCTCGACCCGGCGAAGGGATAGGTAGTCGTCTGGTCGAAGGTGCCGGTGCCCAGGTCGTAGTAGTGAAGCGGTGTCGGAGTCGTGGCCATCCCGGTGTTCTCACCCTTCAGCCAGGTATCGAACCACTCCAGCTCCAATGGATCGACGTCCACGCTGGATCCATTGATGTGCTCCCAGGGACCGTCGATGAGTTGGTACCGGCCGGTGGTCGGCTGATTGGGGAGCATCGGTGCGGTCGTCGCCCGGCCGTCGTAGGCGTTCTGAAAGGCGGCGTAGTTCAGCGGTTCGCCGTTCTGGAAGATATCGAATTCACCGCCGACCAGATAGGCGGGTATCCCGTTGGCCACGATCTGGGCCAGCAGATTCGAAGGGTTGCGCTGCTGGTAGTAGGTCCCGTCATAGGCCTCGTCACCCCCGCTGAGCACGTTCGCCTCCGTCGCCGCGTCGTAGCTGGCCAGACCGTTGGCGTGGTCCAACTCGATGCCGGCCAGGTCACTCAGTAGGCCTGGGTCGTCGGCCGTGTCCCCCACAGGGTTGGCCGTGTTCAACGCCCCAGTGAGGCCCAGGTACGTTTCCGAGAACTCGAAGTCGACCAGCCCGCCCATGAACGCAGTGTCGCGGTAGATGTCGTTGGCCGAGACCATCGGGAAGATGGCCTTGAGGGGCGAGTTCTTTCCCACCGCCCCGGCCAGGAGCAATTGGTTGATGCCGAGGTAGGAGGGCCCGTAGGTGGCGACCTCCCCGGTGGAGTTGGGTAGGTGGGCCGCCCAGTCGAGGACCTTGATGGCGTCCTGTTGCTGGATCGGGTCGAACAGACCCCATTCGCCGTTGGAGTCGCCTGTGCCCCGTACGTCCATGACTACTTCGATGTAGCCGCGCTCAGCCAGGTAGTCATCGGCGCCCCCAGTGGCGGCGCCGGCCGACGGCGCCTGCGCCGAGCCGACCGAGCTGGAGCCACCCTGACCCTTCCCGTAGGGCGTCATGGTCAGGAGCACCGGGAACTTCCCAGGTGCTGCAGAGCCCGATGCAGTGGTCGGGTAGATCTCGTTGACTCGAATCGTGGTGCCTCCTGCACCGGCGACGGGTATGTCGTCGATGGAGGCGGTCCCGTAGACGGCGTTCTCCGGTGTCCAGGTACTTCCCGGAGCGGCGCTGGCCGCGGTCACGTCGGCCGGCAGCTCGGGGTCTAGTCCAGTCAGGCTCGACGGAGCCGATTCAACCGCCGGGGCCCCTGGGGGAGGGGACGGCACGGTCGCGCCGGCGGGCAACGCCGCAGCTACTACCAATACCGCGAGACCGGCGAAGCCACTCAGTGCCCACCGCCGCCTGCCGCCAATCGTCCTTCCCAGACTCATCGCTCCCATTTCCGAGGCCGGCAACCGATGTCTCGGTTCCAACTCTTCTGTTCGTGATTCCACGTGGCGTCACACCGGGACGTGCCCATGGACCCGCCGATAGGGCGTGCCCCAGCCATAGGTGTAACGACGATCACCACCTCAACCTGGCGATATTTCTCTCACCAGCGATGTGTCCTGGCCTGGGCCCGGTCCTACAATCGTCTCGATCAGGCCATCCGTGCTCGATCGACGTGACCCCGTTCCGAAGGCCAAGGGGCAGGTCCCGAGAGATTGGTTGCGAAATGACAGGCATGGGGCACCCACTCCAGACCAACAACTCGACCATCACGGCAGCATTCCGATCGGCCCTCAACCACCAGTTGCTCATCTTGGTGGTGCTGGGCGTGCTGGTCGTTGTGGCCTGGAACGTCGCCCGGACACTGCAGTACCGGCGGGCCGTGGCAGCCGGCACCCTGAGTTCCACCCACTCGACTCCATTGCCCGGCCCCGAACCGGCAGGTCGCCGACTCCTGCGGATCACCTTTGGGCTCCTGTGGCTGTTCGACGGTTTGCTCCAGCTCCAGGGGGCCATGCCCATCGGTCTGCCCGGCACGGTGATCACCCCGGCGGCTAGCTCCTCACCAGGGTGGGTCCAGCACCTGACCAACGCGGGTACCACCATCTGGTCCAACCATCCGGTCACGGCCGCGTCGGCCACGGTGTGGATCCAGGTGGGTATCGGGATCTTCTTGCTGGTGGCACCCCGCGGCTACTGGTCCCGCGCCGCCGGTGCGGCCAGTGTGGGCTGGGGCCTGGTGGTGTGGGTGTTCGGTGAGGCCTTCGGCGGCATCTTCGGCAGCGGCACCAGCTGGTTGTTCGGAACGCCGGGCGCGGCGGTGTTCTACGTCGTGGCCGGTGCCTTGGTGGCTCTGCCCGAGACCGCCTGGGAGTCCTCCCGCCTGGGCAAAGGCCTCCTGCGGGTCATGGGAGTGTTCTTCGTCGGCATGGGCATCCTCCAGGCCTGGCCCGGGCGGGGCTCCTGGTCAGGCGGGGCTCACGCCTCGTCCCCCTCGGGCACCCTCACCACCATGGTCAGCCAGATGTCCCAGGTGTCTCAGCCATCGGTGTTCGCCTCCTGGGTCCGGTCCTTCGGCTCGTTCCAGGCCGGCCACGGGTGGCTGGTCAACTTTGTCATCGTGGTCCTGCTGATCGGGATAGGGGCGGCCTTCCTGAGCGGCAGGCTCCGGGTGGTCCGTGTCGGTGTGATCGTCGGGTCAGTCTTGTGTCTGGCCACCTGGGTCCTCATCCAGGACTTCGGGTTCTTCGGCGGCCTGGGCACCGATCCCAACTCCATGATCCCGATGGCCCTGATCTTCACCGGTGGCTACGTGGCCATGGCTCGGCTCCCGGCACGGGCACCCGTCACGGAAGCACCACCGGTCTCGGAGGTCGCCACCCCGGCGGCTGCCGACGTTCCGACCGGACTCGCCGGTTGGCTCGACCGCTTCAATCCCGTCTACCTCCTGCGCGCCCTCCTCGCCGTGTTGGCGCTGGCCATCGTGCTGGTGGGCGCAGCCCCCATGGCCGTGGCGGCCACCAACCCCAACGCCGACCCCATCCTGATCGAGGCGGCCAATGGACCGCCCAACCTGGTCGATGTCCCGGCGCCGTCCTTCACCCTGACCGACACGAGCGGGCACTCGGTCTCTTTGGCCTCGCTGAACGGACGGACCGTGGTGCTCGCCTTCCTCGACCCGGTCTGCACGTCGGATTGCCCGCTCATCGCCCAAAGCCTCCGGCTGGCCGACGAGAAGCTGGGAGCTGAGGCTCATGACATTGAATTGGTGGCCGTGGTCAACAATCCGCTGTACCGCAGCACCGCGCTCACCGCTGCGTTCGACCGGCAGGAGGGGCTCGACCACGTGACCAATTGGGTCTACCTCACCGGGTCGCTGGCCCAACTCCACGGGGTGTGGAACGACTACGGAGTCCAGACCGAGGTGTCGCCGGCCGGCGGCATGGTGGCCCACAGCGACATCGTCTACGTGATCGACAAGGAGGGCCGGACCCGAGTGATCCTCAATTCGGACCCCGGAGAGGGGAGCGCCGAGGGGTCCTCGTTCGTAAGCCAGCTGACTTCCGAGATCAGTAACGTCGTCCACTCGTGAGGATCC
Organism: Acidimicrobiales bacterium; assembly: GCA_036268485.1. Taxonomy (GTDB): domain Bacteria; phylum Actinomycetota; class Acidimicrobiia; order Acidimicrobiales; family RAAP-2; genus Bog-473. The sequence goes on from DATAUC010000055.1 coordinate 12,592, forward strand.
CACCACGGCCGCAGCGCCGCGTCAGCGCGGCGCTGCTCCTCGTTGCCGTCGCGGCCGCCGTGAGCCTGGGCGCAAGCGCGCTGGCTGGCGGTACGGCCTCGAGTGCCGCGGTCCCTGGCCAGGCCTCGGCCTCGGCGGGACCGACGATCCCACTCACCACCTCCTCGGTAGCCGACACCACCACGTGGGCCACCCTGGCCATGGGCCACCTCGACGATCCCCTCAACACGTTCTGGCAGTTGCTGACCCTAAGCGGATCCCGGTGGCAGCTGGCCACACCGCCAGGGGTGGCCAGCAACGGGGGGCTGGTTGCTGCAGCAGAGCCCACCTCGGTGCTGGCCGGCTTCGGGGCATCACAGGCCCTCCAGTTCTCACCCCTTGCTCGCACGGTCGATCAGGGGTCGGCTTGGCAAGCCGGGGTCTTGCCGGGAACCCTGTCGCTCGTGCCTGATGCTCTAGCCCAGGGGGGCGGCAAGTCGCTGGCCCTGCTGCGCACCGCCGGGGGAAAGGTGATGGTCAGCACCACCGACCTCTCGACGTGGACGCCGGTGATCACGGCCTCTGCCCTCCGCCGGCAGTCGGGGCCGGCCAGCTGCCATCTCGGGTCCCTGACCGCGGTGACCCTCGATGTCCACGGCAGCACGCTGGTGGGCGCCTCGTGTGCACAGGGTGGACGGGCCGGGCTGTTCGCCCCGTCTTCCGACGGCTGGATGTCGGTGGGACCGGGTATACCCGGAGAGTCCAACGGGGCCACCGAGGTTGTTCGACTGGACCAGACTGCCGCGGGGACGGCGGCCCTGGTCAGTGCCGGGACTGGGGCGACGACCCGGCTGTACGCCATATGGAGCACCGACGGTCTCGGGCCCTGGACGGTCTCGACCGGACTCCCGCTCAAGCGGGCCACACTGTTGTCGACCGGGGTGACCGCCGCCGGGGGCTTCGTGGTCTCAACCCGTCGTGGCAGCGCCGCCCCCTCGGCGTCGGTGCTCGGCCCGACCAGTTTGCAGTGGAAGTCCTTGCCCTCGCTGCCGTCCGGCACCACCTCGGTGACGGCCAGCCCGGGCGGGAGCTACGACGCCCTGGTGCCCGTCCAGTCCACGCTGTCGGTCTACCAACTGGGCAGCACCGGATGGGCCCGGGTCCAGAGACTGCGAGTGGACATCCCGTACGGCTCGTCCGGCTGAGCGCCCCTGGGTCCGATGACGCGGCCCCCGTCAGCCCAACCCGGGCCTCAGCGTTGCAACCCCGGCGTGGCCTCCGGGGATGCAGGTCCATCGGGAGCACCTCGCCGGTCGGCCCGCTCGAACTGCCGCTGGACATCAGCCCACACAAGAGGATCGTCCGTGCTCAACTCCTCATCGGTCCGCAGCAGGAACACGGTTCCCACGGTGAGCAGGACGATGAGCATGGCCAACTTTGAGACGAAACCGGCGATCTGCTGGTCGTTGAGGGGACGGAGACCGATGGCCATCCGCGACCCGGCGAACGTTCCGTACAGCGGATGCGGCGCCAGAATCAACGCGAAGGACAAAAAGGCCGGAACGACCCCCTGCGCGGCGAGATAACCGAACCGGACGATTGGCCGCAACCGGGGAATGCCCGGTACGCGACCCAAGACGGGAAGCCAAAGCACCAGTCCCGCGATCAGAGTGGCCACGAAGAGCAGGTCCCGTATCGACGGTGACGACGCCTGGGCCCGTACCAAGGGAGGAGCCATCGAGCCAACCAGAATGACGGTCACGGTGACGATTGCCACCGGAGGCCGTCGAAGGCGGAGGAGGATGGCGTCCACCACGGGCGGACGGGTGGCCCGCTCGAGAATGTCGTGAGGCAGACCGAGGAGGAACATGGGAGCAACGGCCAGGACCAGGATCAGTCGCTGCGTGACCAGAGCGGTGAGTGACCAGTGGGCGGCCAGATCGGCGAGCGGCCAGGTCAGCGCCAGGGCCAGTGCGGCGCATCCCCCGGCGAAGAACTCGATCTGGTGCCGGGACCACCGAATCGGTCGTCTACTCGACTGCAGCAGACGTCGGTGTGCGACAACGGTGAGTGCCACGATGGCGCACAGGATCGCCCACGTGGCCGCGTGGCCATCCCATCCCAGGGGATCCACGGTGGCGACGGCGCGCACAGGACTGTCCCTCTATGCCGGCCGTCGGACGTGGACAGGCGGCCTCGAGCCCAGGCCCAGGTAGAGCGGTCTCGACGAGGACTCGGCCGGGGTGCGGCAGCCATCCCCGCCTCTGCCTCCTCTCCGGAGCGGGAGTCGGAAGAGGGGAATGCAATAGCGCAGAACCTGGCTGGCGCCTGAGTTCACACCTCCGACTCTATCGGCCTCGGGATGACGGGTCTGGGTTGACGGTGAGGCCAGAAGCGGACCCCTCGCCGCCGGGGTGGGTACAACTGACGGCTTACGGCGGCGGGGATGGGAGCCGGATAGCCTCAGTGCGGTCGTAGAAGGACGGACAGATGCAGCTCCCGCCATATTGGCAAGTGACGCCGATTGCACTCGT
>DATAUC010000056.1:0-81496 GCA_036268485.1 Acidimicrobiales bacterium
GGTGCCGACCTCGACCGGGAAGGGGTACTGGCTCTTCGATTTCTTGGGCGACGTGTTCGCCTACGGGGACGCCAAGACGTTCGGCTTCACCGGGTAGCGAAGGGTCTAAATCCGCTCGAAGTTCCGGGCCAGCTCCCAGTCGGACACGTGGCGGTTGGCCGCCGCCCACTCCTGCTGCGCCGTGTTGAGGAGATGGTGGTGCACGTCGGGGCCGAACGCCTCGGCTGCCACCTCGGAGCCGGCCAGCTCGTCAATCGCCTCAATGAGGGTGGAGGGAATGCGGGGCACGTCGTCCGCTTCGTAGGCGTTGCGCGGATAGGGGTCGGCCAGCTCGAGCTCGTGGTCGATGCCGTACAGGCCGGCCGCGATGCAGGCGGCCACCACCAGGTACGGGTTGACGTCAGCCCCGGGGACGCGGGTCTCAATGCGCCGCCCGGCGCCGTGCCCGACGACGCGGAAGCCGCAGGTCCGGTTGTCCTCGCCCCACACCACGGCGGTGGGGGCCCAGCTGCCCGGGACGTATCGCCGGTACGAGTTGAGCGTCGGTGCCGCCAACCAGGCCAACTGCCGGGCGGCGTGCAGCTGGCCGGCCAGGAATTGCCGGCCGACGGTGGACAGCCCGCTGGGGTGACCGGCGTCGCCCATCAGCGGCTCGTTGGATTTCAGATCCCACAGGCTGTTGTGCACGTGGCACGACGAGCCGACATCGTCCATGGTCCACTTGGCCATAAAGGTGGCGGCCCGGCCCTCCTGGGCCGCGATCTCCTTGATGCCGTTCTTGAAGATGAGGTGCCGATCAGCGGTGGCCAGGGCGTCGGTGTAGGTGACGTTGACCTCGTGCTGCCCGCGCCCCGCCTCGCCCTTGGAGAACTCGACCGGAATGTCGGCGGCGCACATCTCCTGGCGGATCCGCTTCAAGATGTACTCCTCGCGGGACGTCTGCAGGAGCTGGTAGTCCTCAATGGTCGAGGAGTGCGGCGTCAGTCCCTTCCAGTGGCGGGCTTGAGCCTCCTCGTAGGAGTCCCGGAAGAGGAAGAACTCGAGTTCGGTGGCGCTGAGCACGTTGAAGCCACGGTCGGCGGCGCGGGCGATCTGGTGACGCAGGATCTGGCGCGGCGAGACCTCCACCGGGACGCCCTGCTCGTCGGTCAGGTCGCCGATGACCAGGGCCGTGCCGGGTAACCAGGGCAGCAGGCGGGCCGTGGCGAAATCGGGTCGCACCACCACGTCGCCGTAGCCCTTGTCCCAGTTGGCGAACCGGTAGCCGGGCAGCGGGTTCATGTCGACATCGACGGCCAGGAGATAGTCGCAGACCTCAATGCCATGGGCCGCCACGTGCTCGGCGAAGAAGTGGGGGGTCACCCGCTTGCCCACCGGACGACCGTGCATATCGGGAAAGGCCAGCACGACGGTGTCGATGGTTCCGTCGGCGATCCCACTGGTGATCATCTCAAGTCCGGGCATGACGAATGATGACGTGCCTGCGGGCACCCGTCCAACCCTTCATTACGCTGGGCCGGTGCGCACCGTCACGGCACCCGCCGCATGATTCCCCTCATCGGCATCACCACTTACGTAGCCACGGCTGCCTGGGGCGCCTGGGAGCGTCCGGCCGGAGTCCTGCCCGAGTCCTATTACGAGCTGGTGGCCGCTGCCGGTGGACGCCCGCTGTTGCTTCCACCACTGCGCACGCCCGACGCCGGTCCGGCCTTCGGGGCCGACGAGGTGGTCTCGGTCCTGGACGGCCTGATCCTGACCGGGGGCGGTGACGTGGACCCGGCTGCCTACGGCGAGGCGCCGGACCCCAGCGTGGGTGGCGTGAACCCGGTGCGTGACCAGAGCGAGCGGGCGCTGCTGGCCGCCGCGTTGCGTCTCGACCTGCCGGTCCTGGCCATCTGCCGCGGCTTGCAGATCCTCAACGTGGAGCTGGGGGGCACCCTCTACCAGCACGTGCCCGACGCCTTCGGCAACGAAGAGCACCGCCATGCGCCGTCCGTCTTCGGGGAGATGAAGGTCTCGACGGTACCGGGCTCGCGGGCGGCTTCGGTGTTCGGCGCCGGGCCGACGGTCCTGTGCTCCCACCACCAGTCGATCGACCGCATCGGAAAGGGACTGGTACCGACGGCCCAGGCCGATGACGGGGTGATCGAGGCAGTGGAATTGCCGACCGCCCGTTTCGTGATGGGTGTGCAGTGGCATCCCGAAGAAGGTGGCGACACGCGCCCGTTCGCCGCCCTGGTGGCGGCGGCCCAGGAGTACCACCGGGCGTGATGGACACATACGCCGGCCGGGTTGCCGTCATCACGGGAGCCAGCCGGGGACTGGGGGCGGGTCTGGCGGCCCGCTTCGCCGAAGTTGGCTTCCGACTCGGGTTATGCGCCCGCACGCAGCCGAGAGCTTCCTTCGAGTCGGTCGACCCGCCCGAATGTGCGTCGGTCGATGTAACCGACCATGCCGCCGTGAAGCGGTTCTGTGACCGCGTGGTGGATCGCTTCGGCCAGATCGACCTCTGGGTCAACAATGCGGGGCTGTTGCATCCCATCGGCCCCCTGCGCAGCGCCGATCCCGAAGATGCGGCTCGCCTCATGGCCGTCAACGTCACCGGCGTCATGCACGCCACGGCGGTCTTCGCCGACCACGTCCGCTCGCACCCCGGTGGCGGCGTCCTGATCAACATGTCCTCCGGTGCCGCCACCACGCCCTATGCGGGGTGGGCTCCCTACTGCGCATCGAAGGCAGCCGTGGACCAACTCACCCGGACGGTGGCCTTGGAGGAGCGGGAGCACGGGCTGGCGGCCTATGCCGTGTCCCCCGGCCTCGTCGATACCGACATGCAGGCCCTCATCCGGTCCACCACGCCGGAGAACTTTCCCGCCGTGGATCGCTTTCTCCAGATTAAGGAGAGCGACGCCTTCAATTCGCCGGCCTGGGTGGCCGACCAACTCCTCGCCCTGGCCTTCGCCGTTCCCGCTCCAGACCAGGTGGTGGTGCGGATTCCCGACCAGCCGGCTCCTGGTCGGGCGCAGTAGTGTCTTCCCCCATGCCAAAGAGCGGTGCCCGAAAAGTTGTCAAGCCGGTAGCTGCCACCGTTGGTGTTCTGGGAACAATGGCCAGCATCTGGTGGTTCGCCCTCAAGCCGCGGCGGGCCGCCAAGAAGCAGGGCAAGTAGTCACTGGCCCACCATCAGGGGCAGCTGCTCGCTGATGGAGCCATGGACCACCACATCGGCCAGGGTGTCCAGTTCGGTCGGGCCCCCGTTGAGGATGACCACGGCCGCCCCGTGGCGGAGGGCCAGCGGGACCAGACCCGCCGCCGGGTACACCCCCAGGGTCGACCCGATGGCCAGCAGCACGTCGCAGCCGGTGGCGGCCGCCTCGGCTCGGGCCAGGTCCGAGGCCACGAGACTCTGGCCGAAGCTGATGGTGGCTGACTTGAGGATCCCGCCACAGACGGCACCGTCGGACCGCACCTCCTGACAGGACGGATCCAATTCGCCCGACCGCACCCGGACGTGCACCGGTTCGGCCGGCTGGCGGTGCCCGCACCGCATGCAGGTGACATCGAGCGCGGTGCCGTGGATCTCCACGATGCGCTCCGGGTCGGATCCGGCCTTCTGATGGAGCCCGTCGATGTTCTGGGTGACCAAGGTGTCGAGTCGCCCCGAGCGTTCCAGCGCCACCAGGGCCCCATGCCCGGCGTTGGGCTGGGCCTCCCACATGGACGAGGTCAGGCGGTTCTGCCAGGCCTGTCTCCGCACGTCGGGATCGGAGAGGTACACGTCGAGCGTGGCCAGGCGCTCGGCGGCGGGATTCTTGGTCCACACGCCGTTGGGTCCGCGGAAGTCGGCGATGCCCGAATCGGTCGACATGCCGGCGCCGGTGAGCACCACCACCCGTTGCGCACCTCCGAGGAGGGCGCGCGCTCGTTCCGCCGCACCGTCGGTCATCGGTCGCCATGGTCCCACGTGGCAACCGCGACTTGCTCAGTACGCTGACCCGATGACGAGGGACGCGCCGACCGTTGACGTGCTCACCTCGGCCGACGCCGAGGTGCGGCAGCGCAAGGCCGCCGGCGCCTTCTTGGCCCAGGGCTGCCAGGTGGGCGAGCGCGTGGTCTTCAGTTTGGGATCGTCGGCCGACCTGATCTGTGCCGTACTGGGCGCGGCCCGCGTCGGGGTCATCCCCGTGCTCCTCAACGCCACGCTTACCGAAGCGGAGCGGGACCAACTCGTCCTCGATGCCCAGCCCACGGTGCGCGTGCTCACCGAGGCCGACCTGGCGACCGTCATGGCAGGCCCGGAGACCGAGTTGGCGCCGTTCCCATTGACCCGTCCCATGCACTACACCTCGGGGACGACCGGAACCCCCAAGGGCGTGACCACCGGCATTTGGGAAGAGGACACCGCCCGGGCCGTCTTCGAAGACGAAGCCGCTGTCTGGCACTTCGATGCCGATGACCTGCACATGGTGTGCTCGCCGATGTACCACACGGTGTCGGTCCGCTTTGCCACGGGCACGCTTCTCTCCGGCGGATCTCTGGCCATCCTCAGCCGCTTCGATGCCAGCACGGCGCTCCCGGCGTTGCGCCAACTTCGTCCCACCACCGCCTTCCTGGTCCCGACGCACCTCCAGCGCATCCTCCAATGCGAGGAGCTCGGAGCGGACGAGATGTTCGACTCGCTGCGCTTCCTGGCCCACGCTGGAGCGCCCTGCCCGCCGTCGGTCAAGCGGGCCACCATGGCCCGGGTGCATCCGGGAGAGGTTTGGGAGTTCTACGGATCGACCGAGGGGCAGTTCACCGTGTGTGGCCCCGACGAATGGCTGGCCCACTCCGGCACCGTCGGCCGGGCCCGGCCCGGGCGCACGTTGCACATTGCCCCGGCACTTGAGGAGCAGAGCGACGGGGACGGCAGCGGGACCATCTGGTGCGCCATGCCCGACTTTGCCCGGTTCTCCTACTGGAACAACCCGTCAGCCACGGCGGCCGCCTGGGAGGACGACGCCTGCTCGGTGGGGGACCTGGGAACGCTCAGCGACGACGGCTACCTCTTCCTCACCGGCCGGCGTGACGACCTGATCATCAGTGGCGGCGTCAACGTCTACCCGGTCGAAGTGGAGGCGGCACTGGCCGGCGTGGCCGGGGTCCGCCAGCTGGCTGTCTTCGGCCTGCCCGACGAGCAGTGGGGCCAACGGGTGTGCGCCACCTACGTGGCCGACAGCGCCACGGCCGAACGCGATCTGCGGGAGGCCGCCACCGCGCACCTGGCTCCCTACAAACGGCCCAAAGAGTATTTCGCCACCAGCGAATTGCCACATACGGCGACGGGAAAGCTGCTCCGGAGGGCCATTCCTGAGCATCTGGGGCTGCCCTCGTTCTAAGCGTCGCCGGGGAGGGTAAGAATCAGCTCATGTCCTTCGCCACCGTCAATCCCGCCACGGGTCTCACCGAGAAGACGTACGCCACCTTCACCCAGGCCGAGGTGGACAGACTGCTCGACCGGGCCGTGGCGGCGTTCGTTGACTACCGGACGACCACCTTCGCCGAACGGGCCCGGCACCTCACGACGGCGGCCGAACTGTTCGAGGGTGAACTGCCCGACATCGCCCGCATCGTGACCACCGAAATGGGCAAGACCTTCGCCGCGGCCAAGGGCGAGGTGGCCAAGTGCGCCCTGGGGCTGCGTTGGTTCGCCGAGCACGCCGAAGCGTTGCTGGCCGACGAACCCATCTCGACCAACGCCACCAAGTCCTACGTGCGCTACCAGCCCATCGGGACCGTCCTGGCCGTCATGCCGTGGAACTTCCCACTGTGGCAGGTGGTGCGCTTCATCGCGCCGGCGCTCATGGTGGGCAACGTCGGGCTGCTCAAGCACGCGTCGAATGTGCCCCAGACGGCGGAATTCCTGGAGGACGTGTTCCGGCGGGCCGGCCTCCCCGACGGCGTGTTCACCAATCTCTTCGTGGAGTCCAAGGACATCGCGGCCATCATCGAGGATCCCCGCATCGCCGCGGTCACGCTGACCGGCAGCGAGCATGCCGGCATGTCGGTGGCCGCCGCCGCCGGCCACGCGTTGAAGAAGAGTGTGCTCGAACTCGGCGGTTCCGACCCGTTCATCGTGCTGCCCTCAGCCGACCTGCCTCTGGCCGTGCGTACGGCCGTCACGGCACGGGTGCAGAACAACGGGCAGTCGTGCATTGCAGCCAAGCGCTTCATCGTGGTGGACGACGTGGCCGATGAATTTCTCCGCCTTTTCACCGAAGCGATGGCCGCATTGGTGGTGGGCGACCCTTTCGATCCGGCCACCGACGTCGGTCCCATCGTCACCGAGGCGCAGCGGGCCGAGCTGATCGAGCAGGTGGAAGACGCCCGCAGCCAGGGAGCGACGGTCCACGGCGGCGGCGCCCTGACCGATCGGGAGGGGTGGTACTTCGCCCCCACCGTGCTCTCGGGCATCACTTCCACCATGCGGGTGGCCCAGGAGGAGCTCTTCGGCCCCGTGGCGATGGTCGAACGCGTGGCCGATGTGACCGAGGCGCTCAAGGTCGCCAACGAGACGCCCTTCGGCCTCGGATCGAGCGTCTGGACCACCGATGAAGCCGAGCAGCGCCGCTGCATCGAGGAGATCGAAGCGGGAGCCGTCTTCGTCAACGCCATGGTGGCCTCGACGCCCGAGTTACCGTTCGGCGGCATCAAGCGTTCGGGCTTCGGCCGCGAGTTGTCGCAGCTCGGCCTGAAGGAGTTCGCCAACGCCAAGACCGTATGGATCACGTGAGCGAGTGCCCCACCACGTACCTGGACCATGCGGCCACGACACCTCTGCGGGCTGAAGTGGCGGGAGCCATGGCGGCCGTCCTGGCCGAGCCTCTGGGCAACCCGACAGGAAGCCACCGACCGGCCCAACGGGCCCGGCGCTTCCTGGAGGAAGCCAGAGATGCGGTGGCTGGTCATTTGGGCCGCGATCCGCGGGAGATCATCTTCACCTCGGGTGGCACCGAGTCAGCCAACCTGGCCGTGTTCGGGACGCTGGCAGTGGCGCAGGAACGTGGCCGGTCGCTGTCGATCCTGCACTCGGCGGTCGAACACCCCGCTGTCCTGGAATCTTGTCGCGCCGCCCACCGCTCCATGGAGCTCGACCTGGCCGAACTCCCGGTCAATGCCCACGGAGTGGTCGAACTCGACGCCCTGATCGAAGCGGTGACGCCGACCACGACATTGGTGGCGATCATGCTGGCCAACAACGAGACCGGCGTCATCCAACCGATTGATGAGGTGGCCCGGATCGTGCGGGCGGCCAGCGAGTCCACCTGGGTCTTCGCCGACGCCGTGCAGGCCACCCCGTTTCTGAATCTGGCGGAGCAGGCCGTCGGGGCCGATCTGCTGGCGCTCAGTGCCCACAAGGTGGGCGGCCCGGTGGGCACCGGGGTGCTGGCGGTGCGGCCGCCGGCCGAAGTCAGGGCATATCAGCACGGCGGCGGGCAGGAACGCGAGCGACGGAGCGGCACGCAAGACGTGGTCGGCGCCGTCGGCCTGGCCGCCGCATTGGGGTTGGCCGAAGCCGAGCGCATCGACACGGGCGCCCGGATCGGTGCCCTGAGGAACCAACTGGCGTCCCGCTTGCTGGCTGCCATTCCCGGCGCCGTGCGCACCGTTGCAGACTCGGTGCCGACGTTGCCTGGGCATCTCCACCTCTGCCTGCCCGGCATTGAGCGCGAAGAACTCCTGGTGTTGTTGGGCCGGCAGGGGATCTGCGCCTCGGGCGGTTCGTCGTGTGCCAGCGGAGCACTCCAGACCAGTCACGTCCTGACCGCCATGGGGGTGCCGGACTCCCTGGCCCAGGGGGCCATCCGCTTTACCCTGGGCCACGAAACGACCTCCGCCGACATCGATCGGGCCGTAGCCGTCATGCCCGGCGTGGTGGCAGCGCTGCGTCACGACCCCTGAGGTCGGGTGGCACACTGTTCGGGTGCGAATGCTGGTTGCGATGTCGGGTGGCGTGGACTCCTCGGTGGCCGCCGCGCTCCTGGTCGAGCAGGGACACGACGTGGTGGGGGCCACCCTCAAGCTGTGGGGCGGACCGTCGGATTCGGGCTGCTGCTCGGTGGCCGATGTCGATGACGCCCGCCGGGTGGCCCAGCAGTTGGGCATCGACCACCATGTCTTCAACCTGACCGAGGAATTCGACCACCATGTGGTGGCGCCCTATGTCGAGGCCCACGCCTTGGGGCGGACGCCCAACCCCTGCATCGAGTGCAACCGCTCCATCAAGTTCGACCGCCTCCTGGAGCGCTCGGCCCGCATGGGTTTCGAGATGCTGGCCACTGGGCACCATGCCCGGGTGACCGGTGCGGGTTCGTTCCAGCTGCGGCGGGGGGCCGACCAGGCCAAGGATCAGTCCTATGTCCTGTCCATGCTGGGCCAGGACGAGTTGGGCCGGGTCACCTTTCCGGTCGGGGAGATGACCAAGGATGCCGTGCGGGCCCACGCCGTCCGCCTGGGCCTGCGGACGGCCGACAAGCCGGACAGCCAGGACGTCTGCTTCATCGGCAGTGTCGAGGGCCGTCAGGGCTTCCTGGCCGACAAGTTGGAGTTCCATACGGCGGACGTGGTCAACACGAAGGGCGACACCGTCGGTGCCGTCGATGCCGTCGAACTGGTCACCGTCGGGCAACGGCGCGGCATGGGCCACGGCAGCGACGGTCAGCGCCGCTACGTCGTGGCCGTGGACATCCCGACCCGGCGGGTCACCGTGGGCAGCGCGGCCGAGGCCTTGACCAAGGCCGTCACGTTGCCCCAGGGAAGCCTGACGTGGGTCGACCGTCCACTGGGCGACGGCGATCGGGCCGTGGCGCAGGTGAGCGCCCACGGGCGACCGGCACCCTGCACCGTGTCGATCGATGACCTGGCGTTGGTGGTGGCGTTCGATGTGCCGCAGCGTCCGGTGGCCGCCGGGCAGACCATCGCTCTCTATGACGTCGATGATCCGGACTCGGTCGTCGGCGCCGGCATTGCCGCCTGACCGTGGCTGACGGACCCACCAGCGCCGACGCGGCCCGAGCGGCCGAGCTGCGCGACCAGATCACGTACCACAACGAGCGCTATCACACCCTGGACGCGCCGGAGATCCCCGACGCCGAATACGACCTCTTGGTGCGCGAGTTACGCGCGCTCGAAGCCGAGAACCCGTCGTTGGCCACGCCCGACTCTCCGACGCAGACGGTGGGAGGGGCACCGTCGGGACTCTTCCAGTCCGTGCGCCACCGCGTCCCCATGATGAGCCTGGACAACTCGTTTTCCGAGGAAGACCTGCGGGCCTGGGCCGAGCGCCTCAAGCGTCAGGTCCCCGACCTCGATACGTCCACGGTGGCCTTCTCGTGCGAGCCCAAGGTCGACGGCGTGGCCATGTCCCTGACCTATGAGCACGGCCGCCTGGTCCGGGCGGCCACCCGCGGTGACGGCGTGACCGGCGAGGACGTGACGGCCAACGTCAAGACGGTCAAGGTGGTCCCGCACGAGCTCAAACCGGCGCTGGCGCCGTACCCGGCCGTGCTCGAAGTGCGCGGTGAGATCTACCTGCCACTGGCCGACTTCAAGGCCATGAACGAACGCCAGGAAGCGGCCGGTCAGCGCCTTTTCGTCAATCCCCGCAACGCGGCGGCCGGGGCGCTCCGGCAGAAGGATCCCACTATCACGGCCACCCGCCCCCTTTCCTTCTGGGCCTACCAGGTGGGCGAGGTGGAGGGCGCCACCGACGGTGGCACCTGGCCGGGACCGACCCAATCGGCCACCCTGGCCCTCCTCAAGAAGGCGGGTTTCCCAGTCAGTCCCGACGCCCGCATTATTGAGGGAATCGACCAGGTCGTCGCTCGTTGCGAGGAGCTGTCGCATGAGCGCCACGACCTGGCCTATGAGATCGACGGCGTGGTGACCAAGGTCGACGACCTGGCCTTGCACCGGCAACTGGGAGCGACCTCGCGGGCCCCGCGCTGGGCCATCGCCTTCAAGTTTCCCCCCGAGGAGCGCACGACCAAACTCCTCGACATTGAAGTGTCCATCGGCCGCACCGGTCGGGCCACGCCGTTCGGTCGACTCGAGCCGGTCTTCGTGGGTGGCTCCACCGTGGGCGTGGCCACGCTGCACAACGAGGACCAGGTGCAGGCCAAGGACGTGCGACCCGGTGACATCGTCATCGTGCGCAAGGCCGGTGATGTCATTCCCGAGATTGTCGGGCCGGTGCTGCAGGGGCCCGGGGTGCCCAAACGACGCAAACCCAAGTGGACCTTCCCGTCCGCCTGCCCCTCGTGTGCCACTGCGCTCGTTCGGCTGCCCGGCGAGAGCGACACCTACTGCACGAACATCGACTGCCCGGCCCAACGGGTGCAGCGCATCGCCCACTACGCATCGCGCTCGGCCATGGACATTGAGGGATTGGGCGAGGAGCGGGTGGTGGTGCTCATTGAGGCCGGCCTGATCGCCGACCCGGCCGATCTGTACCTCCTCACACCGGAGCTGATCGCCGAGAAGAAGACAAAGGGGTTCGCCCACCTCTCGGCCTCCAATCTGGTGGCCGGCATTGCGGCCAGCAAGGCACAGCCGCTGAGCCGGCTGCTCGTTGCCCTGGGCATCCGCCATGTCGGACCGACGGGAGCCCGGGCCATCGCTCGGGCCTTCGGCACGCTCGATGCCATCCGGGCCGCCGACGAGGCGGCCCTGGCCGCCGTGGATGGCGTGGGTGGCGTTATCGCGGCCAGCGTGGCCGAGTTTCTGAGCGTGCCGACCAACCAGCAGGTGCTCGAGCGCCTGCGTGCCGGCGGCGTGAGCATGGAAGAGCCCGGCGGGGGCATGGGCGAGGGCGATGGTGGCCAGCCCCAGACCCTCCTCGGCAAGACGGTGGTGGTGACGGGTGCGGTGACGGGCTACACCCGCGAGGAGGCCGAAGAGGCGATCATGGCTCGTGGAGGCAAGTCGCCGGGCAGCGTGTCGAAGAAGACATTCGCGCTCGTGGTGGGGGATACGCCCGGAGCCAGCAAGCTCAAGAAGGCCGAAGATCTGGACATCCCGATCGTGCCGGCCGAGGCCTTCGATGCCTTACTCGAGTCGGGTTCGCTACCTGCCTAGCGTTGGCCTGGGCCTCTCGGCGCATCAGCGTCCACCGGAGGTGGCCCGTTGGTCAGTAGCCTACGAATGCCCCGATGCCCCACAGTTCTGATTCCATCGGCCGGGTCCTTGGGAAGCGGTACCGGCTGCTCTCCGCCTTGGGCACTGGCGCTTCGGCGCACGTCTTCCTCGCCGAAGACGTGTCACTGCAGCGCCATGTCGCCGTAAAGGTCCTGCAACCGGCGCTGGCCGGCGACGAGGCGTTCCTCAAGCGTTTTGGTGCCGAGGCCCGTTCGGTGGCGTCGCTGAATCATCCCCACGTGCTGCGCGTCTTCGACTGGGGTGAGGACTCCGATGGCCCCTACCTGGTCCTCGAGTACCTGGGTGGCGGATCGTTGCGCGACATGTTGGACCGGGGGGTGCGCCTGACCCACTCCCAGGCGGCCCATCTCGGTACCGAGGTGGCGCAGGGTTTGGCCTACGCCCACGCCCGGGGCCTGGTCCATCGCGACATCAAGCCGGCCAACCTGCTCTTTGACGAGGAAGGCCGGGTCCGGGTGGCCGATTTCGGGGTGGCCCGCGCCCTGGCCGAAGCGGCGTATACCGAGCCGGCCGGGGCCATGGTGGGCACCGCCCGCTACATATCGCCCGAGTCGGCCGAAGGCAAGCAGGTCGACGGCCGGGCCGATGTCTACTCGTTGGCCCTGGTCCTGTACGAGGCGATCTCGGGCACCGTGCCCTTCGTGGCCGACACCACCATGGGCACCCTCATGGCCCGGGTGGGCACGCCCCTGCCACCGCATGAGTCCCTGGGTCCGCTGGACGACGTCCTGGCCCGGGCGGCCGCTCCAGAGGCCTCGGCCCGCCTCGATGCCGCCGGATTCGCCGCCCGCCTCGGGGCCCTGGCCAGCGCGCTGCCGACGCCTGAACCACTGTCGCTGCATCCGCCGGACCATGAGCCGCTGACGCCACTGGCCGGCTTCCGGGCGCCCACCATGACCGAACTCACCCAGGTGGCACCCCTCCCGGCGGCGCCGGTCGGGACCAAGGCCGGACCGGGGGAGATCTTCGATGCCGAACCGTTGGGCGCCCGGGCCGCCCGCACTACCGGTAAGAGTCCGATCGGCGGGTCGGGCAGCGGAAATGGCCGCAGCCGCAAGAAGATGCTGTGGATCGGCGGCGTGGTGCTGCTGGTCCTGGCCCTGGTGGCTGGCGGCCTGATCGCCTTCAACAAGAAGGTGTTCACGGCGTCGCACCCGACGCCGGCCCTGGTCAACCTGACCATGGCCCAAGCCAAGGCGGCGGCGGCCAAGGACCACTTCACGCTGCGCATCGAGGCTGGCGTGAAGTCGACCACCGTGGCGGCCGGGTCGATCGTGTCACAGAGTCCCCAGCCAAAGACGTCGCTCAAGGAGGGCTCCACACTGTCGGTGGTGCCGTCCTCGGGACCGCCATTGGTGACCGTCCCCGTCCTCTCCATGCTGACCTGCGCCCAGGCCATCGCCGCCCTGACCGCAGCCCATCTCAAGGGCGCCTGCGCCACGGCCCAGTCGAGTTCCACGGTGGCGAACGGTGACCTCATCTCATGGTCGCTGGGATCGACGCCGAACCCGACGTCGGCTCCCTACGGCAGCACCATCACGCTGGTCCCCTCGTCGGGCCATGCGCCGGTGCAGGTCCCCAACATCCCCCAGTCGTACAGCTACGACCAGGCCCTGGCGGCGTTGCAAGTGGTCGGTCTGGCCGCCACCCAGGCCAGCGCCACCTCGACCTCGGTGCCGGCCGGGGAGATCATCTCGACCAATCCGGCCAGCGGCGCCATGGCCCCCTTCGGCTCCACCGTCACGGTCACCGTGTCCAGCGGTCCGCCGACCGTGTTGGTGCCGAACGTGTTCGAGGACACGGTCTCGCAGGCCACCACGGTGCTGCAGAATGCCGGACTTAATGTCGTCCAAGTCAACGGCAACCCGAACGGTGTGGTGCGTGGCACCACACCGGCCATCGGCCAGAGCGTTCCGGTGGGCAGCAACATCACCATCCGCACCAACTAGGGCAGGGGACTCCGACCATGGCCATGCCGTTCGACCCGAAATGTGATCTCTGCGAAGCGGCGCGGCTTTCGGAGTGGCATCACGAGGATGACGTGTGCTGGGTGGCCGACTGCGAGGTGTGCGGGGTCCCGATGGTCGTCTGGAAATCCCACGGGCCGGTACCGCCCGATGAGGAGATTGCGCACATGATGACGCAGCTGTCTCTGGTGGCCGACGCTCGTTTCGGTCCCGACGGCTGGTCCATCGACCGGGTCATGCGCCAGATTCCCAATCACTTCCACGCCCATGGCCGCGACCCGAATTGGTGGTTCCGCCGCTGACGCCAACTGGCCGAACCGGGGAACCCCCAAAGTAGGGTGACCGAGGTGGGGAACCGGACTTCTGACGAGATTCCCCCCTTGGAGCGTCCCGATATCCTGCTCAATCCCAAGGCCGATCCCGGCGGCGCCGCCCTCGGGGCCAGTGGCGCCGAAGCCTCGGTCGACCCCAGTTGGTTGGTCCTCTTTCAGCAGCGGGTGGTCGAGCGGGCCGAGCGCAGCCCCCGCTACCGCTGGTGGTCGCTGGTGGCGCTCCTGGCCGGACTGCTGTCGCTCAACATCACGTTCACGGTGTTCGTCGTCGCCCTGCCAACGGTCAAGGCGGACTTCCACACCAACTTCTCGGTACTGACCTGGGCCTCCACCGGACCCCTGCTGGCCTTCGGCATCGCCGCCCCGTTCTTTGGCAAGGCCGGGGACCTCTTCGGGCACCGGCGCCTCTACCTCTTCGGCCTGGCCGGGGCCATGGTCAGCGCCGTCTTGACGGCGACGTCGGTCAATGTGGGCATGCTCCTGTTCGCCCGCGCCCTCGATGGCGTGCAGGGCGCAGCCACCGGAACCGCTTCCATGGCGCTGATCCTTCAGCTCTTCAAGCCCGAAGAGCGGGTCAAGGCGTTGGGATGGTGGTCGCTGGTCGGCGCCGGTGGACCGGTGCTGGGGGTGACGTTGGGGTCGCCGGTCATCCAGTACCTGGGCTGGCGCGACCTCTTCTGGGGGCAACTGCTGCTCCTGGTGATCGCTGCCGGCGTGGTGGCCTTGATCCTGCCCTCCCGCCGCCGCGCTCACTTGGGGGACGAGGTCGAACCGGCGGCCGACAAAGCCGAAGGTGCCGGTGCCTGGGACGGCATGGACTGGGTCGGGAGTTGGAGCTTGGCCGGCGCGGTCACTGCCGCCATGTTGGTACTGAGCATCGGGCCCATTGTGGGGTGGACGTCAGTGGGGGTGGTTCTCTCCGGCGTGGCTGCGGTGGTTTGCGTGGCGTTGTTCGTCTGGCGTGAACTCACCTTCGCCACGCCGCTGATCCCCACCAAATACTGGAAGCGCCGGAACTTCGTGTTCCCCATGGGCATGAGGGGCTTCTCCAACTTCGCCTATTTCGGCGGCTTCTTTCTTTTCCCGCTCCTCATGGAGCAGGTCTACGGCTACAGCGTCTCGAAGGTGGGTTTCGTGTCGGTGGCCCGGCCCCTGCTCTTCGCCATCAGCTCGCCCATCGCCGGCTACATGACCGTGCGCACGGGTGAGCGCTTTGCCACCGTGGCCGGCGCCACGTCCGTGCTGGTGTCCATGGTGCTGTTCGCCACCCTGGCGCCGTCGTCAGGTCTGGGCATCATTTTGGTGGCCCTCGCCCTGTCCGGACTCGGGATGGGGGTGGCGCTGCCGGCCACGTCATCGACCATGGCCAACGAAGTGGAGGCCTCGGAGTACGGGGTCATGAGCGCGGCCCAACTCATGGCCACTCAGGTCGGCGAGGTAGCCGGCATTCAGGTGGTGCTCACCCTGCAGGAGTCCATCTCGCGCCATGGCGGCCTGCAGAACGTGCACCACAGCACCGAGCTGCTGCACAGCTTCCAAGTCGCGTTCTGGGTGGCCGGCCTCATGGCCGCGCTGGGTGTGGCCTGCGCCTGCTTCATGCGCCCGATGCGCCGCACCAAAGTGACGGAGCGTCTGGTCGAACTCCCGCTTTAGGCGGTGATCTCCTTGAGGCGGTTGGCCATTTCAGCGGCGCTGGAGTCAGCGGCGGCCGGGGCACTGGTCAGCGCCATCAGCTTGGCCATGTCGCCCTCGACCTTGACCTTGCCGGCCATGAAGGCCTGCATGCCGGCCTGCGGGTTGCCCTCAATGAGGATGGCCTTGGCTGTGTCGTAGTCGACCGTGACCTTGAGGTCCTGCGTCTCGAGGTGACCGGTATCGAGGACCAGCTCACCCGACGAGGTGTCCATGTGGGCGTCGATGTCCTTGTCCCCGAACGGGACACCGGTCACGACCAGGTTCATGCGCACGGTGTGCGGGATGGGAGGGGTCTTGCCCTCGTACTCGGCCCGGATCTTGCGGGCCTCTTCCAACCACTCGTCGCTCAAGAACGGGTACGCCATGTGATGCTCCTCTGTCGTCGGCTTGTACTGGCTGCGGGCAGGACCGCCGGCGCAATGCCCCGAACCCCCCTGGCCGCCGGAACGATAGTCGCCTCACCACTAACATGCCGAAGCGTGACCGCTCCCATTCTTCCTGGCGCCGAGCCCTATTCCGCCTCTGGAGACGCCCGTGGTGCTCTCGTCCTGCACGGATTCACCGGCAATCCGCAGTCGATGCGCGGGTTGGCGCTGGCGCTGGCCGACGCCGGCCTGACCGTGGAAATGCCGCTCCTGCCCGGACACGGCACGGTCGTGACCGACATGGTGCCCACCCGCTGGGAGGACTGGTCGGCTGCCGCCGATGCGGCCTACCTGGACCTGGCTGCCCGCTGCGAGTCGGTGGCCGTGGTCGGGTTGTCGATGGGCGGCACCCTGAGCATCTGGCTGGCCGAACAACACCCTGAAATTGCCGCCCTGGCCCTGGTCAATCCTTTGGTCGTGCCCGACGAGGACACCATCAATTTCATCGGCCTGATGATCGACGGAGGGGATGAGCTGGCTCCTGGCGTCGGCTCGGACATCGCGCTGGAAGGTGCGGTCGAGTCGGCCTACGCCGAACTGCCGCTGCGGGCCGCCCGTTCACTTTTTGTCGGAGCAGGCGACGTGAACGCGAACTTGGACAAAGTGGCCTGTCCTGTCCTGTTGTTCTCCAGCCCGCAGGATCACGTGGTTCCGCCGATCTCCGGCGACCGCCTGGTCGAGGGCGTGTCGGGTTCGGTTGAGCGGATCGTGCTCGAGCGCAGCTTCCATGTGGCCACGCTGGACTACGACAAGGAAGAGATCGAGGCGCGCACGGTGGCCTTCATCGCCGGCGTGCTGGCTACATCGGCACCATGACCGACCCGGCTGACCCGGGCCACGCACGTCCACTGAGTCGCGACGATGTCATGCACGTGGCCAATCTGGCCCGGCTGACCCTCAGCGACGAGGAGGTCGATCTCTTCACAGCACAGCTGGGGACGATCCTGGCCCACGCGGCCGATGTGGCGGCTCTCGATTTGGCCCACCTCGCCCCCTCGGCCCGCCCATTGCCGGTCGAGAACGCCCTGCGCCCCGACGAGCCGCGGCCCAGCCTCGATCGAGCCGAGGTGTTGGCTCAGGCTCCGTCGGTGGAAGACGACCGGTTCCGGGTACCCCGGATCGGCAGTGAAGCACCATGAGCGATGCGCTCTCGTTGGCCGCCGCGGTCCGGTCGGGTGCCCGGTCGGCCCGTGAGGTCACCGAAGAGGCGCTGGCCTCTGTCGCCGCCCGTGATGGAGACATCCACGCCTTCCTGACCGTCATGGCCGCCGAAGCCCTGGCCCAAGCGGATGCGGTGGACGCCACGGTGGCCGCCGGTCGAGATCCGGGGCCGTTGGCCGGCGTCCCCGTGGCCTTGAAGGACAACATGTGCACCCGGGGCATTCCGACCACATGTGCCTCGAAAATCTTGGAAGGCTGGCGTCCCCCCTACGACGCCACGGTGGTCGAGCGCTTGGCCGAAGCCGGGGCCGTGTTCATCGGGAAGACGAACATGGACGAGTTCGCCATGGGCAGCTCGACCGAGAACTCAGCCTTCGGGCCCACCCGCAATCCCCGCCGTCTCGACTGCGTACCCGGAGGGAGCAGCGGCGGTTCGGCCGCGGCGGTGGCGGCCGGCTTCACCCCTTTGAGCCTGGGTTCGGACACCGGTGGCTCCATCCGCCAGCCCGCCGCATTCTGCGGTGTGGTGGGCATGAAGCCGACCTACGGCCGGGTGTCGCGCTACGGCCTGGTGGCCTTTGCCAGTTCGTTGGACCAGATCGGACCCTTCGCGGCCACGGTCGAAGACGCCGCATTGCTCTACGACGTGTTGGCCGGACACGATCAGCGCGACAGCACGTCACTCCCGATACCTTCACCCTCGACCCTCGACCACGTCAACGACGGCGTGGCGGGCGTGCGGGTCGGCCTGTGCCCCGATCTGGTGGACGGTTGCGACGCCGACGTGCGGGCCCGGGTGTACGAAGCGGCGGAAGCGCTGGCTCACGCCGGAGCGACAGTGGAAGAGATCAAGGTGCCCGAGTTCGCCTATGGACTGTCGGCCTACTACCTCATCGCGCCGGCGGAAGCATCGTCCAATCTGGCCCGCTACGACGGGGTGCGTTACGGCCTGCGGGTCGGCGCGGACGACGCCGGCGGCATGAACACGGCGTCACGGACCGCTGGCTTCGGGGCGGAAGTAAAGCGCCGCATCATGCTCGGCACCTACGCACTCTCCGCGGGGTACTACGACGCGTACTACGCACAGGCGCAGCGGGTACGCACGTTGGTGATGCAGGCGTTCGAGCGTTCCTACGAGTCCGTCGACGTGCTTCTCGGGGCCACCGCACCCAGCACGGCCTTCGCCTTGGGAGCCAAGGTCGATGACCCGATGGCCATGTACATGAACGACATCTGCACCATCCCTTCGAACCTGGCCGGCCATCCGGCGCTGTCGCTGCCCTTCGGGACGGGTGATGACGGGCTGCCCGTCGGCGTTCAGGTCCTGGCGCCTGCGCTCGACGAAGCGCTGCTCTTCCGGGTCAGCCGAACCATTGAGGCGGCGGCGCCCGCAGCGGGAGGTGGCGCATGAGCATCGATCCCAGCTGGGAGATGGTCATCGGCCTGGAAGTGCACTGCGAACTGGCCACCCAGACCAAGTTGTTCTGCGCGTGCCGCAACGCCTTCGGTGACGAGCCGAACACCAACATCTGTCCGGTCTGCCTCGGTCTGCCCGGATCGCTGCCGGTGCTCAACGCCCAGGCGGTGGAACTGGCCATGCGCATCGGCTTGGCCCTGCACTGCGAGGTGAAGCCCTCCACCTTCTCGCGCAAGAACTACTTCTACCCGGACCAGCCCAAGGACTACCAGATCAGCCAGTACGACGAACCCATCAACCTGGGCGGCTGGTTGGAGCTGCCCGATGGATTTCGGGTCGGTGTCACAAGGGCGCACATGGAAGAGGACACCGGGAAGTTGACCCATGTCGGGGCCGGTGGACGTATCAACTCGGCCCATCACGCATTGGTCGACTACAACCGGGCCGGCGTGCCGCTGGTGGAGATCGTCAGTGAGCCCGACATGCAGACCGCCGCTCAGGCCCGGGCCTATGCCGCTGAGTTGCGCGGCATTCTGGTGGCGACCTGTGCATCGGATGGCCGCATGGAGGAGGGCTCTATGCGGGTCGACGCCAACGTGTCGGTCCGACCTGTCGGCACCGAGGCCTTCGGGACGCGCTGTGAGATCAAGAACCTCAACTCCCTGCGTTCGCTCGGTCGGGCCATTGACTACGAAGCGGCCCGCCAGGTGGCCCTCATCGAGTCGGGCGAACGGGTGGCCCAGGAGACCCGCCACTGGGATGAGGCGGCCGGACGCACCGAGTCGATGCGCTCCAAGGAAGAGGCCAACGACTACCGCTACTTTCCCGAGCCCGACTTGGTGCCGCTGGTGCCCGATGCGGCCTGGCAGGAACGGGTCCGCTCGTCGCTGGGGCCCATGCCGGCAGACCGGCGCGCCGCCCTTGTCGGCGCGCTGGGCGGAACGGCCAGCAATGCCGAGTCAGATCAGATCCGCGCCGTGGTTGACCTGGGCCTCGATGCTCTCGTTTCGGCCGCCGTGGACAGCGGCGCTCCGGCAGCGTTGGCCCTGGCCCGGGCGGCCAACGAAGTAGCGGCCGCCAGTGACAAAGGGCTGCAGCTCCCCGTCGCTTCGTTTGCCGCTCTCATCGTTCTGGAGTCCTCGGGCGCGCTGTCGGCCACCCAATCCAAAGCGGTCCTGGCCAGCATGTTGGAGGACGGCGGCGGCGACCCGGCGGTGCTGGCCAAGGACATGGGCTTTGAGGCACTCAGCGCCGACACGTTGGTAGCGGCAGTGGCTGACGTCGTGGCCGCCCATCCAGACGAGTGGGCTCGCTACGTCGCTGGCGAGGACAAGGTGATCGGCAGGTTGACCGGCGAGGTCATGAAGGCCACCGCTGGGCAAGCTGACGGGAAGGACGTGGCCGCCGAACTGCGTCGGTTACGCGACCAGGCCTCCTGACCTAGGGCAGGGGATCGAGCCGGTAGCGATCCACAGTTGGTCCGGCCCACTGGGCAATCTGGGCTGGGGTGTCGGTTGCTATCGGCGGCACCCGCAAGATGTAGCGGGTGAAAGCCAGTCCCATTAGCTGGGAGGCGATCATGGAGGACCGGCGTTGGGACGTGAGTGGGTCCTCGTCACCGGCTGACGCATGCACACTCCAGATACGTTCGCTCACGAACTCCCGCATGGCATCGGCCACGGCCGGCGACGAGGCCATGGCACCGGCGCAGGCGGCAAAGGACGAGCCGGTGCCCTCGGCCCGGTCCCACATGCCGAGGAAGCCCTCCACGATCCGAGCCCCTGGGGCGCCCGCAGTGGCGTGGTTGCTGTTGGCGCTGACCTGGCGGGGGTCAAAGGGGAGCGACATGGCCGCCACAAAAAGGTCCGCCTTGCCGTCGAAGTAGTGGTGCACCAGGGAGGCGTCGACACCGGCGTCGCGGGCCACGGCCCTCAGGCTGGCCTTTTCATAGCCATTGGCCGCAAAGACCCGCTTGGCGGCCTGAATGATGTCGTCGCGGGTATCGAGGTTGCCGGGCCGGCGCCCACCGGGGCTCATGACGGCCAGCCCCTGAAAAGTCTTGATTTGAGGTATTCACCATTGGTGAATTGTATGGTAAAACTCATCAGTGATGAATCTTAGGGCTTTGCCATGACCGGACTGACCATGTCCCCCCAGAAGAGCCGTCAGGCCCCGGCCGCCATCGTGCCCACCACGGCGCTGGGCCGGCTGGCTGCCCGGTGCTACGACCGCCGCCGCACCGTGCTGGCCCTGTGGATTTTGGCGCTCATCGCGGTCACGTTCGTGGCCCAGGTCACCGGGACCCACTTCCAGAACAAGTTCACGGCGGGCAACACGCCGTCCCAACAAGCCGCCAATATCCTCGACGCCCGCTTCCCGGCCAAGGCGGGCGATACGGCCGACGTGGTCTTCCACACGACGGGACCGATCACCAGTGCCGCCAACCGGGCCACCATCACCAAAGTGGTTGATGAGATAGCGCCTTTGACCCACGTCCAGTCGGTCACCAGCCCCTTTAGCGCAGCCGGGTCCCATCAGATCGCCCGGGACGGGACCATTGCCTACGCCGTCGTGCAGTTCGACACGACGAGCGATCGACTGCCCGACAAGGCGGTCAACGCGGTGATTACCACGGCGCAAGCAGCTGACCACCGAGGGTTCGAGGTCGAGCTGGGCGGCGATCCAATCTCCAACGTCTCGGCCGCTGCTCCCGGACCGAGCGAGGGCATCGGCGTCAGCGCGGCCATCCTCATCATGTTGCTGGCCTTCGGTTCGGTGGTGGCCATGGGGTTGCCCATCATCACCGCCCTCTTCGGGCTGGGTATCGGCATCGCCCTGCTCGAACTGGTGACCCACCTTCTGGTGGTGCCCACCTTTGCGCCGGAAATGGCCGCCATGATCGGCATCGGAGTCGGCGTCGACTACGCCCTCTTCATCGCCACGCGTTACCGGCAGGGCCTCTTCGAAGGACGCCATCCCCGCGATGCCGTCATCGCCGCCCTCATGACCTCGGGGCGCTCCGTGCTCTTCGCCGGGAGCACCGTCGTCATCTCACTGTTCGGCCTCTATCTCATCGGTCAGCCCTACATGATCGCTTTGGCCACGGCCTGCATCGCCGCCGTCCTGATGGTGTTGGTGGCCGCGCTCACCCTCTTGCCCGCCTTGTTGGGCTTCGCCGGCAATGCCATCGACACTTTGCACCTGCCCGGCTTGCTGCAGAACGGCGGTCCGCCGGCACCAGGTGGCTTCTGGCACTCCTGGAGCCGCCTCATTCAGCGACGCGCCTGGGTCACCGGCGTGCTGGCCGCATTAGTCCTGGTGCTCCTGGCCATTCCCGTGTTCAGCATGCGCCTGGCCTTCACCGATGCCGGCAACGATCCGACATCGCTGACCACCCGCCAGTCTTACGACCTGCTGGCCCAGGGCTTCGGCCCCGGCTTCAACGGACCCCTGGTCGTGGCCGTGGCGCTGCCGGGCCCGGGCGCCGAGGGGACCGTACGCCATCTGCGCTCCGCCCTGGCTGACACGTCGGGGGTGGCCTTCGTCGTGCCTCCGCAGTACAACGCCGCGCACACCGGCGCCGTCCTGGTGGCCTATCCGACCACGTCGCCCCAGGCGGCCCAGACACAGACCTTGGTGCGCACCTTGCGGACCGACGTCATACCGCCCGTCGTCGCCGGCACCCACGTGGACGCCCAGGTCGGTGGTGAAACAGCGGGAAGCATTGACGCGGCCGCTTTCTTGGGCGGTCGGCTGCCTCTGGTCATCGGGGCCGTCCTGGTCCTCTCGTTCTTGTTGCTGATGATGGTGTTCCGGTCGGTGCTGCTGCCCCTCAAGGCGGTGGTCATGAACCTGCTCAGCGTCGGCGCCGCTTATGGCGTGATGGTGGCCGTCTTCCAGTGGGGTTGGTTGGGAGGCCTCATCGGTATCGGCAAGACGGGCCCCATCGATCCGTGGATCCCCGTGACCATGTTCACGATCTTGTTCGGTCTCTCCATGGACTACGAGGTTTTCCTGCTTTCCCGTATTCGTGAGGAATGGCTGCGCACGGGTGACAACTCGTTGGCCGTGGCCGACGGCCTGGCCATCACCGGTCGCATCATCACGGCCGCCGCCGCCATCATGTTCTGTGTGTTCGCCTCCTTCATCATCAAGGATCCGCTCCACATCTTGAAGGTCTTCGGTCTCGGGCTGGCCACCGCGGTGGCAGTGGACGTCACCCTGGTCCGCATGGTCCTGGTGCCGTCACTGATGGAGATCCTGGGGCCACGGAACTGGTGGATGCCGCGTTGGCTGGATCAGGCCGTGCCCACTCTGGGGGTAGAAGCCGCTCCGGCTCCGCTGCCCACCCTGACCAGCGTCTGACGGGTCGACCAATCAAGTGCCATTAGTTTGTCTCCGTGCCAAACGAGTCGAAGCCGGTGTCCACGTTCGTGTCCTTGAACCCCGGACGCGACGTGCAGCGAGTGGGAACGGCGAATTACCTGGGAGAGGATGTCGCCAAGATCCATGACCCCGTATGGGCGGTAATCGGCAATCTCGGCGACAGCCAGTGTTATCTGGGCGTCCCCCAGAAGGTGCAGGCCATTCAGGCCTGCCTGTCCCGTCGCATCGCCCAGGACGACCTGGCCGTTCGGCTCATCCCGCCGGTCTTCACGCTTGGCGTTTCCGACGGCCAGCTCAACGGCACGCCGCAGATGCGCTTCTCTCTGATCGGTCGGGAACTGGTCCATGACATCGCTGACGTGCATCTGGCTGCCAACAGCGTGGCCGGGCTGGTGGCCGTGGTGGCGTGCGACAAGCCCCCGGTCGGCACCGTGGCCGCCGTGTTGGAGAACAACACCCCAGCCGTGATCCTTTCCGACGGCCCGATCAGGCCCGGCGTCGACCCGGCCACCGGAAATCCGATCGACTTGGTGTCGGCCTTTCAGATGGCGGATCAGGACGACGAGGTGCGAGCCCGCTATGCGCTGCACGCCTGCCCCGGACAGGGCAGCTGCGGGGGCATGTTCACCTACAACACGATGCAGACATTCATCGCCGTGCTCGGCCTCGAACCGCTGCACATGGTGGCCCCTCCCTCAGATGATCCGCGCCGGCTGAACGAGTTCCCCGACCAAATCGTCGACTGCCTGCTCACCATGACCAAGAAGGGCATCCGGCCCCGCGACATCGTCACGCCCGCATCCCTCCGCAACGCCTTGACCGTGGCCATCGCCATGGGCGGCTCCACCAACGTGTTGTTGCACAGCGTCGAGATTGCCCGCGCCGCCGGCATCGACCTGTGGGGAGAAGTGATCAGTCAAGAAGAATTCAACGACCTGGCTCGACGCTTGCCGGTGCTGGTCAACATGCGACCATTCGGCGACTACTCCATGGTTGACGTTGATGCCAAGGGCGGCCTGCAGGTGATCGTCCAAGAGCTCCTCGACGCCAGATTCCTCACTGGTGACACGATGACCTGCACCGGTGAGACCCTGGCCGAACAACTCACGCGGCTGGCCCCGCCGGCTCCCGATCAGACCGTGATCTACCCGGTCGACAAACCATTCAAGGACACCGGCGGCCTTCGCCTGCTCCGAGGCAATCTGGTGCCCGAAGGCGGGGCGATCCTCAAGGTGGCCGGCGTCGAAGGTGGCGTGAAGGACGGCATCTTCACCGGCCGCGCTCGCGTCTTCAATGGGGAGCGGCCCCTCGTTGAAGCGCTGGACAAAGATCCGGACAGCTTCCAGGACAACGACATGGTGGTGATTCGCTACGAGGGTCCCCGGGGTGCGCCGGGCATGCCCGAACTGCTCGACCCCACATCACGCATCACGGCGCTCTGCCGCCAACGGCACATCACCATCGCCCTGATGACCGATGCCCGGTTCTCGGGGGGATCGGTCGGCCTGGTCATCGGTCACGTCGCCCCCGAAGCTCTCCTCGGAGGGCCGATCGCCCTGGTCGAGGATGGCGACACGATCGTGGTGGACCTGAACACCGATCGACTCGACTGCCAGCAACTCGATGATGTCGAGGAGCTCGACCGTCGAGCCACAGCCTGGCGGGATGCGGTGACGGCCAACGGTGGCCTTCACCCCGACGTCACACCGGTGACGGATCGGATGCTGGCCCGGATGCGGGCAACGGCCCTGCCGGCCCTCCTGGGTGGGGGCATGGCCGTCCCGTTGCCCACCTGACCACCCGGTATGGGTTGTGTACGCCGATCCGACGTGCCACAATGTCGGGATCATGCAGGCAGCCCGCGGCACCCAGCTCGACATTCTGGTACTCGTAACGTAAGCGCGCGGCCACACTGCATGCGCGCTTTTGACCTCCCAGCCGGGGGGTCTTTTCATTTTCCGGACCCAAATAACTGCAGCATCTGAATAGGCACGACGGACAGAGAGGCAAGAGGAAGCACGATGAAACTCACTGGAGCACAGGCACTCATCAAGAGTCTTGAGATGCAGGGCGTCGACGTCATGTTCGGCCTGCCCGGCGGCGCCATCCTGCCCGTCTACGACCCCATCATCGATTCGTCGATCCGCCACATCCTGGTCCGCCACGAGCAGGGCGCCGGCCACATGGCCGAGGGTTACGCCATGGTCACTGGCAAGCCGGGCGTGGCCATGGTCACCAGTGGACCGGGGGCCACGAACATCGTGACGCCGTTGGCCAACGCCTACATGGACTCGACTCCGTTGGTGGTGGTCTCGGGCCAGGTGGCCACCGGGTCCATCGGCACCGATGCCTTCCAGGAGTGCGACATCACCGGCGTGACCATGGGGATCACCAAGCACAACTGGCTGATCAAACACGTAGAGGACATCCCACGGGTTGTCGCCGCCGCCTTCCACGTGGCCACCACGGGGCGGCCCGGCCCGGTCCTCATCGACTTTCCCAAGGACATCGCCAACGCCACCATGGAGTGGTACTGGCCATCCTCGGTGGAGGGACTGGACCTTCCCGGGTACCACCCGGTCACCAATGGCGACCCCGAGTTGGTCCGCCAGGCGGTCGAACTCATCGCCACCGCGCAACGACCGGTCCTCTACGTCGGTGGCGGGGTGCTCAAGGCTCACGCGGCCGAGGCGCTGCGGGCCTTGGCCGAGCGCACCGGCATCCCCGTCGTCACGACCCTGATGGCCCGCGGTGCCTTCCCCGACTCGCACCCGCAGATGTTGGGCATGCCCGGCATGCACGGCCACTACACGGCCGTCACCGCCATGCAGCGCAGCGACCTGCTCATCAGCCTGGGAGCCCGCTTCGACGACCGGGTGACCGGCAAGATCGATGCGTTTGCACCTGACGCCAAGATCATCCACGTCGACGTTGACCGGGCCGAACTGGGCAAGGTGCGCCACGCCGACGTGGGAATCGCCGGCGACTGCCGTCTGGTGATTGAGGAGATGCTCTCCGCCATGAACGGGCGCGGCGACGAGCTGGCTGCTCCCGACCTGGCACCCT
This sequence comes from Acidimicrobiales bacterium, assembly GCA_036268485.1. Lineage (GTDB taxonomy): Bacteria > Actinomycetota > Acidimicrobiia > Acidimicrobiales > RAAP-2 > Bog-473. Next base: position 25,646 of record DATAUC010000056.1, read on the forward strand.
GGTGGCAGCAGATCCACCGGTGGCAAGCCGAATTCCCGCTCTACTACGACCAGAGTGAGGGCGGCTCCATCAAGCCGCAGAACGTGGTCGAGCAGCTGCGCGACGCCGCGCCGGACGACACCATCCTCGCCTCGGGTGTGGGCCAGCACCAGATGTGGGCGGCCCAGTACTGGAAGTTCGATCACCCCTACACGTGGGTCAACTCGGGTGGGGCCGGCACCATGGGCTTCGCCGTACCCGCGGCCATCGGCGCCAAGGTTGGCCGACCGGACCGCAACGTTTGGGCCATCGACGGTGACGGCTGCTTCCAGATGACGGCCCAGGAATTGGTGACGGCGTCGGCCGAGCAGATTCCGGTCAAGATCGCCATCTTGAACAATGCCTACCTGGGCATGGTGCGCCAGTGGCAGGAGATGTTCTACGAGGAGCGCTACTCCGAGGTGTACCTCTCACCCGATCTGCCCGACTACGTCAAATGGGCCGAAGCGATGGGGTGTGTGGGCATCCGGGCGGAGTCTCCCGAGGACGTGGGACCGGCCATTGACAAGGCCAACTCCATTGACGACCGCCCGGTCGTGGTGGACTTCCGTACCGACGCATTCGAGAAGGTGTTCCCCATGGTGGCCGCCGGCAAGTCCAACGACGAGATCGTCGTCCACCCTGACCAGACGGCGGCGACCCGATGAGCGCGGCCCACCTGACCTCCATTGAAGGAGGCAAGTCCTCGCACCCCCGCCATCACATCCTGTCCGTGCTGGTCGAAAACAAGGCCGGCGTCCTGTCCCGGGTGGCTGGCCTTTTCAGCCGCCGCGGCTTCAATATCTACTCGCTGGCCGTGGCGCCGACAGACGAGAACGAGCACTTCAGCCGCATCACAATCGTGGTGGACGTCGAGTCGGCGCCGCTGGACCAGGTCATCATGCAGCTGGACAAGCTGGTCAATGTGGTGTCCATCGGCGAGTTGTCGCCCTCCGAGGCGGTCGAACGCGAACTCGTCCTCGTCACCGTGGCGGTCGGTCCGACCGAGCGCTCGCGGGTGATTCAGCTGGTGGGGGTGTTCGGCGGCGAAGTGGTGAGCGTGGGCGCGGACCGCCTGACGGTCATGCTGGCCGGCCGACCCGAGAAGATCGATGACTTCGAAGGATTGCTCGAGCACTACACGGTGATCGAGCTCCAGCGGACGGGTCGTGTGGCCTTGCCTAAGCTGGACCGCCGCTGAGCGATCTTATTGCCGTATCCGATCGACCAATAGACCTGACAAAAAGAAAGAGCAGACGACATGGCCACCCTGTACTACGAATCCGACGCTGACCCGAGCCTGATTGCTGGCCGCAAGGTGGCGATCCTGGGTTACGGATCACAAGGGCACGCCCATGCCCTCAACTTGCTCGAGTCCGGAGTCGACGTGCGCGTCGCCCTGCGGGACGGATCGAGCAGCAAGCGCAAGGCCGAAGAGGCCGGCTTGCGTGTCACCACCCTGGCCGAGGCGGCTGCCGAAGCTGACGTGATCATGATCCTGCTGCCCGACACCGAGCAGAAGGCGGCCTACGACGAGCACATCGCCCCGCATCTGAACGAGGGCGACTGCCTGATGTTCGCCCACGGCTTCAACATCCGCTTCGGCCTGATCGTGCCGCCCGCCGGCGTCGACGTCACGATGGTGGCGCCGAAAGGTCCCGGCCACCTGGTGCGCCGCACGTACACCGAGGGCGGCGGGGTGCCTTCGCTCATCGCCGTCCACCAGGACGCCACGGGCAAGGCACGTGAGTTGGCCCTGTCCTACGCCCATGCCATTGGCGCCACCCGCGCCGGTGTACTCGACACGACATTCACCGAGGAGACCGAAACCGATCTCTTCGGCGAGCAGGTGGTGCTGTGCGGTGGTGTCACCGCGCTGGTGACCGCCGGCTTCGAGACGTTGGTCGATGCGGGCTACCAGCCCGAGTCGGCCTACTTCGAGTGCCTGCACGAGTTGAAGCTCATCGTCGACCTCATGTACGAGCAGGGCATTGCCGGTATGCGGTATTCCATCTCCGACACTGCTGAGTACGGCGACGTCACCCGCGGTCCGCGCGTCATCAACCAGGCCGTGCGCGACGAGATGAAGAAGATCCTCGGCGAGATCCAGAGCGGAGCGTTCGCCGACGAGTGGATTGCCGAGAACAACGCCGGTCGGGCCAAGTTCGATGCCCTGCGCAAGGAAGGCGCGGCGCATCAGATTGAGGAGATCGGCCAAGAGCTACGGGCCATGATGCCGTTCATCTCCGCCGGCAAGTCCCGTGTGCAGGACGCCTCGGGAGGCTGAGTTGCGTCGTCGCCCTGAGCGACGCCGATGATGTGGCAGTTGACCGGGGTGGCGGGGTGACCTGCCACCCCGGACCAATCCCGGGGTTTGGTGCTCGCTTCCAATCTGCTCAACCACGCAGGTTGAGGGCACAAATGGGGCCGAGCAGGCACAAATAGGCGCATTTTCTGTGGATTAGTTGTATGCGGCCTGTGAATGAGGCGACCCGAAGCTGAGTCTCAAGTGAGGGTGTAGATCCAACAATCGTTTGACACTGTCAGGGTGCTGCCCCAAGATGCGGATGACCGTCGGAGACACAAAAGGTTCAGCAAGTGACCGGTGTGGGTAGGGCTCCGGGGTCGATTGACCATGAAATTCGAGAGGACATCCACTGTGCGCACGTCGATTTTGAGACTGTCAATTGCGGTTCCCGTTGCGATGCTGGGAGCGCTTTCGGTGGTCGGCGTCGGCACCAGTGGGGCGGTCACTCCCGTCACCGACGTGGTGGCCATTCAATCGCTCGCGACTGGCCCTAGTGCGGGAGTCTGGGCATTCACGGAGAACGATCCACCCGGGACTGCCGCAATCAATACGACCGTCAACGACCCCATCAACAATGATGGCTCGCTTGAAATGTCGACAGCCAGCTCGACCGCGGCCCATTTCGTTGTTCAGACCCTGGCGACGGGCGCACTCAGCACCCTCGCCAGCGTGAGCTATCAGACGTTCCTCGGGACCGCCACGAACCCATTGGCTTCTAGTGCCAACATCTCTATTCAGGCCGGCGTCTTCTGTACGGCTCCGGTTGGCACGACACCCGGTTCTGGATTTACAACCTTTGTCTTCGAGCCGGTCGAGAACCCGACACTGCAAGCTCAGGAGACCGGTCAGTGGCAGACATGGGACGCCACGTCAGGCGATTGGTGGACGACGCACGCCTTCTCCTCCACAGCCGGCGGAGGGAGCGGCTCAGGATCTCTCGGTGGGCAGTCCAACGTGGAGCCATTCGCGATGCTGGTCGATCAGTTCGAGAATGCTTGTCCAAACGCTGGTGTCGTCGAAATGGGCCTTGGGCTTGGCTCCAATAACCCTGGGATCACGGCATGGGCTGACAATTTGCAGTACACCACGTCTGCCGGGTCTGAGAACTGGAATTTCCAGAGCGCTGCTGCTCCTGCTGCACCCACCGGAGTGACCGCTACCGGAAACGGTACGTCGGCCGTTGTCTCCTTTACGCCTCCCTCCAACACGGGCGGAACGCCGATCACCTCATACACCGTGAATACGACTGATACCACTCATCCGGCGAATATCCCCGCAACGGCGCCCACCGGGTCAAGCAGTCCAATCACCGTGTCCGGACTCACGTTGGGAGACAGCTACACCTTCACAGTGACGGCCACGAACGGCGTCGGTCCCGGACCGGCCAGCGCGCCCAGTGCGGCCCTCGTACTCACCGCACTTCCAGGCGCCCCGACCATTGGCACAGCGACTGCCGGAAACGGCTCCGCCTCGGTGGCGTTTACCGCCCCGGTGGATCCCGGTACATCGCCGATCACGTTGTACACAGTGACTGCGGCTGATTCCACGACGCCGGGCAATGGAGGACAGACCGCCACCGGCACCACAAGTCCGATCACGGTGCCGGGATTGACCAATGGTGACAGCTACACATTTACGGTCACGGCAACAAATGGTTCGGGGGCAGGACCAGCCAGCGTTCCCTCGAACGCGGTGACGCCCACCGCAGCACCAGGACCGCCGGAAAACGTCAGTGCGACCGCCGGCAATCAAACGGCCACGGTGAGTTTCTCGGCGCCGGCTAACAACGGCGGCTCTCCGATCACCTTCTACACGGCGTCCGCCCTTGACAGCACCTTTGCCGGCAACGGAGGTCAGCAGGTCAGCGGAGCGGGCAGCCCGTTGACATTCAACGGCCTGGTCAACGGCGACACGTATACCTTCACCGTGACGGCCACGAGCGTGCTCGGCACTGGACCTCCGAGTTCGGCGTCCAATGCGGTGACGCCGAGCACCGCGACCACTGGTGGTGGCAGCGGCACGGGCGGAACGACACCACCAGGCGGTGTGTCGACCGCTCCGACGTCGACCGGCGCCTATGACCTGGTCGGTTCCGATGGCGGTGTCTTCGTCTTCGGGCAACCGGGTACTGGTTTCTACGGCTCCCTTCCCGGACAGAACATTCGTGTCAACAACATTGTCGGCATCGTGCCGACGAACGATGGCCGGGGCTACTTCCTGGTCGGCTCCGACGGCGGCGTGTTTACGTTCGGCGACGCTGGCTTCTACAACTCGCTGCCCGGTATCGGCATTCACATCAACGACATCGTCGGCATCGTGCCCACGAGCGACGACAAGGGCTACTTCCTCGTCGGCCGTGACGGGGGCGTCTTCACCTTCGGCGATGCGCCGTTCGAGAACTCACTTCCCGGACTGGGTATCCACCTGAAGGACATCAGCGGGATTGCCGCTACCCCCGATAACAAGGGGTACTGGGTTGTCGCTTCTTCGGGGGCGGTCTACGCCTTCGGTGATGCCAAAAACCTGGGCAGCGCCACCTCTGGTCCCATCGTGTCGATCACGTCGACCCTCGACGGCGGTGGCTACTGGTTGACCAGCGCCAACGGCAGTGTGTTCACCTACGGTGATGCCGGCTTCTTCAACTCGCTGCCCGGTATTCACGTCGCCGTGTCGAACATCGTGTCGTTGGTCCCGAGCCCCGACGGCAAGGGCTACCTCCTCATAGGGGGCGACGGCGGCATCTTCGCCTTCGGTGATGCCACCTTCCCGGGTTCACTGCCCGGCCAAGGTGTCCATGTGACCAACATTGTGGGCGCCGTCCCGGTCGTGTAGCCCGGGCGTCGCCTGGGCCACGGCAGTACCGTGTGGCCATGCCGATCATCAAACGGGAGAGCATGCTGGCCGGCACGCCGTTGCCGGGCTGGGATGGACACTTCTTCCATTCTGAAAACATGACGTTTGCCCACTACGACATTGCATCTGACGCGGCACCATTGCACGAGCATCACCATGAGCAAGAAGAAGTGTGGAACGTCGTCGATGGTGAAGTGAACCTCACGGTGAACGGTGAAGAATGGGTCCTGGTAGCTGGTCAGGCTGCTGTCGTGCCGCCCAATACTCCTCATTCCGTTCGCCCGAGGGGCGCGTGCAGAGTGGTGATCGTCGACTTTCCACTCCGATTGCAGTTGCCGGGGAATCCCACATAGTCGACGTTGGCTGGGCGATGGGCCTGGCTTAGTCTGGTCGCATGTGCAGAAACATCACCACCCTGAGAGGACTCGAGCCCCAGGCCACCGCCGAGGAGATCGAAGCGGCGGCCCGGCAGTACATCCGCAAGATCAGCGGCGTACAAAAGACATCGGTCCACACCGAGGCGGCCTTCGAAGAGGCCGTGCGCAAGGTGACCGCCATCTCGACCGCACTACTGGCGGAGTTACCGCCTCGCCAGCAACCGCCACCGACGCTGCCTCCGTTGCGACGTCGGGCAGCCGCGGCCGCTTCGTAGTTCGTCGGCTGAGTCGCTTACGCCGCCACGCTGAGCGGCAGTGAGAGCAAGCCGCGCAGCGTGAAGCTGGCCCGCCACTCGGGGGCTTCGGTGGCCAGGTCGATGCGGGGGAAACGCTGGAGTAGCGACGTGATTCCAATCTCACCTTCCATGCGGGCCAGGGCCGCGCCGATGCAGTGATGGATACCCCAGCCGAAGCTGACAGGTTGATTGTCGACCCGGCCGATATCGAGGGACTCTGCCCGGTTGAAACGGGCCGGGTCTCGGTTGGCCGCACCTTGAAGAACGATGATGCGCTCGCCGACTTCGAGTGTTTCCCCCCGGTACTCGGTGGGCTCAAGGGCCGTGCGCAGATTGAGCTGCACGGGGCTGTCCCAGCGCAACAGCTCCTCAGTGCCGCTTGAGCCGAGGGAAGGGTCCTGGCGCCAGCGCTCGAGTTGGTCGGGATGACGGAGGAGGGCCAAGAGGCCGTTACCGAGCAGGTTCGTTGTGGTCTCGAAGCCAGCCGCGAACAGCAGGATGGCCGTCGAGCACACTTCGTAGTCGGTCAACTGGTCGTCATCGTCCCGGGCCAGAGCCAAGCCGCTCATCAGGTCGTCTCGGGGTGATCGCTGCCGCTCCTCGAGGAGCTGGCCGAAGTACTCACCCAACGTGTCGATGGCGGCCACCGACTCCGAGGCCTCTTCGTCGGTGAGGATGGGCTCAATGCCCTTGGCCACGGCGCGGACCAATGGTTGCAGCATGGTGCGGTCCCCCTCGGGCACGCCCACCAGCTCACCGATGACCGCCATGGGGAGCGGCAAGGCGAAGGCGGACATGAAGTCGACGTCGCCGGCGGCGGCCATGTCGTCGAGCAGCCGGTCGACCAACGCCTGCACGGCGGGGCGCAGGAGCTCAATGCGCCGGGGTGTGAACGCCCGCGAGACGAGCTGGCGTAACCGGGTGTGGTCGGGTGGATCGGCCAGGAGCATGTTGTGGCCCGAGAGCTCGAAGAACTCGCCCCGTCCAGTGGTGGCGCCGTGGAACAGAGTTCCCGTCGACTCTCGCTCGAGCCCCATGCCGCGCCCGAGTTGAGGATGGCGCAGCACCGTCAGACATTCCTCGTGGCCGGTGACCAGGAGCGCGCCCATGACCGTCCGGGTCACCGGGGCCACGGCGCGCATCTGCGTGTAGAGCGGGTAGGGGTCAGCCCGTCCTTCTGGGGTGAGGAGGACCTGTAGGAGCAGGCCGTCTACTTCGGCGCTCGAGACGATGCTCATTGCGCAGCCATGGTCTCAGTCGTCGGTCCGCACCGCTGGTCCGAAGAGGCGGGACCAAACGTGACGAGCCACCGGATTCATCAGGTTGAGTTCCTCGGCCAGATCCCGGACCTTTTGCACCGAGCCGGCAAAGGTCCGACGGGCGGCCGGCGTGCGCACCGCATCGCGCAGGACGCGGCGGGGGATTCCGTTGGCCCGGCGGAAGGAGGCGCCCGGCCGGACCATCAGCAGCGCCCCGACCCACATGACGATGGGCATGGAGACGCTCAGCGAGGCTCGACGGGCCCGTCCCAATTCGGGCAGGGTGCGCCGGATGTAGTGGCGGGCGAACGATATGTGGCGCGCCTCTTCGGTCACATGGATGCGGGTGATGCGCTCCATGAGCGGATGGGGGTAACCCAATTTCAATTGCTCGCGCTGGAGGTAGTCGGCCGGCTCTTCGCCGGCCAGCGCGGCCAGGCAGAGCACCATGGGGTCCCACTTGGACATGACCATGAGGAAGGGGCGGATGACCAGCTTGGAGCCCTTCGGCATGCCCGAGGTCTTGAGGCCGGATCGGCGCACGAATTCGTGGAACATCATGGAGTGCTGGGATTCTTCGGCGATTTCGTGGTGCAGGTAGCGGAACTCGGAGGAGTCATTGGACTGGTTCATGGCGTGGATGAGCAGGCCGACCTGCAGGATGTTCTCGAACTGCCAGCCGGTGTGCAGCATCTGGGTTACCCGGTGCAGGCCGATGCGGGAGCGCACGGCGGGTGGCTGGGCCCGGTACCAATCGGACTGGCTCAAGGGATCGAGGCCCCAGAGCTCCCAGCGGGCATCGTCGGGATCGATGGCCATGCCGGGGTCGTCCCACGGCACATCGACGAAGGCATCGAAACGTTTCTCCACCGAGAGCTTGGACAGGCGCGCCACCATGGTGTCGAACTTGTCCGTCACTTCGCTGGTGGTCTCATGCGTCAAGGACATTGAGGGCTCCAATCAAGACATCGGTCATCTCTGGCGTGAGCAATGCGGCCACGCTCTTCATGAGCCGGATCGTCCGTTCCGGGTCGCCGTAGCCGGCGTACGACGAGACAGCGGCACCCTGGACGAGGGTGAAACCAATATCGATGATGGTGCGGGCCAGCTCGCCTTGCACCGTAGGGAAGAATTCCCGTAGGAGACCTATGACGGTGCTCTCCAAAACGGCGGCGGTCCCGTGCACCACGACGCGCAGCTCGGCGTCGGTGCGGGCGGCCACGGTGACTTCGAGCACGGCGGCATAGGAAGGTCCGCTCACGATCTCCCAAAGCAGGGCGAGTGCCTGGTCCACCGTGCGCCGGTCCTCGGGGAGGGCGGCGAAGGCGTCACGGAAGCGGCGGGCCTGTTGGTCGAACAGGTATCCAATGGCCGCGGTCACCAGCTCGGTCTTGGTGGGGTAGTGGTGGGTCTGGGCGCCCCGGGAGACGCCGGCCCGGTCGGCCACCACGCGGGTCGTGGTCTTGGCGTAACCGAACTCGACCAGGCACCCGATGGCCGCTTCCAGCAGAGCCTCCTGGGTGCCGGCCGTGCGCTCTGACTGCGTTCGACGTAACGCCATTTCCATGGTCCCTTTTTACAAACCGATCGGTCGGTTTGTCAAGGAACGGGCGTGAGCTGGGAGTTTGCCGGAGTTGGGACCCGGTCTGGCCGCCGCACCGACGTGGTGAGCCACCGAGGCGGCAACCCAAATGAACTGCCGGCCATGCAGAGCGGCTAGCTGGCGAGCGCTCCCACGACGTAGTTGATGCTGGCGCAGAGCGAGGCGACGTCGTCGGGCTCGATGGCGGGGAACATGGCGATGCGGAGCTGGTTGCGGCCGAGCTTGCGGTACGGCTCGGTGTCGACGATCCCGTTGGCCCGCAGAACGGCGGCGATGGCGGCGGCGTCAATGGCATCGACGAAGTCGATGGTGCCCACCACGTGGCTGCGGTCCTGAGGGTTCTCCACGAAGGGCTGGGCGAAGTCGGACTGCTCGGCCCAGGTGTAGAGGATTTCGGCCGAGCGGTCGCAGCGGCCGGCCGTCCATTCCAGGCCACCGTTGGTGTTCATCCAGTCCAGCTGTTCGGCCAGGAGGTAGATGGTGGCCAAGGCCGGCGTGTTGTAGGTCTGGTCCAGCACCGAGTTGTCGACGGCGGTCTTCAGGTCGAAGAAGGCGGGGATCCAACGGCCCGAGGCCGAGATGCGCTCCACCCGCTCCAGCGCCGCCGGCGACATGAGGGCGATCCACAGACCGCCGTCGCTGGCGAAGCACTTCTGCGGAGCCAGGTAGTAGCAGTCGAATTCGGCCGGGTCGACCCGCAGGCCGCCGGCGCCCGAGGTGGCGTCGACGGCCACCAGGCCACCGCCGTCGGCGGGCAGGGCGGCGCCCTTAGGGCGATTGATGGACATGGAAACCCCGGTGGAGGTTTCGTTGTGCGTCAGGGCGTAGAAATCGACCGAGGCGTCGGCCTGGGGCAGCGGGTGGGTGCCGACCTCCGAGGTGATGATCTGGGGGTCCTTGAGGTGGGGCGCGGCGGCGGCGCATTGGCCGAACTTGGAGGAAAACTCGCCGAAGCTGAGGTGCTGGCTCTGGGCCTCAATCAGGCCGAAGGTGGCGGCATCCCAGAAGCAGGTGGTACCGCCGTTGCCGAGGACCACTTCGTAGCCGTCGGGCAGGGAGAACAGGTCCCGGAGGCCAGCCCGTACCCGGCCCACCTGCGACTTGACCGTCTTCTGGCGATGGCTGGTGCCGAGGTAGGTGGTGGCCACGTTGGCCAGGGCCGTTATCTGCTCGGGGCGCACCTTGGAGGGGCCACATCCGAAGCGTCCGTCGGCCGGGAGGAGTTCGGCTGGGATGGTGATGTCAGGGGTATCGGGCACGTATGAGATCATGGCATCCGTGACGACCTCTCCCGCCACGCCGACCGAACTCCGTCGCATCTCGCGCCGCGCCGCTGCCGTGGCGCCCTCGGCCACCCTGGCCGTCGACGCCAAGGCCAAGGCCCTCCAGGCCGCCGGCGAGCACGTCATCGGATTCGGTGCCGGTGAGCCCGACTTCCCCACCCCGGCCCACATCGTCGAAGCCGCGGTAGCGGCCTGCCAGGACCCGGCCAACCATCGCTACACGCCGACCGGTGGGCTGCCCGTCCTGCGCGAGGCCATCGCAGCCAAGACGCTGCGCGACTCGGGGTACTCAATCACCCCGTCCCAGGTCCTGGTGACCAACGGGGGCAAGCAGGCGGTGGCCAACGCCTTCGCCGTTTTGTGCGACCCCGGCGACGAGGTCATTGTGCTGGCACCGTTCTGGACGACGTATCCAGAAGCCATCGCTCTGGCCGGAGGCGTGCCGGTCTACGTGTCCTCGGACGAACGCAGCGGCTTCCGCTCCACCGTCGAGGAACTGGAAGCGGCCCGGACGCCCCGGACCAAGGCGCTGCTGTTCGTCTCCCCTTCCAACCCGACCGGGGCCGTCTACCCCAAGGCCGAGATTGAAGCCATTGGCCAGTGGGCCGTCGAGCACGGCCTGTGGGTGCTGACCGACGAGATCTACGAGCACCTGGTCTACGGCGGCGCCGAACACCACTCCATGCCGGTGCTCGTGCCCGAGCTGGCCGACCGCTGCCTGGTGGCCAACGGGGTGGCCAAGACCTACGCCATGACGGGTTGGCGGGTCGGGTGGCTCATCGGTCCCAACGACATGATCACGGCGGCCACCAACATCCAGAGTCACGAGACGTCCAACGTCTCGAACGTCTCGCAACGGGCCGCATTGGCCGGTGTGGCCGGTGGTCTGGACGATGTGGCCATGATGCGGGCCGCCTTCGACCGCCGCCGCAACACCATCTTCCGCATGCTCAACGACATCGACGGTGTGGTGTGCATTGAGCCCGAGGGCGCCTTCTACGCCTTCCCCTCAGTCAAGGGGCTGCTGGGCAAGTCGTTGCGGGGGCAACGGCCGGCCACCAGTGCCGAGCTGGCTGAGCTGTGTATCAACGAGGCGCGGGTGGCCGTGGTGCCGGGTGAAGCCTTCGGGGCGCCCGGTTTCTTCCGTATGTCCTATGCCCTGGGCGACGGCGACCTGGTCGAAGGGGTAACCCGACTGGCCGATCTCTTCGCCGAAGCACAAGACTGACCAACAGCAATCGCCCGAGTGGGGGAGCAAGGAGACCACTGCGGTGGCACGAGTACTGGTAACGGAGAAGATCGCGCAAAGCGGTCTGGACCTGCTGGCCCACGCCGGCCATGAGGTCGATGTCCAAGAAGGACTGAGTCCCGAGGAGCTGCTGGGGGTCATTGTCGGCGCCCACGCTCTCATCATCCGATCGTCGACCCAGGTCACGGCGGATGTGCTGGCCGCCGGCACTTCACTGCAGGTGGTCGGTCGGGCCGGGGTCGGTCTCGACAACGTTGACGTCAAGGCGGCCACCGAACGCGGCGTCATGGTGGTCAACGCGCCGACGTCGAACATCTTGTCGGTGGCCGAGCAGGCCATGGCGCTGTTGTTGGCCCAGGCCCGCAACATCCCCCAGGCGCACGCCGCCCTGGTGGCCGGCCGTTGGGAACGCTCCAAGTGGGAGGGCGTAGAACTGCACGGCAAGGTGCTGGGCGTGGTCGGTCTGGGACGGGCCGGCTCGTTGGTGGCCCAGAGGGCGCTGGCCTTCGGCATGGAGCTGATCGGCTTCGACCCCTTCGTGTCCCCGGACCGGGCCAAGGCCATGGGCGTCCGCCTGGTGACCATTGAGGAGCTGGTGGGCGAGGCGGACTTCGTCTCCATCCACACGCCCAAGACACCCGAAACGGTCGGCCTCTTCGGCCGGGACCTGCTGGCCAAGGCCAAGCCCGGCATCCGCATCATCAACACCGCCCGCGGCGGCATCGTGGATGAGGAGGCGTTGGCCGAAGCCATCCGCGACGGCATCGTGGCCGGCGCCGGGCTCGATGTGTTCGAGAAGGAGCCCTGCACCGAGTCGCCGCTCTTCGAGCTGCCTCAGGTCGTGGTCTCGCCCCACCTGGGCGCCTCGACCGAGGAAGCGCAGGACAAGGCCGGCGTGACCATCGCCGAACAGGTGCTGCTGTCCCTGGCCGGCGACTTCGTTCCCTACGCGGTGAACGTGGCTGCCACCGACGTCTCCGACGTGGTCCGGCCTTTCATGGCCCTGGCCGAACAGCTGGGCCACTTCTTCGCCTGCCTGCACGACGGGCTGCCCGACGGCCTGGAGATCGAGTGCCAGGGTGAGTTGGCCTCAGTCGGCACCGGCATCCTGACGCTCTCCGCCCTGAAGGGCATCTTCGGCGGATCGACGGAGGAGCCGGTCTCCTACGTCAACGCGCCGCAGTTGGCCGAACAGCGCGGCCTCATCGTGCGCGAGACGTCAACCTCGACCTCACTCGACTACAAGTCGCTCATCACCCTGCGATCGGGCTCACACTCGGTGGCAGGGACGCTCAGTTCGGCCGGTCTGCACACCGAGCCCCGGGTCGTCATGGTCGACGACCACGTGGTCGAGGTGGCGCCGTCGCCCCACATGCTGGTGGTGCGCAACGACGACCGTCCCGGCATGATCGGCATGGTCGGCACCGCGCTCGGCGCGGCTGGCATCTCCATCTCATCGATGGCGGTCGGTCCCAGCCCGACGGCGTCCACCGCCATGATGGTGATCTCGACCACCAGCGCCGCACCCGATCTCGTGGTTGATCAACTGCGGGGCGACGAGGGCATCCTCGACCTGCACCGGGTCACGCTGTAGGGGAATCTCCTTCAGCCGCTCGATCAGTCGGCGGGACGACGGGGAACGGCGGGCCACGTATCGAGGCTGCCGATCACCGGCTCGTTGTTCTTCAGCGCCTGCTGGGGGGCACGCTCGAGGAGCACCTGGCGGACGACGGCGATCAGCACGGAGAGCAGGATCGACCGAATCACGAGGCGGAGCAGGCGGCGCATCGTCTTAGGGTAGTCCCGCCCCCCGGCCCGGCTTTCGCGCCGGTATGGTGCCCGCCATGTCCTCGTTCCGCAGCCTGGCGCCGATCCTGCCGACTACGGACATGGCGCGCATGCAGGCGCAGTACGAGGCGTTGGGCTTCGCAGTCAAGGTGCACACCCCGGGCTACGGCACGGCGTCCCGGGACGGCTTCAACCTGCACTTTGAGTTGGTCGAGGCCCCGGTCGGGCCCGGCGCCCTCTATCTGGCCGTGAGCGACGCCGATGCCCTGCATGCCGAATGGACCACGGCCGGTGTCGGGGAACTGACGGATCTCCACGATCCCGGGTTCGGGGTCTGGGAAGCGGCCCTGGTCGATGCCGACGGCAACATCCTTCGTTTCGGATCACCCCTCCCTTGACGCTGGCGGACCCTGATGGGAGAATCGTGGTCAGCATGAAGACCATCTCGACCAACCTGCTGCTTACCTGACGGCGAACGCCACATAGCGTTCGCTCGCAACCTCCTGCGCCTCTTTGGCCAGGAGGTTTTTTGTTGGGCCGGCACCAGGTGGTGGGCGATGGCCTTCGCACCGAGATACATGAGAAGAAGGGAAGCACACCATGGCAACGGAACAGAGAGGGGTTGGTGACGACATGGAGCGGGGTCATCTGGCCCTGCCCTGTGACCCGTCGCCCATGCCCTTTGACAAGTACCACTCCAACGTCCCATTGGTCCTCGGCGACCGGACGTGGCCCGACCAGGCCTTCACCAAGGCACCGCGCTGGGCCAGCGTCGACCTGCGCGACGGCAACCAGGCCCTGATCGACCCCATGGACCCCGAGCGCAAGCTGGCACTCTTCAAGACGCTGGTCGAGGTCGGGTTCAAAGAGATCGAGGTGGGATTCCCCTCGGCCTCCCAGACCGACTTCGACTTCCAGCGCCTCATCATCGACGAGGGCCTGGTGCCCGACGACGTCGAGATTCAGGTGCTGGTCCAGTGCCGTGAAGAGTTGATCGAGCGCACCTTCGAGTCGTTGATCGGCGCCAAGAGCGCCGTGGTGCACTTCTACAACTCGGTATCGGAACTGCAGCGCCGGGTGGTCTTCGGTCTGGACAAGGCCGGCATCATCGACATCGCCGTCAACGCGGCGATGCTGTGCAAGAAGTTCGAGCAGGGTGTGCCCGGCACGGCCATCCGCTACGAGTACTCACCGGAGAGCTTCACCGGAACCGAGCCGGGGTTCGCCGTCGAGATCTGCGAAGCGGTCATGGACGTCATTGAGCCCACGCCTGAGCGCCCCATCATCTTGAACCTGCCGGCCACGGTGGAGATGTACAGCCCCAACGTGTACGCCGACGTCATCGAGTGGTTCGGGCGCACCATCAAGAACCGCGACGCCGTTATCCTCAGCCTGCACCCGCATAACGACCGGGGCACCGCGGTGGCGGCAGCCGAACTGGCCGTGCTGGCTGGGGCAGACCGGGTGGAGGGCACGCTCTTCGGCAACGGTGAGCGTACGGGCAATGTCGACATTGTCACGCTGGCCATGAACCTGTTCTCCCAGGGCATCGATCCGACGCTGGACTTCGGGGACATTGAGAAGGTGCGCCGGGTCGCCGAGTACGCCACCCGCATGCCGGTCCACCCACGCCACCCCTACGCCGGCGATCTCGTCTACACGGCGTTCTCCGGTTCGCACCAGGACGCCATCAAGAAGGGCATGGCGGCCATCGGCACCGAGTACGACCACTGGGAAGTGCCGTACCTGCCCATCGACCCCAAGCACACCGGGCGTACCTACGAGGCGATCATTCAGGTCAACAGCCAGTCGGGAAAAGGCGGCGTGGCCTACCTGATGGACGCCGAGTTCGGGCTCGACCTGCCCCGTCGGCTGCAGATGGAATTCTCCAAGACGGTCCAGGCCATAACCGAAGCCAGCGGCACCGTGATCGGCACCGGTGAGATGTGGAACGCCTTTACCGAGAGCTACCTCTCCGAGGACGCCGGCCTGCGGCTCATCGGCAGCGAGGTGGCCACCGGTGGCGGCCGCACCACGGTCACGGCCCAACTGCTGGTCGACGGCCAGCACCGCACCATCGTCGGCGAGGGCAACGGCCCCATCGATGCCCTGGTCGGCGCCCTGCGCCAGGAGCTGGGCGTGGTGCTGGAGGTCAAGGACTACTCGGAGCACGCCCTGACTGAAGGGTCGACCGCCTCGGCCGTGGCCTACGTGGAATGTGCCGGACCCGATGGCACCACGTGGTGGGGCGTCGGGCGTGACTCGTCCATCCTCGATGCGTCGCTGGGCGCCGTGGTCTCCGCCGCCAATCGCGCCCGCACGGCGTGATCCGTCCCGCCACCGAGGCCGACGTCGACGAACTGCTGGCCATGATCGTCGAGCTGGCCGAATTCGAGGAGATGGCCGACCAGGTGGTCTGCACGGCCGATGACCTGCACCGGGTGCTGTTCGGGCCCGGCGCCGTCATTCACGACAATTTGGCCGTGGCCGACGACGGGTCGGTGGTCGGCCACGCCATGTGGTTCGAGACGTTCTCCACCTTTTTGGGCAAGACGGGCATCTGGCTGGAGGATCTCTACGTGCGCCCGGAGGCCCGCGGCCATGGCTTTGGGGCGGCGTTGCTGGCCGACCTGCGGGCGCGTACCGAGGGCCGGGTGGAGTGGGAAGTGTTGGACTGGAATACCAAGGCCATCGGCTTCTACGACAGCCTGGGTGCGCGGTCCATGACGGGCTGGACCAAGTACCGCTGGGTTCAGCCGTAACCACCACTCGGGATGTAGGGGCTGGGCGGACCGTCCATGCCCCGCACCATGACCGGTCCGTAGGGCTGTAGTTCGATACCGGCTTGGGTCAACTCCCGGATGGCCCACTGCTGACGACCGGTGAGCCAGTTGACCTCAATGGTCTCCCCGGCTGGTGCTTCGGCCAGCATGGTGCGCAGGACGAGGGCGGCTGATGTCTCGTTGCGGGCGCCGAGCGTCACCACGCGGTCGTCCTTGGCCACGGCGTACGCCTGGTCCCCGTGGAGGAGGAGGCGGGTGCCCTCCTCGGAGAGGATCATCTGAATATCAATGATGCGAGCCGAGCCCCGGACCTTGCGGTCGATGGCGGCCACCAGGTCGTAGTGGGCGTCGGTGACGTCGGCTGCCTCAATGCGGATGACGTCGCCGGGGCGGGTGACCCGGCCGGGGCGCAGTGGACCCCAGGCGGCCACGACGGGATGGAGCGAGAACCCGAAGCTGGAGTACAGCGCCATGGCCTTGGGGTCGCGTGAGCACTGGATGGTCCCGGGGCTGTTCGGATCACCGTGCGAGAGAGCGAGGCGCAGCAGCTCCCGACCGAGACCACGGCCCTGGCGGCCGGGCACGGCACCGAGCTGGGAGAGCATCCAGTAGTCCTCGCGCACGAAGGCCTGGGCCATGCCGATGATGGCCCCCTCATCCTCTGCCACCCAGGATCCGCCCGGATCGGTGGCCAGGAAATGGCGGGTGCGATTTTGGCGGCGTCGCTCACCCTGCAAGGAGCTGGCCGTTACCGGCAGCCCGTAACGGGCCCGCATGGCCAGGAACCCGCTGTCGAACGCCTCCACCGCGCCGGGCACGTCCGGCTCGGTCATGGGGCGCAGGGTGACCATGCCTTTGATCCTGCCACGCTGCGGCGTGAGTCCTGGTGCAACGGTGTGTTGGGACTATTCCCCTGGGAGGCGCCACACGCTGACGTGCGATTGGCTTTCACCGGTGAACGGCGAGCGATCCCACCACGCCCACCGATGTTCCAGCGTCAGGCCGGCGATCCGAGCCATCAGGTCCAACTCGGAGGGCCACACGTAGCGGAACGGCGCCGTGAACTCGCTGAAGGTGCCATCGGGACGCCGGGTGAAGTGTCGCGATCGGGAAATCTGTTTGTGCGTGCGGTCAATGAAGTCGTCAATGCCGATGTAGTCCTCCGTCAGGGCGAATGGGACTCCGGCGTTGCCAGGGGGTAACCGGCGCATGCTGGGCACGCCGTTCTCAATGAGAAAACGGCCGCCCGGGCGAAGGTGGCGAGCTGCGTTTTGAAAACACGCCACTTGTTCGTCCTGAGACGTCAGATTCGTGATCGTGTTGTAGACCAGATAGACGAGTGAGAACTCTCCCTCGACGAACGTCGTGGCCATGTCACCTTCGACGGCTTCGATGGCACTCGCTCCGGACTTCGACCGCAGTACCGCCAACATGTCGGTGGACAGTTCGATCCCGGCGACCTGAATGCCTCGTGCAGCCAAGGGGAGAGCCACCCGGCCGGTGCCAATGGCGAACTCCATGGCCGTCCCGTCCCCGGTCAACTCAACCAGGCAGTCGACGGTCGCTGCGAGCACATCGGCAGCGAACATTCCGTGGCCAGGCTGGTCATACGTGCTGGCGATCTCGCCAACGAATCGATTCTCGGGCACGCTCCAGCATGGCCCCACCGGATCAGGCTCGCAACGGGACACGCATTCCCACGCTCATCGTGCGGTGGCTGTGAACACCCTCATCAGCTTGACGGCAGAGTCCCTTGCGGCCACCATGCTCCATGGCCCGCGCTCCGTCTTCTCCGCACGTTCTGGCCGTGGCCCGGGGTGATAAGCCGGCCGACCTGTTGCTGCGTGGCGGCCGTGTCCTCTCGCCGGCCAGCCGGGAGTGGGTCACCACTGATCTGGCCATTGCTGATGGCGTCGTAGCCGGCTGGGGTCCGCGGGAGGCCCTCGAGGAGGTTGACCTGCAGGGTGCCGCCGTCACCGCCGGCTTCGTCGATGCCCATATGCACCTGGAGTCGACCAAGTTGTGGGTGGACGAGTTCGTGCGCACCGTCTTGCCTCTGGGTACCACCGCCGTGGCCGCCGATCCACACGAGATCGCCAACGTCTTCGGGATCCCGGGAGTGGCCGCGCTCATCGCGGCGGCCAGCCGGTTGCCGTTCACCTTCGGCGTGTGCGCCAGCAGCTGCGTGCCGGCCTCGCCCTTCGAGAGTCCGGGGGCCGAACTGTTCGCTCCCGACGTGGCTGCTCTCCTGCGCGATCACGCCGCCATCGGCGTGGCCGAGGTGATGAATTTCCCCGGCGTCATCGCCGGCGATCCCGAGATGCTGGCCCGCATTGCCACGGCCGGGCACCGCCGGGTCGATGGTCACGCGCCCGGGGTCCTCGGGCGCGCCCTCGATGCCTATCTAGCCGCCGGGGTCGAATCCGACCACGAGTGCACCGAGCTGGCGGAGGCGGAGGAGAAGCGTCGCAAGGGCATGTGGGTCTTCATCCGCCAGGGCTCGGCCAGCCAGAACCTGCGCGACCTCATCCCCATGGTGTTGGCCCACGGCACCGATCACCTGGCGCTCTGCAGCGATGATCGAGAGCCGGACACGCTCATCGACCTCGGTCACCTCAATGACTGCGTGCGACTGGCTGTGGCCTGCGGCGTGAGCGAGATCGACGCCCTGGTGCTCGCCACCATGAACCCGGCCGAGTACCATGGGTTCACGGAGCTGGGGTCGTTGGGACCGGGCTTCCAGGCCGACGTGCTGTGCTTCGACACCCTTCAGGGATTCCTGCCCTCCCGCGTCTATCAGCGGGGTCAGCTGGTGGCGCAGGACGGAGCCGTGGTGCCGGGCGCCGTGGTCGACACACCGCCGCCTGACTTCATGCGCCAGTCCGTGCACCTCGCCGTGCCGCCTCCGCCATCGTCCTTCACCTTTCCCCTCCGCCCCGGCGGTCGGGTACGCACCATCGGCATCCACGAAGGCTCACTGAGCACCAAATCCTTGGTGACCGATCCCGCCGATCCGTCCGGCGGTGTGGCCCGGCTGGCCGTGGTGGAGCGACACCGTCAGACCGGCCGTATCGGTCTGGGGTGGGTGCAGGGATTCGGGTTGGAGCGGGGCGCTCTGGCCTCGACCGTGGGCCATGACGCGCACAACTGCATGGCGGTCGGATCCGGGTCCTCGCTCGGGCCACTTGCCATGGCCGCCGCCATAGCCCGCCTGGCCGAGATCGGTGGCGGGCAGGTAGCGGTCGATGATCAGGGGCGCGTGCTGGCCGAGTTGGTGTTACCCATCGGAGGTCTGATGAGCGACCGGCCGGCGCACGCGGTGGCGGCCGATATGCACCACCTGCTTGATGCGGCGCGTTCGTTGGGCACCACCATCTCGGCGCCCTTCATGCACATGAGCTTCCTGGGCTTGTCGGTGATTCCCGACCTGCGCCTGACTGACAAAGGGTTGGTCGATGTGGGGAAGTTCGAGCTGGTGCCGGTGGCGGTGGATTAAGCCGAAGGCAGGAAGGCTGGGCGTCGCTGCTCGTACTCGGTGATGGCATCGACGTGGCGCAGCGACAGTCCGATGTCGTCCCATCCGTTGAGCAGGCGCTCGCGGGTGAACTCGTCAAGGGGGAAGGTGGCCGAAAGCCCGGCCGCCGGAGCCTCAATGGTGCTGCGGGCCACGTCAATGGTGATCTCGAGCTTCGGGTCGGCCGCCACGGCGTCGAGCAGAGCGCGGTCGAATTCCTCGCTCACCTGCACCGGCAGGAGGCCCTGCTTGGTGCAGTTGTTGCGGAAGATGTCGGCGAAGCGGGAGGACACGACGGCCTGGAAGCCGTAGTCCATCAGGGCCCACACGGCGTGCTCCCGGGATGAGCCGGTGCCGAAGTTGTGGCCGGCCACCAGCACCGTGGCTCCGGCGTATTCGGGTTGGTTGAAGACGAAGTCGCGATCGTCGCGCCATTCCGAAAACAGGCCGGCGCCGAAGCCGGTGCGCTCGACTCGCTTGAGCCAGTCCGACGGGATGATCTGGTCGGTGTCGACGTCGGTCCGGTCCAGGGGCACGGCGCGCCCGGTAACGATGATGACGGGTTCCATCAGTCCAAGTCCTCCGGGGTAGCGAATGTGCCGGCCACAGCGGTGGCCGCGGCCACCCGGGGCGAGACGAGATGGGTGCGGCCACCTCGGCCCTGACGTCCTTCGAAGTTCCGGTTCGACGTTGAGGCGCAACGCTCTCCGACGGCCAGCTTGTCGGGGTTCATGGCCAGGCACATAGAGCAGCCGGGCTCGCGCCACTCAAAGCCGGCGGCCACGAAGATCTTGTCCAGGCCCTCGGCCTCGGCCTGGTTCTTGACCCGGTGCGAGCCGGGGACGACCAGGGCCCGCAGACCGGCGTGCACATGGCGGCCGTCGAGTACCTCAGCGGCGGCCCGGAGATCCTCAATGCGGGCGTTGGTGCAGGAGCCCAGGAACACGGTGTCGACCGGCACCTCGCGTAGGGGTGTCCCGGCCTTTAGGCCCATGTAGTCCAGAGCCCGGTAGGCGGCCTCGCGGTCGCCGGCATCCTCCATGGCGTCGGGATCGGGAATGACCCCGCCGATGGGAGCGACCTGCGCCGGGTTGGTGCCCCAGGTCACGTGCGGGGTGATGGAGGCCGCGTCAATGACGACCTCTTTGTCGAAGGTGGCGCCGTCGTCGGTGACCAGCGTGCGCCAGTAGGCGACGGCCTCGTCCCATTCGGCCCCCTGGGGTGCCTGGTCCTTGCCCTGCACGTAGTCGAAGGTGGTCTGGTCGGGTGCCACCAGGCCGGCGCGGGCCCCGCCCTCAATACTCATGTTGCAGAGCGTCATGCGCCCTTCCATGGAGAGGGAGCGGATGGCCGAACCGCGGTATTCGATGACGTGGCCGATGCCGCCGCCGGTGCCGATCTCGCCGATGATGGTCAGGGCCACATCTTTGGCGGTGACTCCGGGGGCCAGTTCGCCCTCAACCGTGACGGCCATGGTGGCCGGCTTGGTCTGCGGCAGCGTCTGGGTGGCCAGGACGTGCTCGACCTCGCTGGTGCCGATGCCGAAGGCCAGGGCGCCGAAGGCGCCGTGGGTTGAGGTGTGGCTGTCGCCGCACACGATGGTCATGCCGGGCTGGGTCCAGCCCTGCTCGGGCCCGATGATGTGCACGATGCCCTGGTTGGGGTTGCCCATGGGGAAGCAGGTGATGCCGAACTCGGCCGTGTTGGCGTCGAGCACGTCCAGCTGCTTGGCCGAGATGGGATCGGCCACCGGCTTGTCGATGTCGGTGGTGGGCACGTTGTGATCGGCCGTGGCCACCGTCAGGTCGGGCCGACGCACGGTACGCCCGGCCAGCCGCAGGCCGTCGAAAGCCTGGGGTGAGGTCACCTCGTGAATCAGGTGGAGGTCGATGAAGATGAGGTCGGGCTCACCCTCCTTGGCGTAGACGACGTGGTCGTCCCAGATCTTCTCGGACAGAGTGCGGGGGGCCATCAGTGCTCCACCTTTACGATCTCGACCTGGAGCATGCCGCCCGGTGCTGTGTACTCCACCGTGTCTCCAGCTTTCTTGCCCATAAGAACCTGCCCCAACGGGGCGCTGGGCGACAGAACGGGCAGGTCACCCTGCCGCTCCTCGATGGAGCCCACGAAGAACTGCTGCGTGTCGTCCTCGTCGTCGCCCTCGTAGCGCAGCGTCACGGTGGTGCCGGCCACCACGCTGCCGTCGCTGGCGGCGGACTCGTCCACCAGCTCGGCCGTCTTGAGCAGGGCCTGGAGCTGCCGGATGCGGGACTCCATCTTGCCCTGGAAGTCTTTGGCGGCGTGGTAGTCGCCGTTCTCCTTAAGGTCGCCCAGGGCCCGGGCCGCCTCAATCTGCTCGGCGATCTCGACCCGACCACGGGTGGTCAGATCCTCGAGCTCCGCGGACAGGCGGTCAAAGGTGGCCTGGGTGAGTTTGGTCGATTCGATTTCGTTGGTCGATGCGTTCGTCACAGCGCGTCCTTCAGATGGGGAAAGCCGTCGGCGGCGGACCGCTCGAGGGCGCCCACCAGGCTAATCGGCTCTCAGGTGCCCGGGTGCTGCCCGGCTGGCCTGGTTGACGGGATCGCCCGGGCGCGGGAGACTAGGCGGCAATATGCACCGGTTCGAGCACTCTGTAGGCATTATTCACTAGGCGCGCCTCAGATCCGCGCGCCGTTCAACCGTCCACTGCGTGGGCGGTTTTTCAATTCTCGGCATCACTCTTCAGGCAAAGGCAGGTTCAGTGTCACCCAGCACCTCAGGCAATCGAGTCGCTGTCATCGGCGGCGACGGCATCGGCCCCGAAGTCTGCGCGGAAGCCCTCAAAGTCGTGGCGGCGGCCGGTGTCGAGCTTCAGACGAAGGAGTTCGACCTGGGAGCGGGCCGCTATCTCCGCGATGGGGTCGTCCTTCCCGACGAGACCATGGCCGAGTTGCGCGGGTTCGACGCCATCCTCCTCGGCGCCATCGGGCCGCCGGTCGACGACACGTCCATCCCGGGGGGAACCCTTGAGCGGGGCCTGTTGCTCCGCCTGCGCTTCGAGTTGGACCTCTACATCAACCTGCGGCCCTATGTCGGGGTGCCGGGATCGATCGCCCACGGTTCGGATTTCATCGTGATCCGGGAGAACACCGAAGGGACCTACGCCGGGGAGGGTGGCCTCCTGCGTAAGGGCACGCCGGCTGAGGTGGCCACCCAGGGCTCCGTGAACACCCGGATGGGCGTCGAGCGCTGCGTGCGCTTCGCCTTCGACCTGGCCGGCCAGCGACCGCGCCGTCACCTGACCCTGGTGCACAAGACGAACGTGCTCACCTTCTCGGGGGACCTCTGGAACCGCACGGTCACGGAGGTTTCGGCCGAATACCCCGACATCACCTGGGACTACAACCACGTCGATGCCGCCTGCATCTACCTGGTCGAGCAACCGGCACGCTATGACGTCATCGTCACCGACAACCTCTTCGGCGACATCCTGACCGACCTGGCCGGCGCCGTGAGTGGCGGCATCGGTTTCGCCGCCTCGGCCAACTTGAACCCGAACCGCACCGGCCCCTCCCTCTTCGAACCGGTGCACGGCGCGGCGCACGACATTGCCGGCCAGGGCATTGCCAACCCGCTGGCCGCCATCCACTCGGCTGGGCTGATGCTCGAGCACCTGGGCGAGCACGATGCCGCGCAACGAGTACTCAAAGCAGTGACCGAACAAGC
Organism: Acidimicrobiales bacterium; assembly: GCA_036268485.1. Classification (GTDB taxonomy): domain Bacteria; phylum Actinomycetota; class Acidimicrobiia; order Acidimicrobiales; family RAAP-2; genus Bog-473. Next base: position 48,685 of record DATAUC010000056.1, read on the forward strand.
CAACGCCATGTCCGCCTCATCGACCACTACTTCGCAACTGTCCACGACTGCCGTGGGCAACGCCATCGCAGAAAGGCTCTGATCAATGCCCATCACCCCTACCGACAAAATTTGGATGGACGGCGAACTCGTCGACTGGGCCGATGCCACCGTGCATGTCTTGACCCACACCATGCACTACGGCTCCGGCGTCTTCGAGGGCATCCGGGCCTACCCCACGTCGAACGGCGTGGCCGTCTTCCGCCTCACCGAGCACATCCGTCGCCTCTTCGCCTCGGCCAAGGTGTTCATGATCGACGTGCCGTACACGGTGGAAGACATCGTGGCGGCCACCCGCGACGTGGTCCGGGTCAACGGCATGAACGACGGCTGCTACCTCCGTCCGCTGGTCTACCTGGGTTATGGCGAGATGGGCCTCAACCCGCTGCCCAGCCCGGTCAATGTGTCCATCGCCGCCTGGCCCTGGGGCAGCTACCTGGGCGATGACGGCGTGGCCAACGGAGTGTCGGTCAAGGTCAGTTCGTGGCGGCGCCACGACCCCAATGCCGTGCCGACCGCAGCCAAGGGAACGGGCATGTACGTCAACTCGTCCCTGGCCAAGGTGGAAGCGCTCAAGGCCGGCTACGACGAGGCCATCCTGCTGGCCCCCAACGGCACCGTGAGCGAGTGCACGGGCGAGAACATCTTCATCGTGCGCGACGGATTCATCGTGACGCCGCCCTCGTCCGATTCGGGCGCGCTGGCCGGCATCACGCAGAACTCCATCGAGACCATCGCCCAGGACCTGGGCTACGAGGTGCGACACGAGCCCATCATCCGCACCGACCTCTACCTGGCCGATGAGGCGTTCCTGACCGGGACGGCGGCCGAGGTGGTGCCCATCCGGGCCGTCGACGACCGTGTCATCGGCACCGGCAAGCCGGGCCCCATCACCCAGGAGGTGCAGCAGACCTACTTCGCCGCCGTGCGGGGCGAAGTGGACCGTTACAAGGACTGGCTGGACCTTGTCGACTGAAGGGTCGGCTGAGCATTCGCACGGGACGGCCACCCACCGGCACGCCGATGGGCAGATCCACCACGCCCATGACTACGTCCTAGGCGAGTTGCCCGAGTCCGTCGACATCTTCGACACCATCCTGCGCGACGGCAGCCAGCAGGAGGGCCTTTCTCTCACGGTCGACGACAAGCTGCGGGTGGCCGAGCAACTCGACCACCTCGGAGTCGCCTTCATCGAAGGGGGCTGGCCCGGGGCCAACCCGAAGGACGTGGAGTTCTTCGCCCGGGCGGCCAAGGAGCTGACGCTCTCGACGGCCACCCTGGTCGCCTTCGGGTCCACCCGGCGGGCCGGCGTACGGCCCGAAGATGACGCCGTCCTGGCCAACCTCATTGAGGCCGGGGCCCCGGTGGCCTGCATCGTGGCCAAAACCTGGGACCGCCACGTGGCCGAGGCCCTGCGTACCTCGCTGGACGAAGCGGTAGCCATGGTGAGCGACTCGGTGCGCTATCTGAAGGCGCACGACCTGCGCGTCTTCCTCGATGCGGAACACTTCTTCGACGGCTACCGGCGCAATCCCGACTTCGCCATGAGTGTCCTGGCCGCCGCCGAGGAAGCTGGCGCCGAGGCTCTGGTGTTGTGCGACACCAACGGCGGTTCGCTGCCCGACGACGTGGGTCAAGCCGTGGCCGACGTCCGGGCCCGTACCAGTGCCCAGCTCGGCATCCATTGTCACAATGACGCCGGCTGCGCCGTGGCCAACTCATTGGTGGCCGTGCAGGCCGGCGTGACCCAGGTGCAGGGGTGCGTCAACGGCTACGGGGAGCGCAGCGGCAATACCGACCTCTCGGCCGCCATCCCCAATCTGTCCCTCAAGCTCAACATCCGCACCATTCCGGCCGACCGGCTGGAACGGCTGACTCCGGTGGCACACCACATCGCTGAGCTGGTCAACATCGCACCCAATCCGCAGCAGCCCTACGTCGGGCACTCCGTCTTCGCCCACAAGGGCGGGCTCCATGCCAGCGCGGTAGCCCGCAGCGCCGATCTGTACGAGCACGTCTCACCGGACCTGGTGGGCAACGGCACCCGCGTGGTCGTCTCGGAAATGGCGGGGCGCTCCACCTTGGCCATGAAGGCGGCCGAACTCGGCCTCGAGCTGGACGGCGAGGTGCTGGGCCGGGTGCTCGATGAGCTCAAGCAGCTCGAATACGAGGGCTATCACTTCGAGGTGGCTGACGGCTCCCTCGAATTGTTGTTGCGTCGGGCTACCGGATGGGTGTCCGACTACTTCGTGCTCGAGTCGTTCCGGGTCATCACCGACCACGGTGAACGGGCGTCGAGCCGGGACAGCTCGGCCTTCGACGTGACCACCGAAGCCACGGTCAAGGTGCACGTGGGCGCAGAGCGCATCGTGGCTACGGCCGAGGGTAACGGCCCGGTCAACGCACTGGACGGGGCGCTACGGGGAGCCATCGGCACCCACTTCCCCGTACTCGGTTCGATCCATCTGACCGACTACCGGGTCCGCGTCCTCGATACGGGACGGGGTACCGGCGCCGTGACCCGGGTCCTCGTCGATTCGACCAACGGGCAGACCACCTGGACCACCATCGGGGTCTCGGAGAACATCATTGAAGCCAGCTGGCAAGCTCTGTATGACTCGGTTGTGTTCGGACTCCTGCACGGAGCCTGATCCTTAGGAAGCGGGGGTCGATCATGTCGTTTTCAAGTCGGATTCTGGGGACACTGGCCAAGCTGCCGGCCGCTCAGACGCATGACGTCAGTGTCGAGCGGGACCTGGTGGCCAAGATGCCCGACGGCATCGAACTCCTGTCCGACCGGTGGTATCCGGTCAACCCGGGGGCTGGGACCATACCGACAGTGCTCCTGCGCTCGCCCTACGGTCGGCGCCAGCTGGCTTCGTTCGGTCGCCTCTTCTCCGAGCGGGGTTATCAAGTCGTCATCCAGAGCGTGCGGGGCACCTTCGGCTCAGCCGGCGTCTTCGAGCCCTTCCACAACGAGAAGGCCGACGGGTCGGCCACCCTGGACTGGATCCAGGGACAGCCGTGGTTCAACGGCGAGCTCCTCACCTTCGGCCCGAGCTACCTGGGCCTGACCCAGTGGGCCGTGGCCGAGACGGCGCCGGACACCGTGAAGGGCATGTCGCTCAATGTCACGGCATCGAACGTCCGGGACTCCATCATCTACCCGGGTGGGTCCTTCGCCCTGGAGTCACTCCTGGCCTGGATCAACTCGACCAATTCCCAGGAGCTTGGTTGGGGCGCCTTGATCAAGTCGACACTCAAGGCGGCCAAGGTCGTAGGTGCGTCGGCGTTGACGCTGCCCCTGGAGGGGAGCGATCAGGCTGCCATCGGGAGCCGGCATGACTTCTTCCAGAACTGCGTGGGCCACGAGGCGCCCGGGGATACCTGGTGGGACGGCCTCAACTACGGGAAGGATCTGAGCGCCATCCCTCCGACCACTCTTGTCGGCGGCTGGTACGACCTCTTTTTGCACTCCCAGGTGGCCGACTACGAGGCGCTGGTGGCCGCCGGCCGAACGAGTCGGCTGACCATCGGGCCCTGGCATCACGGCAGCCCCGGGGGCACGGGTGAAGCCCTGCGGGACGCCCTCGAATTCTTTGACCAGCAGGTCAAGGGTGGGCCGGCCCGGCGCCAGCCCGTCCGCCTCTTCGTGATGGGCTCGGGCCACTGGGCCGAGTACCCGCAATGGCCCCCGGCGGCCGATATGCAGCAGTGGTATCTCGGTCACGGCGGCATGTTGAGCACGCAAGCCCCCGGCGACGGGCCGGCCGACCGCTATCGCTACGACCCGGCCGATCCCACACCCGGGGTCGGGGGTCCCGCACTCCTGGGCAAGAACGCCGGCCCGAAGGACCAGGCCAAGCGGGAGTCCCGCTCCGACGTGCTGACCTACACCAGCTCGGTTCTCCCACGCGATCTGACCGTGGTCGGGCCGCTGACGGCGACCCTGCACCTGCGCACCTCGCTCGAGCACGCCGATTTCCACGTGCGCCTGTGTGACGTGTCGGCCAAGGGCAAGTCCACCAACATCAGCGACGGCATCGTGCGCATCACGCCCGGGCAGGTCACGAAGGACGTCGACGGCGTCTTCACGCTTGATATCTCGATGTGGCCAACGGCCAATACGTTCAGGGCGGGCCACCGGGTCCGCTTGCAGGTCTCGAGCGGGGCCCATCCGCTGTTCGCCCGCAATCTGGGCTTAGGAGAGCGGCTGGGCAGCGGGAAGGCCATGCAAGCGGCCGACCAGGAGGTCTGGCATGACCCGGCCCATCCGTCGAGCCTGTTGCTCCCGGTGGTGCAGTAACCTCCCGCGCATGACGCAGCCGACCTTTGTGCCGATCACCGAGGCGGACCAGGTCCGCCCGGCCCGCCACCTGCACGTACCGGGCGCCTGGACGACCGACCGGCCGGCCGAACTGAACGTACCGTCAGCCCTCCGCGGTCCCAGCGTGGGTACTCCCGGACCCGACGCCGGCTTCGCCATGCGGTTGGCCCGGCGTTTCGAGCACGACCTCAAGCTGACCGAGGGGGAGACCGAGCACGACGTCCTGTTGGGCTGCGCCCTCATCGCCGCCCGCCGGGCCGCCCTCTACGGCCGGGCTCCCAGCATCTACGACCTGCAGGTGGCCCTGGCCGTCTGGGGTTTCCTGGTCGACGCCCCGGCCGACGTCACGGCGGTCCGCCGCCAGGCCTTCGCCTCCGTCTCCCACGACTACGTGTCGCAGCGGGCCCTGGTCGACGCCCTGCCGGAATCCACCCTCCGCCTTACGCCCGCCGACGCGCAGGCACAGTTCGCTCGCGGCGATGGCCTGGCCCTGGTCACCATGCCGGTCGCTGCGGCCTGATCAACGCTCTCAGTTAAAGAGCACGTGATCGACCGGCTGGAAATTGACGCCAACGATCTGACCTTCACGGCGCGAGCGTCCGGACCCGAGGAGGGACGACGCGTCCTGCTCCTGCACGGCTTCCCTCAGACGTCATGGGCCTGGCGGGCCCAGCTGACTGCACTCGGTGAGGCCGGCTACCGGGCCGTCGCTCCCGATCTCCGTGGCTACTCCATCGGGGCCCGCCCGCCCGAAGTGACGGACTACGGCCTTGAGCACCTGGTGGACGACGTCATGGCCCTGGCCGACACCATGGAAATGACGGTCTTCGATCTGATCGGCCACGACTGGGGCGGGCTGCTGGCCTGGGTGGTGGCTTCCCGCTTTCCGGACCGGGTGCGCTCGTTGTGCGCCATTTCCACCCCGCATCCGCACGCCCTGCGTCACGCCCTGACCGGGGCGGATCCCCAACAGGCGCTCCGCTCGGCCTCCTTGAGCATCATTGAGCAGCCTGACCTGGTCGAACACCTCCTGCTGGGTGAAGAGGGCTGGGGCTCGGGCCTCGGAGAACTGTTCCTCGATAGTGGTCTCGACGCCTCCCAGACCCAGGAATACCTGGCCGTCCTCTCCCGTCCCGGGGCCATGACGGCGGCGCTTAACTGGTTCCGAGCCATGGGCGATGACGATCTGGCCGACCTGCCCACCGTGGTCGTGCCCACGCTCTACGTCTGGTCGAGCGGCGACGCCGTGCTGGGGCGGGTGGCCGCCGAGGCCACGGCCGACTACGTGGGGGGGCTCTACGAATTCGCCGAACTCGAAGGGGTCAGCCACTGGATCCCCGAACTGGCTCCCGACGAACTCAACCACCTGCTCCTGCGCCACCTCTGGGCTACCTGAGGCGTCTGGCAGGGGCGGGTTGGCACTCTGCGAGAATGCTCAGGTGGAACCTTCATCCTTTGCCCTGACCGACGAGCAGCGCCAGTTCCAACAGACGATGCGGTCCTTTAGCGAGGAGCGCATTGCTCCGCAAGCCGCCGAGATCGATCGGTCGGCCGAGTTCCCTTGGAAGTCCTTCGAGGCCTGCTGCGAATTGGAGCTGCCCTCGTTGGGAATCCCCGTGGCCTACGGAGGCGCCGGGGCCGACATGGTGACCCAGGCCATCATGGCCGAGGAGCTGGCCCGGGTTTGTGCTTCGACGTCTCTGACCATGCTCATCTCCAAGCTGGGCATGCTCCCGGTCATGAACTGGGCCAGCGAGGAGATCAAGCAGCAGTACCTCCCCCGGGTGGCCGCTGGCGAGTTGCAGGCCAGCTACTGCCTCTCTGAGGCCGACGCCGGGAGTGACGTGGCGGCCATGCGCACCCGAGCCGTGCGCGACGGAGATGAGTACGTCATAACCGGTTCCAAGTACTGGATCACCAATGCCGGGATTTCGGATGTCTACATCGTCTTCGCCAAGACCGATCCCGAAGCTGGTGGGCGCGGCATTTCTTGTTTCCTGGTGGAGAAGGAGTGGGGCATCACAATTGCCAAGCACGAAGACAAGCTGGGCCTGCGGGGCAGCCCCACCGGTGAGGTAGTCCTCGACGGTGTCCGGGTCCCGGCTTCTCATCGCATCGGCGAGGAGGGGCAGGGCTTCACCATCGCCATGCACACCCTCGACCGCAGCCGGCCCACCATCGGGGCCCAGGCCGTCGGCATTGCCCAGGGCGCCATCGACTTCTCAGGGCAGTACATGAAGCAGCGCCATGCCTTCGGCGGTCCCATCGCCGACCTGCAAGGCCTGCGCTTCCTGCTGGCCGACATGGCCATGCGCAATGAGGCGGCCCGGGCCTTGGTCTACCGGGCCTGCGCCATGGTCGACCACGATCCGGCCGGCGAGCTGACCCTCTTCGGTGCCATGGCCAAGGCCTTCGCATCCGACGTGTCCATGCAGGTGACCATCGACGCCGTCCAGATCCTCGGTGGCTACGGCTACACCAAGGACTTCCCGGTGGAGCGCTTCCTGCGCGACGCCAAGGTGACCCAGATTTACGAGGGAACCAACCAGGTCCAGCGGGTGGTCATCGCCCGGGAGCTCTTGCGCTAGGACATGAAAAAACCCGCCAGCCGGGTGACGAATCACCCCACTGGCGGGTCTCTTCACACTGATGGCGTTACGACACGAACACCGCACCCACGATGTCGTTGACGTGGACGCCGATGCCCGGCAGCGATCCCTCGAAGACGGAATCCCCGAAGTTGAAGATGCCGCCGTCGGATCCGACCAATTGGTAGCCCCGACCGGTCGATGTGCGAATCAACGACACGATGTTGGACACCGCCACACCCTGGCCCGGCAGTGAGCCGAAGGCCCCGGCGTCGCCGAAGGGCGAGACCGAGCCGTTGGCACCGGCCACCCAGTAGCCCTGGGCGTCAGGCGTGCCGGTGATCGACACCGATGGGCCAACCGCTACCGAACCGAAGTTGCTGGCCGTACCCAAGGCGTACACCTGGCCGCCAGACCCGAGCAGCCAGTAGCCCAGGCCGTTGGCCGTGCTGGCGATACCCACGATGTTGTTTACCTTTATTCCGAGTCCCGGTAGGGAGTTGTGGAACGAGGCATCACCGAAGGCGAATACGCCGCCATCGCTACCGACCAAGAGGTAACCCTTGTCGTCGGCCGTCGGGACGATGCCCACGATGTTGTGGACGTTGACGCCGATGCCCGGCAGGGAACCCTCGAAGGGAGCGTCGCCGAAGGCGAAGACCCCGCCGTCGCTGCCGACCAGCAGGTAACCCCTGTCGTCATTCGTCGGCACGATGCCCACGATGTTGTGGACGTTGACGCCGATACCCGGCAGTGAGCCGTAGAAGCCGGTTCCCGGTTGCCCGAACACGAAGACTCCACCGTCACGGCCGACCAGGTCATAGCCACCCGTGGGTGAAGTAGCGCCGGGGCCAGCGGGACCGGTGGCTCCGGTCGCACCGGTGGCGCCCGTTGCTCCAGTCGCGCCCGTGGGTCCGGCCGGACCGACCACCGGTGGCGGTGGCGGGGGCGGCGGAGGGGGCGGCGGAGGCGGCGGCGGCGGAGGGGGCGGCGGTGTCGGGTAGGTGAACGCATCCCCTGGCCGATTCAGCGGGCTGGTCTGCGAGCTCACGACGGCCCGCACGTCAACCGTGCCACTGCCAGCCGGAGCGGTCACCGTGCACGAGGTCGTACTTGAGCAGGTCACTGTCACCGGGTTGGCTCCGAAGAAGAACGTCGTGCCATTCGGAACGACAGAGAAGCCGGTTCCCGTAATGACCACCGGAATGCCGCCCGCGGCCGGCCCCGAACTCGGGGTGACGCTGGTGACCGTCGGCGTGAAGCTCGACGGGGTCGTCTGATAGGCGCCGACGTCGCACGGTACCGGCCGAGCTACCAGGCGTTGGTCGGTGGCAGGGCAGTTGGCTCCGGTGCTCTCGGCACCGATGGCGGCACTGCCGAAGCCCAGCGCTTGGGTCTCGGTGGGGCCACCATTGTTGGCCAGCGGTTGCAGGAAGGCGTCGGCGTCGCTCTGGTCGCCCGTACCTGCGAATGCGCACGAACTGCCCTGGTCGAGGTTGTCGCCGGCTGACCCCGGTGTGCTTCCTCCGCACTCGTTGGCATTGTTCGACGAGTTGGCGCCAGCCACGTCCCCGGTGAGGATGGTGCCGGTGAGAATCACCGTACCGCCGTCGCTGTAGAGCCCGCCGCCTTGGCCTCCGAGGCCGAGCAGACTGGCCGAGTTGTCACTGATCGTCAGGTTGGTGGCTGACAGGCCGGCTCCCGCTTCGACGTAGAAACCGCCGCCCAACCCCGCTCCCTTGTTGCCGGTGATGGTGTCGTTGCTGGCCGTAATCCCCGTCCCGCCGCTTTGATAGACGCCAGCGCCGGAGTCGTTCAATGACGTCCCGGACAGCGAGTTCCCAGAAACGGTGCTCGTGGTCATGGCGATGGGTTCGGTTGAGAAGATGCCACCGCCCTCATCGCCGGCAGAGTTCCCCGAGATGGTGTCACTCCCCAGGGTCGTGTTGGCCCCAGTGTCGGTCCAGATGCCTCCGCCAACGCCGGTGCTGTTGCTGGTCGGCTGAATGTGGTTGTTGGAGATGTCCGAGTTGTAGATCTCGGTGCTCGACGATGTGTAGATGCCGGCGCCGCCCTGTCCTGTCGGACCGAAGGGAATTTGGTTGGAGTCCACCGTCTCATCGATCAATGTCAAGACGCCGGTAATGGCGGATATGCCGCCTCCGACAGCGATACTCGTGCTGCTGATTCCGGCCGTGTTGGAGGATACCGATCCTCCGCTCAAGAGGGCGTCGGTCTGGATGAAGTTCACGCCACCGCCGGTTGCCTGTGAAACCCCGTCGGCCAGGTTCCCCTCGATGGTGGAATTCAGGAAGCAGTCCGTGGCCGTCGCGATAGCCGCAGGAGGATTGGGCGTGGCCGAGGTTGAGCAGGTCGGACCAGTTTCCGGTCCCTGGATTTCGACGCCTCCACCACTTTGGGCCGTGTTGTCACTGATGTCGGAGTTCCCGCTCACGACGACGGCATCCAGGTTGGAGTAGAGGCCACCACCGAAGGCAGCCGTGTTGCGGTCGATCGACACACCACTGATCTTGTTCACGGATCCTGCGACCGACTCGTTGAGGAAGATGCCGCCACCCAGGGCGTCGGTTTTGTTAGTTGAGACACTGCCGCCGGTGACAGTGAGGCCGGCGCCAAAGTTTGCGATGCCACCTCCACCCGCGCCGGAACCCGTGACGAACGACGTATTGCCGGTGATCGTCTCGTCGTTAAGAGCGATCCCACCGGCCGTATAGGCGTTGTCGAGGCCACCTCCGCTTTTCCCCGCCTGGTTGCCGGTGATCGAACCATTGGAGGCGGTGAGCGGTCCGTTGTTATAGATGCCGGCACCGTTGGTCACCCCGGTGATGTTGTTCTCAACGGCGAGGCCGATCAGCGTGGCGGTGCCGTTGTTGTCAATGCCACCACCGGTGCCGGACACGGTGTTGTTCTCCACCGTGCCGCCGCTGAGAGAGCTTGTCCCCAGGTTCAATGTGCCGCCGGTTGCGTTTTCAATGCCACCGCCGTTGCCGGCCGACGTGTTGGCGTTGACCGTGATGCCGGTACCGTTGAAAGTACCGAGATTGTCGATACCGCCGCCGCTGCCCCCCGATTCCGAGTTCTGCGAAACGGTCAGATCAGACGAATTGAACGTTGCGTTGGCGTCGTTGTAGATACCACCACCGCCGGTCGATGAACTGGAGTTGTGGTTCACCGACGTGTTGTCGGCCGTGAGGATGGCGCCGGACTGGTTCCAGATACCGCCACCGGTGCCACTCGAGGCGGCGTTCTTAATGGAGACATTGTCGAGCGTGAGCCCGACCGTGTTCCCGTTGGTCAACGCCGTTCCGGCAGAGTTGTCGAGCGTGAGCCCGTTGATGGTGACGAGGGCCTGATCGCCGCCTGAGTCCACCACGAGGTCAGCCACGGATGACTGCCCGTCAATGGTGATGCCGCTGCCATTGATGGTCAGAGGATCGCCGGGGAACGAGTTGGGCGCCACGATGTGGATCGTGCCGTTGCCACCGATTTGGATGGAACCGCTCACCGAGAAGGCAATGGTTACAACGTCACCGTCTGGTTCGTTGTCATAGGCGTCGAGTGCCTGCCTGAGCGAGCAGGGCGCCGTGCCTCCGGCACACCCGGCGCCGGTGAGGTCGGACAGCGTGTTCACGGTGATGGTCACCGGTGTTGTCGCGCTCGCGACGAGGGCACTTCCCATCTGGAAGAACCCGGCAATGAGCGTGGTGGCGGCCAAGAGGCCACCCGCTCGGGTTGCGTGTCGGCGCAACGCCGAATGACGTGCTCTGGAGCTACTCATATAGCCGCCTGCTTTCTCGACGAGCCGCGACTTTCGCGACTGAGGGTATTGCCGTTATTGAGGGATAGGAGGGAGTTGCGCTGCCGTGTGGCCGCGCGGAGAAGTGGGCCGTGACAAATGCTTCACGAACTCCCCACCAGTCGTGCATTCGGGTTGGGACATTAGCGAGGGAAACCGCTGTTGGCTAGCGTTTTCACACGGCGGTGTAACCAACCTGTGAACTCCAAGCGAGCCAAACGAACGTTCACAGCCTGTCACCAGGCCAAATACAGAAGTCCTGGTGGGGTAGGTAGAACAGGTTCTATGGCGGCTGACTGAAGGCCTGAGTGCCAAAAATTGGGGGCATGGCCGGGCGCGCGGGATGAGGGTTCCCTCACATCGCCGTTGGAGCATCACGTTCGGCACAATAAAGTCACCGGCGATTGGTGTCCTGAGTAGTCGCTACTTAATGCTGGTACGTAGGCTCGGCTGCATCTTCGGGCTCGATGGTAAAGTTAGAACAGGTTCTATCTTCTGCCCAGTGGGGGCAACCGGCGATTCGCCGGGACATGCAGCAGTAGGAGGAATGTCCACATGGCGCAGCCAGTCATCATCGACGCTGTCCGTACCCCGATCGGCAAGCGCAACGGATGGCTCTCGGGTCTCCGGGCCCCTGACATCCTCGGCGCCGCGCAGGTCGAAGTAGTCAAGCGCTCCGGCATCGACCCCTCCATCGTCGAGCAGGTGGTCGGTGGGTGCGTGACCCAGGCCGGCGAGCAGGGCTTCAATGTTACGCGCACGGCCTGGCTCCTCAACGGTCTGCCCTACGAAGTGGCGGCAACGACGGTGGACTGCCAGTGCGGCTCATCCCAGCAGGCCAACCACTTCGTCAACAACCTGGTGGCCGCCGGTGCCATCGACATCGGCATCGCCTGCGGCGTCGAAGCCATGAGCCGGGTGCCCCTGGGGGCCAACGCAGCCGCCGGTGTGGGTCGGGCCATCCCCGAGGATCTGCCCTACGACATGCCGGACCAGTTCACGGCGGCTGAGCGCATCGCCACCAAGTACGGCATCTCGCGCGCCGACGTCGACTGGCTCGGGCTCGAGTCGCAGAAGAAGGCCGCCGTCGCCGTGGCCGAAGGTCGCTTCGAGCGCGAGATCTGTTCGGTCGAAGCCCCCATCGTCGGCGAAGAGGGTCCGCGCGGCGAGCACAGCGGCGAGAAGCTGGTCATCAGCAAGGACCAGGGACCGCGCGAGACCACGGCCGAAGGTCTGGCCAAGCTGAAGCCCGTCCTGCCCGATGGCATGCATCACGCCGGGAACTCGTCGCAGATCTCCGACGGTGCCGCCGCCGTGTTGTGGATGTCAGAAGATCGGGCCAAGGCGGAGGGTTTCCGCCCCCGCGCCCGCATCGTCGCCCAGGCCCTCGTCGGCTCGGATCCCTACTACCACCTCGATGGCCCGATTGCGGCCACCACCAAGGTGCTGGAGAAGGCCGGCATGACCATGGCCGACATCGACCTCTTCGAAGTCAACGAGGCCTTCGCCTCGGTGGTTATGAGCTGGGCCAAGGTGCACGACGCCGACATGGACAAGGTCAACGTCAACGGTGGGGCCATAGCCTTGGGTCACCCCGTCGGCGCTACCGGCAGCCGCCTCATCACGACGATCCTGCACGAGTTGGAGCGCCGCGACGCCCAGTTTGGCCTGGTCTCCATGTGCTGCGGCGGCGCGCTGGCCACCGGCACCATCATCGAGCGGCTGTAGTCAAACGGTGGAATCAACCGAGAACCTGACCTTCGAACGCGACGGCAGTACGGCCATCGTGATCATGAACCGTCCCGAGGCCAAGAATGCTCTGAGCGTGCCCATGCTGGTCGGGATGGTCGACGCTTGGGACGAGATTGACAACAACGATGACATCCGTTGCGCCATCCTCACCGGGGCCGGCGGCACCTTCTGTTCAGGCATGGACCTCAAGTCGGTGGGCGCCCCCATGGACGAGAAGTACTCGTCCCGCATGGCGGCCGATCCCGACCTGCACTGGAAGGCACTGCTGCGGCACTACAACGTGAAGAAACCCCTGATCGCCGCCGTGGAGGGCTACGCCGTGGCCGGTGGGACCGAAATTCTCCAGGCCACTGACATCCGGGTGGCCGGTGCCAGTGCCGTGTTCGGAGTCTTTGAGGCTCGTCGAGGCCTGTTTCCCCTCGGCGGCTCGACGGTACGGCTGCGGCGCCAGATCCCGTACACCGTCGCCATGGAACTCTTGCTCACCGGACGGGCGGTGGAGGCCGAAGAAGCGTTGCGCATTGGTCTGATCGGCCACGTCGTGCCGGACGGCTCGGCTCTGGAGAAGGCGCTGGAGATCGCCGGCGTGATCGGCCAGAACGGGCCGCTGGCCGTGGAGGCCATCAAGCGGTCGGTCATTGAGACCGAAGGCATGTCCGAAGTGGACGGTCTGGCCCGCGAGCTCGAGCTGGGTTGGCCCATTTTCGCCACCAATGACGCCAAGGAGGGGCCAAAGGCCTTCGCCGAGAAGCGCCCGGCCAACTTCACCCGCACGTGAGCGAGGCGCCGCCGCCGGGAAACGGCTACCCCGGTCTGAACGGCCAACCGCACAGCACTGGAGATGAGCCGCGCAATCGACTGGCCCATGCCGTCCGCCGGATCAGCGCAGCCAATGTCGGGCTGTCCATCAGCGACGATGCCATTGCGTTGGCGGCGGACCAGTTGACCCAGCTGGCCGACAGTCTCGAGGCCGCGGCCGGTCCGGTGAAGCGGGCCCGTGAGCAACCCGATCGGCTGGCTCATCCACAGGATTTCTTTCCGACCAGTCCGGTGATCGGATTCGCCAACCCGATCGCCCCCCCGGTCGAGCTCTGGGCCGTCGACGGCGAAGACGGCCAGCGAGAGCTCCGGGGTCGGGCCACCTTCGGCTACCCGTACGAAGGTCCGCCCACCTGCGTGCACGGCGGCGTGATCGCCCAACTTTTCGATGAATTACTCGGCTCGGCCAACATCATCACCGACCAGGCCGGGATGACCGGCACCTTGACCGTGCGCTACCACAAGCCGACACCGCTCCACGCCGAACTCGATGTGGTGGCCCGGATGACGGGTACCGAGGGCCGAAAGATCTACGCCTGGGCCGCCATCTACCACCATGGGGTGCTGACGGCCGAAGCCGAAGGCATCTTCATCCGGATGCAACCGGAGCGCATGTTGGAGGTCATCACCCAAAACGCCCGGGACACGGACATCTCGGTGATCGATCCGGCCTTCGCCCAGCTCATCGCCGACAACGCGGCGACCTAAGCCCTACAGGGACCGCTGCACGCCCTCCCAGTAGGGATCGCGCAGCTTGCGCTTGTAGAGCTTGCCGTTGGGGTCACGGGGCATCTCGTTGGTGAAATCGATCGACTTGGGCGTCTTGAACTTGGCCAGCTTGTCAGCGCAGAAGGCCATGATCTCGGCGGCCAGCTCGTCGTCGCCTTCGACGCCTTCAGCCGGCTCAATGACCGCCTTGACCTCTTCGCCCCAATCCTCGTGAGGAATGCCGAAGACGGCAGCGTCGCCGACCTTGGGGTGTGAGAGCAGGATGTTCTCAATTTCGGCCGGATAGATGTTGGCTCCGCCCGAAATGATCATGTCGATCTTGCGGTCACGCAGGAAGAGGTAGCCGTCTTCATCCAGTACACCGACGTCGCCCACCGTGAAGAAGTTGCCGATGCGGTTCTTCTGGGTCTTTTCCTTGTCGCCGTGGTACTCGAAGGTGAGTCCCTGCATGGCCATGTAGACGGTCCCGATGACATTGGGCTCAGTGACCCGGTTGCCGTCGTCGTCGAAGATGCCGATCTCTGAAATGGGCCACGGTTTGCCCACGGTGCCCGGCTTCTGCAGCCACTCCTCGGCCGTGACCAGGGTGCCGCCACCCTCACTGGCCGCGTAGTACTCGTCCACTGCATTGCCCCACCAGGCGATCATCTTGTGCTTGACGTCAATGGGGCACGGAGCGGCGGCGTGAATCATGTGGCGCAGCGATGACACGTCGTACTTGGCTCGGACCTCTCCGGGGAGAGAGAGCAGGCGGTGAAACTGCGTCGGCACCATGTGCGAGGTGGTGACCTTGTGCTGCTCAATGAGCTGGAGCATCCCTTCGGGCGTCCACTTGTCCATGAGCACCAGGGTGTGGCCCAGGTGCAGCGAGGCGCTCCCGAAGCGCAACACGGCCGTGTGGTACAGCGGCGAGCCGATGATGTGGACGTTGTCGTCCTGGGGCTGAATGGAGAAGAGGAAGAGGATCCCGGCCAGTCCCAGCGCTGATTCGTCCGGGTCGGTGCCCAGGAGCTTGCGGAAGATGCCTTTTGGGTTGCCCGTGGTCCCCGACGTGTAGTTCATGACGTCGCCCAGGGTGCGGTCGGCGGGCAACGTGGTCGGCTCGGCATCGCGAACCGTGGCGTAGTCAGCGAATCCCTTGACGTCCCCGACGGCCAGCAGACCGGTGGCCGGGGTGCCGGCCTCCTCGGCGGCAGCGATGGAGGCGTCGGCGAAGCGCTCGTGCGTGATGAAGACCTTGGCTCCCGAGTCCTTCAGGATGTAGGCGATCTCGGGAGCGACCAGGTGGTGGTTGATCGGGACCAGGTACCAGCCGGCCTGCAGGGCGGCGAGGTAGGCCTCAATCATCTCGGGGCAATTGGGGAGCAGTGTGGCCACCACATCACCGGGCACCAGGCCCTGGTTGCGCAGCGCATGCACCAGCTGGTTGGCGTGGCCCAGGAGCTCGCCGGCGGACACCTGGCCGCCGGCGGGCGTGATCAGCGCGACGTGATCAGGATCTTCCTGCGCCATGGCCCAGAAACCGAGGTCCCCCATTGACTGCTCTCCTTGTTGGTTCGTGTGGCCGGGCACATTGGCAGCGCCAGACGGCCGCAAGCTAGAACATGTTCTAAGTTACAGCAACTAGGTACGACGATCAGGAGACGGACGATGGCAGGGTTCCTCAGCGGCAAAGTGGTGGCGATAACCGGCGGCGGCGGCGGTATCGGTCGTGCCGTGGCCCTGGCTGCCGCGGCCGAGGGAGCCAAGGTGATCGTGGCTGATTACGGCGTCGGCATGGCTGGGGAAGACCCGAGCAGCGCCGTGGCCGATGCCGTCGTGGCCGAGATCGTGGCCGCCGGTGGCGAGGCCATCGCCGTGGCCGACGACATCTCGAAAATGGAGTCCGGCGAGCGTCTGATCGCCACCGCCGTTGAGAAGTGGGGCCGCATCGACGGCGTGGTGGCCGTAGCTGGCATCTTGCGCGAGCGCATGCTCTTCAACATGGCCGAGGACGAGTGGGACGCCGTGATCTCCACTCACCTGAAGGGCCACTTCACCGTCTTCCGGGCTGCTGCGGCCGTCATGCGCAAGCAGGAAGGTGGCGGCGCGCTGATCGGCTTCACGTCCGGTGCCTATGCCGGCAGCGTGGCCCAGGCCAACTACTCGGCTGCCAAGGGCGGCATCGTGTCCCTCGTGCGTTCGGCGGCCGTCGGCCTGCACCGCTACGGGATCACGGCCAACGCCATTGCGCCGGTGGCCCGCACCCGTATGTCGGCCAACGTCCCCATGGAGCTGGCCGAGATGGGGGACGCCGAGGATATTGCGCCCATGGTCGTCTATCTGTTGAGCGACCAGGCCAAGCACGTCACCGGCCAGGTGTACACCGTGGTCGGTTCCAAGATTGCCGTGTGGAACCAGCCCACCGAGGTCCGCGCCATGTGGTCAGAAGCCCGCTGGACGCCCGAGGAGATCGCCGCCCGCCTGGACGGCAACATCGGCCAGGAACGGATGGGCATGATCGACCGTCTGGAGAAGATGCGAGAGGCGGCCGCGTCGGGTGAGAAGCCGAACTCCTAAGCCGGCTGTTGGGCCAGGGGAACGTGCTCCTCGTCGTCCCCCGGAGCATGGCTGAGAAGCCACTCGCGCCAGCGTTTTCGATTGCGCAACAAGAGCGCGCCGCCGCCAACCACAAGGAGCACGCCGGCGACCTGCACCAGAAGCGAGCCCAGGTGGCCGTCCTCGCCCAGCCACAAGTGCTCGTCCAGGGTGCGCTCAATGCCCCAGAGCACCATGGCGACGCCCAGCACGTTGCCCACCGGGTAACCCTGCCGGGCTGATCCATCGGGCCAGCGGTTGAGCCGTCGCTCGATGGCGATGAGAATCAGGTAGACGGCGAAGTCCTCCAGTGCCTGGAAGATGGGTACGGGGAGCCGCTTGCCGGATTGCCCCGAGTAGTACATGCCGAACCATTGATGCGTCGGGTGCCCACCTCCCGCCACCATCAATTGGGGACCGAGGAGCCTCCCCATGGCCCAGGAAGCCAACAAGACGGGCGCCACGATATCGAGGGCGCGACCGATGGGGAGTTCCGGGCAGCGACGCCTGGTCAGGATGAGGCCGGTGGGGACGGCGAAGATCAGACCGCCGAAGGACGAGAGCCCCCCGTGCCAGATGGCAAAGACTTGGGCCGGGTTGTGGTCGTAGTACTTCAGGTTGGAAAGCACGTGGAGGGCGCGGGCCCCGACCACGGCGCTGGCGATGATCCAAAGGAAGACGGAGGTGAACCAGTCCGTCGGATAGCCACTGCGCTTGAGCCGTCGCTCGAAGTAGCTGAAACCGAACCAGAACGTGACGGCCAGGCCGATGCCGTAGGTGTGGACCTGCAACGGCCCGATGTGGAAGACGACAGGGATTGGCTTCATGGCGCGCTCGACGTCAGGTTACGACGTAGCGAGGAAAGGAAGGAGGCGCCGCTGGTTACGGACGGCCGGCGCCGACGAAATCGCCGCCCAGCCGAAGCGCCGTGATGTGCACGTAGGAGCCGGTGTCAGGCGCTTCGATCATGGTGCCCGGGCCGACATACATCGCCACGTGCTCGGAACCGCCGGGGCCGTAGAAGAGAAGGTCGCCCGGTTGGAGGTCGCTCAAAGGAACCGGAGTGGAGTCGCTCATCTGCCCACCCGAATAGTGCGGCAGGCCGACCCCGACCCGACCCCACGACCAGGCCGTGAGTCCGGAGCAGTCAAAGCCGGGATAGGACGAGCCCTTGGGTGATTCGGCCGCCCAGACATAGGGGACGCCGATCTGGCTCTCGGCTGCCTGCAGGGCGCCGGCCCCGCCAGCGGCGGTGGGCGGTGGTGCCGCGTTGTGCAGGCCAGCGAAGGTGGCCGAGGTCGTGCGCGAGGTGGCGATGCGAGTGGCGGTGACGGCTTGCGAGGCCTTGACGGCCTGCAACTCAGCCGCCTTGACCAAGCCGGCGATCTGACCGTTCTCCTGAGCCAGTGCGTTCTTCTGCTGCTGTTCGACCTGGGCGTTCTGGTTAATGGCCGCCTGTTCGGACGCCAGCGCATCGCTGGCCGCCGTCTGCTGGGTCTGAAGCTGGGACTCCTGCTGGGTCAGCGTGTTCTGTGCCGTGTGCAGCGAGGCTACGGCGGCGTTGATGTCGCCTTCGGCGATGGCGTTGTATTCGGTGGCGGCGCCCATGGTCTTGGTGCTGCCACTGCTGAAGATTGAGTTGTTACTGGCGGCGGCACCGTCGGTGACGTAGTTGGACACCGCCGCTTTGGAAAGGACCACCTTGTCGCCCGAGACCTGTTTGCGATCGTTGGCAATGCTCGCCTTGGTGGTGGCGATGCTGGCGTTGATCTGATCGAGGTGGCTCTTGGCCGCGTCATATTGCTGGCTGAGCGCCGACATCTCGTTCTGTTCTTTGGTTAGTTCCGCGGTGATGGCGGCTGCCTTGGACCGAGCCGAGGAGAGCGAATCACCAGCGGCTGGGCGCGAAACGACAACCACAGTGCCCGAGCACACTGTGACAACGGTCATAACGGGCAACATCACCCGCCGAAGCAGCCGAGCGCTTCGAGCTGACCGGGGCGTGGAGTGGCTGGTTTGCCGCTCTACGTCAGTCACGATGGGAGACATTCTTACTTCCCACTTACGTGCGTTTCAAACACCGTTGCGCTCAAACGGCTGTTTATCTTCCTACCAGAGGTAGTAACACCCAGGCTGGGGGCATAAATTGGAAATATCAATTTTTCGTCAACTATCGCCAGCACCGTGCCTGACCGGCGGCGGCTACGTTCGGACACATGGGTGACATGATCGAATTTCCGAGCAACGGGTCCACCGCTATCGGCTATCTGGCCGTCCCGGAGGGCGGAAACGGACCGGGCGTGGTCGTGATTCAAGAATGGTGGGGTCTGGTCGATCACATAAAAGGCGTCTGTGATCGCTTTGCGGCCGAGGGATTCGTCGCCTTGGCGCCCGATCTTTATCACGGGGTGACCGTGGCCGAGCCGGACGAAGCCGGCAAGGCGATGATGGCGCTGCGGATGGATGAGGCCGCCCGCGACATGAGCGGCGCCGTCGATGAGGTCCTTCAGCGCAGCAGCGGCGATCACATCGGCGTCATCGGTTTTTGCATGGGCGGCGGCCTGGCGCTGGTGCTGGCCACGCAACGGCCGGACGCGGTGGCCGCCGTGGTGCCGTGTTACGGGGTCATCCCCTGGCCTGACGCCCAGCCGGACTACGGCGCCATGACGGCTGCCGTGCAGGGGCACTATGCCGCCAACGACGGCTTCTTCACGCCGGAGGCGGCTGAGGCCCTGGGCGAGAGGCTGCGAGATCTGGGTAAGGACGTCGAGATCACCGTCTACCCCGACACCGATCACGCCTTCTTCAACGACACCCGCCCCGAGGTGTACGACGCCGCCGCGGCGGCCTTGCTCTGGGATCGGGCGCTCACGCTCTTCCACCAGCGCCTGGGCTGAGGCCCCGCACCGAGGGTGGTGCAAATCGGTTTGTTACCATCGGGTCATGTCCGCTCGATCTCGTGACCTGCCCCGCCGTTCGTGCCTCTCCACACCTGGCTCCAACGAGAAGTTCCTGGCCAAGGCGCCGACGGTGCCGGCCGACATGACCTTCTTGGACCTTGAAGACGCCGTGGCGCCCTTGGAGAAGGTCGGTGCTCGGGCCAAGGTGGTCGACGCCATCAAGAACCTGCCCTGGGACGAGCGCGTGCTGTGCGTCCGTGTCAACGCCTGGGACACCGAATGGACCTATGGCGACGTCATTGAGGTGGTCGGCAATGCCGGCGAGCGCCTGGACGAGATCATGCTGCCCAAGGTGCAGTCGGCCGCCGAAGTGATCGCCATGGACCTGTTGCTGACCCAGGTGGAGAAGAACTCCGGACTGCCCATCGGGCACATCGGCATTGAGGCCCAGATTGAGACAGCCCGCGGCCTGATCAACGTGGACGAGATCTGCGCCGCCTCCCCCCGGCTTGAGACCATCATCTTCGGACCGGCCGACTTCGCGGCCAGCATTGAGATGCCGGTGCTCACCGGGGGCATTGAGATCCCCGAGTACCCGGGCGACCACTTCCACTACGTCTTCAGCCGCATCCTCATGGCGGGCCGGGCCAACGGCCTGCAGGTGATTGATGGACCGTTCCTCAAAGTGCGCGAACTCGACTCGTTGCGCCAGTACTCCATGCGCACCCGCATGCTCGGCTACGACGGCAAGTGGGCTCTCACTCCGGACCAGGCCGCCGTGCTCAACGAGGTCTACTCACCCACCCAGGAGCAATTCGACCGGGCCTTCGACATCCTCGAGGCCTACAAGCAGGCGACAGAGGTCGACCGCAAGGGCGCCGTGATGCTCGGTGACGAAATGATTGACGAGGCCAGCCGGAAGATCGCCATCAAGTTCGTGAGCCGGGGCGAGCGCGCCGGCTTGACCCGCAGCGCCGGCTAGACCTCGACCTCGACCTCAGCCGATCAGGCGGCGGGCGATCACCTTCAGGCACAGGGTCTCGTCGGCGCCCTCGAAGATGGACAGGACCCGGGCATCGACGAAGTAGCGGCTGACGGGGAATTCCTCGGCGTAGCCCATGCCACCGTGAATCTGCATGGCCTCCCGGGTGACCCATTCGGCCGCCCGGCAGACATAGGCCTTGACCATGGACGCTTCCAGGGTGCCTTCGCCCCGGGCCATCAGCCGGGCTACGTGGTACGAACTCTGCCGGGTGGCCTGAATGATGACGGCCATGCGGCCCAACTTGGCCTGAGTCAGCTGGTAGTCGCCGATGGGCGAGCCGAACACTTTGCGGTTCGCCGCGTAGGCCACAGCCGCCTCGTAGGCGGCCTGCATCACGCCGATGGCCCGGGCCGCCGTCTGTAGCCGGCCGTTCTCGAAGCCCTGCATCTGCAGGTAGAAGCCCTTGCCCAGCCCGTCGGTCCCGCCGACCAGGTTGGCATCGGGCACGAACCAGTCCTCAAAGGCCAGTTCGTAGGAGTGCATACCGCGGTAGCCCAGGGTGTCGATGGGTCGACCCTCGAGCCGGCCGGGCCCGATACCGGCCGGGCGACCGGCCTCGTCCTGGGTGAAGACGAACCCGTGGCCGTCGCCCCGCGGCTTCTCCACAATGAACATGGAAATGCCACGGTGGGTCTTGGAGCGATCGGGGTCGGTGCGGGCCAGCAGCATGAGGACATCGGCCCGGGCGGCGAAGGTGCACCAGGTCTTGACCCCGTTGATGAGCCAGCCGCCTTCGGTGGGGGTGGCGGCGGTGACGATGCCGGCCACGTCGGAGCCGTAATCGGGCTCGGTGACGGCCACTGCAGCCAGTACTTCGGCCGAGGCCAACTGGGGCAGCCACTGTTTCTTCTGCTCTTCCGTACCGCCGTAGACCAGGGCCCGGGTCAGGATCTCGGGGCGCGTGATGAGCGAGCCGCCGACGCCGAGGGAACCCCAGCTCAATTCTTCGGTGGCCACCACCATGCCCATGTAGTCGCTCTCGCCGCCGCTGGCGAAGCCGTCGTATTCCTCGGGCACCGAGAGGCCGAAGCCGCCCAGCTCGGCCAGGCCACTGATGACTTCTTCGGGGATGTCCCCATTGGTGCGGTGCACGTGCTCGGCGTGCGGGCGTACCTTCTCCTCGGCGAAGCGGTGGAAGGTCTCGCGCACCAGTTCGAAGTCATCACCGAGATGCCGGGGTCCTTCGGTGGTGGCCAGCGAGGCCAGGAAGGCCGGGTCGCGGTAGGTCTCCATGAATCCGGCGGCCGGTGTGTGCCACCCGGGCTCGACGCCCCAAGCCGATTCCCGTCCGGCCACCCGACCGGCCAGGTCGGCCATGACGTCGGCCACGAAGGCGGTGGCGATGTTGGCTTCGACCTCACCGAGTCCGCCATAGGTCAACGTGGCCCGGGCCGTGGCCACCGCCGCGGCGGCGTGGGAGACGTCGTAGGTGACGACCTGATTGGCATCAATCCCGCCGCCGTCGCGCACGGCGGCGCAGGCCGCATCGACCAGGTGTTGGGCGAGGTCGACGACCTCAGCGGCGGCGCTCAGGGCGGATGATTCGGGCTGCGTCATGGGCCGCGACCCTACTGGGCAGGACGGCGCCCGATGACCGTGACCAGTGGTGGCAGGACGACCGGATCGTCGCCTGGGTCGACGCCGGTCAAGAGCTGCAGATAGTCCGACACCGGGCCGGGTCCGACGCCGGCCGGCGCCTCGGCCCAGGCATCGACCACCTCCAGACCGGACTGGCGGACGAGGCTGGGCAGGAAGGCCCCAATATCTTGATGGCGGGCGTCCGGCATGGACATGGCCAGGCCGGCAATGCGCCCGGCCGTGGTGATGGGCTCCTGGACCACCACCCACGATCCCGGTTTGACCACGTCGGCCATGCGGCGCACCACCACGCTCGGGTCGTGCACGTGCAGCAGCAGGAAGCGGCAGAAGGCCAGGTCGACCTCCTCGGGCAACGACAGTTCCTCGCCGGCCTGGGTCAGGGCGATGACCTGGGTGTGCGAGGCCGCCGCTTCGGCTACCTCGTCACGCGCCGTCGGGTCATTGTCGACGGCGTAGATCCTTCCGTCCCGGCCCACCATTTCGGCCAGGGCCACCGACACGTCGCCGCCGCCGGCGCCCACATCGACGCAGCGCCAGCCCGGCCCGAGGCCCAGCCGGTCGAGTGCAGTGGCCAGGGGTCGCCGGTAGACATCGTCACGCAGGCCCTGCATCTCGCTCACGAGGTCGACTCTATGGCGGTTATCCTCCCCACGGTGAAGGTAACCATGTTGCTCTGTGACGCTGCGCAAGTGTCCGACGGAAAGCTCTACATCCTCGGCGGTGGATGGAGCATGACCGGACCTGACCCCGTCCCCTCGGCGGTGGCCCTCAAGATCGATGTCGACTGGCACGAGGCCGAGGCCTCGCACCACTGGGAGCTCTTCTTGGAGGACGCCGATGGTCGGCCCGTCCTGATGGAGACGCCCGAAGGCACGCAACCGGTCGAGGTGCGGGGCGAGTTCACGGTGAGTCAGCCCCCCGGCATCCCCGAGGGATCGCCCATCGATGTGGCGCTGGCCGTCAACCTCGGTCCCATCCCCTTGGCCCCGGGCACCCGCTTCGCCTGGCGCCTGATGATCGACGGTGAGTCGTTGCCCGGCGCTTCGCTCGGTTTCACCACCCGACCCCGACCCCCGCTCCCGCAGTGACGACCTACGACCGGCCCTTCGGCCGCTACCTCGAGGACTTCGTGCCGGGCGACATCCTGCGCCATTGGCCGGGCAAGACCATCACTGAAGCGGACGACCATCTCTTCTGCATGATCACCATGAACCACCATCCGCTGCACACCAACGCCTGGTTCGCCGAGAACGAGACGGTGCAGGGCAAGAACGTGGTGGTGGGCAACCTGGTCTATTCATTGGTGCTGGGCATGAGCGTGCCCGACGTCAGCGGGTCGGCCATCGCCAACCTGGAAGTGGAATCGCTGATCCACCGCATGCCCACCTTCCACGGCGACACCATCTACGCCGAGACGCGCGTCCTCGATGCCAGTCCCTCCAAGTCCAAGGACGACCGCGGCATCGTCACGGTGGAGACCAAGGGCTTCAACCAGCGTGGCGAAGAGGTCTGCTACTTCCGACGCAAGCTCATGGTGTGGAAGGCCGACTTCGCGCCGCAGCGCCGCCGACCCTACGCCGACGACGTCTGGGACTGAGCTTTCGGCGGACCGCGTCCGCCGCTTCCGCTCCCAGGTCTTGGCCTGGGGGGCGGACCATCGCCGCACGCTGCCCTGGCGGGAGACCCGCGACCCCTGGTGCATCCTGGTCAGCGAGATCATGCTGCAGCAGACGCAAGCCGATCGGGTGGTGCCGTACTACGAGGCCTTTGTCGGAGCCTTCCCCACGCCGCAGGCCTGTGCCGCCGCCCCGGTGGGCGATGTGGTGCGGCTGTGGTCGGGGCTGGGCTACAACCGCCGGGCCTTGAACCTGCACCGGGCGGCCACCGTCATTACCGCCGAGCATGGCGGCCGGGTACCCCACGACGATGGTGCGCTGCGGGCCCTGCCCGGCGTGGGCGTCTACACGGCCAGGGCGGTGCGGGCCTTCGCCTTCGCCGACCCGGTGGCTCCGGTCGACACCAACGTCATGCGCATCCTGAGCCGCTGCGTCAGCGGCGAGACCCGGTCGGTGGCCGAGACCCAGCGACTGGCCGACGCGCTGGTGCCGTCCGACGACGCCTGGGCTTTCAACCAGACAGTGTTCGACTTGGGCGCCCTCGTCTGTACCGGGACCCGGCCCGCCTGCGGGATCTGCCCGCTCAACCGGCAATGTGTCTGGAGGCGCCGTGGGCGCCCCGATCCCGACCCGTGGCGGGCCAGCCCATCGGCCCGGCCCCAGTCGCGCTTTGCCGGGTCCACCCGACAAGGCCGCGGTCGCCTGGTCGATGCCCTGCGCCGCGGCGTCGTCACCCCCGAAGGGTTGGCTCTGGCCTGCGGCTGGCCCGACGACCCGGCGCGGGCGCATGACGTGGCCGCGGCGCTGGTGGCCGAAGGGTTTGCCCATTGGTCGACCGGGCGGTCTCGGGTGCTGGCGCTGCGCTGATTGGGTACGGTTTGCGCATGCCCAAAATCCAACTGACCGTCGCCTACAACCAGCCACCCGACCCCGATGAGTTCTACGCGCACTACAACACCGTGCACGTGGGACTGGCCCAGGCCATCCCGGGGCTGACCGGCTTCTCGTGGTCCAAGGTGATCGCCACGCCCACCGGTGAGACGCCGCGCTACGCCCTCATCGCGTTGCTGACGTTCGACTCCATGGAGTCATTCGGAGCCGGACTGGGTAGTCCCGAGGGCGCGGCCGCCTCGGCTGACGTCGGGGTGTTCGCCGCCAACGGCGCCGACATGTTCATCAGTGAGGTCGCTGACTGAGGTTGGTCAGGGCGCGATGAAGTCGACGATGAGGCGGTTGACCTCGTCCGGCTTCTCCACGTGGAGGAAGTGGCCGGCGCCGTCGACTATTTCGTACCTGGACCCCTCGGCCATGAAGTCGAGTGGGTTGCCGGCCGAACTCAACAGCATGCAGCCGTCATTGCGACCATGGAGGTAGAAGGTGGGCCTGGGCGTCGGCATCATGGCCGCCGCCTGCTCCTCGGCGTATTTCTCGACTTGGAGCGTGGGGTCGTACATGGCGCGGTAGTAGCCGATGGCCGCCGCGATGTGCTCGGTGTCGCCAATGGATTCCTTGACCTGGGCGACGTCCCAGGCGCCGTCGAAGCCGGGTGACCAGTCGGCCCACAGGCCATCAATGAAATTGAAGTCATTGAGGGGTAGCGCCATTTCGGCGAAGGGCGACAGGAAGAAGAACATGTACCAGCTGGCGTGCAGCTGGGGGTAGCCGAAGAGCGACATGCCGATGGCCGAGGTCGGTGGCACGGCCATGGTGACGGCCCGGCGCCAGCGCTCGGGTTGGTGGGCCACGGCGCCGTAGGTGGCCAGGGCGCCCCAGTCGTGGCCGATCAGCACGGCCCGCTCGTCGCCGCCCAGCGCCTGGTGCAGCTGGTTGGCATCCCGGGCTACCGCCCCGATTTGGTAATGGCCGTCAGCCGGAATGGCGGTGGGGGCGTAGCCCCGCAGGAAAGGGGCCACGGCGTGAAACCCGGCTTCGGCCAGGAGGGGAAGGAGGAAGCGCCAGGTGTGGGCGGTGTCGGGGAAGCCGTGGAGGCAGAGGGCGAGGGGACCATCGGCGGGGCCGGCCTCGAAGTAGGCGATGTCCAAGTCATTGGCGTGAATGGTCTGGTGGTCCATGGCGACCAAACGTACCGGCTGTTCCGGAGGTATCGTCGGAGTAGTGAACGTGACGTTTTACGGCGTCCGGGGGTCTTGTCCGTGTTCGGGGGATCGCTACCGGCGATATGGGGGCAATACGTCCTGCCTGCTCGTCGAGCTCGACGGCGACGAGCCGCTGATCCTGGACCTGGGCACCGGGCTGCGCGCCCTGGGTGATGTCCTTATAAAGGACGTGCGGGCCCTGGGCACGCCGCTGCATGCCACGGCCCTCCTCACCCACCTGCATTTCGACCACATTCTCGGTTTGCCCTTTTTCGCCCCCCTGCACGACCCCGGCGCCCGCCTGACCGTCCACGGTCCTGCCCAACCCAAGGGTTCGCTGAAAGATGCCCTGCATGCCGCCGTGCAGCCCCCGGTCTTCCCCATCCACATGGAGCAGTTCCGGGGCGACCTCGAGGTCGTCGATACGCGCGACGAGGTCTTCTCGGTGGGAGCGGCCAAGGTGATGGCGCGCACCATCCCGCACAGTGGGGCCACGCTGGGCTACCGGATTGAGGCGGACGGCCGCGTGCTGGCCTACCTGCCCGACCATCAGGCCCCGCTGGACCGCCGCTCCATCACCGACGGTGTGCTCGAGTTGTGCCAGGGGGCCGACCTGCTGGTGCACGACGGCCAGTACACCGACGACGAATTCGCGGCCAAGGCGGACTGGGGCCACTCCACGGCCGCCTTCGCCGTGCATGTGGCGGCCGAGGCTGAGGTCAAGCGCCTGGTGCTGCACCATCACGACCCCTCGCACAACGACCGCGATGTCGACCGGGTGCTGTCCCTGGCCCGCCGCCTGCCCGAGGCCAAGGCCCTCGAAGACGTGTCGTCGGCCCACGAAGGCCAATCGATCGACCTCGGTCGGATTTAGATGACGGGCCTCGACCAGGCCCGGTTCCGCGAAGTCCTTGGACATTTCGCCACCGGCGTCACCATCGTGACGGCCAACGAAGAGGGGGAGCCGGTCGGCTTCTCGTGCCAATCGTTCTCGGCCCTCTCGCTTGACCCGCCCATGGTCCTGCTCGCTCCCGCCAAGAGCTCTACCAGCTGGCCCCGCATCGCCCAGGCTGGTGCCTTCTGCGTGAACATCCTGGCGGCCGACCAGGAGGCGGTCTGCCGGGCCTTCGCCGTGTCGGGCGGGGACAAGTTCGATGGCGTGGAGTGGACACCGGGGGTGACCGGAGCGCCCCGTATCCTCGGTTCGCTGGCCATGATCGAATGCACCCTGGGGGCCATTTACGAGGGGGGCGACCACGAATTGGTCACCGGCCACGTCGTGGCCATGGACCTGGGGGAAGGCGCCCCGCTCCTCTTCTATCGCTCCGGGTTCGGCCAGTTCGTCGCCTGATACCGTTCCGCCGATGCCGGAACTGATCCCCTCTTCCACCATTGCGGACGTGCTGCTGGTACGCCCTGACGTGCACGGCGACGAGCGGGGTCGCTTTGTGGAGACCTACCGGCGCAGCTGGTTCCCCCTCGGGCGCGAGATGGTGCAGGGCAACCGTTCCGAGAAGCAGGCTGGAGCCGTGGTGGGTCTGCACTACCACCTGCACCAGGCTGACTACTGGTACCTCTTGCGCGGCCAGGCCCGGGTGGTCCTGCACGACCTGCGCCAGGGCTCGCCGACCGATGGCGCCACCGAACTGATCGATCTGGACGGGGACATCGACCAGGGCCTGTTCATCCCGCCCGGCGTGGCCCACGGCTTCGCCGCCCTCACCGACCTTCTGCTGTGGTACCTGGTGGACAGCTACTACAACGATTCGGATGAGTTGGGCCTGGCCTGGGACGACCCCGCCGTCGGTGCCGACTGGGGCCTCAGTGGCACGCCCGTACTGTCCAACCGGGACCAGACCAACCCGCGCCGCGAGGCCATCGCCGACGGGCTGCGACCCCGGATGGTCATGCGCACCTGACCCAACGCGGTCGCTGCCACGGTGGCTGCAGCGCTCCAACACAAGCGTCTGGGCTCGGTGCCCTGGTCGCGGTTTCTCGGACCCGCCGCGTCCTGTTGAATAGGGGCGATGCTCGTTGGTGGAATTGCCGTTGCTGTCGTCCTGGCCGCGCTCGCTGCGGTCCAGATGACTCGACGCCGGACCCACGACGACGTCCACTCGGTCGAGGGCTACCACCGCAAACTCCACACGCTCGAAGAGATCACCGTGCACCCGGTGGTGCCGAGTGAGCGGACCGAGTTCCCCGAGAGCGCCCTCCGCGTCGGGAGGACCCGCACCGTCCGCTTGACCGACGGCTCGTTGCCACCGCCACCGCCGGTACCGCCCCCGCTGGTGGCTGACCCGGACAAGCCGGTGCTCTTCGACGACAACCGGCCCGGCATGGTGCAGGGGGTGGGCATCGATTCGCGCACCGCCAACGACGGTTTTGCCGGCTCCGGGCTGAGCGGCCGTCCCGACCGGGCCATGAGTGCCATGAACCGCCGGCCCCGCCGCCTGGCCGGCCCCGCCCTGGCCGTGGCGGCCGTGGTCGTCTTGATTGTTGTGTTGCTCCTGGCCGGTATTCACAAGACCCCGACCAAGGGCTCGCATCACGGGCACGCCACGGCCACCGCTACGACGACCAAGAGTCACCGCACGACCAAGCCCCCGGGGCACGGGCACCGGACGGCCCCGACGACGACGACCACCGCGGCAACGCTGGTCTCGGCTCCCCAGTCAGCCACCACGCACAGCGCCACCTACACGGTGGGTGCATCCAGCTACTCCGTGGTGTTTTCGGCAACCGGGCTGTGCTGGCTCAGTGCCACCGACACCGCCACCGGGGCCGTGCTCTATACCGGGGAGCTGTCCTCGGGCGAAGCCAAGACGGTGCAGGCGCAGGGTCCGGTCACCGTCGAGGTGGGGGCGCCCCAGGTGTTCGGGGCCACGGTCAACGGGCAGGCGGTCACCATGCCCTTCGGGTTCCAGGCGCCCTTTACCATGCACTTCGTCACGCCGGCCTGACGATCAGCCGCAGTCGAGGGCATTGAGGAGGAAGGCGTAGACCAGCGCCTCCTCCTTCCAGGCGTCGTAGCGACCCGACGGTCCGCCGTGGCCGGCGCCCAGCTCGGTCTTGAGCACGACCCGGGTCGAGGGCGAGAGCTCGCGAATTTTGGCCACCCACTTGGCCGGTTCCCAGTAACTGACCCGGGGGTCATTGAGTCCGCCGGTGACCAGGAGGTCGGGATAGGTGACGCCGCTCACGTTGTCATAGGGCGAGTAGGTCAGCATCCGTTGGTAGGCCGCTTCGTCGGCGATCGGATTGCCCCACTCCTCCCATTCACCGACGGTGAGGGGGAGGTCCTCGTCCAGCATGGTGGTGACGCAGTCCACGAAAGGCACCTGGGCCACCAGGGCGGCGAAGCGTTCGGGGGCCGCGTTGGCCACGGCGCCGATGAGGAGCCCCCCGGCCGAGCCGCCGCGGCCGGCCAGGGCGTCGGGGCGGGCGATGCCCTGGGCCACCAACTGCTCAGCACAGGCGATGAAGTCACTGAAGGTGTTGGCCTTGTGCTCCATGCGGCCGCCCTCGTACCAGGCCCGACCCATCTCGCCGCCGCCACGCACATGGGCGACGGCGAAGACGATGCCGCGGTCGAGCAAGGAGAGGCGGTGGTGCGAGAAGGTCGGATCGATGGAGATCTCGTAGGCGCCGTAGCCGTAGAGGAGGCAGGGCGCCGGGAGGGCGATCCCCTTCTTGTGCACCACCGACATGGGCACCCGGGTGCCGTCGGGCGCGGTGGCCCATTGGCGTGACGAGGTGTAGCGGTCGGGGTCGAAGTCGCCCAGCACCGGCTCCTGCTTGAGCAGGATCTCCTCTCGGGTCCCCAGGTCGATCTGCAGCACGCTGCTCGGGGTCACCATGGAGGTGCGCCCCACGCGCAGGGTGGTGATGTCAGCTTCGGGGTTGGCCCCCACCCAGGTGGACGACGGGCTGTCGGCCGAGGGGACGATCCAGCTGGTGGCCAGCAGGTCGCCGGCGAAGGGATCAGCCGGGTTGATGGGCACCACCCGTACCAGCGTCTCGGCCTCGGTCCGCTCGCTGATGACCAGCAGATCGCTGAAGGCCTCCACGTCCTCGACGCGGACGCCGGGGCGGTGCGCGATGACCGGCTGCCACTGGTCGCTCGTGCCGAGCGCGTGGTCGGGCACGGCCATGACCTTGAAGTCCTGGGCGTCCTGGTTGGTCAGCACGACGAACCACCCGGCCAGGTGGTCGATGCCGTACTCGTGGCCTTCCTGGCGGGGCAGGACGACCTGAGGCGTCGCCGTGGGGTCGCCGGCCGGGAGGGCCAGCCACTCGGTGGTGTTGGTGCTGTGCAGGGCGATGAGGATGAAGGCGTCGTCGCGGGTGCGGCCGGTGCCGAGTGAGAACCGACGGTCGTCCTCCTGGAAGACGAGGGTGTCACCGGCGGGGTCGCTGCCCAAATGATGGCGCCATAATTGGTAGGGCCGCATGGCGTCGTCGAGGCGCACATAGAAGACGACGGACGAGTCGTTGGACCAGGCCAACCCGTAGCCGGTGTCGGTCACCACCTCGGGTGCGTTGACGGCGGCGCCCGGGTCGAGCGAGGTGAAGTGCAGGTCGTAGCGCTCGTCGCCCGCGGTGTCGGTGGCGTAGGCCAGCAGGGAGTGGTCGGGGCTGACGGCGGCCGAGCCCACGGCGAAGTAGTCGTGGCCTTCGGCCAGCTCGTTCTCGTTGAGGAGGATCTGCTCGTCGGCCCCGGGTTCGCCGGCGGGCGGGAGCTCGCCGACCTGGCGGGCCGGCCGGCGGCAGTGGATGCCGTAGTTCTGACCCTCCTCGGTGCGCCCGTAGTACCACCAGGGGCCACGGCGGGTCGGCACCGACATGTCGGTCTCGAGGATGCGGGCCTTCATCTCCTCGAAGAGGGTGGTGCGCAGCGCTTCCTGGTCGGCCAGCGTCTCCTCGGTGTAGGCGTTCTCGGCTTCCAGGTAGGCCAGGACCTCGGGATCCTCCCGGTCGCGCAGCCAATACCAGGGATCCTGACGGTCATGGCCGTGTGCCGTGAGGGTGTGGGGGCGTTGGGCGGCCCGGGGCGCAGTTGTCATGCTCCGAGCCTCGCACATTGGGCGTTTCGCCTGGCCCGGGTAGTTGTTACTATCGGTATAGGAGAAATCTCTCCCAGTGACCTCAGGAGCCTCATGGCGACAACCGACCTCGATCTAGGCCGCTACCAGCTCGGATGGAGCGATGCCGAGGATTACGTGTTCAAGCCCAAGAAGGGCTTGAACGAGTCCATCGTGCGCGAGATGTCCGAAATGAAGAACGAACCCCAGTGGATGAGGGATTTCCGCCTCAAGTCGCTCAAGCACTTCGAGCGCAAGCCGATGGCGCCCTGGTTCGCCTCGCACATGCCCGACCTGAACTTCGACGACATCTACTACTACATCAAGCCCACCGGCGGGCAGGTGAACGACTGGAACGACCTGCCGGACGCCATCAAGAACACCTACGAGAAGTTGGGCATCCCCGAGGCCGAGCGGAAGTACCTCTCCGGCGTCACCGCGCAGTACGAGAGCGAAGTCGTCTTCCATCGCAACCGGGAGGACCTCGAAGCCCAGGGCGTGCTGTTCTGCGACATGGACACCGCCGTGCGCGAGTACCCCGAGCTCGTCCGTAAGTGGTTCGGCAAGATCATCCCGCCCAACGACAACAAGTTCTCCGCCCTCAACTCGGCCGTGTGGTCGGGTGGCTCGTTCATCTACGTGCCGCCGGGCGTCAAGGTTGACATGCCGTTGCAGGCTTACTTCCGGATTAACGCCGAGAACATGGGCCAGTTCGAGCGCACGTTGATTATCGCCGACGAGGGCTCGCAGGTGCACTACATCGAGGGCTGCTCGGCCCCGGTGTACTCGACCGATTCCTTGCACTCGGCCGTGGTCGAGCTCGTGGCCCTGCCGGGCTCCCGCATCACCTACACGACGATTCAGAACTGGTCGACCAACGTCTACAACCTGGTCACCAAGCGGGCCTGGGCCGAGGCCGAGGCGCACGTCGAGTGGATTGACGGCAACATCGGCTCCCGCCTGACCATCAAGTACCCGTCGGTCTACCTGATGGGTCCCAAGGCTTCGGGCGAGGTGCTGTCGGTGGCCTATGCCGGCGCTGGGCAGCATCAAGATGCCGGGGCGAAGATGTACCACATCGCTCCCGAGACGACGTCCACGATTGTCTCCAAGTCGATCTCCAAGGACGGTGGGATCACGACGTATCGAGGCAAGGTGCACGTCGACAAGGGCGCCACCGGAGCCAAGTCGTTCGTCCGTTGCGACGCCCTGCTGCTCGACGATGAGTCGACCTCGGAGACCAAGCCCTATATGGAGGTGGGCGAGCGCGACGCTCGCATCGGCCACGAGGCCACCGTCTCCAAGGTGGGCGAGGACCAGCTCTTCTACCTGATGAGCCACGGCATCCCCGAGGACGAGGCGTCCAAGCTCATCGTCAACGGATTCATCGAGCCGATCACCAAGGAGCTCCCGATGGAGTACGCCGTCGAGATGAACCGGCTGATCGAGCTCCAGATGGAGGGTTCGATTGGCTGAGTCAGCCGCAGTCACCGAGCCGTCGTTCCTGACGGCTCGGCGCGAGCGTGCCCGCGAGCTCGTGAACACGCTCCCGTTGCCGAGCTTCAAGGGCCGTCCCGGTTGGGAGTTCACCGATATCTCCGCGCTCGACCTGTCCGCCTACACCGGCGCGAACGGAGACGCCGGGGTGCGCGACGCACGCGCCGTGCTCCCGTTCGCGCTGCGCCCCGATGAGACTGCCGTTTCGCTCGACCAGTGGGACGGCATCGACGCGCCCGACCACGGCAAGGGCGTGCCCGAGGGCGTGATCGTCGCTCCGCTCACCGAGGCGGCGGCGAGTCGCCCCGAGCTCGTCGAGCGGCATCT
>DATAUC010000057.1:0-39673 GCA_036268485.1 Acidimicrobiales bacterium
GGGGGAACGCGAACCCCCGTCAGGAATCCGCCCGTACCGCCGCCCGCTCCGGGAGGACCGTGGGTGGTGACAGCAACGTCTGAGCAATCTCCAACTGAGCCCGAAATCCAGTAGACGTAGGCCCAGACCGGACCGTCAGCGTACGCCGAACCGGTCAAGCTCAGCCCAGTGGCCGTCCACACGGTCGACGAAACGTTCGACGTGTTGGTCACAGGTAGCTGCAGCGTGTAGCCGTCATTGACGACACTGGCCGCACCGGCTTGCGCCGAGAAGCTCGCCTGGCTCGCACCAGGTGAGGCCGTCCAGGCACCAGCGGCGACATTGCCCCAGGAGATGTTCGAGCCGTCGTGGTTGTCGATGACGACACAGGCGAAGCCGGGAACCGGTGCGGCCACCATTTCGTCCTCAGCCAACACGGGCACCGGGTTCTGTGTCACGCCCGGATTGATGTTCCCCACGTCGTTGGTCGACGGCAGCGTGTTGGCTGCGTTCTCGGTGATGGTGAAGTTCGAGATGGCGCCACTGACGGCGTCCGTCGAGGTGTCACGCACCAGGCCGGTCCGCGGGTTGTTGGCAGCCGGGGTCTCGCCCACGATGGTGGCGTCAGAAGCGACGGTCACGGCGGGGGGCAGAGGAGCGGCGGCCGACGGCGTGAAGCCATCGGGGATGTAGCTGCCCGAGGCGGTGACGGCACCCGTTGAGGCACCGAAGCCGGCGTTCAACAGAACGGGAGCCGCCGGCGAGCCGGACAGCAGATCCTCAATGGCGACGCTGAGCCCGAGTCCCACGTTGATCGTGATGTGGGATCCGTTGTTGGCTCCGTTGTTGCCGAACGTGAGGACCAACGTGCTGTACGTGGTGAACGGCACGCTGCCATGGGCCAGAGGGCTGTCAGTGTCGGTCGCACCAGGACCGTTGTCACAGTTGATCGCGCCGGTCTCCGATTCCTCGATGACCGGAGGCGTCTGGCCATCGGTGAGGTCGTAGACGGCAGGTCCGACCACTGAGTTCCGGTTCCCGGCACCGTCGTCTGCTGGGTTGAAGTCAGCGAAACCGACGTAGTTGGACGGGTCGTCGTGGGACTGGTTCACACCTTCAGGTTGAGGTGTCCGGCAATCGGCACCAGACGAAGGGGCCAGCGTGATCTCGAGCTCGTCGCCTGCCTTCCAATTGTCGGCCAGCGAGAAGGACCACCCAGCGGCAACGCCGGTGTTGGGACCGTCCAGGTTCTCGTTGGCCAAGGTGTTCTGCTCGATGCTGGTGGCAGCGAACGTGCCGCTGTCATTGCTGATCAATGTCACAGCCGTGACAGGTGCGGCCGGAGCGGATGCCGCTCCGGCTCCCGATCCGGTCCCTGCGATCAGGGCGGTGCCCATAACTGAAATCGCTGAGAGTGCTCCGACTCCCACGATCCCAGCTAGGCGCAACCTAGCTCGTATCCGCATGTTTCTCCTTGTTCTTGAGGGACCGCCCCGGGGGAATCCGATGCGGCATTTGTGCTGCTCAGCCATCCAGTGGAGACCGCTTTCCCAGCACTCGTCCACTGCCAATTACAACTGCCTGAGAGTAGTCCTTGTGACGCGGCAACCGGGGGAGGTTGCGGCCGGGCTCAGTCGATACGGCGCAAGGCGCTCCGGAAACGCTTGCCGTTGGCCACGTATTCGGCCGCCGAGAGCTTGATCATGCCTACGTCGGACTTGCCCTCCCGGATCTGCACCGGCACGCCTATGGCTAAAGCTCCAGGTGGGACCGTGAATTTATTAGGGACCACCGCATTGGCCCCCACGGTCGCCCCGGTGCTGATCACCGCGTGGTGCAGCACCACCGAACAGGAGCCCACCAGAGAGTCGTCGTGCAGGATGCAGCCCTCGAGGTGGGCCAGGTGGCCGATCACGCAGCCGTCGCCCACCACGGTCGGGAAACCGGGTCCGGCATGAATGACGGTGCCGTCCTGGACCGAAGTACGGGCTCCGATGGTGATGAGGCCGTAATCGCCCCGCAGCACGGCCGTGGGCCACACCGTCGATTCGGCGCCGATGACGACATTGCCGATCAGGACGGCATCAGGGTGCACATAGGCGTCGGGATGGATCTGAGGTGCCACGCCTTCAAGCTCATAGATCGGCATGGCGAGCGACGCTACACGTGCCCAACGACCCAGGAGATGCCCTGGTAGCCGCGGTAGCCGAGGTAGATGACCGAGGCGACCAACATGGCCTTGAAGTACCAGGGGATGGGCGGCCGCGCCTGTTCGGCCAGAATCGTCCCGCATTCGGGGCACTCCCCCTCGTCGCCGAGGTCTTCGTCCTCAACGAGGGTGTCGCACTCCTCGCACCAGGCCACTAGGCAGCGCCGCCCATCAGCTGCCGCCGCCCATCAGGAGACCCCGGGCCGTCATTTCCCGCCGATACGAACCCGCAGCTTCATCGGAGTGGCGCCGAACTCGAACTTCTCGCGCAATCCCCGCTCGATGTAGCGGATGTAGGTCTGGGGCAGACGTCCGTTGGTGAAGAGGGTGAAGGTCGGAGGATCGATGGCCCCCTGGACGATGTAGCGGATGCGGGCCCGCGGGGCGGACTGGCGCAGTTGCAGTTCGGCCAAGGCCCGGTTCAGCGATCCGGTCGGCACGCGCTGGTGGTAAGCCTCCACTGAATCGCGCAGGGCCGGCAGGATGCGGTGCACGCCCTTACCCGACTTGGCCGACATCTTGAGCACCGGGGCCGAGCCCAGGAAGGCCAGTCGATCCCCCACCCCGGCCAGAACGTCGTCTCGGTCGTCGACGTTGATGAGATCCCACTTGTTGAGCACGACAATGGCCGGGCAACCCGATACGCCAATGCGCTCGGCCAGGCGCTGATCCTGGTGTGAGGCGCCGATGGTGGCGTCAATGACCAGCATGGCGATATCGGCCCGTTCGAGCGCGCGGAGCGCCCGCAATACGGCGTGGTGTTCGGTGCCACGTTCGGTGCGCGAGGGGCGGCGCAGACCGGCCGTATCGATGAAGCAGACCGGTCCGTCCTTGGTCTCGACCACCGTGTCGATGGCGTCAATGGTGGTACCGGGCATGTCGTGGACGACCGAGCGCTCAGAACCGATCAGCTTGTTGAACAGGGTCGACTTGCCCAC
Source organism: Acidimicrobiales bacterium (assembly GCA_036268485.1). GTDB lineage: Bacteria > Actinomycetota > Acidimicrobiia > Acidimicrobiales > RAAP-2 > Bog-473. The sequence continues at coordinate 3,127 of DATAUC010000057.1, forward strand.
ATTGGGGCGACCGATGATGGCCACCCGGGGCGTGCCGCCGGGACCGGTACGGGCCCGCGAGGCGGCATCGCGCTCCTGCTGGTCGGAGGGCAGCGGTTCGGGCAGCAGTTTGACGATCTCGTCGAGCATGTCGCCGGTGCCGCGGCCGTGCAGGGCGCTGACCGGGAAGGGATCGCCGACACCCAAGGCGACGAATTCCCAGGCGGCCGCCTCACGGTTGGTGTCATCGACCTTGTTGACGACCAGGCGGACGGGCGGGCCAGCGCGCCGGATGATTTTGGCGGCGGCCAGGTCCTCGTCGGTCACGCCGACGGTGACATCGACCACCAGCAGGATCACATCGGCTTCGGACAGGGCGGTCTCGGCTTGTTGGCTGACCTTGGCATCGAGCGCACTGCCGCCAGCAAGCCATCCGCCGGTGTCCATGATGTCGAACGGAGTGCCGATCCACTCGGCCGTGAGCACCTTGCGGTCCCGCGTGACCCCGGGCTCTTCTTCCACCACGGCGGCCCGTTCGCCCACGATGCGGTTGACCAAGGACGACTTGCCGACGTTGGGTCGCCCGGCCACCACGACCATGGGCAGCCGGGGCGTCGGTCGGGCCACCACCTCGGGCTCGTCAGCGCTGTCGTCATCACTGTCGTCATCTTCGACATCGAACTCGTCGGCGACATCGGAGTCCGATTCGGCCGCGACATCGTCGACGCTGTCCTCGTCGTCATCCATGTCGTCGACCTCGATGTAGATGGCGTCATCGTCGGAGAGCTCGTCAACGAGATCCTCTTCGTAGTCGCCGTCAAGTTCGCCATCGAATTCATCTGGGCCAAGGGACAGGTCAGTCATGCTGCACACGCCGATCGGAAGGAGGTGCCGTCGAGCGCGTTGCGCAACGAAGCACCGTCAGTGGGAACTACTTCAACGGGCCGGGGGAGATCGGCCAGGGTCAAACCATCGAGGAACCGGCCCTCATTGAGGCAGGCATCGGGCAGGAGATACCGGGTGCCGCCGGGGGCATCGGCCAAGGCCCGAGAGAGATCTTCGCCGGTCAGCAACCCGGCCACGCCGATGTTGCCGCCGAAGAAATCGTTGGGAATCTCGCGCACGGTGATGTCATGTCGGGGGTGGGCGGCCACCAGCGGTCCGAGAATGCGGGCGCCGTAGGTACTGGTGAGCACGGTGACCGGCCGCATGTCGGGGCCCGATCCGCGCGGCCCGTCGTCGGCCTGACCCACGTCACTCTGCGGCAGGCGCACGGCCCGGTAGCCCTCGGCCGGAGCGGCGTCGACCGAGGCGAAGAAGCCGTGGCGCACTCCCCCGGGCCCCGAAGCCGACGGGGTGGTGAAGGAGTCCACGAAGGCGCGGGCCATGCCGATGCCGTTCTCGTGCTGGGGGAATTCGTCGTAGTGGCGGGCGGAGGGGAAGTCGCGACCGGCCAGCAGGTAGTACTCGTCGGCGGCGTAGACGAGCCGACGGCCCAATGTCTTGCGGTAGATCTTCTGCCATTCGGCCACGGTGTCGACGACGAACGCCGCCTCCTCCGTCGTGTGGGCGCGCATCTCGGCCTCATTGGAGAATTGGCTGATGCCCAGGGGGACGGCGCCGATGGTGGCCAGGCGGGGGTACTGGTCCAGCACGCCGGCCAAGGTGTCCTCCAGCTCGGCCCCGTCATTGACGCCGGGGCAGACGACGATCTGGCCGTGGACTTCAATACCGGCATCAAGCAGGACGCTGAGCCAGCGCAGGCTGGTCGCCCCCTTGGGGTTGCGCAGCATGTGGGCCCGCAGTTCGGGGTTGGTGCTGTGAATCGAGACGAAGAGAGGGCCGAGGCGCTCGGTGATGATGCGCTCCGCATCGAGCTCGGTGAAACGGGTGAGGGTGGTGAAGTTCCCATACAGGAACGAGAGCCGGTAGTCGTCGTCCTTGAGGTAGAGGGACTTCCGCATGCCCTTGGGCAGCTGGTAGATGAAACAGAAGGCGCAATGGTTGTCACAGGTGCGGATGCGGTCGAAGACGGCCGAGGAGACCTCGACCCCGAAGGCCTCCCCCGGGCTCTTGTCGATGCGCACCAGCCGGGGTAGCGCCGCACCGGCGCGCTTGACCAGGACGCTGAGGTCATCGGCGTCGGCCAGTTGCTGGAAATCGATGACGTCGCGCGGCTCTTGCCCGTTCAAGGAAAGGAGCTCGTCACCCACGGCCAAGCCGGCGCGGGCTGCCGGCGACGCCTCGGTGACCGAAGTCACCGTGGGAGCGGACATTTGCCCAGGTTAGTGCCCTTTTGGCGTCTTACGGATCAGGGTTGGTTCAGGTGAACTGCGAGGCCAACCCGGCCGAGCCCTTGGTGGCCGAGGCCATCAACTTCTGCACCAGCTTGGGGACGGACCGGAGCGGGGCCTTGGCTTCGACGCCGATCGTGGTGGTGAGGCGGGTGGTGCCTGCGGTGGCGCCGGGGGTGAGCACCCAATCCTCCACCATGGAGCGCAGACCAGGCACGTTCATGGCGGTGATGACGAAGGTCATGCGTTGGCCGGGCTCCCAGACCACGAAGCGCTCCTGCACGCTGGTTGCACCCACCCATACCGTGCGCAGGGCACCCACGCCGCTGGCGGCCCCGTCGATGCGCACCTTGCGCATGCCCTTGTACCAGGCGGCCCAGCCGCCGGTGTCGGCCAGGACCTCGAAGACCCGGTCGGGCGGAGCGGCCAGGTCCACGGTGTCGATGACCTGGATGGGCGCCGAAGCGACCCAGTCGGCTGATTGCTCGGTGAGGGAGAACGGAGGCATAGGGAGAAGCCTGCCACCATCCCGCCAGCCTCGGGGGCGCATCCCGCCAGCCTCGGGGGCGCATCCCGGTAGCCTCGGAGGCGTGTCCGACGTCGAGCGAGTCCTTCTGGCCGAGCCGCGGGGCTTCTGCGCCGGCGTCGAGAAGGCGATCAAGGCGCTGGCCTGGATGGTGCGGGTCTTCGAACCGCCCGTCTACTGCTACCACGAGATCGTGCACAACCGTCACGTGGTGGACCGCTTCCGCGACCAGGGTGTCATCTTCGTCGATGACGTCTCCGAGGTGCCGGTCGGCTCACCGCTCATGTTGAGCGCCCACGGCTCGGCCCCCGAAGTGGTGGAGGCGGCTCGGGCCCAGGGCGGCGTCGTGGTCGATGCCGTCTGTCCACTCGTCACCAAGGTGCACCACGAGCTCAAGGTGCGCAGCCGCAAGGGCTACACCGTCCTGTACGTCGGCCACGCCGGGCACGAGGAGGCGGTGGGCACCATGGCCGTGGCGCCCGAGTCGGTGCGCCTGGTCGAGCACGAAGAGGACCTGGACCGTCTGGGCGACCTGGGGGGCGCCGATGCCCCGGTGGCCCTGCTGGCCCAGACCACGCTGAGCCACGACGAGTGGCGCGGCCTCATGGAATCGGCCCGGGCCCGGTTCCCTGACCTGTGGATGCCCAACCGCAGCGACCTCTGCTTCGCCACCACCAACCGCCAGGCCGCCCTGAAGGCCATCGCCAGCGAGGCCGACGCCGTGGTCGTGATCGGTTCGGCCAACTCCTCCAACACGGTGGCCCTCGAAACGGTGGCCCTGGCGTCGGGGTGTCCCCGGGTGCTGCGTATCAATGAGGCATCCGAGCTGCCCGACGATCTGGTGGGCACGGTGGGCGTCACCGCCGGTGCCTCGGCCCCCGAAGCGCTGGTCGAGGCCGTGATCGCCATCCTCAACCCCCGCCTGGGGGTGACCGAGGTGACCGAGACGACCGAGGACGAATACTTCCCTCCACCGCCCGAATTGCGGGAGCTGCTGCGGGCCGTCGGGGGCACCATGAGCTTCCTGGCCGGCCGGCCCGGAACCGGGCGCACCGACCCGGCGGCCGAGGACCGGGCCATCTCCGCCGCCGACGTCCTGGACATGTTGGCCTCGTAGGACCTGCCGGCGCGATGATGGCTCCGTGACCTTTACCCGGATGGATGAGTCGACCGCGGCGGAGTGGCAGGCCATTGTGGTCCAGACCATGGAGCACCAGCCCCGAGTGGCCGATCGCGTGCTCGGCATGCTGGCCTCGCTCGAAGACATCACCGACGGCTTCGCCGTCGATCAGCTGGTGCACTCCCTGCAGACCGCCACCCGGGCCGAAGAGGCCGGGGCGTCGACCGAAGTGGTGGTGGCCTCGCTGTGCCACGACATCGGCAAGGCGGTGTCGGTCATGAACCACCCGCGCATCGCGGCCGAGATACTGCGCCCCTACGTCAGTGACGAGACCTTCCACATGATCCTGACGCATCAAGACTTCCAGGGCCGGCACTACTACGAGTACCTGGGGCAGGACCCCAATGCGCGCGATACGCACATAGGTGCCTCCTGGTACGGCCTGGCCGAGCAGTTCGCCGACGAGTGGGACCAGATCAGCTTCGATCCGGCCTACCCCACCAAGCCGCTGTCGCACTTCGAACCGATGGTGCGCGAGGTCTTCGGGTCCCTACACGGCTCTTGAGCCACGGCACCAGCACCACCGCACCCAGCGCCAGCATCCACACGGCGCCGGAGATGGCCCGCCGGGTCATCGCCCAGTCCCGGCGTGACTTCGACGCGCGCTATCCCGACCTGAAGCTCACGCCCGCCGTCGGCTTGATCTGCGCCTTCGAGGAGGAGGACAACATCGGCGCCGTACTGGCGGCCATGCCCGCCGAGGCCTGCGGCCTGCCATTGACCACGCTGGTCGTCGTCGATGGTGGCGGCGACCACACGGACCAGGTGGCACTCAGAGCCGGCGCCATCACCTTCGTGCTCTCTCAGAACCTGGGCCACGGCTACGCGCTGCGGGTGGGCTACGCGCTGTGCGTGGAGTTCGGCGCCCAGTACGTCGTCACGCTCGACGCCGACGGCCAGAACGATCCGGCCGAGATCCCCGTCATGCTCCAACCGCTGGTCGATGACGAGAGCGACTTCGTGGTGGCCTCGCGCCGGCTGGGACAGGACACCACGACGGACCGCTTCCGCAAGGCCGGCGTGCGTTTCTTCTCGGCCATCATCAGCGTGGTCGGGGGCACCAAGCTGACTGACAGCTCCAACGGGTATCGAGCCCTGCGGGTATCAATGCTGGAGGACGTGATCCACCGGCTCATCCAGTCGCAGTACCAGACGGCGGAGTTGCTCATGGTGTGCCTGAAGCGGGGCTGGCGCGTGTCCGAACGCCCGACGGTGTGGCATCCCCGCTCCTCGGGGACCACCAAGAAAGGCAAGAACTACCTCTTCGGGTTCCGCTACAGCCGGGTGGTGCTCGGCACCTGGTGGCGCGAGCGGGGCGACACGGCCCATTAGGCCAAAGTGGGGCCGATTCGCTACGAGGGGCCACAATCCACGGCGAGAGACAGCGCGCGACACATGGCCTGCATTGTGGCGGGCCTGGCGCGTCCTATCCGGTTCCGAAATCGGTTGACCGCCACAAGTTGCACATTGTCGAGATTGGCCACCGAAGGCAACCTGATGGAATCCTCAGCCCCGACCGGTACCTCCGTCGACACCCCCCTGACCGTGGAGGTCACTGGAGCGACGATGACGGCGTTGAGGAATCGGCCCATCGGATCTCGCGTCATCACGATCACGGGTCGGATCTTGTCGAGTTCAGCCAGCCAGACTTCACCTCGCCCCGGCGTCGGTGTCATGTCGATGTATCGGCGTAGAGGGCAACCCAGTCTGTCTCGTCGTCCAACGCACTTGTCGCTGCCACCACGGCGAGATCAAGCTCGCTCCGGGTTGGTGGAGTCTCCTGGTACGCCGTGATGTCAGCCCGGAGCCGTTCAGTTCGGATGAGATAGTCCAGGGCCAGATCCACCACTTCAGACGTCGAGCCGATGCCGCTCAAGGTTCTCGCCAGGGCTGCCTTGTCGCGGTCCAGGGTGATGGTGGCCTTCTCTTTTGCCATACTGTTCATACTACCTAATGGTCGTATAGATAGCTCAGTACCTTCCGGTCTTCGCCTTCGCTTCGTCGTAGACCGACTGCAATTTGACGACCAGATCCTCGGTGGCCGCATGGACCGACGAGCGCGACACGCGACCGCCGCCGGTGCGGGCCGGCGGTGGGAGCGCCGGCCCGATGACGACCTGCACCTTCAAGGGCTTGGGAATGGTCTGGCCCTTGGGCATGGCCAGATCCGAGGCGCCGATGCCGATTGGCACGATGGGGGCACCGGTGCGGGCCGAGAGAAACGCGGCCCCTTCCATCAGATCCTCAATGGTGCCACCCTCACGGCGGGTTCCCTCAGGGAAGAGCACGAGGCACTCCCCCCGGTTCAATACTTCTTCGGCCCGCTGCAATGCCTCGCGGTCAGCTGATTCTCGATGCACGGGGAACGCCCCCACGTAGAGCAACAGCTTGCCCAGCCACTTGTGCTTCCACATCGAATCCTTGGTCATGAAGAAGAGCTTGCGATCCGTGCAGAAGGCGGCGAAACCGAAGTCGGCGAAGGAGCGGTGCACCGGGGCCAGGATGACCGGCCCGCTGGCCGGCACGTACTGCTTGCCCACCACCTTGGGACGGAACCAGACCCGCATCCACCCCGTGAAGATGGCGCGCATGATCCGGTAGCCGACCTGGCGTGTGGGCTCAATGGCGAATTCCTGATGCCGGCCCGGAGCCGGTGTGTTCACAACCACGACAGAACCTCCTCGACGACCTGTTGCACGCTACGCCCGGTCGTATCGAGGTGATGGGCATCCTCGGCCACCCGGAGCGGCGAGGCGGCCCGGGTGGAATCGATACGGTCCCGGCGGGCCACGCCGGCGGCACTCTCGTCACGGCGACGGCGGGCCCGTTCCTCGGGCGACGCATCGAGATAGACCTTCACCGCAGCCTGCGGGAAGACGACGCTGCCGATGTCGCGCCCTTCGACCACTCCCCCGCCGTGGGCCTCGGCCCAGGCCCGTTGGCGGGCCACCAACGTCGAGCGCACGTCCGGATTGGCGGCTACCAGGGAGACGGCCTGACCCACTTCGGGTGAGCGGATGACGTGGGTCACGTCCACATCGTTGATCACCACCGCGTCCCCGACGCTGATGACGGCGTCGGCGGCCAGAGCGGCCACCGCATCATGGTCGTCGGGTTCGATCCCCTGGGCCAGAGCCAGGGCGGCGACGGCGCGGTACATGGCTCCCGTATCGAGGCGCTCCAGGCCGAGGTGGCGGGCCAACGCCCTGGAGAGGGTGGACTTGCCGGCCCCGGCCGGACCGTCGATGGCCAGCACGAGGGCGCGCGGGGTGAGGGGGAGGTCGACTCCCGTGAGCCGTTGCAGGTCGGTGGTGAATCCGGGGTAGCTGGTCTCGGTGGCGGCAAATCCGGTGAGCAGGCTGCGCTGTCCGGGTCCGGCGGCCAGCGCCGCCACAGCGGCCGCCATGGCCATGCGGTGGTCGCCCTGGCTGTCGAAACGGGCCCCGTGCAGCGCTCCGACCCCGGTGATGGACAAGGTGTCGCCCTGCACCGAGGCGGCCGCCCCGAAGGCCGTCACCATCTCCATGACGGCGGCCAGCCGGTCCACCTCCTTGATCCGCAGTTCCCCCACATCGAAGAAGACGGTGGTCCCTTCGGCCACCGCGGCGGCCACCGCCAAAGCGGGTATCTCATCGAGCGACGGAATATCAGCCGCCGCCACCTCGGTGGCCCGGAGTTGGCTGAAGGTGGCCCGTATATCGGCCACGCCGGGGCCGGTCGGCGTCACCGTGACCTGGGCCCCCATGCGCTGGAGCACGGAGACGAAGCCGAGGCGGGCCGGTCCGTCGTAGACCCCTTCGACCACCACGTCGCTGCCGGCCACCACGCACCCGGCCACCACGAAGAAGGCCGAGGCCGACGGATCACCCGGCACCACCCGGTCGATCGGGCCGAGCTCCGACGGCTGCAGGGTCACGATGCGACCGTCGCCCCACGGCTCCACGGTCAGATCCACACCGGCCTCGACCAACATCTCCTCGGTGTGGGCCCGGGTGGTCACCGCCTCCCGCACGACTGTCGGTCCCGAGGCCGAGAGTCCGGCCAACAAGATGGCCGACTTCACCTGGGCGCTGGCCACCTTGCTGGTCCAGTCGATGCCGACCAGGTCGCCCCCGCTGACGCGGAGCGGGGGCAGGTGCCGTACCCCGGTGCCGGCCACCGTCGCCCCCATGCGCTCGAGCGGTTCGGCCACCCGGTCCATGGGCCGGCGCGACAGCGACTCGTCGCCCACCAATGTCGTCTCCCAGTCGAAGCCGGCCACCAGACCGGCCAGCAGGCGCATGGACGTGCCCGAGTTGCCGCAGTCGATGGGATGGCCAGCCTGGTGGAGGCGGCTGCGGCCGCCCACGATGCTCACCGACCCGTCGTCCTGGTGGACCACGTCGGCTCCCATGGCTTCGACAGCGGCCAGGGTGGCCGCCACATCGGCCCCATCGGACAGGCCAACGATGGACGACGCCCCCTCGGCCAGGGCGGCAAAGAGCACGGATCGATGGGAGATCGACTTCTCCCCCGGCGTGCGCACGCTGCCCCGGCAGGGCACACCGCCGTGCACCACCAGGATGCGGGGCGCGCTCACGACAGCGCCTCAATGCGGCAGCGGTACCCCACCGCTTCCACCGACTGACCCAGGCGGCCGGCCTCGGCCGAATCGACGACCAGGATCAGGACGCCGCGGGGCCCTTCGGCCGAGTGGGCGATCTCGATGTCGTAAATGCCGATACCGGCGTCGGCGGCCAACGACGTGATCTCGGCCAGGACGCCATGGCGGTCCGGGACGGGGATGCGCAGTTCGGACAGGTTGCCGGGGCGGACGATGCGAGCCGGCAGGTTCCGACGGCCGGCACTGGCCCGTTGCAGTTCGCCCAGGATGGCGTCGCGGTCATTGCCGGCCACCCGGTCCCGCATCAGGCCCAGCTGTTCAATGAGGGCGGTCAGGGCGGCCACGATGGGGCCGGCGTTCTCGGTGCAGATGTCGGGCCAGATGCCCGGATGGCCGGCGGCCACCCGGGTCATGTCCCGGAAGCCTCCGGCGGCCAGGCGCAACAGGGAGCCGTCCTGCTCGGCGCCGCTGGTGGCGGCGTTCATGAGGGTGGCGGCCACCAGGTGGGGCACGTGGGAGACCACGGCCACCAGGCGGTCATGGTCCGAAGCCGAGAGGACCAGCACATCGGCCCCCAGCTCCCCCACCACATGCTGGAGTTGGGTGAAGGCGGTCAGATCGGTCTCGGCCGTCGGTGTGAGCACCCAGACCGCTCCTTCGAAGAGATCGGGATCGGCCCCGTGCAGGCCGATCTGCTCCGAACCGGCCATGGGGTGCCCGCCGATGAAGCGGGGATGGTCGGCCGCCTCCACGATGGCCGTCTTGACCCCGCTCACGTCGGTGACCACCACATCGTCGCGGCGGCCCGGCGTCGACAGCACCCGACCGACCTCGGCCGCCACGGCGGCGGCCGGTGTGGCCACGAAGACGATCTGGGCCGAGAGGTCGTCGCCCACGGCGTCGACCACGCCCGACGCCAGGGCTTCGGCGGTCCGTGCGGGATCGGCATCCTGGCCCGACACATGCCACCCGTGGGCCCGCAGCCCGAGCGCGATGGAGCCGCCGATCAGGCCGGTGCCGATGACGAGTGCCCGGGGCCGAGCCTCCGGCTCAGTCTGGGAGGTCATCGCGGAGCCCTTGGGCGCCGTGGAGATAGACGTGATGGATCTCATCCCGGGATCGGGTGGTGTAGACGTGCAGCAACACCCGGATACACAGGGGCATGGCCCCGGGGACGGCGATCTCGGCCGCACAGAGCAGGGGTACGGCACCGAAGCCAATCTCGCGCACGGCCGTGGCCGGGAAGATGCTGGTCACGTCGGCCGTGGCGGTGAAGAGCGCGCTGACGATGTCGTCCTCGGCCAGGTCGTTGCGTTCCATGAGGCGGCGCATCAGCTCCTGGGAGCGCTGCGTGACCTGCTCGACGGTGTCGGCCTCGACCGTGGTGGCACCGCGCAGACCTCGGACGACCGGTGCTTCAGGCATGGCGGATCACTCTACTGCCGAGGTTCAGACCCCGATCGACCCGCCGCCCCGGCCAGCGAGCGCACCTCTTCGGCGCTGAGGGCCCGCCAGCGCCCCGGTGCCAGGCTGGTGTCGCGCAACGGCCCGATCCGGGTGCGCACCAACCGCCGCACCGGGTGGCCCACGGCATCGCACATGCGCCGGACCTGCCGGTTCTTCCCCTCGTGAATGACGAGGCGCAGGACCCCCGGAGCCAGCACGCCCACCCCGGCCGGCGCGGTCATCCCGTCTTCGAGCTCCACGCCCTGGCGCAGCCGGCGCAGTTCACCCGGTCCGGGCGTGCCGCCCTCCACCTCGGCCACGTATTCCTTGTCCACGCCGTGGGAGGGATGGGCCAGCAGCTGGGCCAGGGCCCCGTCGTTGGTCAGGATGATCAGGCCTTCGGTGCCCTGGTCGAGCCGCCCCACCGAGAAGACGCGGGGCTCGGCCGGCACCAGGTCGAGCACGGTGCGCCGGCCCTGGGGGTCCGACGACGTGGTGATGACCCCTTCGGGCTTGTTCAACAGGTAGTAGACGAGGTCGGGCGCCACCGAGAGCAGGATGCCGTCCACTTCGACCCGGGCCGTCGTCACATCGATGCGGCGGCCCAGCACCGCCACCACACCGTCGACCGTGACCCGGCCGTCGGCGATCAGGTCCTCGCAGGCCCGCCGGGATCCGATCCCGGCCCGGGCCAACACCTTCTGCAGCCGTTCACCGTCGGGCAGCGCCTGCTCAGACGTCGTCGGAACCCACTTCGACGTCGACTCCGAGCGCGGCCTGCATCTCCTGCTCGAACTGGACCGCCAACTCGGGGCCGGGCAGGAAGTCCTCCACCGGAGGCAGCTGCTCCAACGAGTCGAGTCCCAGGCGTTCCAGGAAGAGGTCCGTGGTGCCGAAGAGCGCCGGTTGTCCCGGACCGTCGGCCCGGCCGACAATCTCGATGTAGCCCCGCTGCTCCAGCAGCCGGGACACCCCGTCCACGTTCACGCCGCGCAGGGACGAGATCTGGGCCCGTGACACGGGCTGGCGGTAGGCCACGATGGCCAGCGTCTCCAAGGCCGCCGTGGACAGGCGGTGCGACACGTCCCGGTTGGCGAAGCGTTCCACGTAGGGCGCCAGATCGGGATGGGTCTGCAGGCGGGCACCACCGGCGATGCGGGCCAGCACGAAGCCGCGGCCCTGGGCTTCATACCCCCGAGCCAGGGACTGCAGTGTCTCCTCGATCCGCTCCACCGGCTCTTCCAACAACTCGGCCAGCAGCCCGGGCTGTACCGGTTCCACGGCCACCAGCAGGACGGCCTCGATGGCCCGGCCCAGTTCGTCACTCTCCATTGCGTTCATCCCTCGTAGTCGTCGACTTCCAGGCCGGCCATCTCGGCCAGACCCCGGCCGCTGGAGTTGTTCATCATGACGGCGTCGCTCTCGAGCCAGTCAATCTGCAGATCACCGAAGGTGGCTCCCTGGCCCAGGTTCAGGTGTCCCAACTTGCACAACTCCAACAGGGCCAGGAACTGGACGATGATCTCCATCCGGGTGGTGCACCCTTCCACCAACAGGCGGAACGAGGTGGCCCGCATGGCCCGGGGGACCCCCATCAGGTCGGAGACCGCTTCGGCCACCGACACCGTGTCCACCGTGACGTGGGACAGGTCGACCCGGGGCACCGGGCGCTCGGCCACCCCCCGCAGGAAGGCCTGGGCCAGGTCGTCGGGCGTGATGCCGGCCAAAAGATCGGGGGCGTGCACCGCAAAGCCATCATCGAGCCCGACCTCACGGGGGATCGACCGCGAGGCCTGCTCGGCCATACCCACGAAGACGTCCGCCGCGGCGGCGTAGGCCCGGCACTCGAGCAACCGGGCCAGTAGCAGGTCCCGCTCCTCCCAGCCGATCAGATCGTCACCATCGTCGGTGACCTCACGGCCGGGCAGCAACTTCTGGGACTTGAGCTCAATGAGGATGGCCGCCACCAACAAGAACTCCGAGAGTTGGTTGAAGTCGATGCGGTCGCGCTGCTCGGAGAGGACGTGGACAAAGGCGTCGACCAGGGGCAGTAGTGGGATGTCGAGGATGTCGACCTCGTGTGACGACACCAGGTGGAGCAGGAGGTCGATGGGGCCCTCGAACACCGGCGTGGAGACGGCGTAGGTCACGCACCGACGATACCGAACCTCCCCGACCACCCCGCGCACGGCGCATCGGGCCTGCCCAGAGCACCGGCCGGGCCGACCTACCATGGCGCACCATGAGCACGGTCCTCTCAGGCATCGCCCCGTCGGGCGACTTCACACTCGGGAATTACCTGGGAGCCCTCAAGCACTGGGTGACGTTCCAAGACGACCATGAGGCCTACTACTGCGTGGTCGATCTGCACGCCCTGACCAATGAGATCGACCCCGAGGTGCTGCGGCGCAACTCGCTCGATGCCACCATGAATCTCCTGGCCGTCGGGCTCGACCCGGCCCGTTGCACCGTCTTCGTCCAGAGCCAGGTACCCGAGCATCCACGCCTGTCCTGGCTGCTCGAGTGCACCGCCACCGTGGGCGAGCTGCGCCGGATGACGCAGTTCAAGGACAAGGGCGCGGGCCAGGAGACGGTGCGGGCCAGCCTCTTCACCTATCCCGTGCTCATGGCGGCCGACATCCTGCTCTACAACGCCGACTACGTGCCGGTGGGCGACGACCAGCGCCAGCACCTCGAACTGGCCCGCGAGCTGGCCGTGCGCTTCAACAATCGCTACAGCGATCTCTTCACGGTGCCCGAGGCGGCCATTCCCGGCGCGGCGGCCCGGGTCATGGACCTGCAACACCCCGACCGCAAGATGTCCAAGTCGGCCCAGTCCCCGCTGGGCACCGTGGGCCTGCTCGATCCGCCCGAAGAGATCTCCCGCAAGATCCGCAAGGCGGTGACCGACACCGACGGCGAGGTCCGTTACGACCGGCAGGCCAAGCCGGGCCTGGCCAACCTGCTCGACCTGTTGGCCGCGGCGACACAGCGGACACCCGAGGAGGTGGCCACGGGCTACAGCCGCTACGGCGACCTCAAGAACGACGTGGCCGAAGCCCTGAGCGAACTGCTGCGGCCGGTGCGCGAGCGCCGGCAGGCCCTCGAAGGCGATCCCGGGCACATTCAGGCCGTGCTGGCCGACGGCGCAGCCAAGGCGCACGCCACGGCTTCGGTGACCTACACCAGAGCGGCCGACGCCATCGGGTTGCTCCCGGCGGCCTACTGAGCGCCCAGCACGTTCTGCCACCAGCTGTAGAGGTGGTTGAGGGCCCAGGTCAGCGGCCCGTTCGGGCTGAGATAGAAGTTCAGCAGCACCACGCCCATGATGATGAACATGGTGTAGGGCCGGATGCGTAGATACGTCGGCCAGTAACGTGACGGCAGGAGCCTCTCGAAGAGCACCGAGCCATCGAGAGGCGGGATGGGGATCAGGTTGAACGCCATGAGCCCGATGTTGGCCAGGCTCAGGTAGACGATGACCCGGGCCAGGAGGGACGGCGTCCCGAACGAGTCGACCGCGCTGTTGAACGAGGTACGGAACACCGTGATGAAGAGGGCGGCGCTGGCCACGGCCAGCAACGCGTTGGTGGCCGGTCCCGCCAGGGACACCAGGACACCCTGATTGCGGGGGCTGCGCAGGCGCCCGGTGTTCACCGGGACCGGCTTGGCCCAGCCGAAGAGACCGAGCCCGCTGAGCGAGAGCAGCGCCGGCACGATGAGCGTGCCGACCGGGTCGACGTGCACCACCGGATTGAGGGTGAGCCGGTGGGCCCGCTTGGCCGTGTCGTCACCGAAGGCGTTGGCCACCCAGCCGTGAGCCACCTCGTGCAGGATGATGGACGGCACCACCACGCAGAAGAGGATGATGCTGTCGGTGGTGATGTGGTGCGAACGCACCAGCGCCACCAGCACCACGGCGCCGGCCACGATCCACAACGTGCGTTTCGTGCGCTGGTCCATCGGGCGCCGGCCGGATGTCGACCCTCCCGGGTAGGACACCTACTGCTTGGCGGCGTCGACGATGCAGAGGCGAGCCGCCGGCATGGCTTCCAGGCGGGCGGCCCCGATGGGCTTGCCGCACACTTCGCAGATGCCGTACGTACCAAGGGCGAGGCGCTCGAGGGCGGCTCCCACCTCGTCGAGCGCTTCCCGCAGCTCCGAGGCCAGGCGCTCGGCCTCTCCCCTCTCCGCCGTGACCTGGCTGGAATCGGCGAAGTTGGCGTCGTAGCTCAACCCGGTGTCGCCGGCGTCCCCAAACCCCAGTTCCGTGAGCTGGGCCTGCAAGACGTCCTGCTCGCCCTTCAGGAGGGCGGCATAGTCAACAGCGGATGATTCGGCCGTGGAGGCCTCGTTCGACATGGCGTCATGCTACGTGTTCCTTCCCGCGTGGCGTGCCCGCCCGGGGGTGGGCCCCTTCGTAGGCCCGGCGCAGGTGCTCGGGCGAGACCTTGGTGTAGCGCTGGGTGGTGGCGATCGACGCGTGGCCCAAGAGTTCCTGGACAACCCGTATGTCCGCTCCGTGGGCCAGCATGTGGGTGGCACACGAATGGCGCAGCACGTGCGGACTGACCTTGTCCCCCAATTCCACCCGGTTGGCGTACTTCTTGACCACACCGAAGGCCCCGACTCGCGACAACCTCCCGCCGCGGACATTCAAGAAGACGGCATCGGCGTCGCTGCGCCGCTTCCAGGCCGGCGGTACGAAATGAGGCCGCCCCGGCCCCGACAGCCAGGCCGCCAACGCCTCCCGGGCCATGCGCCCGAGCGGGACCACCCGCTCCTTGCTTCCCTTGCCCAAGAGTCGGATGAGCGGCAGGTCGTCGGACTCCATCGCTTCGGCCACATCGCCCAGGCTGAGCCCGACCACTTCGCTGACCCGGGCGCCGGTGCCGTAGAGCAACTCGAGCAGGGCCCGATCGCGCAGGAAGGCCGGGCCGGTGCCCACCACGGCACCGAGGAGGCGGCCGGCCTCTTCCTCGCTGAGGGCCTTGGGCAGCAGATCGGCGATGGCCACGCCGGGCAGGTCAACCGTGGGGTCGACCGTCGCATCTCCCTCCTCGACCAGGAAGCGGTGAAAGCCGCGCAGGGTGGAGAGCGACCGGGCCACCGAGGCGGCGCTGTGCGTGCGGCGCTGGGCCGACACGAAGGCCGCCGCATCGGCCGCTGTGCTGCGTTCCAGGGAGCCGGCCGGCATCTGGGTTGAAAGGAACGCCTGGTAGGCCCCCAGGTCGCGCCGGTAGGACTCCAGGGTCCGTGGCGACCGGCCCCGCTCCACTTCCAACCAGGACAGGTATTCCTCGGCCGGGCGCGGCAGGACCACGGTCACGACCGAACTACTTGGCCAGATGGGCCCGGGCCAGGTAGAGGCCGAGCACGGTGGTCTCATCGACCAGGGTTCCGTCCGCCACCAGGTCTTCGAAAGAATCCAATGCGATGGTCTCCACGGTCATGTAGTGCTCTTCGACGCCGGCCGGATTCTTGGGTACCGGCGTCAGCCCGGTGGCCAGGAAAATCCTGCTCAATTGATCGCTCACCCCCGGCGTGTTGTAGGTGCCCATGAGGAATTCCATGGATGCGGCCTGTAAACCCGCCTCCTCAATGAGTTCGCGGTGGGCCGTTTCCTCGGGGGGCTCGCCCGAGACGTCGCACGTCCCGGCCGGGGCTTCGAGGACCATCTGATCCACCGCACCCCGGTACTGACGGACCAGGGTGACCTGACCATCGTCGTGCACGGGGACGACGACCACGGCACCGGGGTGCCGGATGACGAACCGCTGGAACTCACCCCCGGAGGGGTCCTCGAAATGAGCTTCGCCCACCGAGTACATCCAGCCCTTGAAGACTTCGACCTCGGAGACCTGCCGGAACTCGGGCACGGGCGTGGGTCAGGTGACGGAGTCGAGGTCGAGCAGGTGCGGTTCGCGCCCTTCGGCCCGATCGAGTGCGGCGGCGATCAGTTCCCGGAAGAGCGGGTGGGCCCGGTCGGGACGGCTCTTGAATTCCGGATGGGCCTGGGTGCCCACCCAGAACGGGTGATCGGCCAACTCCACGAACTCGACCAGCTGCCCGTCGGGCGAGCTACCCGAACAGATCAGCCCGACCGCCTCCAGCTTGGAGCGGTAGCGGTTGTTGAATTCGAAGCGGTGGCGGTGCCGTTCGGTCACCCCGAGGGTCCCATAGGCCTGCGCCACCTTGGTGCCCGGCACCAGGGTGGCCTGGTACGACCCGAGCCGCATGGTGCCGCCCTTGTCGGTCACGTCGGCCTGATCGGGCATGAGGTCGATCACCGGGTGCGGCGACGAGGGATCGAACTCGCGTGAGTTGGCCCGGTCCAGTCCGGCCCAGTCCCGGGCCACTGCAATGACCATGACCTGCAAGCCGAGGCACAGGCCCAGGCAGGGAATCCCGTTGTCCCGGGCGTAACTGGCCGCGGCCACCATGCCCTCGATGCCGCGCACGCCGAAGCCACCGGGAATGATGATGGCGTCCAGGCCCCGCAAGCGGTCCGAACCGAGCAGATCGGGCACGACCTCGGCGTCGATCCAGTCCAGCTCGACGTCGGTCCCGTGGTGGAACCCGCCCGAGCGGATGGCCTCGACGACCGACATGTAGGCGTCGGGCATGTTCACGTACTTGCCGACGATGCCGATGCGGACCCGACGCGACAGTGACTCGACCCGGTGCACCAGGCCCTCCCACTGGCTGAGGTCGATCGGGTAGTTCGTCTCGTCGATGCCCAGCGTCCGGCAGACGAAAGTGTCCAGTCCCTGCTCGTGCAGGACGAGCGGGATCTCGTAGATGCTGGGAGCGTCGACGGCCGAGACCACGGCCTCCATGGAGACGTCGCACAGGGCCGAGATCTTGCGCTTGAGTCCCTCGGAGATCGGCATGTTGCTGCGGCACACGATGACGTCGGGTTGAATGCCTCGACTGCGCAGTTCGGTGACCGAGTGCTGGGTCGGCTTGGTCTTCTGTTCCCCGGTGACCAGGTAGGGCACCAGCGTCAGGTGCATGTAACAGACGTTGTCCCGGCCGACGTCGCGCCGGAACTGGCGGATGGCTTCGACGAAGGGCACGATCTCGATGTCGCCCACCGTGCCGCCGATCTCGACGATGACGATGTCCACGTCGTCGTCGGCCAGGCGCTTGACCCGTTCCTTGATCTCGTCGGTCACATGGGGGATGACCTGCACCGTGCGCCCGAGAAAGTCGCCCCGGCGCTCCTTCTCAATGACCGAGCGGTAGATCCAACCCGTGGTGGTGTTGGAGCGCTTGTTCAGGTTCTCGTCGATGAAGCGTTCGTAGTGGCCGAGGTCGAGGTCGGTTTCGCCGCCGTCCTCGGTCACGAAGACTTCGCCGTGCTCCCCCGGGTTCATGGTGCCGGGGTCGACGTTGATGTAGGGGTCAAGCTTGCACATGGTGACCCGCAGGCCACGACATTTGAGGAGTCGCCCGAGCGACGAGGCCGTGAGGCCCTTCCCGAGCGAACTCGAGACGCCTCCGGTGACGAAGATGAATTTGCTCACGCGGCCCGATGGGCGCCGAGCGTCGCTACATATGAACGGTGCACCCGGCCACGATAATCGACCGGAGCCGGCGCGGTGGTGGACTCAGCCCAGAAGTTCCCGGGCGTGGGCCCGGGCGGCGTCGCTGTCGGGGTGACCGGACAGCATGCGGGAGAGCTCGATGACCCGCGACTCACCCGACACGGCACTTGCCGTGGTCACCGTCCGGCCGCCGGCGGTCTCCTTGCGCACGCTGATCTGCTGGTCGGCCTGGGCCGCCACCTGGGCCAGATGGGTGACCACCAACACCTGGCGGGTCTGAGCCACGTGATGCAGCGCCTCGCCCAGGGCCAGGGCGGCGCCGCCGCCCACCCCGGCGTCCACCTCATCGAAGACCATGGTCTGGGGGCCGCCCATGGTGACCAGGCGAATGGCCAACATGGCCCGGGCCAGCTCCCCGCCCGAGGCGGCTTTGGCCAGGGGCAGCACCGCCTCACCCACGTTGGCGCCCAGGGCCACCTCAATGGGCTCTCCAGTTCCTTCAGCGCTCACCCGTACCTCCAGGCGGGCGCCCGACATGGCCAGGGCTTGGAGACGCTCCCCCACCAGCGCCCCCAGGGTCAGCGCGCCCTGGGTACGGACCTGGCGCACCGCCGCCTCGGCGGCCGCCAGTTCGTCGTCAACCACCAGACGCTCGGATTCAATCTGGGCGGCCAGCCCTTCGGCGTTTTCCAACTCATCGAGCCGGGTGGCCGCCGCCTTGGCGAACTCCAAGACGCCGGCCAGGTCCTCGCCGTACTTGCGCCGCAACTCGGCGATCAGCCGTCGTCGTTCCTGCACCGCGGCCAGCCGAGCCGGGTCGTCGTCCCAACCTTCCACGATGTCGCGCAAGGAGCGCGCCACATCGGTCAGATCGATGGTCGAAGCCGTCACCCGCTCACGTTGCTCGTCAAAGGCCTCCCGACCAGCCAGCGCCCCAGTCGCCTGCCCCAGCGCACCGAGCACGCCGCCAGAGTCCGAATCGGGGTCCAGCAGGTCCAGTGCGGCCACGGCGGCCTCCCGGTAGGCCGAGGCATCGGCCAAGCGGATCTCTTCCAAGCGCAAGGTGTTGTCCTCGTCGGGATCGGCCAGCTGGGCGGCGGCGATCTCGGCCACCTGGTAGCGCAGGACGTCGGCCTCGCGAGCCCGTTGTTGGGCATCGCCCCCCAGTTCGGCCACCTTGGCCGCCAGCTCACGCAGGCGGGTCCGCAGCGCCTGCACGTCGCCCAGATCGGTCCCGGCGTAGGCGTCGAGGACCGAGCGTTGCGCCGCCGCCGTGACGAGGGACTGATGCTCGTGTTGGCCGTGGATCTCCACCAGGTCGCCCGTGATGTCCGCCAGGGCGCTCACGGCGGACATGCGGCCGTCCACCCAGGCCCGGGACCGTCCCTCGGCCGGGACCGAGCGGGCGATGACCACCTCGCGCTCTTCGTCGCCGGTTCCGGTCACGAAGCGAGCCTCGACCGTGGCCTCGGTGGCACCGGCCCGCACCATGGTGGGGCTGCCCCGCCCACCGAGAATCAGTTGCAGCGCCTCGACCACCAACGTCTTGCCGGCGCCGGTCTCACCGGTCAGCACCGTCATGCCCCCGTCGAAGATCAGCGAGAGATCCTCAATCACCCCAAGGTCCCGCACCCGCAGATCGGTCAGCACGGGACGCCCTAGCGGTCCCGGTCGGCCAGGAGGCGCACGCGCAGCATGGCCCCGAAACCCTGTGGATCGTTGCGCACGACCCGTACCGGCCGGGTGGCCACCCGGCAGGTCACCGTGGCACCGTGCTCGAGTCGCCCGATCTCCTGGCCGTCGATGACCAGCGCCGCCGCCCGGTCGGAGGCGATGGAGACCGTGACGCGCTGTTGATCGGTCAGGACCAGGCTGCGGTCCAAGGAGAGGTGCGGGGCGACGGGCGTCACCACCATGGCCCGCAGTGCCGGGGAGAGGATGGGACCGCCGGCCGACAAGTTGTAGGCGGTCGATCCGGTCGGGGTGGCGATGAGCAATCCGTCCGCCGAGTAGATGAAGACGTTGTCGCCGTCAATGGACGTGGCCAGACGGACGGTGTGGCCGAAGACGATCTTCTCCAGCACCACCTCGTTGAGTGCCAGCTGCGTGAAGGCTTCCTCACCACTGTGGGAACGGTCGCCGATGGCCACTTCCAGCGCGCAGCGCGGTTCGATCACCGCCTTCCCCTCGAACACGCGGGTCAGGGCCACCCGCAACTGGTCCGGCACCAGGTCGGGCAGATAGCCCACCCGTCCGAAGTTGACGCCCAACACCGGTACGTCTTCCGCCCAGGCCGACCGGACCACCCGCAGGAAGGTGCCGTCACCACCCATGCTCACGGCCACGGTGCTGCCCCGCAGATCGACGTCGTCGACATCGACTTCGACGCCGGCCTCAATGACCCGGTTGGGTGCGCTGAACTGGAGGATGCGAGCCACGTCGCCCTGCGACGTCAGCCATTCCGCCGTATCCCGGGTGAGGGCCAGCGCATCGGGACGTTCGGGATGGACGAGGAAGGTGACAGTGGCCACGGTGCTATTCGGCACGGCCGACGGCGGCGTCGACCACCGAGGCCACGGTATCGCCCAGGGCGGCCGGGTCCACCGGTTCGGCGCCTTTGCGGGCATGGGTCAGGAACTCGACATTGCCCGCCGGGCCGGTGAGGGGGGAAACCATGACCCCCATGATGCCGGTTCCGGCCGCTTGAAGGGCGGACAGGACCTTGGTCAGGGTGGAAACCCACACCTCGGGATCCCGCACGACACCTTTGCCCCGGTTCACCACCGCTCGACCCGCTTCGAACTGAGGCTTAATCAGCAGGACGAGTTCGGCGTCCTGTCGGCTCACCGGACCACACAGTGCAGGGAGCACCGATGTCAATGAGATGAACGAGACGTCGGCCGTGACGAGAGAACAGGCGACGAACGAGCCGTCCCGTTCCTGCAGCAGTTCGGGAGTCAAGGAGCGGACATTGACTCGCTCCAGCACCGTGACGCGGCCATCAGCACGGAGTCGCTGATGGAGTTGGCCGTGGCCTACATCGACGGCGTAGACGTGGTCCGCACCGCGCTGCAAGAGGCAGTCGGTGAAGCCGCCGGTGGACGCACCGGCATCAATGGCCCGGTGGCCGGCCACCTCAACCGAAAATCTGTCGAGCGCCGCTTCGAGCTTGAGCCCGCCCCGACTGACGAAGCGGGCCGGAGGACCGAGGACCACCACGGCCTCATCGGGCGCTACCAGTCGGGCCGACTTGTCGGCCGGCGAACCGGCCACGACCACCAGGCCGGCCTCAATGGCCGCTTGGGCATCCTGACGGTTGGCGATTAGGCCTCGCCGAACGAGCTCGGTGTCGAGTCGCCGGCGGGCCCCGCTTTTCAGCTGCTGGCCTTCTTGACTGCCTTCTTAGCGGTCTTCTTGGCTGCGGTGGCCTTTTTGGCCGGGGCCTTCTTGGCCGCAGCTTTCTTGGCTGGAGCCTTCTTGGCGGCGGCTTTCTTGGCCGGGGCCTTGGCCTTACGTCCCGGCGTCACCTTCTTGGCGGCCGCGCGGGCGGCCTTCGCCGTCTTGCTGGCCTGGGCCGTGGCGTCGTGCGTCGCCGCTCTGCCCGCTTCGGCCGAACGCTTCAATACGTCGGCCACTTGGGAGGCGATCGCCTCGAGCGATGGCGCATCGATCTTGCTCAGCTGCGTTGCTACCTCGTGACGAACCAGTTCGAGAACCTGTTCGCTGGTCTTGCGGCTGCGATCAACCAAATTGTCCACCCACTCCTGCGCTTGGCCGCGTTGGATGTCCCCCGCGCTGACCAATTCTCGCACGATTTCCTCGGCCCGCGCTCGTGTCACTTGACCGAGGACGGTGCCGGCTTCCAGGTATTTCTTAATACGCTCGTTACTTGCCATAGAACAAGAGTATCTGAAGTGCTAGCTGAGAGCAAGCACTAATTCACCGGCTGTCCCAGCACCGTTCGCACAAGTGTGGCCAGATCCACTGAAACGTGATCGGGAGCGGGGTCGCTGGGAATGCCGTCCGGGCCGGTGACACCGGAAAGCACCAGTGCGAAGGGAATCTCCAGCTGTTCGGCCAGCACGCCGTCGGTGGACGGGCGGTCCCCCACCATGACGCGGAGATCGGTGGCCCGAGCCAGGATCGCATCGGCCGTCGGTCGATGCGGTTTGCCAGCCACTTCGGGGGTCGTTTCGGCCGCGGTGGCTACGGCAGCCAAGAGCGCGCCGGCTCCGGGCAGAAGACCATCGGGCGTCGGGTGGGTCGGATCTTCATTGGTCCCGATGAGGCGGGCCCCGGCGCGCACCGTGCCGGCGGCCAGGCCGATGGCATCGAAGGTGAACCCCTTCGTCCAACCCACGACGACGGCGTCGGCCGGACCAGCTTCCACGACGGTCACGCCGCGCCGGCTCAGCGCTTCGCGCACCCCGTCGTCGGCCAGGACGAGAGCCGATGAACCCGGCGAGAGCATGTGGGCCGCCACGTCAGCCGAGGAGAGGAGATCGTCATCGCTGGTCGTGATCCCGCAATTGGCCATACGGGCGTGCAGTTGCTCCCTGGTCGGAGCCGAGTTGTTGGTGGCGAAAAGGACGCGCACGCCGGCCTCACGCAGCGAAGTGACCGCTTCGGCCACTCCATCGATCGGCTGCCCGGTCAGCCAGATGACACCGTCCAGGTCGATGACCCAGGTGCCAAACGGTTCAGGGGGCCACATCGACCGAAGGTTACCCGGACCCCCTTAGCGACCCAGGCCGGTGCCGCTCCTCTTTTCCTTCTTGGCTTCCCGCTTCTCTTTCAGCGACTTGCCGGGCTTCTTGCCGGCTGGTTTCTGAGGCGATTTCTCTGGCATGGAGCTCTCCTTCTGACCGCACGAGTGCTCTCGGTCGAGGCGTCGAGCCTGCACGGGGCGACAGCAGGCCATGCCGGCCGTCCTGCCCAAGCGGGGCGACTCTCCCAAGGAGGCGAAGACCAAAGCCTACTCACCCACCTCCGATACCCTGAGCCGGCGCGCTGGGCGCACCTGCACTCCTCACAGATCGGAGTGGCCATGCGCCATATTGGAACCGTTGCCACGCTGGGTGGTGTGATCGGCCCCGCCGCGTTCGTATCCGGCTGGGCGGTGGTGGGCTCGAACACACCACATTTCTCATCCACAAGAGAAGCGATCAGCCAGCTGGCTCGTATCGGCGCGCCCCATCGCTGGCTGATGACGGTGGCCTTCTTCGCCTTCGGGCTGGGCCTGTTGGCCTTCGCTCCCCTACTGGCCCGGCAGTTGCACGCTCCACTTCTCCGGGTGGCCGTGAGCGTGGCCGCCCTTGGTGCGCTGGGCGTCGCCGCCTTCCCTCTAGGGGTCCAGAGCGGTGGCATCGGCGATCAGACGCACGTGTTCTGGGCTGTCGTCGGCTATGTCGGTACGAGCGGTGCACCGCTGGTGGCGGGATGGACGCTGCGCAAAAGCAATCCCACTCTGGGAGCGGTCTCGGTGGCGGTGGGGCTCCTGTCCGCCGGCGCACTCATCGGTTCGGGATTCTCCAGCATCCCCGGCTTCTGGCAGCGGACCGGTCTCGGCGTGGTCGACCTCTGGTTCATCACGATCGCCGTATGGATGCTGCGGCAACGACGCCCGAACGCGCCGGTGGCGGGGGCATAGCCCCCGCCACCATGGCGTCTCGAATGCGAAAGGTGTCCTAGGAAGTGGACACCAACTTCTTGGGCGGGGTGGAGATTTTGCCCGTGTACTTCTTGACAGGACCGGCCCCTGGGCTGGTCACCTCAATCGGTCCGATCGGCGTTCCACCGATCCATGTGCCCGACGGGGTCACCGCGGGCGGTGCCGTGTTGCTGAGCTTGACGATCTGCTCGCCCTCGAAACCGAAGTGCACGGAGCTCGAGTACGACGGCGGGACGTAGCCCGGCGTCACGAACGACTTGCCCGACTTGGCGATCGCCGCCACCAGTCCGGCCCGGGTCAAGTTCTTCCCGGCGGCCTGCAGGGCCTGGACGAAGGTGTCGGCCAGTGCGATGCCGTACTGGGTGTTGCCATCCAGTCCGTACTTGGCGTAGACGCTCGGCGCGTAGTCCTTCAGCAACTTGATCTCCACCTTGACCCAGGGATTGGACGTCTCTGACTCAGGGGCGAAGTAGGAATCGGTGATGACGCCGTTGAGGAGGCCGGTGGCCGCCTGCGCCTGCGCAGCGGTACCTCCGCCCTTCTGGGTCAGACCGGACAGCAGCGGACCAACCGTCGGTGCGTCAGCACCAACGCTGTCGACCACGTACTGCGGCGTGTAGCCGATGGCGGCGGCGGGCAGCATGGCCAACGCCGTGGCGGCCGGGATGGTGGCCAAGACCACAACCTGGGCACCGGCGGCCTTCAGGGCCGCCATCTGGTTGGACAGTGGTCCGGCCAGCGTGGCGGCGTCATAGGTCTGCGTGGCCACCACCGAGGACTTCGGCAGTTCCATGTTCAGCCCCTTGACGACGTCCTGACCGAACTCGTCGTCCTGGTACAGGTAGCCGACCTTCTCGCCCGAGAAGGCCTTCTTGATGTAGGAACCGAGAACCTTGCCGTCAACGGTGTACGGCGGTTCCCACCCTGTGCTGGTCGGGTACTTGGAGCTGCTCCAGCAATTGCAGCCCGACTCGATGAAGAGTTGCGGCACCTTCTGCGAGTTCAAGAAGCTCTGCACGGCCGCCTGGGTGGGTGTCCCCAAAGAACCGACATCGGCGAAGATGTTGTCCTGCAGCACCAGCTTGCGGGTGAGGGTGGCCGTGTTGGCCGGGTTGTACCCGTCGTCGACGTAGGTGTAGTTGATCTTGCGCCCGAAGACACCGCCGTGGGCGTTGACCCACTTGAAGACGGCGTTCATGGCCGGCGCGATTTCGTCATAGCCCGGGGCGGCTGGCCCGGTCAGCGGGACCGTGGCCCCGATGCTGATGCTATTCGACGTCACTCCGGGCGTGGAGGCGGCCCCAGCCGATGTGGTCAGCGCCGTCACTCCCAATACGGCACCCATGGCACCGGCCGCAAGGACCCGCGTCCATCGGTGGATCACCCTGTAATTGTTGTGTCTCATCACTGCTCCTTTGCTCTTCATGTACTTCTTGGACCTGCTTGGCTTGTCGCGAGACCTTGGACACTGCGAGAAGTAAACGCGTGCGTGGCCCGAGCCCACACCCAGCGCAACCCGCCTTGAATACCACTGGGTGCGGCGATCATCCCGACGATCAGCACGGCACCGAAAATGATGGTGGCCAGATACGCGTTGGCCCCGCTGCCCAAGTTGAAATGGTTCGACAGCGAGGTGGACCACTGGGGAAGATAGACCAGCAGGATGGCGCCCCACAGCATGCCGATCAACGTGCCCGTACCACCGAGCACCATGGCGGCCAGCAATTGGATGGAGAGCGTAAGGGGGAACTCCCCGGTGTTGACGACTCCGGTGGACAGCCCCAAGAAGGCACCAGCCAACCCGGCACAAGCCGCGCTGACCACGAAGGCCGTCACCTTGGTGCGCGCCACATGAATGCCGGCCAGCGACGCCGCGATCTCATCGTCGCGTACCGCCCGGAATGAGCGGCCGAAGCGACTCTTCATCAAATTGGCCAGCAGGAGCAATGTGAGGAGGGCACCGAGAATCTGGATCCAGGCCAACCATTCCTCCGGATTGAGTGTCCCCGGAGCCGTCGGGACCAATGTCGTCAGTCCCTGGTCACCGCCAAAGGTCGAACTCCATTTGTCGGCGATGGGCGGCAGGGCCAGAGCAACCAGGAGGGTCATACCGGCCAGGAAGGGCCCCTTCAAGCGAGTGGCGGGAATGCCGATGACGGCGCCCAAGAACGCGGCCACGGCCACCGCAATGACGAGCTCAAGGATGAAGTTGAGCTGCGTATGCGTCATGAGTAGGGCCACCGTGTAGGCCCCCACCGCCATGAACGCACCGTGCCCCAAGGAGATCTGCCCGTTCAGACCCGTCAGCAGGCTCAAGCCGGCCAGGGCGATGAGGTAGAGCGCAATCTCCCCGAGCAAGAAGTCGTTGTACGAGCTGAGGCGATTCGTGACGAAGTACAGGATCACGCCCGCGGCCACGGCGAAGATGAGATGGCGGAGCAGGGGTTGGGTCGGGAATTTGAGGCGGCGAACCGCGGCGTCGCTCACGTCATACCCTCCGGGCCGCGGGCCGGGCGAATATGCCCTCTGGTCGCACCATGAGGGTCACGATGAGAAGGACCAGTGCGCCCAGAGGCTCAAGTCCCGAACCCAGATAGCCGCCCACGTAGGAGATGCAGAGCCCCGTGACCAGTCCACCCACCAGGGCACCCACCGGACTCTCCAGCCCACCGATGACCGCCGCCGTGAAGGCGTAGACCAAGTTCAGGTCCATGAAGTAGGGGCCGAACGAACTGGTCGGCGCCACCAGCAGGCCAGCCAGGGCCCCGGCGATGCCGGCCAAGCCCCATCCGAGGGTGAGAAGCAGGCCGACCCGCACACCCAACAGGCGGGCGATCTCGCCGGCGAAGGCCGATGCCCTCATGCGCAGCCCAAGTGTGCTGAAGCGGAACAGGCCGAGCGTGCCCACCATGAGGATGATGACGGCGATCACGATGAAGAGATCGAAGTGCGAGAACGCCACCTTGGTGTGTCCGATGGTGATCCCGCTCTGCGAGAAGGCGGAGGGAAAGCCGTGGCTGGCATTGCCATAGATGGCACCGGCTACGCCTTCGAGGACGACCAGTAGTCCAATCGACACGATGACCGGGTTCAGCTCGGATTTCCCATAGAGCGGCCGGATGAGAACGCGCTCGACCAGCGAGCCGAAGACGAAGCCGATCAAGAGAATGAAGACGAAGGCCCACCAGTAATTGAGGCCGGCATTGAGGAAGCTGAAAGCGATGAACGTGGTCATCATGCCCATGGCGCCCTGGGCGAAGTTGATGATCCTGGTGGCCCGAAAGATCAGCACCAGAGCCAGGGCCAGGGAAGCGAAAATCATGCCTTCGGTGATCCCGTTCAAGGTGATGTTGAAGAAGAGTTCCACGGCGGCTCCCTAAAATCCCAAGTAGTGGTGACGGAGACCACTGTCGGCGGCAACCACCGAGGCCTCATCGGACACCACTACCTCACCGAGATTGAGGACTACTGCATTCTGCGACACCGACAAGGCACTGCGGGCGTTCTGTTCCACCAGCACCACGGTCATGTCTGAACCGGCCGTCTGATCGCGCAACAGCGTCATGAGCTGTGCGGTCACCAGCGGAGCCAAGCCGAGAGAGGGCTCATCGAGGAGAAGGAGCTTCGGGCGGGTGATGAGCGCCCGGCCCACCACCAGCATCTGGCGCTCCCCGCCCGAGAGGGTCGAGGCGTGGCGGCGCCGGAACTCGCTCAGTCGGGGAAAGAGTTCGTAGACGTGGTCGATCGCCTTTTGGCGTTCGCCCCGACCAAGGCACCACAACGTGGCCAGCTTCAGGTTCTCTTCCACCGTTAGCTCAGCGATGATGCCGCGACCCTCGGGCACGTGCGCCACGCCCAGCCGTGCGATGTTCTCAACGGCACGGCCCAGGAGCTCCTGTCCAGCAAAACGAACCGATCCGGACTTCGGCTTGGCCAGACCGGTGATGGTGCGCAGGAGGGTCGTCTTGCCGGCGCCGTTGGCGCCCAGAATGGCCGTGATGACGCCGGGTTGGGCCGTAAAGGACACTGACCGCAGTGCGTTGACAGCGCCATAGGACACGCTCAGATCCTTGACCTCAAGCATCGGGAGCACCCACTGCAACGTCTTCGACGTCGACACCGAGGTAGGCCGCCGCCACATCGGGATTGGCCCGCACACTCTCCGGGGTCCCATCCGCGATGACCTGACCGAAATTGAGGACGACCAAACGGTCACAGACGGCCATGACCAGATCCATGTGGTGCTCCACCAGCAGGATGCCCATGCGGCTCGACAACGACCGCATCAAGGTGCCCAGCTCATCCATCTCGTCGTTGGAGAGGCCACTGGCCGGCTCATCGAGAAGGAGCAGAGTCGGTTCGGCCATTAAGGCCCGGGCCAGGGCCGTCCGCTTCTGTATGGCATAGGGCAGCGTCGACGGGTAGCGATGGGCGTAGTCGACCACACCCAACTCGGCCATGAGCGCCAAGGATCGGGCCCGGATGGCCTGCTCTTCGCGACTGGAGCGCCACAATCCGAGGAAGGCGGAGCCGATATCACTCCGGGCGTGAGCCTGGGCCCCCACCATGACGTTCTCCAACACACTGAGCCCGACACAGAGCCCCACCCCCTGGAGTGTCCGTGCGATGCCCAGACCGGCCAGGTCGTGCGGATCGTGTCGCCGTAACGTCCTTCCCCCGTAGGCCACGGCACCGTGCTCGGCCCGCACGAACCCGCAGATGACATTGAAAAGGGTGGTCTTGCCGGCCCCGTTGGGTCCGATCACACCGACGATCTCCCCCTGCGAGGCCGTCATGGAGACCTCGTTGAGGGCGAGCAGTCCGCCAAAACTGACGGTCAGTCCCTCAATGGTGAGGACCTTCTTAGAAGAAGGCAGCGCGGACACCTCGGTCACGAGGCTGGTACCCACACTCGAACTTCGATAGAACCCGCCACCAACGAATGGAACCCCCAGACATCATTCACCGCCAGCCCCCCGGCTTTGCTGGCGATACTAGTGAGGGTTCCCTGCGCGCGCCTCGAAAGGCGAGCTCCATTGCCCGCCCCGATGTCCTCTCTGCATTAGATAGACCGGACATCGTGTCCGATGGCATGTCACGTGGACCCGTTGACGTACCCCCGAAATGCAACCTTGGGGAGACTTTGATGCAACTCCTGTCGCGAAAGATGCCGCCATGACAACACGTCACCGATGCTCGAGCGCACAGGCGTCGAGCGAGAAAGGGGCCATCGTGCACGCTTTGGCGGAAACCAAGACACACGTCGACTTCCTGCAGGCCACTCCAGCACTCTCGGGTTGCTCGGAGGGCGTGCTGCAGGAGTTCATCTTGCATGGCGAGGCGGAGCAGCACGTGGGTGCGGGAAAGCACCTGCACCCTTCGGCCGACTCGGACCAGAGGACCTTTGTCCTGCTCTCCGGCTCCGGCCTGCTGGCCAGCCACGACGTGGTCGTCACGCTGGAACCCGGGGATTATTTCGGTGGCGACACGCGGTTCCACATGTCGGCCACAATGGTCGCGCTGAGCAATGTGGTCCTGGTCGGCATCACGCCGCTCCAGACGGCCCGGCTGCGGCAGGCCTCTTCTCGTGACCGCCACCCGTCGCGGATCGACTGGCGCAGCGAATACCCGGTTGCGCCACGGCGACGCCTGACCCAGGACGACCGGCTCTCGGTGCTGGCTGTCCAAAGCGTCTGATTGACGAACCAACTCAGCGGATGGTGCCGGCGCCTGGAATGAGCGGAAGATCCAGCGCCGTCACCCATCCGGCCGGCAACTCGTTCACGGCGGGAACCGCGTTGAGCGCACGCAAGCCTGTAGCCAGACATCCCGCAGCTGCGGCATCGCGACCGCTGCCATCAGTAAATCGAAAGGTGGTTTCCTGGGTGATGGAGGGCGATCCGTCAATCTCGACGCGGTAGACATCGTCTTGGGTGCCACGGGGCCAGTCCGGCGCCGCCGCCGTCCCCACCCGATTCACATGTTCCAGACAGATGCGGGGCTCTCCCTTGTAGATGCCGTTGATGGTGAAGCGGATGGCGGCCACCTCTCCCGGGTTGATGATCCCTTTGGCCGTTTTGATCTCGGTCGGGGTCACCCACTTCTCCCAGGTGGTGGTGATGTCGTCCAGTTCGACACCGGTGGCGTGGGCCATCATGGGCACCGTCGCTCCCCAGGACATGACGAGGATATCGGTGTGCTCGAGGAGGGGCACGAACTCGGGCGGGCGTCCGATGCCCATCTCATCTTCGTAATCACCTTCGTAGTTGATGTAGTCGAGGATCTCGAGGGCCTTCACCTGGCGGACTTCTCCACAGAGTCCCATCAGGGTCATCGGGAAGAGGTCATTGGCAAAACCGGGATCGATACCGGTCGTGAAGCAGGAAGCGTTCCCGGCCAGACACGCTTCGGCAATCGGCTCGATCCACGACGGTGGATTCAGTGCCATGGCGGGCCACACCCACGGCGTCATGGCGGTCGAGCAGACGTCGATACCCGCTCGCAGAAAGGCACCCATGTCCCGCATGTTGTCCCCGGCATGGGCGGCGGTCGGCCCGTAGTGGACGAGGGCATCGGGCCGGAGGGCAATCAGCGCCTCCAGGTCATCGCTGGCCGTGATGCCGAGCGGGGCGATGCCACAGATCTCGCCCACATCCTGACCAACCTTCTGGGCGCTGCTCACCCCGACGCCGACCAGCTCGAAGTTCGGATGCCGGACGATCTCCGGGATGACCATCTTGCCAACGAATCCGGTACCCCAGACGACCACTCGCTTCGGTGATTTCATCCATGCATCATGGCATCGGACGGTCAGCTCTTGATCGATCAGTCCGCCCTACTCGTCGTTCCCGGCCCAGGTCGATGAGGGGTCGCTGGAGGGGAACGACTCGTCAAGCTCCTCATCGAGAGCCGACTCACGCTGATCGATCGGTTCGGTCGGACCTCCGGGGACGTCGGGGTCGAGCGGCGCCGGGTCGGGCTCGATGGGCGTTGGGTCCGGAATCGTCATGATGAGCACCTACCCAGGATGGTTGGAGTGAAACAGGCGGTTGATGGCCACAGCTTTGCACCTGTTCTTGGTCTCCACCATGCCTCACCTGATGCTGCGAGCTACCGTGCCTCTGATGTGGTCTCCGCAGGATCTTCGGGAGGGGGCGGCCCATCTGCTCGACCTGGAGCACGCCACCGAGGATCACCTCATCGCGTACATGGCCGCCGTTCTGCGGCTCTCAGAATCCAGTCGTTCTGACAGCGGTCAGAACTGGGAAGTTTTGCGCACCTTCCTCGTCCTGGTATCAGCCATCGCCGAGAGTGAGGGGGTCATGGTGACACCGGAAACCTCGGAAGCGCTCGGACGCCGGGCCATCTCCGTTCTGAGCGAGGCCATTGCCTCGGCCCACCGCCAAGCCCAGGGTCTCCCGCCGGCGGACGGGGATGGGCAGAGCTGACCCTAGAACCACGGGTTGGCCCCCTCTACGATGTTGGCCATGACAGGGTCGTCTCCTCATCGTCTCCAACTCGCTCAACGCTTCATGGATTCCATCGGACGTTCAGATGTCGAAGGAGCGGTCTCTCTGCTGTCTCCGACTGCGACATATCGCGTCGAGGGCGATCACTCGCTGGCCGGCACCTTCACCGCGCACACCACCGTTGATCATCTGATGACGATGGTCCGACGCACGTCGGGGACCCTCGATGTCATGAAATTCGACGATTGGTTGATCGGCCAGCATTACGCGGCGTGTGTGGTTGAGATCACCTTTCACGCGGACGGTCGACGCTTTTCGGGGCAGGTCATATTCCTCCTAAGATTCGATACGGCAGATCTGATCGACAGGGTCACCGTGTTCTTCGAGGACGCCGACGCCGTGGCGAGATTCTTCGGCGGCACAGCACCTGCGGGCTAGAGCTACGGCTCCTCTCGCTCGTGGGGCTAATGGGTCCTTTGGCCCATTGACCGATGCGCCACTGTGACTCACGATTGCACTGGACCTCCCCGCAAGGGAGTGGCCGTTGAGAACGCTTGGAAAGGCCCCCAGCCCGCCAGCTGGGGGCCTTTTGCTGACAGCTGGTGACCCCACCTGCGCTCCAGCTGGGTAATAACCATTGCATGCAGTTCGCTGAATAAGTTTCGGCCTTTCCTTATCCCCGCGACAAGTAGAGCGCATTGCCTTCAAGTAGATTTTCATTTTCGCGTACGGGTCATGAGACGTCGTCGCAGTCGCGTCCGTTGCTTGTCATAGCCAGAGAGCGAGTGTGTGTCGTGAAGCGAGCATTGGCGAATCTGGGAGTGTGCACCGCGGCGCTGATGGCCACAATGGCCACGGCTGTGGGTCCCGTCGCAGCATCCTCATTGCCGCCAGGATCACGAACCTCGGCAAGCTTTGCCGGAGCGGGGCTCGATGGTCACTCGCTCCACGGTGTGGCGATCACGTCGAAAGCGATCGGGTCGAGCACCGGCCATGCGACCACGGCAAGTTCCGGGTTCTTATCGATCTTCCAGGATGCATCGAGTACTGCTCTGGCGGTATCGGTGGACGGCGCTCCGCCGCTGAATTTGGACGGCGGTGATTTCAACTACGGACTAGTGCCGGCGGGTACCCACACCATCACCGCCAGTAACGATGCAGGCCCCGTGGCCGCGGGAACCGTGGATGTCGAGCCCGGACAGGACGTCACCGCTCTTCTCTACCTTGCCGTGGGCGGTGCTGCGACCATCGGCGGGTTCGACAACGACTGGACGGCACCCCCAATCGGTCAGTCCCGCATTGTCTTTCGCAACACGGCCAACGTCGGTCCAGTCGATATCTATCTGAATGGATCAGAAGTGGCGTCGTCTCTCACAAACACGCCCTCCGCGCCCAGCTCAATCTCTCTGACACTGCCAGCAGGGCCGATGAATTTCGTGGTTACCCCAGCCGGAGCGCCACAAAGCGCTGCCATCTACACCCAGGATGGAAATCTCATCGCGGGTGATCTCCTCAATCTCTTCGTGGTCGGCGACGCCACCGTGCAGCCGAGCACGATCGGTCTTCTCACCAATGCCAATCCCCTGGGCACCGGCTACCGCCTGTACGCCTCCGACGGGGGTGTCTTCGATTTCGGGAACACGTCCTTCTATGGGTCATTGGGCAGCCTCACGCTGAACAAGCCTGTCGTGAGCGCCGCTCCCACCTACTTCGGATTCGGCTACTGGATGGCCGCCTCCGACGGAGGGGTCTTCTCGTTCGGTGAGGCACCATTTTTTGGCTCAACGGGAAACATGCGACTGAACCGTCCAGTCGTTTCCATGGCGGCCACATCCGACGACAAGGGCTACTGGCTGGTCGCCTCCGATGGCGGAGTCTTCACCTTTGGCGATGCCACGTTCCAAGGTTCTTTGGGTGCCACGCGACTGAACAGCCCGATTGTGGGCATGGTGGCCACGCCCGACGACAAGGGCTATTGGTTGGTGGCCTCCGACGGAGGGGTCTTCTCATTCGGCGATGCCAAGTTCCTGGGATCAACCGGCAATCTGAAGTTGAACAAGCCGATCGTCGCCATAGTGCCGACCGTTGACAGCCAGGGCTATTGGTTGGTGGCCTCCGACGGAGGAGTCTTCTCATTCGGCGACGCCGACTTCTTGGGCTCAACCGGAAACGTCGCGCTGAACAAGCCCATCGTGGCGGCGATCAGCACGCCGAACTCGCTCGGCTACTGGTTGGTGGCCTCCGACGGAGGGGTCTTCTCCTTTGGCAATGCCGCCTTCTATGGCTCAACCGGGGCCATCCACCTCAACAAGCCGATCGTCTTCGCCAGCGACCCTGGTATACCGCTGCCCGCCTGACGGGGCGCACTCGGTCAGTCATACGCAACGCGGCTGTTCGGGGGGGCGAAGTATCTGGTGGAGTCCGATCGCCCGCGAAGCGTGGCCTCGCCGGCGTAGATCCATTCTCGGGCGTTGGGGCCGGACAGATCCACTGTCGATTGGCCGGCCAACACGCGCGCAGGAACTCGTTTCGCCAACTCGGTGAGCCGAGCCGCCTCATTCACCGTGTCACCTACCAGCACGTATTCGAATCGCTGCTCCGCACCAATGTTGCCCGCCACCACCACACCGCTTGATACACCAATACCCGCATCGAGACCGGCGTGCCGGCGACCAAGTTGATCGAGCGCTCCTCGCAGTGCCTGAGCCGTCAGCAGGGCCCGAGAGGCGTGGTCAGTCAGATCGCCCGGCGCTCCGAAGACACATAACGCAGCGTCCCCTTCGAACTTGTTCACCCACCCACCATGGGCCGTCACCTGGTGAACCACCACGGCGAAGACCTCGTTCAAAAGCTTGAACACGTCCTCTGCCGGCCGGGATACGGCCATGGCGGTGGATCCGATCACGTCCACGAAGAGCACACTGACCTCGCGCGCTTCACCTTGGAGTTTGGTGCCCCGGACAAGAGCCTGATGTGCGACCTCCAGGCCAACGTGGCGGCCAAAGAGGTCCTCGAGGAGCGCCCTCTGCTGCAGACCGGTAACCATCTCATTGAAACCCACCTGCAACAGACCGATCTCGCTCAGATCGTCGACGGCCACCTTGGCGTCAAGGTCCCCCGTTTGCACCCGAGCCATGGCGTGACGGACTTCACTGAGCGGGGCCACGAAGGATCGCGCCATCAGCCGGGCGATGAGGGCCCCGGTGAGGATCGAGATCCCGGCTGCCACGAGCACCGTCCTGCGGATGATGTCGTAGTCGAGGGAGTCTCGCCCAAGGAAGGCCAGAGCAATACTGAGCACCGGAATGCCAGCCCCTAACGCCCAGGCCAGATCCAGTCGGTATTCCAGCCCGAGGCCCGTCACTCCAGACGGGGCCTCATGTTCGAACGCAATGGCGTAGGCGGATCGCAGGGCGCGCTCATTGAGCAGATAGACCAGGGCCGCTGTGGTGAGGCCACCCAGAGCCACACTCAATGCCAAACGAAAGGCGTCCGAGAGCCCTTCATGCAGGGCCAGCCCGTCATAGAGGCCGAAGATGGCCGAGGCAATCAACCAATTCGTGAGCGAGAAGCCAGCCACTCGAATCGAATTGGAGAGCAAGGTCTGGCGCCGGGCGCCACTGACGGGCTGACCATGTAGGAGAGATTGATACAGCGGCCCGTTGAGCCGAAGGAAGAGGATCAGCCCGCTGGCCGCAGATACCGCCACGATGCCGAGGGTCAAGAGCAATGTCTCGAACCCGTGCCGAGCCAAGGCCGGTGTCTCTGGCGCCAGGACGGCCAGGTACACATAAATCACAACTGTTCCAACTACATTCGAAAAGACGGACC
Source organism: Acidimicrobiales bacterium (assembly GCA_036268485.1). Classification (GTDB taxonomy): domain Bacteria; phylum Actinomycetota; class Acidimicrobiia; order Acidimicrobiales; family RAAP-2; genus Bog-473. The sequence continues at coordinate 37,676 of DATAUC010000057.1, forward strand.
CAGCCGCCGCGCCACGCCGCACCTTTCGAGCCAATCTTCGGGACTCGTCCGACGCCAATGGCGCTTCAGGTGAATCGGGTGCGCTGCTCAGTGATGAGACTGTACCGCCGGTTGATTTGGAGGCTGTCGAGTCGGTTCCCCAATGTGGCGATTCGCCGATGGCCTGGTGTCTGGACCCGACCGGTCCGGACCGGTCCTATTAGTGGGCGAATGATGCAACTGAGGCGATGACTGCCGCGAGGGCCGCCAAGGCGACGAACTCTGCGACGATGACTAAACCGAGGGAGCGGAACATTCTTGCAAGGTAATCCCGGCGCGTAAATTCACCGTAAGGTCCACATAAGAACTCGATAAATTCTCGCCAGACGAAGCGTCCTCCGTGAAGGCCCCCTCGGCCGCTGCCACCGGACTAAGCGACCGAGCCCAATGCCTCAGTGAGCGCCAAGGCGATGTCGGCGTTGCCTTGTTGGTTGGGGTGGTACTGGTCGTAGAACAATCCGGCCGCGGCAGCCGACGCGCCCGAGACGAAGAGAGCCCCGATGTCGACCAGACCGACGTTGTTCTTCGAAGCCAAGCCATAGAGGGCGCTGGCGTACTCCTGCTCTGCTGGCACGCTCACCAAGCCCCCCGACTCGGACAGCGGTTCGGTCCAGAGCAGGACGTCACCTGAACGCTGGGCGGCACTGATCACCGACTGCACTGCCGTCGTGAAGTCGGCCACGGAAGTGGGCGGCCCGCTCAAGATGGCGTCGTCCCCACCCAATGCGATGACGGTAAGGCTGGGAGCGTAGGCCTCGATGCAGGACAGTGACGATCCGGGGCTCGCGGTGGCCCAGTTCTTTGAGGATCCCAACCCCGAAACCCCGGCGTTGCCAACGTGGAGCGCCGCCGCGGTCGAGAGGTAGGCATCAATGGCGAAGAGAAACACGGGACCGTTGGTCAGCGAATACAGAGAGAGCACATTGAACGAGCCGGGAGCGCCCGTGATCGTGGCCTTACCGACACCGGTCGCGCTGCGTGCCGTGGCAATGGTCGTGGCCGATTCCCCATTGACGCTGGCTACGATCGAGCCGCTCGTCGGTCCGCCCAAGTACCACACGTCAAAGGTGTCCACTTCGTGGCTGGGTATGAAGTTGAGGCTCCCCGCTCCGGGGGTGCCCGAGATGTATCCGACATCGGCCCAACCCAACCCGGAGCCTCCACCTTCGGCGTTCCAGCCCCAATTAATGGAGAAACGGCTGTCGCTTGGAGTAACGGGGGTGATGGCGCCCAAGCTCTGGACGGCTGGTGCGATCGCGGTGTTGGCGAACTGCGCGAAATAGGCCGGGATGCTCTCGGTTGGGAACTCGAGGCCCACCCCAGCTCCCAGAGTGATCGAGGTTCCGACAAAGAGGACTTTGGAGGATGATGTCTTCGCTTGGACGCCTGCTACGGCTTTGCGCCAGGCCGGAAAGAACTCGGGGTTCATGTTCAGAGTCGTCAGTCCCGGAACAGGACCCGACGACGATGTCGCTGCGCCGGCCTTCGAATACGGTCGTACGGGAGCCTTGGCCGGTTGTCGTGCGTCGGAGGGCCGAGCCGTCAACACCTGGGAGGCGGGCGCCGCGAGCGCGACGAAACCTGCACCTTGAAGAAAGCGCCTTCGGTTCACGCTTCTAGCGTGGGCCCAGGCACAGACGCGGTCCAGCAGAACCTATGCAAGTGTTTGGTCATTTCACCGTTCTGTAGCAGGTCGATTGCGGCATCGTAAAGGGGTTGCAGGTCCTAATCCTCAGGTTCGACAAATGGAGTCCTCCTGAATGAGACAGCTTGCCCATTACCCCTTTTCGCACCCTTCAAACGGATATCTGGTGAAATCCCCCTAAGCCGTGGCCACCGCCCCCACAATGTTGGTGACGTGGACATTGATGCCCGGGAGCGATCCCTCGAAGGGGGCGTCACCGAAGGCGAAGATGCCGCCGTCTCTGCCGACGAGCAGGTAGCCCTTGCCGTCGGCAC
>DATAUC010000058.1:0-14281 GCA_036268485.1 Acidimicrobiales bacterium
CCAGCCAACACTGGGGTCCCGGCTGCGGCCACCGCCCAGGGTACGTTCCCGGTCTACCTCCGCTACACGGTGACCACCATGTCGGGGACCAACCCCGATGGCAGCCACTACTCGGATCCTGGCATCCCCTGGGTCAGCTACTTCAACGGTGGGGACGCGCTCCACGGCTTCGACCGATCCAGCTACGGCACCCCGCAGAGCGACGGTTGCGTGGAGATGCCCCCGGCCAATGCCGCCGTGGTCTACCCGCTGACCCCCATCGGCACGCTGGTCACCGTCAACTGATCGGCGGTCGATCCGGTCGTCCGCCGTCGACGGTCGCGCCGCCTACTCCCGGTAGTCCCTGAGCTTGTCGGCCAAGGCCCGAAAGGCCCGGCCACGATGGGACAGACCGTGCTTCTCCCCCGGTGACATCTGAGCGAAGGTGCGGCCGCCGCCGCCCTCGGGAATGAACAGCGGGTCGTACCCGAACCCGCCCGTTCCGGCCGGCTCGGCGGCGATGGACCCGAGAACCTCACCTTCGGCCACCACCTCATCGCCGCCGGGGAAGGCCACCAGCGCCACCGTGCGGAACCGGGCACTGCGTTGGGACGGCTCGATGGCACCGGCTGCCGCGAGCTCGGCGATCAGCTTGTCCACGTTGTCGGCGTAGGTGGCATCCTCGCCGGCGAACCGGGCCGAATAGACCCCCGGCGCACCGTGGAGCGCCGTCACCTCCAAACCCGTGTCGTCGGCCACTGCCGGCTCTCCGGTGGCCTCCATGATGGCGACCGCCTTCAACCGGGCATTGTCGACCAGCGTCACCCCGTCCTCGACCACATCGGGAACCGATGCCGGGCGCGGGAGGAGGGTCAGGCCGGCTACCTCGCCCAAGATGTCGGCGATCTCGGCCGCTTTGTCCGGGTTGGCGCTGGCCAGCACCAGCCGTTGGGTCGAGCCGTTGGTCATCGACGGATCGGGGGCTCGGCCAGCACTTCGGTCTGCAGGTCGAGAAGCTGGGCAATGCCGTGCTCGGCCAGACTCAGCATCTCGTCGAGCTCACCCTTGGTGAAGGGCATGCCCTCCGCCGTCCCCTGCACCTCGACGAAGCGTCCGGATGAGGTCATCACCACGTTCATGTCCACCTCGGCTCGGCTGTCCTCCTCATAGGGAAGGTCGAGCAGACATACGCCGTCGACCACGCCCACCGAGACGGCGGCTACCGCTTCGGTCAGGGGGTTGGCTCGGAGCGTTCCCTTCTGCACCAGCCGGGTCAGGGCGTCGTGCAGGGCGACGTATGCGCCACAGATCGAGGCTGTCCTGGTCCCTCCGTCGGCTTGGAGAACGTCGCAGTCCACGGTGATCTGCACTTCGCCCAGTGCCACCATGTCGCACACCGACCGCAGCGAGCGCCCGATCAATCGCTGGATCTCCTGGGTGCGCCCGGACTGGCGGCCCTTGGCCGCTTCTCGGGACACCCGCTCGCCGGTGGATCCGGGTAGCAGCGAGTATTCGGCTGTCACCCAGCCCTTGCCCGTGCCCCGCATCCATGGCGGCACCCGTTCCTCCACCGATGCCGTGCACAGGACCCGGGTGCGTCCCATGGAGACGAGCACCGATCCGGGGGCGAACACGGTGAAGTCCCGCTCGAACGTGGCCGAACGGAGCTCGTCGGTTCCCCGGCCGTCGCCTCGTTTCCCTCGAGGGTCGGTTGTGGCTGTTGCTTCGGTCACAGCTGGAATTCCTTTCCGATTTCGGCCTGCTCCACCGGCTCTCCGCATGACTCGGCCGCTTCGTCAGCCACGGCGGACGCGTCCACCGTGGGCCAGCGATGCGTGAGGACGATCCTCCGCGCGCCGGCCGACCGAGCCTGCATGACCGCCTGTCTGGCGCTCATGTGGCCGGCCACTCCCTCATGCTCACTGGTGAACGTGGCCTCGCACAGGATGAGATCGAGGTCGTGGCCAAGTTCGCCGAGTGACCAATTGGGCCCGGAGTCGGCAGAGTACCCCAGTGTCCGGCCCCCACCCTCGATCCGGACGGCCAGGGTCTCGGGGCCATGGTCGGTACGGGCAAAGGAGCAATCCAGGTCGCCGACGGTCAGCCGATCGCCCCCTTGGATCCGATGCCAGGTCAGAGCGGACGATCCCGACAATGCCGCCCGTTGCTCCAAACCGTCGGGGGCGAACACCGGGATACCCGACCGCTCGGTGACGTAGCGGGCGAACAGGTCGAACCCATAGATATCGGTCCAGTGGTCCGGGTGGGCATGGCTCAGGATCACGCCGTCGATCGAGCCCGGGTCGGTGAAACGCTGCAAGTTGGCAAAGGTGCCCGGACCGGCGTCCACCAGCAGGGAGGTCGTGGCCGAGCGAACGAGGTACCCGCTTCCCGCCCCATCGGGCCCCGGCCAGCTCCCGTCACAGCCCAGGACCAGGAGTGAGAGACCCGGCTCCCCGATCGATGCCGCCGGCGGTTGGGCCATGGGCCGAGATTAGAAGTAGATGATGTCGCGAGCCCGAGCCTCGACCACGTCGAGGTCATCGGTCCACGCCCCGGTGGAGAGGTACTTCCAGCCGCCATCGGGGGCCACGACGACGATGGTCCCGGACTCGATGGTCTTGGCGCACCGGACGGCGCCGGCCACTGCCGCCCCCGAGGAGATGCCGGCGAAGATGCCGACCTCGGACAGCCGGCGGGTCCACTCGATGGACTCACGGGGCTTGACGATGGTCTTGCGGTCCAGGATCTCCGCTCCCCCGTTGTCGATGAAGATCGGGGGGATGTACCCGTCGTCGAGATTGCGGAGCCCGTCCACCATCTCGCCCGACGGTGGCTCGATGGCCCACACCTGGACCGCCGGATTGCGCTCCTTGAGGAACCGACCCACGCCGAGGAGCGTGCCTGACGTTCCCAGTCCGGACACGAAGTGGGTGACCTCCGGGCAGTCCTGCCAGATCTCGGGTCCGGTCCCCTCGTAATGGGCCCGCGGGTTGGCCGGGTTGGCGTACTGATAGAGAAAGGCCCACTCGGGGTGCTCGGCGGCCAGCCCCTGGGCCATGCGAACGGCGCCGTTGGATCCCTGCGAGCCGGGCGATTCGATGATCTCCGCCCCCCAGACGTCGAGAAGTTGGCGGCGCTCCGGTGAGACATTGGTGGGGAGCACCACCTTGAGGTGGTACCCCTTCAGCCGGCACACCATGGCCAGGCCGATGCCAGTATTGCCCGAGGACGGCTCGATGAGGGTGTGGCCGGGAGTCAGGACCCCTTCTTTTTCGGCCTGTTCGATCATCGACAGCGCGATCCGGTCCTTCACCGACCCGCCGGGGTTCTGACCCTCGAGCTTGACCAGGATACGGACGTCCGGATTGGGGCTCAGCGAACTGACGTCCACCATGGGCGTGTTGCCGATCAGCTCCAGGATGGAGCTGTAGGCGGTCATCGTGGGTGGCTCGAACCCGGGCCGGAGGGCCATCCCACGCCGACGGCCCCGCCTGCGACGGCGGGCAGGATGGAGATCTCGTCGGTCTCGCCCACCGGGGTGTCCAAGGCCTTGAGGTACCGGACGTCGTCGTCGTTCAAGTAGACGTTGACGAACTTGTGCAGCGTCCCATCATCGTTCACCACTTGACCGGAGAGACCCGGGTATTCGGCGACCAGGGAATCGAGGACCTGGCCGATGGTCGTTCCGTCCACGGAGACCGTCTTGGCCCCGCCGGCCTGGGACCGGAGCACGGTCGGTAGGTGCACTGCAACAGGCACGGAGCCTCCTGGTTCTTCCTCTGGGGTGAATCCTCGATGGCAATTGCTGACTACTTCGGTGGGGATTCTACCGGGATCGGAGGATCACCGGCTCCTCGTCGATCTCCCCGTCCACGATCCGGTAGCTCCGCAGGACGGGATGGGTGTCCCGCAGCGAGACCAGCACATAGTGCCAGGTGGGATCGGGAGCCTGGGCCACATCGGTGGGCGACGGGTATGCGTCGGTGTGGGTGTGGGAGTGGAAGACGCCGATGATGGAGAACCCGGCTGCTTCCGCGTCCCGATCGGCCCGGAGATGCTCTTTGGGATCGACGGTATAGAGCTTGGCCGAGGCCGCGAGATTCCTGGTCGGATAGCAGGTGACCACCCGCCCGGAGTCGGGGTCACCACCGAGGAGGCCGCATGCCTCATCGGGTAGACCGCCCAGGCAGTGGGCCACGATCTGGTGGTATTCGGGTTCGTCGAGGTACAGCATGGTGGCGCTCACGCTACCTGGATGATGCCCCCGGGCAGGGCTAAGACGGCTCGGACTGCCGCCCTGGCGCGCGGGGACGACTACCGTCGCAGGTTGATGGCAGCAAAGACCACATCGCCGGGCAAGTCCCCGGCCACCAGCAAGGGGCACCCGGACGGACGCGATCCGGGGCGGCCGGTGGCCTCCAATCGCCGCGCCCGTCACGACTACGAGATTCTCGACACGGTCGAGTGCGGGATCGTGCTGCAAGGATCGGAAGTGAAATCCCTCCGGGGTGGTCGGATCGCCCTCCAGGACTCGTACGCCCGGGTCATCGACGGCGAGGTGTGGTTGTTCGGGGTCCATGTGCCCCCCTACGCCCAGGCCAACGGGTTCGGCGCCCATGACCCCGACCGCAGGCGCAAGCTCCTGTTGCACCGCCGCCAGATCGACGAATGGATGGGGCGAAGCCAGCAGCAATCCCTGACCATGGTGCCCCTGTCCATCTACTTCAAGGACGGGCGGGCCAAGGTCGAACTGGCCCTGGCCAAAGGACGGCGTCAGTACGACAAGCGCCACGCCATCGCGGCCCGTGATGCCAGCCGGGAAGCGGCCCGGGAGGCTCGAGCGGCGGTCAAGGGCTCCGAGCGGCACCGGTAGGCGGCACGGCCACGGCCGACGGCACCACGGCGGTACCGGGGAGCCGGCCAGGCCAGTAAGCTGTGAGTCCCTTCGACCTCACCCGAGGTCGTACAAACCAGGGGGTGACAGGCTTCGACTCTGGTCGTCGATGTGGGAGAAGCGAGCCGTGGTCTCCGGAGCCACGTTAAAGAGCCGGAACCAAAAATAAACGCCGAGCCTCAGCTCGCGCTCGCTGCCTAGAAACAGCGACGTCCGACCGGTCTCAGTTCCACGGGCCGGAACCGGGCGACATCAAGTGGAACTTACCTACGCAGCTGCGCCGACGGGCCGCTAGGGACAACTCAGTCGGATACGGAGCGGCGTTGCTGCCGGTAACGGCGCTGCTCCCGACAATTTACCGCCGGCTGCGCTCGGAGAAGGCCCATTGAGAAGCCGGAGGACGCGGGTTCGATTCCCGCCACCTCCAAGGGTGCTCAGGCGAAAGCGTGAGCGCCGTTGGAGGTGTGCCTGGCCCCCACGTAGCGGTCGTAAATTTCATGCGGCATTGATTCGGCTGAGGGATGGCTTCCCGATGAGCGATGCGGGGGCGACGTAAGTTCCGGAGTCAGCCGGTCGTGGTGGCCGGGCATACGCCGTCCCCGATCACGCGAGCCTTCGCCGAGTAGCGCCACTCGGGCCCGAGCATCTGATCGTAAAGCGTGGTCGCTGCAGCGCGGTTGTCCACGATGTAGCCGAATTCCTGCAAATAGGCGGAATAGAGGTTCTGCGAGCCGATGTAGAAGGCCTCCTTGTCGACCATCACGACTTTCGAGTGGAGGGACGGAAGCGCCTCGGCGCCGGTGGCATTGGCCCATCCGTCGGCCTCGGAGGTGCGCAGCGGCGCCAAGTCCAGGTTCGCGCAGAGTGCCTTGTGCGCCTTCTCCTGGCTGCCCGCAGCTTGGACCACGTACGGCGTGAGGTACTTCAGAATGTCGCTGAGAGCGGCGCCGTTGGAGTAGTCGTCTCCGTCGACCTGGGCACCCTGGTTCGAGACGACGATGGTTACCCGCACACCGGCCGCCAGCTTTGTGGCCAAGGTCTTGTAAAGACGGACGTCGTAGAGGGCCTGTGGGGGGCAGATCCCGATCAGATCCTGCTGAGAGATGAAGATCGACGATTTCGCACTCCCGACGAGGGCCCGCAATCCGACCGATCCTGGGTTGACGGCGTCAAAGTTGATGCTGTCGTTGGTCCAGTCAAAGCTCGAGGTGATGCAGTTCGCCATCTTGAGGTCGGCCTCAGTCACGCCTGCTGGCCGCTTGTCGGCACTGGCCACGCTCACCACGCCCTGGCCAGTCTCCCCCAGAGCCAACACGGGCACTGAGGTTGGCAGCGGCCCGGGTGTGGTCGCCGAAGGGGTCGGGTCCGCGGGGACGACGCTCGTGGCTGGGCACTCGGACACCGAATCGGTCTTGACCAGGGTGGCATACAAGAAGCCGCTGCTACCGGCCAATGTCTTGCACGTGTACTGCCACAGGACGTTGGTGAAGTTGACGGCCATGCCGGCGGCCGGTCCAATGACCTGCATGGCCACGTCGGTTACCGGGTTCTTCTTCTGCAGATAGTTACCTGCCCAGTAGTTGATCCCGCTCACGATTGCGGCGTTCCCGTCGACGGCCACGATCTTCGAGTGGTTCCACGACCCGGTGGTGAGCGAGGACTTGTACTCGCCCACGGCGATGCGAAGCGCAGGGAGGGAGGCGCCGCCACTCGCCTCCGAGATCTTCTTCGTGAGAGCGGCAAGGAAGTTCTTCGGCGCCTGGCCGAACGGGTCGGCGCCGATCGAGACGCCAAAGAGAATGCGGACGAGCGGCCGGTTGCCCGCAGCGTACGACTCCCTTATTCCAGTGGCGATGGCGTCAAGGAAGCCACCCGTCGGGAACGGAAGGAGTCCAGTGATGTCCACTTCCGTCTTCGCCGCCGCGATCTCCTTCACCATCGTGTCAACCAAGTGAGCCATCCCGGGCGCGTGGGCGCACCGTGGATCGCCCCAGCAGTCCGGGGTCTGCAAGAGCCATCCGCGAGGCAGCTGGTTCCCCTGGGTCAACTGCCATGCACTTCCCTCGAGATTGGGACCTCCCGGCACCTGGCTGGCCCGAATGGCCGCCACCACCTGATCAAGGTACGGAGTCGACGCGGCGCTCTCCGATCCCCGCGTGGCTGCGCCGGATGACGAAGTGAAGATCAGACCGCCGATGAAGCTTGCGACGATGACGGCGCTCACGAGGCGGTACACGGAACCACGAGTCAACTGTGAACTCCTCGCCTTCGTCCGTGCCGCCAACGTGCCCGCCCGGCAACTGGGTCGGGTGATGCCACGCTTGGCCCTTCGGCCGCCGTGGTGACCGCGTACTGTACTTCGTCCTCGCTCCTCATGATGCTTCGTCGTCGCCCACCCCATATCAGGCAACTGCAAGCACGACGCCCCTCATATCCCGAACGGTTCCGCCGCGTACCCGGTTGCTACCCTGTGCGCCATGGCTGAATCCAACACCAACCCGTCCTCGTCTGGGGGTCTGCCCGAGAGCGACACCCTCGATGAGGGCGCCCTACGCACGATGTTCACCACTGAGCTGGGTGGGGAGGACTTCTACAACGCCCTGGCCGACCGGATCGACAACGAAGAAGCAGCCAACCTGCTCCGCAACAACGGGAAAGAGGAAGCTGGACACGCGCGGCGCCTCCTTCGAGCTCTCTCGTTGAAGGTCGGGCACGATGTAGACCCAACCCCCGAAATGCTCACTCCCAGCGCGATGCAGCTGCCCGACTCGATCAGCCCTCGATTGCTCTCGACCATCAGGGACGCCGAGCTCGAAGGCGACCTGAGCTACCAACGTTGGGCCGAGAACGAATCTGACCCACAGGTTGCCCGGCTTCTGCGATTGAACGGTCGCGAGGAGTCAATTCACGCGGGGCGGGTCGAGCAGGTCATGGCGCTCATGACCCCGCCCCAAGCCGCGTTCGATCCCGCCTAACCAGAACACGCGCCAGCCGGGGGCTCAGGTTGGTCATCGAGCTGGTCGAGCGGGCCGTTCGTGAAGGCCGAGGTCCGCTCTCCGCCAGTGAGAACTAGGGTGCGCACATGGCAGATGCACCCCTTGCCCAGGGAGAACGCGCCGTGCTGTGCGACCTGCTCGTCGAGCTCGGTCCCGAAGCGCCCACCCTCTGCGAAGGGTGGTCGACTGCTGACATGGCGGCCCACCTCGTGGTGCGCGAGCGGCGGCCGGACAGCGGCCCCGGGCTCGTCCTGCCCTTCCTTGCGCCTTACACCGACCGCGTCCGTACCTCGGCACGAGACAGCACGCCATTCACGGACCTGATCGAGCAGGTTCGCAGCGGTCCGCCCATGCTCCTCCGGCCGTTCGACGGAGCCATGAACACGGTCGAGTTCTTCATCCACGTGGAAGACATTCGCCGGGCCCAGGTTGGCTGGGAGCCCCGCTCGCTCTCGCCCGAGCTGGCCAACGCCCTGTGGGCCCGAGTTGGTGCCCGCGGCATGGCCAAGAAGGTTCCGGCCACGATCGAAGTCAGCGCTCCGGGAAGGACCGCCAAAGTCAGCGGTACCGGACCGCGTCTCGTCGTCGACGGCGACCCGGGCGAGCTCATCATGTTCGGAGCAGGTCGTCAAAGTGCCGCTCGCGTGAACGTCACTGGCGATGCTGCCCTGGTCACCCAACTGCGCACGGCTTCTCTCGGCGTCTGACGCCGCCGACATCGCCGTATTCGGCCGACTCCTATCTGCTCACGCTGCCTCGCGCCGCTGGTGACCTCGAAACCCCGCTCGGCCGAACTGGCTAGCTTGAGGTGGTCGTGGATCCGTCGGCATTCTGCCCGCAGTAGGCGTCGACCTTCTTGCCCGCGTTCACCACGTTCGATGTGGTGAACGCACTGGCATCGCCCGAACTGATGGCGTGGTCGGCAGCCAAGACGAGAACTCCGGCCTGGGCGACGATCGCTGAGGGCGCCTTCGACTGGAAATCGCTGAGAAGGCTCCGGTTGGCCTTGAAGATGGGGACGAGATCGGAAGCGTGCTGAGCTGCCGCCGTGGCTTGGTCGAGCTGAGCGTTGTCACTGCAGAACGCCACTTTGTCGCCGGCGCCGGCAACTTGGCCCACTTGGGCGGAGAAGTAGGCGGTCCCGTTCTTGACCGAGGTCACGGTGACGAGCACCGGCAACGTGGTGGTCTCCCCCTTCGGCGTCAGGGTGCAATTGAGAGTGGTGCCGATCACGGGCTTGAGTCCGCTCGGGCAGCTGACGGTGGGAACGGGTTGCTGGGTGTTCTTGGCCAGCTGATGGGCCACTTGCGACTCCACCGTGCTCTGGGACACTTCGCCGGAACCCACGGACACGCTGGCACTACAGGCGCTGACCAGTGCGGCACCGCCGACGGCAACGATGGCAAACAGCCCTACCCGCGTTTTGGACACTGTTCAGTATATGCACACGTCGCGGGAGCGCCCGCCCGCTCGGTGCGGGGGTTGAACCTCACCGCGGCGGCAGGGCAAAGGCCTGCACCAGCCGCGCCACCGCTGGCCGGGTGGCTTCACCCTGTCGGAAGCACAGGTACCACGGCTCGGGCGGAATCAGCTCCGACACCGGGTGGACCTCGACGATCCTCCCCTGGTCGAGAAGATCGCGACAAACGAACAACGGGAGGATGCTGCACCCGAGCCCACGCTCGACCGCCCCGACCACGGCACGGAGATCGGGGACCACCAGTCGGAGCCGGGCCGAGAACGGCCGACCGAGATGGGTCTGCCAGAAGCGACGGGTGATGGGAAGCTCCAGACTGTAGGCCACCCAGTGGCGACCGGACAGCCACGAGCCCAGTTCCGGCATCGAACTCAGCTCGAACTGGGGAGCCAGGCTCGGCGCAGCCACCAGGACGAACCGCTTCTCGCCAATGGGGACGGCGGACAACGAACGTCTCGGGGGCGTGCAACTGGTGAAGGCCACGTCGAGTTCGCCGCGCTCCAACCCATCGATCAGTTCGTCATCCTCGCCGAACCGGGCCACCACAGACAGGTCGGTTTCGACGACCTGTGGAATGACCTGGGCGGAAAAGAGCTCGGCCGACGACCCCACCCGAACGGCAGCACCCGAGTCGTCGACCTGACCGGCGTCCAGACCGGACAGGACGACCTCGAGCTGATCCAGTGCGGAGGCGACGTCGGCATAGAGCGCTCTCCCCCGCTCGGTCGGGACCACTCCTTCGGCCACGCGGACGAACAGGGGGCTTCCGATCACCCGTTCGAGACCGGCCAACTGCTGGCTGGCCGCAGGCTGGGAGAGCGAACGCAGTCTGGCGCCATCCGTCACCGATCCGGAGCGATAGATGGCCACGAACGTCCGCAGCCAGTCCGGGCGTGCCATTTGATAAGCTTATCTTCTCTATTGGGTAGATTACTTTGCTAATGGATACGGGCCGGCGCACACTGGCTCCCGTGAACCAGAACCGGACAGGCACGCCGAGGGATACCCAGACCGCCGTCGGGCGGGAGTGGTGCTAGCCATGCGCCGCCTGCACGTAGCCCTCGCCGTCGATGACCTCGACGCCACCATCGGCGATTACTCCCGGCGTCTCGGGGCCCAGCCGGTCACCGTCGTTGCTGGCACCTACGCCCTCTGGCGGACACCGGAAGTGAATCTCTCGGTCAACTGCGACGTCGATGCCCCCGGTCGTTTGCGCCATCTCGGCTTCGAGGACGATGACGTGATCACCAAGTCAGAGAGCACAGATGTCAACGGGTTGATGTGGGAGTCCTTCTCCTCCCGCTGGCAGGACGAAGGCATCGTGCGGTTGTACGGGACACCGGACACACCGGTTCGGTAGCGGCAGCGGCCGGGCCGCCGGCAGGCTCTCGCATGCTCGTCGAGTGCGCCCCTTGCCCGACGAGCAAGGCGAGAACAAAGCGACCGCTACCGACGAGTCGGCTCCGGCCCCCCGGGCATCGATGCCCATCCCCTCCAGGCGCCGGGCATTGGTGTACCAATAGCGCTGCAGCACCTGCTCCAAGCTGTTTCGTTCCCGGGACACGATGGACATCCATGCCTCGAGCGCCTGTTCGCCCTGGGGCGTGACGGCGTGCACATGACGGGTGGAGCCGGCCGTTGGTGCCGCGTCCCAGCTGCGCACCAGTCCGTCCCCCTCCAGCTCGGCCAACGCCCGGTACACACTCGGTCGATCCATCCGCCCCAAGCCCAGGCTGGGCAGCGCATCGCACAGCAAGTATCCGTGCCGTGGCTCTTCGGCCAGGAGCAAGAGGAGAGCGGTGTAGAGGAAGTTGCGTGGCGGGCTGACCACGAAGCGACACCGGCCTTGTGGAGCGAAGTCTGGAGCCCCGGGCCAGGTCTCCTCCCAAGACCGGACAGCACCTGCATCCGCAGGTTGTTCAACTGGCTCCACCAAACCGAGCCCCCCACACCGCTCGCTGGCTACGAACCCGTTCGCATCACGAACAGGCGCTTTCTACAAACGAGCCATGCCCGTTCCCGCGGTCCCACAAACCAGCCTGAGCCAACGACGTCTGCGATGCTGGCTCGATGAGCGAGACAGCGCCGATCACGGTCCCCTATGTCGCCCTGCCCCAACAACCTGAGGGGACGCCGTGGCCCACCGACGAGTGGCCCACAGGGGACGCCCCGCCCGCAGTGCCGCTGGACCGATTGCTCGATGAGCTCTTCGACGACGCTGGCCCCTTGGCCACCACCTACGCTGCGGTCGTCATCCACCGGGGGCGCCTGGTGGCCGAGCGCTACGCCGGCGAGCTCGAGCGCTGGGATGGTCCGTCCGAGACGATCGGGCCCGACACCGGGCTCCTTTCGTGGTCGATGGCCAAATCGATGCTGCACGCCATCGTCGGCACGTTGGTGGGCGACGGCCATCTGGTTGTGGAGGCACCCGCTCCCGTGCCCGCCTGGCAGGGAGCCGGGGATCCCCGTGGTGCCATCACCCTGCAGGACCTGCTCGAGATGCGGGACGGGCTCGATTTCATCGAGGAGTACATCCTCGATTCCCCCTCCGATGTCATCGACATGCTCTTCGGCTCGGGCCAGGAGGACATGGCCGCCTTCACCGAGGCCAAGCCGCTGGCCGTGGCCCCCGGCAGCCGGTTCAACTATTCGAGCGGGACGAGCAACGTCATCTCGGCCATCGTGGCCCGATCGGTCGGCCGGGGTGACGACTACCGCTCGTACCTGCGGCGACGGCTCTTCGAGCCGATCGGCATGATGTCGGCGGTCCCCGGGTTCGACCAGGCCGGCACCTGGGTGGCGTCGTCCACCGTGCACGCCACCGCCCGCGACTACGCCCGGTTCGGCTATCTGTACCTCCGGGACGGCGCCTGGGACGGCCACCGCCTGCTCCCCGAGGGCTGGGTCGACCATGGCCGCCGCCCCCGCTCGGTCGACCCCGAGGACGGCAAGCTCTTCGGTGCACACTGGTGGGTGGTGGGCGACGAGTACGGGAGCTTTCGGGCGTCGGGATACGAGGGCCAGTCCATCCTCATCTCGCCGGGACTGGACCTGGTGGTGGTGCGCATGGGGAAGACCCCGACCGAGCGGGGACCGAACTTGGAGCAGTGGCGGCGCCGGGTGGTTCGAGCCTTTGCTGGCATCTGACCGGCGACGAAAGCCCGGTTGAGTAGTCAGATCACCACGCCCGGCGGCGCCCGGAACGCGAGAATCCAGCACGTCGGGCCGGGATGGCGTAGATTGTCACCAGATCGTTACATTCATACGGGGAAACGCGGGCACTCGGGGCACTAGTAGCCACCTTCCCCCATACGGTGGGCCAGGAATCGGGCCCCACGTCGAAAGGGACCTAGCTCATGCGTCGTCGCAGCTATCTGCCGTTGTTATTGATTGCCGCTCCGGCGGCCTTGGCCCTCGGTATCGTCACTCCCGCCAGCGCGGCCTCGAACAACGGCGTGGCCAACAAGAGCGCCAGTTCGATCCTCAACGCCGCCTCCGCCGCAACTGCCGGGGCCAAGTCGTTCACCTACGGAGGCACCACCGAGCAGAGCGGGTCCACCGCCAACTTCAAGGTGTCGGTGAGCTCGACGGGGAAGGGTCAGGGGACGATCACGATCTCGGGACAACCGGTGAAGCTGGTGAAGGTGGGCAACACCGTCTACTTCAGCTCGACCAAAGCGTTCTGGGAAAAGTCCGCCGGGTCGGGGGCCGGATCCCTCTTCGGAACCCGATGGGTAGCCGTGCCCTCCACCGATTCAGACTTTGCCGGCATCAATAGCCTGCTCGACGCTTCTCAGGTCGCCAGTCAGTTCTCGGGCACGTCGAACACCGGGTTCACCAAGGGCAAGACCAGCACCATCAATGGGCAACAGGTGATCGCCATCAAGGGCGCAAGCAGTTCCGACAACGCCGGCGGCACGGTGTACGTAGCCACGACGGGCAAGCCCTACATCATCAGGGTGAGCGGCGGCGGCACCACCCTCACCTTCAGTAACTACAACCGGCCGGTCAATCCCTCCGTCCCAGCCAACTCGATCAATATCAGCACGCTGGGCGGCTCCACCTCGACCACCGGCTGACGATCGGACCGACCGACCGGTCCCGTCAGGGGCCGCTCACTACGCCACAGCCTGCAGGCCCCTGGGCACGCGAACACCCAGAACTCGAGTGCAACACCTAGAGAGGAATCCTCATGCGTCGTCGTATCTACCTACCCCTCATGCTGGTCGCGGCCCCAGGGCTCATGGCCATCGGCTTGGTCACTCCGGCCAGTGCCGCCTCGAGTAACGGAGTGGCCAACAAGAGCGCCAGCCAGATCGTCACCGCTGCCACTTCGGCCGTCAATGGAGCGAACTCGTTTACCTATGGCGGAACGACCCGGAGCAGCGGGGTTTCGACCGGGCTGAAGATCTCATTGAGCTCATCGGGTGATGGCCAGGGAACGCTCACCTCCTCGGGACAGCCGGTCAAGCTGATCAAGATCGGGGACACCCTCTACGTCAGTTCGACGACCGCGTTCTGGACCAAGAACCTGGGCGCCAGTGCAGGCCAGACCCTGGGCACCCAGTGGGTCGCCGCGTCCTCCACTGACTCCGACTATGCCGGGATCGCCAACTTGTTCCAGGCCCAGGAGATCACCGGCCAGTTCCTCAGCACCTCCGGCACGACCTATACCAAGGGTAAGACGAGCACGATCAACGGCCAGCCAGTGGTCGCCGTCATGGGCAAGTCGGGCGGCACGGTGAACACCATCTACGTGGCCACCACGGGCAAGGCCTACGTCATCAGGATCACCGCGCCGGGGGGCAACGGCGGAACTCTCAACTTCACCAACTACAACAAGCCGGTGAATCCGACGGCACCACCCAACCCGATCAGCGTCCCGACCACCACCACGACCACGGGTTGACGGCAGGCTGGTAGCCCGGCCGG
>DATAUC010000059.1:0-60187 GCA_036268485.1 Acidimicrobiales bacterium
GAACACGAACACAGCTCATGATCGACGGGATCAATTTCTTTATTGCCAAGCACACCTAGAGTGGCAATTGACCAATTGTCGGGCCCGTCGATCTTTAAAACGACGTACCTCTGCTCGGCATTGAAGATGGATATCGTGCGCGATTCGTGCGCGAGTGAACGGAAAAGACGGGTCATGAGCGGTAACTGGCGGATACCCCTCATTCCGGTTTACCAGGACTTATTCAAGTTAATGCGGGTCAGAATCTTCCTCCAGGGCCTCCGCTAGGTTGAGAGTTCGAGTCTCTCCCTCGGAGCTTTTTTCGTTGAAAGCCCTGGTCAGGGCATGTCCAGACGGGTGCTCATCCGCCTGCCATTTGGTGGGTACGTAAGCCGGTTGGCGAAGCCCAGATGAAAATGCCGTTAATGGTTACGCCGACACTGCTGGGAAAGTCGGCCGGCAAGCTGGAGCTCGTCTTGCCTTGCGCATTGCACGGGTAGGAGAGCGGCCCGGTGATCCGCTGCTTGCCCGCCGGTGTTCCGCTTTGGACGCTGACCTTGAAGATCTTGGTGGTTTGGCACCACAACACTTGATGGCTTCCGACCGTGCTGGTCTTACCTGAATCGGTGTCCAGAAGTACGGTCGTTCCATTCTTCAACGTGACCAGCAGATGCGAGCCATCGGCGAACTTCAACCCAATTCCGAGGATGAAGGGTTTCACGTTGGTCACGGGAAGGGTCCATGTGATTGCACCTGTGGTCGGATCGAATCCGTTGAGCTTGAGCGTGACGTTGTGCAGCGTCGGTGCAAGTAGATGCTTGGTTGACTCGGTCAGTGAACCGGTGAACTGACAGGTGACCTGGGACGCAAGGAACTCCAGCGTGCCCGTGCATTCGTAGTCTCCGGGAATGCTCCATTTCACGTCACCATTTGATGCGTCGATGCCTTCGGTCTTGCTCGGGCCAAGGGCGGCGACGTTGCCCTTGAACTTCTGCCCTACGAGCCGACCTGCAGCTGGCCCACCGGAGAGATATTCCAACCAAAATCGGGGTCGGAGCCTGGCCCGAAGAGTGACGAAACACTTTTGGTCCAAGCCAGAGTGCCGTACGGCGACAACTCGGCAAACGTCGGGGTATTGGCATCGGTCTGGTAGAGATCGGTCGCGATTTCCCGCAGCGGCCCAGGAATTAGTCCTTTTGGCAGTCCGGAGCTTGCCGCAACTATGGCGAGCGCCGAGCTGCCGTCAGGCGAGTAGTCCGGCACGCAGACGTCAGCTCCGCCACCGCACGAATCCGGATCGTCGGGAATGGTCAATGGAGTGCTCAACTCCCACTCAGTGGCCCCAGTGGCCGCGTTCAATCCGGCGAGCTTGACCATGGGATCACTGGGCTTGCCGGCGGGCACGACGTCGATAACGGTGTTCCCCGAAACAACCGGCGTCAAAGGAACACCAGGCGTTACCTCGGATGATGAATAGGGACGGGACCACTCAACGGAGTCGGACTGTGGATTGACGGCATCAAGAGAGAGGGTCCCCTTTTTGTCGACTGCCACCACTACGGCCAGATCGCCGGCTGCCACTGGTCCCGCAACAATCTCGAGAGATGTGGCCGATACGACGCTTACTGCGCCCGCAGTCTCGTTCACGCCCAGCAGGCCGAACATCGAGAGCGAGGCCAGCGCCCCCAAGACACAGCGCCCAGTGCTCATTGAATTCGATTTCATGGAGATGATCCTAGGACTGGTGCCGGAATATCTCCTCTACCTGATAGCAACTAGGTGGTGAGATTCGTTCGCCCTTCGAACTCTGCCGCCATTAAGCAGATGGTGGCGAACCTGCAGAGCGCCGTTCCGAACTACGACGACATCGGGGCGACGCTGGCGGGAAAGCAACCCGAAGGATTTCACCACGACCACTATGAGGTTGTGCTGGGCCACGGAGCTGAAGTCTTCCAACGGGCGGTTACCGGACTCAAGACCTGGAAAGCTCATCGACTGCCCGGCATGCGGGTCTATCCAGGTGACCTCGAAATTCGCACTGGCGCAACGGTCGTCGTGACACTGGGCACTTCCATAGTGGCTCTGGCAGCCCCGTGCCGGATCGTCGCTGTCATTGACGGGCAGACCAGATGGGGCTTTGCCTACGGGACGCTGCCTGGCCATCCCGAACAGGGCGAGGAAGCGTTTGTCGTTTCCATCTCACCTGACCAGAGCGTCCACTTCGAAATCGAAGCCTTCTCTCGTCCCGGCGATTCGCTCGTCCGACTCTCTGGCCCGATTGGTAGGGGGGTGCAGAGAGGGGGCACCGGTGGCTACCTGCGTGCTCTCAAGGGATTCGTTGAGGAGATGCCGGCTCGTTCATGATGCAGACGGTCACATCCGCAGGTTTGTCGCAGGAGGCATGAAGTAGGCAACTGCGTGTGACGTTGGTAGGGAGACACGGAGAGCGAGTTCCAACCCATCTGGGGGTCAAGCCAGAATCAAGCCTTCAACCGGCTCTGGTAGCGCGAGGGCAGCGCATAGGGGTTCGAATCCCCGCCATTACAGGGCAGCCCAGCAGTGTGCACAATTCACGGCGCATCGGGCACAGGGCATCACCAGGAACTGGCTACAGGTAGACCGAGGGTGGGACAGGGGACTTAACCGCGCAAAGGATGTATTCACATGATTGGGTAGTGACCACGCGAAACCGCCGGCTCCAAGTCCGGCGGTTTCGCATTCCCTGAAGCTCAAGATCACCGATGAATCGGTGCACCCTGTGCCGTCTGACCTACATACGACGAAATAAAGAGATTCAGATGAGCAACGGCGAGATGACGTCAGGATCGATCGATGGGTAGTTCGGTGCTTTACATGTCCATGTCGCTGGACGGCTACATCGCCGGACCGAACGACGGGCCGGACAACCCTGGCGGCGATAACTTCATGCGACTCCACGAGTGGTACGGGTTTGCCACCGAGGCAGGGCCAAAGGCCGATACCGTTGATTCGAAAGGGATGGGAACGCACTTCTTGGATGAAATCAAGGAGACAGGAGCGGTCGTCTCCGGGCGCAATACGGTGGAGCAGGCGGATCACTGGGGTGGCGACCACCATGGCGGCGTTCCGATTTTCGTACCCAGTCACCGCCCGCCCGGCCCTTCAGTGGCCGGGTATGCATTGGTTACCTACGTGAACGACGGGATTACGAGTGCCATGGCGCAGGCTAAAGCGGCTGCAGGCGACGGCAACGTCCTCGTCCATGGCGCCGCTACGGCGCAAAGTGCGTTGGAAGCGGACGTGCTCGATGAACTTCAGATTCACCAAATACCGGTGTTGTTCGGCAGCGGCCGCCGGCTCTTCGAGCTGTTGCCGGCGAGGGTTGAGTTGGACATTATCCAGGTGATTGATACCCCCGAGGCCACGCATATCCGCTACCGCATAGTCACCTAGCGTTTTTCACTTCGATGCGACGACGGTGCCGATGACGACGCTGTAGCGGTGCCGCCAATCTATCGTCACAAAGCCAGCCGCTCTCAACAGCTTCTGAACTCCGCGTCTCGTTCGAACGCGATCTGAATGCCCGAGGAGCCTCGTCGGCACCAGGCCAATGGAGAAGAGGTCGGTAAGTACGAAGCGCCCGTTCGGGTTGAGCACTCGGTGACACTCAGAGATCCCGGCTGCTTGATCCATCCAATGATCGAAGGACGTGGTGCTGATGACCAGATCGAAAGAATGGTCAGGAAACGGAATGTCCTCGGCCATTCCGCTGGCGAATCGGACCCGGGAGTCCTTAGTAGTTGATGTAGCTACTTCGAGCATGCCGGCTGCCGGATCAATTCCACAGAACTCTTCTGCGTCAGGCAGTTGCTCGGCGAGGACACGGAGCAGCAATCCTGTTCCACAGCCAACATCGAGCACCCGGAGCGGTTGGTAGTCGGCACTGAGAGCGACATTGGCCGATCCGGAGATGATGTCGGAGTGCATACGACCCCGCCAGCCGCTTTCGTAAACCCCAGCACGATCATGAAAAGCCCGGACGTCTCGATCATCTGACACTCGTAAATCATTTCAGGGAATACACCCGCATGTTCCCAGACTGCGCACGTTAGGCATCGTCAGTTCTGGGTAATTCTTGTGTGTCACCACAAATGCGACCGGTCCGCCATTCGCAACGCCTCTATCCACGAGGCGTCCGCAGGCGGGCACCAAAGGAGGCGCACAACATGGTGAAGTGGAAAAGCAATGTACGAAATGTCGGAGCCACACTGTCGGCGGCAACGATTGCCTTGCTGGCTGCTGAAGGAATGGCTTCCGCACAACCCAGTGGGAGCAGTCCGGATCGGGTATTCGGGATAATCACCTCGGTCGGATCGGGCAGCGTGACGCTGCAATTGCATGACGGAAGCGCTGAGACCATTGAAACGACGCCGTCGACCTCGATTTCGGAGTCCCGGGCGTCGGACGTAGCCTCCACAACGTCGGGTGTGACGCCGAGTGTGGTCAACGGTGACGAGGTGGCGGTGACCCTTGATCCGGCGGACTCCACGCCTACGGCGTCGAGTATCACGGTCATCCTTGATCGCATAAGCGGTCGGGTGGTCAAAGTTGAGGGATCGACCGTGCGGGTTGCCGGCCGGTCTGGTGATCGGGATTTTCTGACGACCCCTGCGACTGAAGTCTCGCAGGGGGCCGCGGCAGCACCGGCGACCACCAGCATTGCCAATGGTGACTTGGTCACCGCCTTCGGTACGCCAACGGCGACTGTCCCGAGCGAGTTGGTGGCTGATTTCGTGGACATTGACATAGGTGGCGGTACTCCCGCGGTGGGTCCGGCAGTACCAGGCCCGGCTCGAGTCAGCCCGTCGCCGGCAACTCCAAGGCCGCCGGCAGGGGGTAGCAGAAACACGGCGAATCCGGGAGCCACGGTCCGGACGCCAGCCACCCCGGCACCGGCTGCCTTAACGACACCGACGTCGGCCGGGCCAAACTTCGGTTCCCGTTCCGGGGACGGACCTGACGGGGGGACCTCGAGCCCCGGAGGATCCGTCAACCCTGGGGAAGGTTCGCCTCGTGGGGGACCAGGGCATCGTGACGACCGGTAATCGGTCGCTGACCGCTTCGCGGTAGATCAGTCACAAAGAGCCCGGGCTAGTGCGGCCCGGGCTCTTGTGCAATTTGGCGTCGGGCCGGGACCCAGTCGTTGAGCGACGGGAAGAACTCCTCGGAGTGATCGAGAGTTCCGGCCGCTGCGTAGTGGTACACCATGGCCGCTCGAAATCCCTCGGACTCGTTGTCGGTGGAACGGTGCATGAGGTGACTGTCAAAGACCAGCAGGTCGCCCGGGTCCATGAGCACAGGCACCGCCTCCGAATGATCATGGTCGATGATTTCGTAATACCCGTGATTGGCGCCCGGCCGCCTGTCGGGCACGTGCGTGTGCACCGGTTCATCGTGTGACCCGGGCAGGACGTGCAGGCATCCGTTTTCGAGAGTGGCTCTGGTCACGGCCAGCCAGACACCCACCACCGGCCGTGCTGGCTCGAATGGGAAGTAGAAGGAGTCCTGATGCCAGGGCTGCCCCCAGGCTCCCGCCGTCTTGAAGATGAACTGTGACAAGAAGACGTCGATATCCGGAGCGATGAGTTCCGCCACCAGATCGACCACCTCGGCTGATGTGGCGAAGGTGGCGAACACTTCATCACGGTGCAGCATGAATATCTTCGACACGGCCTCTTCGGCGTTGTCGACCGCGACTCCGATCTTGTTACTCTCGGGCAGCACCCGGGCACCGACCGTCGTGGTCAGCGCGGGGTCCCGCACGATGGCCGTGACGCGCTGGAGCATGGCGCTGCAGATCTCCGGCGATGCGAATCCTTGAATGCGAAAGAACCCGTTCTCACTCCATGAGTGCGTCTGATCGGTGGTCAGGATGCTCATCGGATCGGTTCAGCCGGTGCACTGGGGATGTGACCCGGTTGCCGCGGCCAGGCGATCGGGGTCACATCACTCTCGATGGCTTGGCCGACGGCGATGCCGCCACGGTCCACCGACGGATGGCGGAAGGTCGAGCCCCGAACGCACCCGTCCCGGAAGTAGATGGCCGTGTGCACCCGTCGAATGCGCTCGGTCACGTTGGGCCGGGCTAAGTGGAAGGTGAGTCCGTGGTGAAAGGCCACCCCGCCCGGCGGCACCTCCACGTAGATCGGGTCGATGTCTCGAAGGGCTTCGCTCGAAAGAATGTCCTCGGGCTCTCCGGTGAAGATGTTGACGAATGTTCGCATGCCAAGCAGGTGCGAGCCTGGGAGATAGCCCATGGCGCCGTTCTCGAGGGTCGACCCGTCAAAGGGGATCCACGCCGTGATGGTGTCAGCCTCGGCAATCGGCCAATAGGGCTGGTCCTGGTGGGCGTCGGTCTCACGACCGCCGGGTTCCTTGTACAGCGCCTGGTCGTGCCAGATCCGGATGGCTTCGACACCGAGGAGTTGGGCTGCTGCCCCAGTGATGGCGGGATGAAAGGTCAGCGGACGTACAGCGGGGCAGTCCTCCCAGAGGTTCTGGCACTGGATGAAGCTCTGCTCGTATCGAGATTTGTCGGCCAAGTGCCGCCTGTCGTGCCGGTTGCGCTGCGCGACCCCCTCATCGACCGCGGCACCGAATTGATCCAATTCGGCTGTCGTGAGGAGATCGGGCACCACCACGAACCCGTCGCGTCGGAAGTCGCCAATGGTCCGCTCGCTCAAATCGCCGGTCGAAACGGACGGCACAGTCGATTCACCCCCTGGGAAGCACCCGTTGTGTGCACCAGAAGGTAATTCTCCTGCCCCGAACCGGCAACCGACGTGGAGGGGAGGCCGTCCCCGGCGCTCAAGCGCGCAAGAACGCCGGCTCCGGAAGGGGATGCTTCGGGAGAGCCGGCGCTCTTGGCCAGGACCGAAGTCCAGCTGTTCATGTTTTACCCGCCCGGCCGGTTTTCAATCATCAAGAAAAGGCCCTGGTCAGCTCAGATTTAGTAGCCGACGATCCCGACGATCGGTCGGTTCAGGGCCTGCTGTGCGTCCGAGCCTTCGTAGGGTGCATCCCCGTAGGTGAAGACGCCACCGTCCGCCGCCACGATCCAGTAGCCGCCCCCATCGTCCGTCGCCTGCATCCCGACGATGGGTCGATTCAAGGGGATGGGCCCGGTGGCGCCGAAGAACGGGGCATCGAAGGAGAACACGCCACCGTTGGAGGCGATCAGCCAGTAGCCGCCAGTAGCCGGGTCCGGGGTGATGTCGACGATGGGTGCCGCCAGATGGAGCTGACCGACGCCGCCGAAGTAACCGGCGTCGCCGAAGGCGTAGACCGCGCCATTGGCCGTGACTTCCCAGTACCCCTGACCGTCGAGGGACGACGCCATCCCGACGACCCGCTGGCCAACGGCCGAGCCGAAATACTGGGCATCGCCATAGGTGAAGACACCGCCATCGCCGGCCACCAGCCAGTAGCCCGCCCCATCCGGTGTCGCCGCCAACCCCACGATCGGCTTGTCCAGTCGCATGTCCGCGGCGGACCCGTAGAACGGGACTCCGAAGGCGAAGACGCCACCGTCGGCGCCCGCCAGCCAGTAGCCCCCGTGGTCAGGCGACATGCTCATGCCGATTATCGGTTCATTGAGAGCGACGCTGCCGGTGCTCCCGCAGTACGGCTGATCTCCGAAGGCGAACACCCCTCCGTCTGATGCCACCGTCAGGTACCCCCCGAGAGCCGCGGGGGATATGAGGCACCCCGTCGGTTGGGCCGTCGGCTTTCCCGTGTATCCGCTCAGCGTCGGGTCGTGATGGAACTGAGGCCAGCCGCCGAATTCGCTCACCGAACGGCCACTTGAGTCGTTGACGGTGAAGTGCTGGACCATGCCCTGCACGTCGTGATCGGGACTTCCGGCAATGGCAAAGTAGCCCGCCACCGTGATGCCGATGGAGCCATCGGGGTCGTCGGTGATCAAGGGCGAGTTCTGGAAGCCGAACACCTTGCCGGGAGCCACCCCGGCGTCTCCCGACCCGTCATCGGCGTGGACCAGCTCGGCGCCGGTCCTGCCGTCGAGCACCTCCAAACCACCGGTGGTGGCCACCACGACGTCCTGCACGCCATTGCCGCTCAGATCGGCCGTGGTCACTGACCCGATCACCGCGCCGTTCACAGGGACCTTCCAGATGGTGGACCCGGTCGTGGCGTCGAGGGCCCACACCGATCCGGATTGGTTGCTCTGATTTGTCCCTTCGACCACGGCGAGGGTTCCGTTACCCTCCACATCGGCCAGGGCTGGGCTGCTCCCCGTTGTCCCATCGAGTGTCTGGCTCCACACCTGGTTGCACTGGGTGTCGAAGACCTTGACGGCATCTTCGTCGGTGGCGTTGTAGAAGTTGCCCGTGCCGGTAACGATGCCGAGCGTGCCGCCGGGCAGGATGGGCCCGATGGCGGGAGACGAATCGATCTCTTCGTTGGCGTTGGCGGAACAGATCAAGCCGCCGTGGTCATTGAGAATGCGCAGGTGTCCCCCATTTTCATAGTGACGTCCATCGGCGAACCCACCGGTGGAGGCGCCGCCGACGACGAGTTCGTCCGCTCCGGTGCCGTACAAGTCGGCCACGGCGGCGGTGGAAAACACGCTGTCCGCCGAAAAGAAGGGCCAACCGGTGAGTGACGTGCCTTGTGTTGCGTTGAGCGCGTCACTCTCCTGTCCCAATGTCCCGGCAAACACGAACGGGGTGGTGCCGGCGGTCACCAACGAGGGTGAGGCCTGTATGCCGATGTCAGCCTGTGGATCCGTGGACGGGTTCGGGGCGACGTGGTTCCAAATGGCCTGACCGTCGGCGCTGTAGGCGTAGTAGCCACCCTGTGTCGGATCGGCCGCGTTCCCGGCGCCGAAGGCCAAGATGTTCCCCTCGGGCGTGGTGGCGACCGACGCCGTTGAGTCGATAGGGGGGTTCTCTGGAATGGAGATCCCGTTGACGCCCGGCACGGGCGTCGCCGTGGCGCCGTCATTTCCCGTAATGCCGCATCCTGCTCCCGAACCGACGCTGGCCGAAGGTGGTGCACTGCTCCACCCGCTCGGGACCGCGCCATTGGCGAGACCAAAGGCGTAGATGTGGCCCGAGCGGTCGCCTACCTCCACCCCTGGGCCAGAGCCAGGAATGGCGACGTTCACGGGGGATGCTTCTGCGGTACCGCAAGGGGCGTCGTTGAGGTCCTGAATCCAGGACTGCGTCAACGCGAGCGGCGGGGTCGACGCCGTGGGCGGGCTGAACGGGGTTGTTCCGAGCGTGAGGAGTCCAACCAGCGCAGCGACAACCCCTAAGACGACGACCACTGGAACGGCACGGACCACCAGGTAACGACGACCACCACGAGGGCTCACGCTGGTGTCTGTGGCGATTTCCGCAAGGTCCTCTCCGTCCTCGAATTGCCGACAATCCCGATGCATGAGACGTCAGCCCGACAATGTGACTCACGAGAAACTCTCGACGGTGGGCCAGATTGCGGGGCAATTCCGAACCGAGGGTCATGGGGAGGATCGGTCCGAGGTGCACCAAAGAATCCAACGATCGCAGCGGGCGAGATCTATCGGGATACGAGCATGTGACACGGGGGTCACCGTGTCGCTGTGTGCGTTGGATCAGCGGCGGTCGTGGCAACGAGTGGCCAACGTTGCAATTCGGTTACGGGGTGCCGCGGCGCCGGAGCGTTCGTCCGCAGCCCGTGTGTGGTCGGCCCATCGAGAAACAGGAGCCGCACCTGTTGGGGCACGCCATCGCACAACCCACCTGAAGCCACTGCGGTTGCGCTGGATCTGCGCGTAGGCGCGTATTTCGAGCAGCGTCAGGATGCTTTACTTGGCCGGTCTTGTAGATCCAATCCTTCGAGTTGGCGGGTAGCCGCGTCACGCAGTGACTGCGGTGTGCTGCCGTCGTCACGAGGAGTTCACCCCTTTCACGAAAGTCTGCTTTTCCATGGTCATCGACCTCTTGGTCGCACCCCCGTTCTCCCAACATGTCGACCAAAAGCTGCCCTCCCGTCCCCCGGCACGCCGTCGCCGCCGCTGGATCCTGGCCGTTGCGCTCATCGTGCTCGCCGGCCTGGCCGTTGTCCTCTCGCTGGCCCTCAACGAGAGGCAGGTCAACACCCGGTTCGACGCCTCCCATCGACAGCTCACCAGCACACACGTGCGGTTGCGGAACGAGCGTCACACGGAGGCCCTGCTCCAGAAATCCGTCAACGACCTCCTGGCCCGGTCCAGCCACACCTCCACTTCGCTCAGTCAGACGACAGCGCAGTTGTCGCAGGTTGATGCGTCACTGACCCATGAGCAGGCAGCCGTGGCCCAGCAGGGGTCCTCCATCCTGGGCCTGCAGGCCTGCCTCGGCGGCGTGGAGCAGGCACTCAACGCGCTGTCCGTCGGGGATCAAAGATCGGCTTTGGCCGCTCTGCATGCGGTGTCGGCCAGCTGTCAGAGCGCGGTGGCCTCCAGTGGGTAGAGCGGGTCGCTTCGCTTTTTCGGTAGGCGGCACGCTCGCACTTGTCGGCCTCATCTGCTTTGCCGCGCTGACCGATGTGCAGTCGCACACCCGGCTGCGGGTCGAACACCAGCGAGTCGCCACGACGAAACAGGAACTCGGTGTGTCCACGTTCGGCGCTAACTCGCTGACCTATGCCAAAGGGCTTGATACGTCCCACCTCATGGACCTCGAGAACGCCTTGGCCTCGACGACGACGCAGCTCACCACCAATCAGCAGGCCCTGGCCACCGAGAACACGTCGGCCTACCTGCAAGGCGTCGACATCGGGACCTTGCACACCTGCCTCGACGGAGTACAGGGAGCGCTCCAACAGATTCAGGCCCGCAACAACGCCGCGGCCACGGGCGATATCTCCTCCGCCTCGGCGGCCTGCTTGACCCTCCACGCAGGATCGGACAGTGGCATGGTGTATCCGTTCGATTTTCCCGATCCCTATGTCCTGCGGGTGGGGAGTACCTACTTTGCGTACGCCACCAACTCGGCGGAGGGAAACATCCAAATCATCCAGTCCAGCGATCTGAGCCAGTGGACGGCGGTGGGCAATGCGCTCCCCAAATTGGCGGCCTGGGCCGCCCCCGGCGGGACCTGGGCCCCGTCGGTCCTCCAAATTGGCGGCACCTACCTCCTCTATTACTCGGCCGTGGTGGCCGGGCCTGGGGGCGGGGAGGAATGCATTTCGGTGGCCACGGCGACCCGTCCCCAAGGTCCCTTCAGCGACACCTCGACCGCCCCCTTGGTCTGCCAGTCCACGCTCGGTGGCTCCATCGATCCCTCGCCGTTCGTCAACGCCGACGGCGAGCGCTACCTGCAGTGGAAGTCGAATGGTGCGGCCAACCAGCCCGCCGGCTTGTGGTCCGAAGAGCTCAATGTATCGGGCACTGGATTTGCCGCCGCCGTACCCACCGAGTTGCTGGCGGCCGGGCTGGCTTGGGAAAGGGGGGTCATCGAGGCGCCCGATCTCGTGTTCAGTTCGGGGCGGTACTACCTCTTCTATTCGGGCAACAACTGGAACAGCGCCGACTATGCCGTGGGCATGGCGACCTGTACCGGACCCCTCGGACCCTGTGCCCGCGTTTCCTCGACACCCGTCTTCGCCTCTGACGCCGATCTGGCCGGTCCCGGTGGGGCGACGGTCTTCAGCGATACCGCGGGGGCGTTGTGGATGGCCTTCGATGCCTGGGTGCCCGGATCCGTGGGCTACCCCCACAGCCGGTCGCTCTATGTTCGCCGGATCAGCCTTTCGGGATCACAGGTCCTGGTGGCCTCCGGCTGAGCGGGTTCGTGGCACGCTGATGCGCAATCTTGAGTGAGAGGGGACAGTTCCATGGGTCGTATTGAAGGCCGGGTGGCCATTGTCACCGGTGGCGGTGGGGGTATCGGCGGAGCGACGGCCCGCACGTTGGCCCGGGAGGGAGCCGCGGTGGCAGTCGTGGACATCAACGAAGCCGCGGCGTCATTGGTGGCCGACGAGATCATGGACCTGGGCGGTTCGGCGCTGAGCGTGGTGGCGGATCTCTCCGAAGAGCAGGCGGTCATCGACACGGTGGCCGCCGCGGTCGGATCATTCGGTCGTCTCGACATCGTGCACAACAACGCCGCGTTGACCGAGTCGGATTTCCTCTCGCGTGACACCGCCGTGACGGATCTTTCAGTTGAGGTCTGGGAACGCACGATGGCCGTCAACCTGCGCAGCCAGATGCTGATGTGCAAGCACGCCATACCCGAGATGATCAAAAGCGGTGGGGGATCGATCATCAACATGTCTTCGGGGGCGTCGCTAAAGGGCGACCGCACGCGGACGGCCTACGGCGTCTCCAAGGCCGGCGTCAACACCCTGTCCATGTACGTGGCCACCAGTCACGGCAAAGAGGGCATCCGGGTCAACACGATCGTACCCGGCCTCATCATCACCGATGCGGTCCGGGCTCATCTGAACGAGAAGATCGTGGCCAACCTGGGGAAGGCCACGCTCACCCCGTACCTGGGTGAGCCGCAGGACATTGCCGACCTGGTCCTCTTCCTCGGCTCCGATGAGTCCCGCTACATCACCGGTCAGATGATCGCCATCGATGGCGGGATGTCAGCCCACGGAGGAGCGGGGGAGTAGCTGTCAGTAGGTCGGGCCCAGGGAGTACGCCCCGGTCTCGGGGTGGTGGTACCAGCCGCCGGCGGCTTCGGTGCCCCCGTCCACGTGGATGGTCTGTCCCGTGATGTAGCTCGACATGTCTCCGGCTAAAAACACGGCGGCACCCGCCATCTCATCGACATGGCCGGCCCGACCCATCGGGACCGTGAGCCCGAACCGCTCGTCTGATCCCGGCGGCGCCACGGACGCCAGGCCCTCGGTCATGGTGATGTCCGGAGCCAGCGCGTTGACTCGAATGCCATACGGTGCCAGTTCGAGGGCTGCCGTCTGGGTGAAGTTGATGACGCCCGCCTTGGCCGCGGCGTAGGCGGCGTAGCCGGGGGCGGCCCGCACTCCCTCAATCGAGGTCACGCTGATAATGCTGCCGCCGTTGCCTGCTTCGACCATGACTCGAGCCACTCGCTGCGTGCACAGGATGACGTGCTTCAGGTTGGACCGGTAGAGGGCATCCCATCCATTCTCTGTGGTTTCGAGCAGGGAGGACCAAAAGACGCCACCCGCGTTATTGACCAGAATGTTGACGGGCCCGTACGTGTCGATGGTCTGGGCCAGTGCCGCATCGACCTGGTCCGAATCACGCACGTCGGTCGTGAGGCCGAGGCCACCGACTTCCGTGGCCGCCGCCGCCGCCGTCTCGGCGTTGCGCTCCCAGATGGCCACCTTGGCCCCGAAGGCGGTCAAGCCTCGGGCGATGCCGCGCCCGATGCCGGAACCACCACCGGTGACAACGGCCACTTTGTTCGTGAGGAGTACCGACTCTGGGTTTATGGACACGCTGGCGACAGTACAATAAGTTCACTGACACCAGTGTCATAGATGTCCGGCCGAGCCGGACCGGAGCCCGGGGGGCCACATGCCGAGGATTGAGCCGATTCCGTTGGACCAGCTGGCCGAAGAGCCGCGACGGATCATTGAAGAGGGCGTCGCTGACGGGACGTATGCCACCCCGATTCCGCTGCAGATCTTCGCCTACAAGACGGCCCAGATCATCATGACCAGCATGGCCCGGGGCGCTTTTGGCAAGAACACGCTGTTAGGCGCCCGCACCCATGAGCTGATCCGGATCCGCAGCGCCCAGCTGGGTGAGTGTCAGCCCTGCATGCAGTCGCGCAAGCACGACTCCATCACCGACGAGGACGTGGCCTGCCTGATCGCCCCCGGACACGGGGACATGACCGATCAGGAACGCCTGGCCATCCAATTCCTGGACCTCCTCTCGGCCGACCACCACGCCATTGACGACGAGGTGTACCGCGAACTGAGCGAGGTCTTCACGGCGGCGCAGATCGTCGAATTGGGATTCACCTGCGCCAACACCATGGGGGTGCACCGCTTTATTCACACGCTGGACGTGTTCGGCCACAGCGAGCCGGTGATCCCCTACAGCGCCGACCAGGTGGACTCGGCCAAGGACGTCGCTTCGGAAAAAGCGTCGGCGTGACACAGACTGTCCTGGTGACTGGCGCCACCGGCCTGGCCGGCGCCAACGTCTGCAAACTTCTCATCGAACGGGGCGACAGTGTGCGAGCGCTGGCTCGCGCCGGGGCCGACGTGGAACCACTCCAGGCCCTGGGCGTCGAGGTCGTCGCCGGAGACATCACCGAGGCCGATGATGTTCTGCGGGCCGCGAAGGGAAGCGACGCCGCCATTCACTGCGCCGCGCTGCTTGGTGGGGCGAGCCAGGATCTGGCCGACTTTGAAGCCGTCAACATCGGCGGTACCAAAAACGTGCTCGATGCCGCCGAGACTGTCGGGCTCCGCCGTGTGGTCGCGGTGAGTACCGGGACCTTCTTCGACACTGCGGGAGGGCTCGACCGGGAGGACGCCCCGGTCACCAAGGAGTCAAGTTCGGATCCCTACACGATCACCAAAAAGGCGGCCTTTCTGGACGCCATGGCCCGGGCCGCCGCCGGCCAGGATGTGGTGAGCACGCACCCGGGAGCCATCTTCGGCCCATCGCCGGTGGTCAGCAACGCGTTGGGACGGACGAGTTTCAACCGGGTCCTCATGTCGGCCCTGCGCGAGCGGATTGATCGGTACCTCACGTTCCCGGTGAGTTGGGTCTTCGCGGACGACATCGCTCGGGGCTGCATACTGGCGCTCGACAAGGGTGTGCCCGGCGAGCGCTACATGCTCGACGGCCAACCCGAGGACGTGGTGAGCATCGCCAACGCCTGCAACCGGATCTGCGAGTTGGCCGGCCTGAAGCATCGGGTCGAGGACGTCCCTCCTTCGGATGATCCCGAACTCGAGAAGGTCTTCGGTCCGACGCTGATCGCCATTGCCACCAAGGCAGCGAATGAAACGCGGACTGGCACCCGAAAGCTGACGGACAGCAAGACCTACAAGCGTCTGGGGTACGACCCCATCAGCCTGGACGACGGGCTGCGCCAGACCACGGAATGGCTCCGCGCCTTAGGCCGCATCGACTGAGCGTTACCCATCACGGATGGCTGGCCGCCTGGACGATGGCTGCCGCTAGGTGATCGGGGACGGCGTCGTAGTGGTCGTAGGCCACGGTGAAGGATCCGCGGCCGCCGGTGAGGGCCCGTAGGTCGATGGCATAGCGGGAAACCTCCGCCGTGGGGACGAGGGCGGTCACCGTCTGGTAACCCTCAGCGGCCTGGTCCGTCCCGACGATGCGAGCCCGGCGGCCGTGCAGATCGCCCAGGACGTCGCCCTGGTTGGCTGCCGGGACGGTCACCTCAAGCTTGGATACCGGTTCCAAAATGATGGGTGCCGCCTCACTCATGGCTTGGCGGATGGCCGCGGCGGCGGCCATCTTGAAGCTGACCTCGTTGGAATCGACCGAGTGCGCCTTCCCGTCGTCCAGGGTCACGGCTATGTCGACCACCGGGAAGCCGAAGGTGCCCCCGGCGGCCATGGTCTCGAGCACGCCCTTCTCCACGGCGGGGATGTACTGGCGTGGGACGGCTCCACCCACCACTTCATCGTGAAAGACGAAGCCCTCACCACGGGGCAACGGTTCCAGCTTCAGGTGGCAGATGCCGAATTGGCCGTGCCCACCTGACTGCTTCTTGTGTTTCCCCTCGGCCTGCGCCGTCACCGTGATTGTCTCGCGGTAGGGGATTCGCAACTCCTCGCGTTCGACATGCACGTTGGACTTGCGGGACAAGCGTTCCAGGGTCACCGCCAGGTGGACTTCGCCGTTGACGCCCAGGATGGTCTGATGCGTTTCGTCTTCGCGTGACACGGTCAGCGCGGGATCTTCGTCGCAGAGTCTCTGGAGTGCCGACATCAACTTGTCGTCGTCGGATCGGCTCACCGGGGTGACGGCCACCCGCAGGGCAGGTGCCGACCGGTCGGGTCCGAGCACGCGAACCGGTTGACCCTTGGGGGCCAGCGTGTCCCCGGTGTGCGTGCCGTTGAGCCGAGGCAGGGCCACGAAGTCGCCGGCCACGACCCTGGTGGTCGGCGTGGCGTTGTGGCCACAGAGGGCGGTGAGGGCGTGCAGACGCTCCTCGTTCCGGCTGCGGGTGTTGATCAGCACATCATCGGGGTTCAGGGTGCCCGAGTGGACCTTGCACAACGAGATGGTGCCGCTGTGGTTGTCGCTGAAGGTCTTGACCACGCTGAGCAGCGTGGGGCCACTGGGGTCGCACGGCACCTCTGTTGTGGTCGATCCCGCCTCCACCGTCAGCGGTGGACGGGATCCGGGTGGGGGGCAGAGCTCTTCGATGAGTCGGGCCAGGCGATCGACTCCCACTCCGGTGAGGCCTGAACAACACAGCACAGGGAAGACGGTGCCCGAAGCCACGCCACCGGCCAGGCTCTTCTCCAGCTCGCTGTAGTCGATGGCTTCGCCGGCCAGGTAGCGCTCCATGAGGCCGTCGTCGCCGACGACGATCCCCTCGACCAGCTGCTCGTGCACCGAGTGCTCCAGATCAACCAGGTCGGGTGGGACCGGGCCTTCGTGGCCGGCGGGGGGGACGGTCCCGTCGACCGCGGCGCCCGCGGCGGGGGTCTCGTAGTGGGTGGCCGTATCGCCCAACAGGTCGATGACCCCGTGGAAGTCGGCTTCGGTGCCGATGGGGAGTTCCACCGGCGCTACGCCGGCCCCGAAGATCGAGCGCATCTCGTCCAGGGTGCGCTCGAAGTCGGAGCGCTCCCTATCAAGTTTGTTGATGACCAGTACCCGGGGCAGTCCCAGACGGGCCGCCGCCCGCCAGGCATCCTCGGTCTGCGCTTGCACGCCATCGCTGGCACTGACCACCACGACGGCCAGGTCGACCACGCGCAACGCGCTGAGCACCTCGCTGTGAAAGTCGGCGTAGCCGGGCGTATCGAGCAGGTTGACCTTGATGCCGTTCACTACGAACGGTGCCAGGGCGGTGGTGACCGACAGCTGGCGGGAGATCTCTTCGGGCTCGCTGTCGCAGGTGGTGGTGCCCTTCTCCACCGAACCACGGCGGGCGATGGCACCGGTGGCCGCCAGCAGGGCCTCGGCCAGGGTCGTCTTGCCGGCGCCATGGTGGCCGACAAGGGCGACATTGCGGATTGCGGTCGGGTCTGTAGACACGTGGTGCCTCCGTCCGTGGAGCTGTGTGATGGGCTCTGTGCTTCCGGTGCATCGATTGTATGACCGCTGGCCGCGCCGTGCTCGGGGAGCGGCCCGCCGCCTGCGGGCGCGGAAAAGGGGCCCGCGGCCCCTTCGATCGAACAGCTGTTTTTGAAGTGTCGGCCTACGTGGCCGGAAGCTTCCAGCCTTGCGATTCGGCTATCTCCTTGCAGGTGGGACACAGCCCGTAGCGGGCGGGATTGCGTCCGGGAACCCACTCCTTGCCGCACAGGGCCCGAACGGCGGTGCCGTTCACGATGCCTTCCACCACGCTGGGCCCGGCTGAGACGAAGTCACCCTTCTTGGGCTTGTAGCCCTCCAGCACGATGTGAGCCATACGGTCATGGTCGCCGTCATCGAGTTCGGGATCGGGTCGAGCCGGTGCCAGCGTGGTGCTGCCGGCTTCCTCGGGGCTGAGCGAGGCACGCCCGCTGTTTGGGTGGAGACCTGACACGGCTTCAGCGTAGGCCGGGGGCCGTCGGACACGTTCACGAACGGTCGGACGGCTGTTGCACCAGACCGCGGTCGAGGTGCTCGGTCGACTCGGTCATCCGGCGCGCTCGCACCAGCGACGGCTGCCGGCGGGTCAGCGCCGGCAGGTGGGCCTTGGGGGTCCAGCCCCCCTCGCCCAGGCGACTGGTCGATCTGGTTTCCTTTTTCTTCTCGGACTCCTCTGGGTGCTCTTGCACCAGCGGGCTCTGACTGAGGACGACGACACTGGCCACCAGCAGGACCAGCGCGCCAACCTCGCCGGCCAGGACCAACGGATCGTGATTCACCCGCTCCCCGAAGAGCACCACACCAAGGACGCTGGCCACCAGAGGGTCGACGATGGTCAGACCCGGTTGTGAGGCCGCCAGCGAGCCGGCCTGGAATGCGTTGGAGGCCAGGAACATGGCGGCCGCGCCCGAGAGCAGGAGGACGTAGGGCGACCAGTTGCTGAACAGTGCGGCCGGACCCTGCGAGAGATGCGAGCTCAGTTCCTTGACGACGGCGGCCACGAAGCCGAAGCCGGTGGCGGCCGCGATGCCCAGCAGGGCCGCCTTGCGGGCCGGACTAGGCGGGAGGCCCTGCCGTCCGGGGAGGTAGGCCATGGCGGCCAGGACGCCAGCCAGGGCGAAGGTGGTCAGTCCGGCCAGGGCCCACATGGACGTGGAGGCGTGGGTGTGGCCCCCACCCGGCCGGGCCAGCGCCAGGAAGATCCCCAGCCCCACCACCATGCCGAGAGCGGACAGCCAGTCGCGGCCGTGTACCCGGTGCCGGTCGTGCAGGGCGATGACGCCGAAGACGATGACCAGCTCCGTGGCGATCAGGGGCTGCACCAGTACGAGACTGCCCCGACGGAGCGCCTCGACCTGGAAGACGAAGCCGAGGATCATGCTGGCGATACCGAGGAACCACACGGGGCGGCGGATCAGGTAGCCGACGAGCCGCCAGCTGAAGGTGAGCTTCTCGGGGGCCGGGGCGGCGGCCTGCCGCTGAGCCACCGACGCCATGGCGGTGAAACCGCTGGCGATCAGGGCCAGGACGATCACATCGAACTTCACGGCAGACTCCCCTCGCCGAGTTCCGCACCTACCTCTTGCTCAACAGCGGGTCCACAGGAAATCTTCCCAAACTCTGGTTGTTGTATGCGTGGATGGGTGCCGCGCTCTCCATCTGACCTGGTCAGGGGGCTGGGAATGAGACGGGCTGATTGATTGTTGACCAGTCAGACAAATGAATAGACCCGAAGGGGACCAGATCATGACCAACGAATCCGTCACACTGCCGTTGCTTCCCTTGAAGTCAGGCGTGGTGCTGCCAGGGATGGTCTTCACCATGGCGCTGGAGTCAGACGAGGCGCGTGCCGCGGCAGAGGCCGCACAATCGGCTGGTGGGCGACTGCTCCTCGTGCCGCACATCGATGGGCGCTATGCCAGTGTCGGCGTGATCGCCGAAGTGATGGAGGAAGGCGCCCTGCCCGGCGGTCTGCAGGCCGTCGCCGTGCGCGGTGACCAGCGGGCCACTATCGGTACCGGGGTGCCCGGGACCGGCGACGCCCTCTGGGTGGAAGCCGAGCCATTGGACGAAGGGGAGCCGACCGCTGTCGCCGCCGAGCTGGCCCGGGAGTACCGCGCCGTGCTGGAGAACATCTTGCTCAGCCGAGGTGCGGGCCGTATCGCCACCCAGCTGCGCGACATCACCGAGCCCGGACGGCTGGCCGACGTGGCCGGGTACTCGCCCGACCTGACATTGGGACAGAAGGTGGAGGTGCTCGAGACGGTTGACGTCGAGGCCCGCCTGCGGCTGGTCCTGGGCTGGGCCCGCGACACGCTGGCCGACCTGACCTTGCGCGAGCGCATCAAGACTGACGTCGAAGAGGGCATGGAGAAGACGCAGCGCGAGTTCCTGCTGCGGCGC
The DNA here is from genome assembly GCA_036268485.1 of Acidimicrobiales bacterium. GTDB lineage: Bacteria > Actinomycetota > Acidimicrobiia > Acidimicrobiales > RAAP-2 > Bog-473. The sequence goes on from DATAUC010000059.1 coordinate 19,643, forward strand.
CAGCTCGAAGCCATCCGCAAGGAGCTCGGGCAGCTGGGTGACGGGGACGAGTCCGATCCGGACGACTACCGGACGAAGTTGGCCGAGCGCGACCTGCCCGAGCATGTGCGGGTTGCCGTGACGCGGGAAATCGACAAGTTGGAGCGCACGAGCGACCAGAGTCCCGAGACGGGCTGGATCCGCACGTGGTTGGACACCGTGTTCGAATTGCCCTGGGGCACCGAGACCGACGATTCGCTCGACGTGGCGGACGCGGCCCGCATCCTCGATGCCGACCACGACGGCCTCAACGATGTCAAGGAGCGCATCCTCGAGCACCTGGCCGTGCGCAAGTTGCAGTCCGAGCGTGGCCTGGTGTCTCTGGACGGCCGCGGCTCGGGCGCCATTCTGGCCCTGGTCGGCCCTCCGGGCGTCGGCAAGACTTCGCTCGGCGAGTCGGTGGCTCGGGCCCTCGGTCGCAAGTTCGTGCGGGTCGCCCTCGGTGGCGTGCGCGACGAGGCCGAGATCCGTGGTCACCGCCGCACCTACGTCGGGGCGCAACCTGGCCGGTTGGTGCGGGCGCTGCGCGAGGCCGGGACCATGAATCCGGTCATCCTGCTCGATGAGGTGGACAAGCTCGGTGGCGATTACCGGGGCGACCCGTCGTCGGCGCTGCTCGAAGTGTTGGACCCGGCGCAGAACCACACGTTCCGGGACCACTACCTCGAGGTCGACCTGGACCTGTCCAAGGTCATGTTCATCGCCACGGCCAATGTGATCGACACCATCCCCGGCCCGCTGCTGGACCGGATGGAGATCATCCGGCTGGACGGCTACACCGAGTCCGAGAAGGTGTCGATCGCCAAGCACCACCTGGTCGGTCGTCAGCTGGCCCGGGCCGCTCTCCGCGAGGACGAGGTCGTCATTTCGGACGAGGCGTTGCGCACGATCGTGGCCGACTACACCCGTGAGGCGGGTGTGCGTTCGCTCGAGCGTGAGCTGGGCCGACTGCTGCGCAAGGTGGCCACCAAATTGGCGGCCGGCGAGCGTGAGGCTCCGATCAGCGTCGAAGAAGCGGATGTGCGGGGCTGGCTGGGCCGGGCCCACTTCTACTTCGAAGCGGCCGAGCGGACCAGCGTGCCCGGTGTGGTGACCGGTCTGGCCGTCACCGGCGCCGGAGGCGATGTCCTCTACGTGGAAGCGAGCATGTCCGATGGGCCCGAGGGTCTGACCCTGACCGGTCAGCTGGGCGACGTGATGAAGGAGTCAGCCGAGATTGCGCTGTCCTACGTCCGTTCGCACGCCCTGGCCTTGGGGATCGATCCCGGCATCTTCGCCGGCAAGCGGTTCCACGTGCACGTGCCGGCCGGCGCGGTGCCCAAGGACGGCCCGTCGGCCGGCGTCACCATGACGACGGCATTGGTCAGCCTCCTGCGTGACGTGCCCGTCCGCTCGGTGGTCGGGATGACCGGAGAGGTCACCCTGCAAGGTCGGGTGTTGCCCATCGGCGGCGTCAAGCAGAAGGTGCTGGCGGCGCATCGGGCCGGTCTCAAGGAAGTGGTCCTGCCTGTGCGCAACGGCCCCGATCTGGAGGACGTGCCCGAGGAGGTGCGGGCCGAGATGACGTTCCATCTGGCCACCACCATCGACGACGTGCTCACGCCCGCTCTGGCCGGCGAGGGTGCCGTCGAGGACGAACGGCGCGAGGCCCCGCTTCCGGCCGTAGCCTGAGCAGCACGTACCAATGGGACCGGTCATGAGGCCGGTCCCATTGGTCTGGGCCACCACCGATCGGAGACCGACATGGACGACAAGGACATCATCGCCAAAATCAGTGAACTGGCGGCCGAAGAGCAGCGCCTCGAAGAGGGGCATGTCGGCCAAGGCCTGTCATCAGAGGAGCACGAGCGCATGCGGGCGCTCGAAGTGACGCTCGATCAGCTGTGGGACACCCTGCGTCAGCGGCGGGCCAAGCGGGACGCCGGGCGCAATCCCGACGAAGCGGAGCAGCGGCCAGCGTCGACGGTGGAGGGCTACCTGCAGTAGGGAGTTACTTTCCCCGCCGGGCCCGGATGGCCGGCAAGCCCAAGGGCGCCGCAGCCACCACGGCGGCGGCCAGGGCAATGAAGGCACCGAAGGTCCACCCGACACCGGAGCCACCGGGCTTCAGCACGAAGCCCAGGAGTACCAGCACGAAGTTGATGGCGGTGGCTATCAGCAGGAGCTGTTCCCGGGCGATCGGGGACGTGGCCGGCAGCGACCAGGCGCCGGTGGCGCTGGCCACCAGCATGCCGATGACGCCCAGGGAGAGGAACAGCGTCAGGTAGAGGTAGCCGTGGGCGCTGAGCCCATCGGCGCTGACGGTGCCGATCCCGATATTGACGCTGAACCAGGGGAGGAACAGCGCAATGAAGAGGACAATGGTGGCCGTGCCGACGATGCGGTCGGTCTGGGTGAGCGACGAGGAGTTGAACCTCATCTGCGGGCCGGCACCGGTCGGCCTGATGCCGGCGAGGGAACTCCCGCAGCTGGGACAGGAAGGGGTGCCGGCAGCAACCTGGGTCTGACAGCTCGGGCAGGTGACGGACGCCATGGGCCAACCTCGTTCCGCTCGGGGGCTACAACGGTTGGGAGACTAGTAGTCCAACGCCCAAAGCGTCGGGATCAGGGCGCCAGCACCTTGAGGAACGTCAACAGATCGTCGGCGTGCTCCTCCTCGACGGCCAAGATGCCTTCGAGCATGCGGCGGGTCGTGGTGTCCTTGGTGCCGAGCCATTCAATGATCTCGCTGTAAGAGGCGATGGCCACCCGTTCGGCGATCAAGTCCTCCTTGACCATGTCGATGAGGTCGGAGCCGGGCTGGTACTCGGCGTGGCTGCGCTCGACCAGGGTGGCCGGGTTGAAGTCGGGCTCCCCCTGCAGCTGCACGATGCGGGCGGCGATCTGATCGGCGTGGCCCTGCTCCTCGGTGGCGTGTTGAAGGAACTCGGCGGCCACCGGAGCGGAATCGATGCCTTCGGCCATGTAGTAGTGCCGCTTGTAGCGCAGCACGCAGACCAGCTCGGTGGCCAGGGCCTCGTTCAGGACCGAAATGACCCGGTCCAGGTCGGCGCCGTAGGCGTCGGTGATCGGTCCCTTGTCAATGTGCTGGCGGGCGTTCTCGCGCAGGGTGGATACATCGGTAAGGAAATCAGCCATGCCGTTGCGCTACCCGAGGTTGCATCATTTGAAACCCGATCACCGCTCCCATGCATTGGCTCAGCTGTCCGTCACCGGGGACTGGTCCCGTTGCAGCACGCGCAGCAGCTCCTCGTAGGGACCGAGCAGGAAGGCCTCGTCGCCGGCGCCGAAGACCGTGCCTCGCCGCGGCGGATGTTCCAGCGCTCCCGCCGTGTCGGCCCGGCTGAGCGCGATGACCCTGGTGTCCGACGAGAGGTCGCTCATGGCCAGGCCCTGCAGCCCGCCATGGGGGGCGACGACCAGGCGGCCCACCAGGAACGGCTGCTGGTCCACGAAGAAGGTGCTGAGCACGTTGAGTCCCAGCGCCGCCCCCACGAACCAGGGGGCGGCCAGCGCCGACGTCGAGCGGACGTGACGGAAGCCGAAACTCTGTTCCATGAGGCGGGCCAGTTCGCGGTCAAAGACGCGCAGGACGACGGGGACCTCTTCCCAGCGGTCCCCCAAGGATTCGCGGATGGCCAGCCCGGTCTCGATGTTGGTCAAGTCGGCACTGGTAAGCACGGCCACGGCCGAGGCGTCCTCCAGATTGACCATGCGGTGGGTCTGCTGCTGGGTGGCATCGGCGATGACCACGGGGACGCCCAGCGCCCGGGCCGCCGAGAGGTAGCGATTGTCGGCGTCCCGCTCAATGACCACCACGCGCTGGCCTTCGTCGATCAGTCCCCGCACGACGGCGATGCCCACCGACCCCAACCCGATGACCACGATGTGGTCGGTCATGCCGTGGACATCGCGCCGGCCGAGTGACCGCTCAATGCGGCGGCTGACCAGAATGTTGGTGAAGAGGGCGAAGGCGGTGGAGACCAGGGCGACGCCGGTCACGATGAGGGCAATGGCGAAGATCTTGAGCCAGACGCTCTGCAGGGCGAATGTGAAATCGCCGTAACCGACCGTGGCCACCGTCTCCACCGTGAAGTAGGCGGCCGACAGGAATCCCATGGGGCGCTGGTGGGCGGGGACGACGTAGGTGAACCGCAACACGATGGTGGCCACGGCGATGAGGGCTAGGAGTCCGGCCACCACGAAGGTCAGGGCGCGGTTGCCCTCCTCGGAGACCACCGAGGCGCGCCGGACCAGACGGGTGGTGAGCTTGACGGTGCGGGTTGGCGCGCCGGCCTTTGGGTTGGCGTCAATGCCGCGCTGGCGCAGCTCGTCGACGGTGCCCAGGACGGCCACGCGGTCTCCCGCCACCACGCGGTGGTCGCGTCCGGGGCAGCGGGCCATGTCGCCGCCATCGGCCGGCATGATGGCCACCGGGGCCAGTGTGCCGAAGTGGCCACGGAAGGAATCGTGGTCGTTCTCGGAGGGTTCGACGTCGACCTGGACCACGGCGAAATCGATGCCAGCCAACTCGATGGCGTGGGCCCGGCGGCGCAGGCAGGCTTCCACAAACGAGGGGCCGGCCAGGGTGGCCACGTCCAGGACGGTGCCGGGACCCGAGACCCGTTCGAGGGCCCGGGCCACCGATGGATTGGCCAGCTGCACCACGAGCCGCACATCGGGGCGGATCTCGCGGATGCGCAGGGCGGTCTCCAAGGTGTGGATCTCGTTCACCTCCACGCAGACGACGGCCCGGGCGAACTCCAGCCCGGCTTCGAGCAGGGCCTCGCCCAGGTAGGCGTTGCGCTGGATGTGCGGAACACCCCAATCCTCGAGCACCCGGGCAAAGCGCGGGTTGGAGTCGGCGTCGACCACCACCACGGGGGTGCCGCTCAGATGGAGTTGTTCGACTGTGCGCAGCCCGACACCCTGGAGGCCGCAGACGATGACGTGGTCACGTAACCCCAGGTCCGCGTGGGATTCCATCCGTCCATGCTCCCAAGCACAGATCACGAGGGGATTGCCGCTTCGTGAATTGTGTGTGGCGTACCATGCACTCTCGCACTCGGGGCGGTAGCTCAGTGGTTAGAGCAGGGGACTCATAAGGCGAGCGGAGTCGTTGGCAGGCTGGCATCGCGTCGCGGCTCAACGTGGTCTGACCGACCGCTCAGGCACGAATATGTGCCATACGCTCCGAGTTTGCTCCGAGTTGTAGCGCGGAATGTAGCGCGAAGAGTAAGGTCAGCCCACAGAATCCCCTGCTCACTAAGATTGTCAAATGCCAGATTCCGATTCTGCCTTGGTCGAACAACTCCGAACCTGCTCGCTGGACGACTTGCTGACAATCTGCATGAGATTCGGGGCATATCCGGAGGGGACTTTCCAGAACAAACTGGCCGCGGTGAATGTCCGCAGCTCTATGGAGTCGGCCAAAACGGCAGTGTGGACGCGGTGTCTGGCCTTCGCCACGTTCGCTCTCGCCATTGGCACGGTGGCCCTTGCCGTTGTGACCGCCATACGGTGAGCCATGCACTTCGACTTGTTGTCATTCCTCATGGGGGGTGCCGTGGCTTTGCTGTTCACTGTGCCGAGGATTCAGTCCTATAACCGCGAGTGGCATCACCTGAAAGCCAAGAGCGGCGGGATTCCCTCCTTGCCAGGCCGAGTCGAGCAATGGCGTCGAGGGCGTGCCTTCGGCCGATTGTCATGGTTTGACAAAAAACAAGTCGTTGCTTTCGTAGCGTTCAAGGAGATGGTGGACGTGGCATATCGGACTGAGACCCTCAATGTATTTGCTCACAGCAACGCAGAGCGGGCTTATCTCGGGAGCCTGCCGGTACGCGACGGATGGTCGGTAGGCCCACGTTTCCCGATCCCATTTCCGATGCGCCCCTATGAGGAGGGCGTTCTCCAGGGCAGCCTGCCTTCGCCGCCTAGTGGAACCTGAGGACCGCGCTCACCGGACTCGTAAGGCGAGCGGAGCAACCAGAATCACTCATCTGACGGTCCGCCCTTGGCGCGCTACAGGTCCCTGGAAGGGGCAGTATCGGTCCGGCGCGTGTCAGGCATCCACGACCGCATGCCAGCAAATATCTAGCCTGGTCAGGTATGAACAGAAAAAAGGCACAAGAGATATTCGCCCAATATCACCGGACTCTCCGGTGGATTGAAGATCACCCTGTAACTGCTTGCTCGCCCAAAGAACGGCTGGCATGGCAGCAAGCGGCCGAGATTTGTCGCCAGGAGATAGACCGGCTTTAGCTGATCCGTCGCTCAGGGCAGACCGTGGCCTTTGGCTGACGACACACACCCTGCCTCCCACTGACCGACATCGTCCCCCGCTGGCATATTGTGAACCGCCAAGTCGGAACACTCCTGGGCATAGTCCCTATATCCACCAGGACCGAAAATGGTCGAGTCACTGTTCGCCCAATGCCAGCCGTCAGAGAACGAAGTTGACGGCCCAGAAGTGCAGCCACCGAGCATCCCAGAAACGCCAAGAGCGACGACCACCACGGTGAGTGTCCGATTCACGCCCTGACGCTATCTCCGCTCGGTTCTAGCGTCGCACATGGCCTGCACGCTCCCCCCAGTGTCCCGCAATCGGGAGCCGTGGCCGGGAGTGCCAGCCATTCCAATCAAGGTGCAACAATGGCGTCACTGGTCTGACGCAGGAGGTAGATGGGTGACTGTCCTCTGGGTGATGTTGCTGTTGTTCCCTATCACAGGTTTCGCTTCGTGCCTGTGGGGATTTGTGGATGTCCTCACCCGACCTGCGGCATTGCTTCGCGTGGCCGGAGTCTCTAAGTCCAAGTGGAGTTGTTGGTTTGCGGCGATACCCATCCTGTTGGCCATGTTGGGTGGCCTGATCGGCTTGGGAGCGAGCGGTCGAATCCTGGGTCTTGGGTATCTCCTGGTTGGAGAGCCAGCAGGGTTCATCGGCTTCGCAATGGCCACTTGGTATTTCCTCGTTGTACGCCGCTGGGTATCCGCCCAACTTGGATTTGCAGAACTCAGGTCGGCTGGAGGCTGACGCCGACACGGCTGTCCTTTGGCTGCCCGAAGCCCCGTCATCCGTCGAATAGGCCTATCGGCCCATTGACCGTCCCCGCCCTCCGTCGCACCATGGCAGTGGGCGCGCACAGCGCCCACTGCTTATTTAAGCAAGCCCAGGACCCTCGACGTAACATCGTTTGAGTGAGGCTTTCTTCGATTCGAATCGTTGACGCTATGCCCGTTCGAATATTTGATGCCGACGGGCTCGGGGATATCGTCGTTCTTGCGGGGCCGAATGGGGTCGGCAAGACCAGACTGATCGAAACCATTATTGGCTATCTCCGAGGAGGCAGTCTGCACGCGTCCTTTTCCGGAACGGTGTCAGCTACGTGTGCTGAAGAGAGCGAGCTTTGGGGGAAGCGAGATCTTGGGCTGCACAATGCGGGTGACCTCGATCTATTTAGGGCCACTCTTCAAAATAGCAATCGGAAGAGAACAAAATGGACGAGCAGTCTGATCAATTTTGAAAGTGATCGGACGGTTCAAAACCTTCAGCCACTGTCATTTTCATTCGACTTTGTAGACCCCTCCGAGGAGGATGTTGGTTGGGATTCCACATTTGGATTCATGCGAAGCCGATTTCAAGACACCGTGCATTCGATGTATCGGATGATCGAGGCCCAGAAGGCAAAGCATCGCAAATCGTGCGATTCAGTTGAAGCGAGACGGTCGGGACAGTATGGCTCTCCAATTCACGGATCCAATGGATCCATTCAAAGCGATCTTTGCGATGCTCCTAAGTCCCAAGGAACTTGTAGATCCCTCGCCGAAGGTGCAGCGATTGGAATACCGGCTCAACGGTGAAGTATTCGACTTTTCAACACTTAGCTCTGGCGAAAGAGAAGTAGTAAATATTGCTTTTGATTTTCAACTTCGAAGGCCGCATGACTGCATCGTCTTTTTCGATGAGCCGGAGCTGCATCTCCATCCGGAACTTAGTTACAAACTCATTACTACTTTGAGAGAGATTGGTGAGCGAAATCAATTCATACTCTCGACTCACTCTCCCGATGTCATTACTTCTTCGCTTGATCAGTCCGTGATCTTCCTATCTCCTCCACGCCAGAACGACGCTGGAGAATCCCAGAATCAAGCGATTGCGGTGTCCGAATCGGATGAGACACATCAGGCACTTCGTCACCTTGGTCAATCGATCGGAATCATCGCACTTGGAAAGCGAATCGTGTTGATCGAAGGAACCGAATCGAGCTTGGACAAACAGACTTATGGGTCGATTGTCGGGAATCGTTTTCCTGGATTGGTTCTCGTTCCCTCTGGTGGTAAACACACCATTGAGTCGTTCGATGTCATCTATGAATCCGTTCTGTCAAAGACCATCTGGGGCGTCGAGTTCTTCATGCTGTGTGATCGGGATTCCACCCCTCCGTCATCCGAGGAGGAAAGAAGCGCGATTAGTTCCGGACGTCTTCGGCTGCTGCCTGGTTACCACTTGGAGAATGAGTTCTTGAATGAGCAAGTATGGGCCGAAGCATTTGCCGACATGGAGATTCAAGGACCTTGGCTTCGAGACCCTCCTCAAATCCTTGCGGCACTGAAACAAATCGCCTTGGAAGTGGTTCCATTTGCAACTGCACTCACCGTGAGCCACGTTGTAAGACAGCTTGTTGGGGCAATAGACATCATGCCCAAAGGCTCGAATGGATGTTCTCTCGATGAACTTCAAGCCCTGTTTTCGATAAAAGTCGCATCCGAACAGGAGCGGACACGAGTCGCTCTCGATAGTTCGACTGTTGATGGTCTAATAGCGACCACCTACGCGGAGCTCATCGCTTCCATATCTGATCCCGAAGGAGATTGGCGAAAGATCATTCCGGGCAAGCCTCTTTTGAGCGGATTGGCGAGCCGTGCGGGAATAAAGCCAGGACGCGCTAAGACTCTGTACATCTCGGCTGCATCTCGATCCAAGGAAAATCCATTTGCGCTTATTAAGTCGATCTTTGACGGATTTGCTGGGTCTAGTTCTGCCCAATAGCTCGGAGTGATGTTGGGACCTCCGGTTCTCCGAGGACTGGCTCGACACACCCTCCAGTTACCGTCACCCCATGGGGCGAGAACACGAACTTGAGAACCTGAGACGGTCCATCGCAATGCTCAGCGTCGGGGCACCGGCTTTGGACCGGGAGGCCGCCGTGGTGTTGCTTCGTGAGCTACAAACTAAGGATCGGCAATTGCGGGAGTTGCGGGACGGAATGCGGCGATTGCTTGACGATTCTCGCTAGTCGGCCCCGGCCTATGGCAGCGGTGGCCTCACTTTAGTCGCAGCCTGCGCCCAAGCAATTACGAACCACCCCCCACACCCACTAAATCCAAATATTGAACAGAAGAGGGAAATCAGAGCCGAGGGTGCCAGCGAGCGGGTGGTGAACAGTGCCGCCAGCAGCGTGCCGCCCTGCATCAAAAAGACGGCTGGCGAAAAGCCCAGCAGGAATCGCTGACTCGTCGCTAGTGACCTTGAGCCGATCCTCCTCACCTGATTGGTCATGAAGATCAAATAGAGGCCGTTCACGAAGCAAAAGAAGGCTGAAGCAACCAACAGGGCCGGTTGCGCCTGGTTCTTATCAAAGTGAAGGAGTCCGGCAATAAAGGCAGCGACCCCAAGTCCGGCTACTAGGCCTGCAAGCGCAAAGCGCACCGACAAGGTATATGACCGCCCCTTCGAAGCAGGAACATCCACTTCCAGATTCACAGCATCAATCTTGCCTCAACAACGCCGATCGATCCCGACGGGCTTCTGCGATCTGCCGTCGCCCCGAACCGGCGACGCTCCTATCAGTTGTCAAGCCCCTTTTGGGTCTTCGGGAGTGCAAACAGCGGGCAGAACAGTGATGAGTCACTCAGCTGAGGACATGCTCTTATCAAGCCACGCGTTGGCAAAGACCTTGTAGCCCGGACCGTGGATCGGCGAGTCGCCGGAAAGTCAGTCCCGAAGCACGACAGTTAGGGGGTGAGCCAGATCCACGGCCACGGGTTCAGACGCGAGGGAGGTAGTGATACATCTCGCGTGCGACGTAGCGCTTGAGTAATCGGATGACGTCTCGCTTGGAGCGCCCTTCCTTCACTTTGCGTTCGAAGTAGGCCGTGGTGTTCGGGTCGTGGGCGATCCTGACCATGACGATGCGCCAGAGCGCACTGTTGGCGTTGCGATCACCACCACGATCGAGTCGGTGACGGGTCGTCTTTCCAGACGAGGCCGGAATGGGGGCCACACCGCACAGGTGAGCCCAGGCTGCTTCGGAATGCAGTCGCTCCGGGTTGTCCCCGGCGCTGACCAGCAGGGCGGCTGCGGTGTCGGGACCAACGCCGAATCGGGACAACAGCTCGGGAGCAGTGACCACCAAGAGGGCCTCGATCCGTTGGTCGAGCTCGGCGATCTCTTCTTCGAGACCTTGAATCCTCTTGGCCAGCGAACACAGTGATGCTTTGTGCGCAGCGGTGACTGCGTCGCCTGCTTTTGATGGCCGAAGGCGGGCGGCTTCATTGACCAAAGCGATGACGGTGAGGCCCTTTAACCGAGAACGGAGCTGGTCGGGGGCGGTGATGATGAGGTGGCGCATCTGGGTCAGCGCCTTGACCCGGGCTTGGCGGGCTGATCGTTTGGCCACCACCAGAACCCTGATGGCCTCGACGGCACCGTCTTTGGACTTCGAGATGCTCGAGGCCCTTCCGCCCAACGCAGCTCGAGCTGCCTCGACTGCGTCGAGTGGGTCGGACTTGCCTGATCGGCGACGGGCCGCCCGGTTGGGCCGATCAACCTCGATCATTTCTACGTGGGACTTCCGCAAGAATCGGGCCAGCCCGGTCCCGTAAGAACCGGTGCCCTCCACCCCAACTTTGGCCACGGCTCCGAAGCCCTCCAGCCAATCCAACAGTGACTGATAGCCAGCCGGCGTCGTCTCGAAAGCCCTCGAACCCAGCAGGGTTCCGAGCGGATCCAATGCGGCAGCCACATGGACATCGAGATGCGTATCGACTCCACCAGTCACGCCACGAACAGCTTCTACAGTGGTCATGGTCATCCCTTCTCTCCAAATGTTGAGGGATGGCACGGCCGTTCCGGATCGGAGTGACGGGCGGTCCGGGTTGTTCGTGCAACTCGGGCCAATCACCCTTTTTCGAGACGGGGCGTGCCGTTGTCTTCGTGCAACTGGAGGGACTCGGTCGACGACGCCAATGGCGTCTCAGGACAACAAGTCAGACCGAATCTTCCAGCATTCCCGAAGCTATTGAGGACCAGCAGCGAAGCGGTGGATCCCTCAGAGCATTGTCACTGATAGGGGACAGTTTTGGAGTAAGAGGTCGAGAGGACCGTATTGAGGTCTCGCCTTCCATTCGGCTACTCCTCAGGCAATGATGGTTGAGTGATGAGCGGAACGGACTTTGTGTCGATCCTCATCGTGGCGTGCATCGGGATTGCCATCGAAACGGGAATGGCTATTTGGATTTGGATTGACCATCGGACGGTCAGCGAACTTCATGGAAATAATCTCATTGGACGGAGTCCCTGGGGTTGGATCATTGGCATCTACTTTTGCTTCTGGGTTGCAATACCTTGGTATGTCATCAGAAGACGCCAGCAAACCCTCCCCAACAGCGGCAACAAGGGAACGATTGCTTACAGTCTAGGAAAGCGATTTGGATCGAAATCCAGTTAGCTCCCAACCGGCGAACTGGGGCAGGTCTGAGTGCACTGCTCCGCCTAGGATCGGCTCCGTGAATTGGACGTTCAGGCTTCTCGTCGCACGAATGGGCGGGTCCTTGAGTCTGATCATCGCCCTGTTCGTTGGACTGGTTGGGATTTCCATCGCCGGGGCCTCCACTAGGGCTACCGACCAACTGCCGATTCTCTTCCCCGCTCAGGTTCCGCCCGAGGTGGGTGAGTGTTCCACTCCCATTACTACGGATGTAGATGGCAACGTCAGTCCGCTCTTCTGCGGCTCCCGAATCAACGTTCGAGCTTGGCGAGCGTTCGTGCGGTTGTCCAGTCAGGCCTCGCAAGTTCCTGGGCAGGTGAATAAGTATCAATTATTCAAGCTCCATCGAAACTCGCCCCTGTCGATGGTGAAGCGGGCCATCTGCAAACCTCAGCCGGGAGACAATCCGATCTACGCATCGGAATACCGCCTTGCCTCGGCGTACTTCGGGTGGCACTTCAAGTTCAACGCTCTCGCATGGGTGGCCACTGGCCATTGTGCATCGCCGTCCAACAGCGGAGCCGCATAGGCAGAGCGCCGCTATCCGGCAATAGGGGACACTGCCTCAACTTAGGAGTTCTGCCTGTGGGTCTCGCTCCTTGACGGCTTCAAAGAATCTATCGAGGGCCATTTGCCCGGCACCCCAATCTTTGATCGTGTAGCTGACCTTTGGCCAAGAACGGCACGTACATATGGAGGACGAATCATTCCTCTGCTCGATGAGCACTTCAATGACTTGGCCGTAACTTCGGCGGGACATTGGCGTTGTCCCTACAACGGAGTGGATTTGCCTCGAAACACTCCTCACACCCATCGACTTCAGGGATTCTTCAGCGATCAAGGCCATCGAAGTGGAAGGCTCGGCTGAAGAAAACCGCAGTCTTTGAGTCAGTGGATGCTCATCCATGAGAGACACTCGACCAATTCGACGAACGTAAAGGGCAATTACAACCCCAGTCACCAAGGTAAATAGTGCTAGCACGACTAGGGCACCGATGAACTCTGCATTGCTCGACTTTCCGGCACCTGAATAGAGCGTGATTGCAAGCAAGCTCAACACGCTGGCTATTCAACCACCGCAATCGTGACTCCATGTTGAGGAGTCCCGCCCTGCCCCATAAGTGCGAGATTGGACGCCCGGATTCGATACTGGCCCAAGGAGTCCCCCACGGGTAAGACCGAGACCTAGCCTGGTCCCATGTGCGGTCGATTCTCCCTTCATACCGAGCCGGTCAAAGTTGCTCGCTACCTCCAAGCGCAGCTTCCAGGGGGCACGGAGGACTGGAAACCCAGCTGGAACATTCCACCCACCCGGAAGATATTCGCGGCGCGTGATGAGCCAGGAGAAGACGGAAAGCTCACCCGAACCCTGGAGCTTTACCGCTGGGGACTGGTCCCCTTCTGGGCCAAGAACCCCGCTGCCATCAAGAGCACGTTCAATGCCCGGGCTGAGACCGTGGCAACCAAGCCGATGTTCCGCCACGCCTTTCAGATTGGCAAGCGCGTTCTAATCCCGGCTGACGCCTTCTACGAGTGGAAGCGGGACGGGGCCGAGAAGCAACCTCACGCTTTCCGGCGCACTGACGGCGACCTACTGGTCTTCGCTGGCCTGTGTGAGTTCTGGAAGGGACCCGAGGACGAACACTCGATGGGTTCATGCACCATCATCACGACGTCCGATGGACCCGACATGCACGAGATCCACAATCGGATGCCGGTGATTCTTGAGAGGGATGCTTGGAGCCGCTGGTTGGACCCTTCTCTCCAAGACAAGGATGAATTGGAAAAGATGTTTCTACCGGCACCCGCTGGAACCATCGAGCACTACCCGGTCAGCAATGATGTCGGCAAGGTGGGAAACGACGGGGCGCAGCTTTTGGAGATGAGCGGTGGTTAGCGACTCACCGTTCTCTGCGCGTCACATTGTCTTGTGCGGTTCAACTACTACCTAGAGAGGTTCCAGTAACCGTCTGCCTCAAGGCGGTCCTAAATTGCCATTGAGTCCTCAAAGTAGGTGCGCTTCATCTACTCGCTCGGTGCATTTCCCCAGGCATTGGCACCTTGATCTCTACTGGAGCCCAGCTGATCTCCATTTGAACATATGGATACATTGGACTCGCTTCAGTGATGAAGACGAGGACCGAGTGGCAAGCGTCCAGTTCGCTCTGCACCTTGGTCGGCAAGTGTGTCCCCCGCTTCGGGTCATGCTCCGCCAACCACATTTCGACGCCGGACCGGTCTGTCCTTTATCAATTCCACCCAGCTTCGGTCTTGGCTCGAATAGGAAACGGAGACACGGTACGCCATCACGAACTCGTAGGGCACCCGCACCATGGACGTCGAGAACTCGACACAACCAAGCAATGGCCCGTCCACTTCAAGCGATCTACGATCCTCCTGTGAACAAGGCGGACCCGAATGACTTTGTGTCGAGCTTCGTAGACACGACAAACGACGCGCTGGCCGATTGGAGAACCATTGATGGTGCGCTGGCATCCTCTGGCATACGGCTCCGACGCAAAGCGGCATCGGATGCCTTCATGTCACTTGCCGTCGCATGGGAGACCTTCTTGTCCCATTGGTTGATCGCAGCTGTAAACAAGGACTCATCGAAAACCATCTCCGCACTGTCATCCAAGTTGGCTGACTACGCCACAAGTGAGCTACGTATACCTTCCAGACACGTGGCCGCAACAGTCATCACTCAATCGCACTTTGCGGTTGCGGAAGTCAGGCATCTCCTTGACCCAAATGATTTCAATGTCGTACTAAGAGACTGGCAAGATCTTTTGGCGTATGGACGCAAATGGCTCGCTGAGCCTTATGAATCCGCCATCACAAGCGTAACGAAGTTCCAATATATGCCTGCGATAGTGACGAGACTCATTCGGAATGCACTCGCCCACCAGTCAACGGCGGCGCTTACCGCTGCAAATGACGTCATATCGAAGAACACGACTCCAATGACACTTCGTTGGAATGGCCAGAGACTCGATGTCGATGGATGGCGACGATATTTGCTCACTGCAACTGCGCCAGTACCTCGCATTGAGATCATTCACGTTGAACTCGGATCGCTTGCAATGAAACTCACCGTCACGTAAGACATGAGCGATGAGGACTTCAGATGATTTCGAACTCGATGTAGGAACTCGTCAATATTTCAAGCCAATGCCTGTGGGCAACTGGATATGATCCGCATGCTGGCGTCACTGGTCCAGTGGGGAGACGTCGGCACTTGGGTAGCTGGTCTCGCCACAGCGGGAGCATTCATCGTCACAGCCGCTGTGTTCGTCATGCAACTTCGTGATCGACGAAGAGAGGACGCGAGGCAAATCTCAGCGTGGGTTGATTCCCGAAATTACGGAACATCGCCGCCAGTTTATGATGTGAAGTGTCGAAATGGATCGCCAGAACCTATCTATTTGGTCTTGATAGTGGCTGGTGGTATCGAACATGGCATGGGAAAGGTGCTCAACGTACTAGGGCCTAAATCGACACAGATGGTGGCCATTTCGGTCCCAGGGAAAGTGGATGAAGAGGGCAAAGTCATGCCTATCGATCCACCAGTGCATATTCGATTCACCGATGCTGCTGGTAGAAGGTGGGGACGCGAACCAGACGGCCGACTAATTAGGTCGAAGTGGTGGAAGTCACTTCATGAGCCGGTAGGTATGAAGTCGATCCAAGGAATGCGATAAGCCCCTTCACGGCTCCCGATTTCGTGACCGATTTGTATTCGCAACTGCGGCACGTCAGTCGAAGGTATCGGATGCCGAGCGAGATTGCGATCGAACGGTCACCGGACGCATACCGCTGACACGCCGGCCCCTGCACTCGATTGCAGAGTTATCGTGCTTCATTGTGTCCAGCGCATCGGCGCGACGCTTGCTGACCCCGGCCGCGTCGTGCCGCAAGTCCCAAAGCTCCCGCCGCTTCATCTCGCGTTCAATCTGGGCTGGCCCATCCGGCGGCACGACCCTCACCTGCCGAGACCGTGCCCAGACGTACTGAGGGTTGGCCCAACGGAGAACCGGCAGGTACGGGGGCACTTCATCGGCAGCCCCGGTCCTCACATATTTGGGGGTCAAAGTTTGACGGATTCTCCTGGTGACGAACTCATATTTGCCGTGGGTATCGTCCCAAGTGCGGCGGCGGCGCTCCTCGGCGGTCCGCTCCTCCGCCTCCCGATCTTCGGCGCTCCGAGCGGCAGCGGCGGCAGCGATCTGCTCGGGCGTGTCGTCCCATGCTGTCGGCTGGTCTTCGCCAAGGGCGTCGTACCGGTCGTCGGCGTCCAGCGGTTCGGTGCTGTAAGTGTCCTGCTCTGCCACTACGTCAGCGGTGGTCTCCACGCGACTCGGGACGAAGGGTGAACCGCTACGGCGCAATCTTGGATTGGCCGATGACGTGCCGGTGGTCGAAGAGGTGGCCGGTGTCGGCGGCGCAACGACCGGGAGAGGGGTCTCAGGCTCCGGTCCGGCGCCTCGGTAGTCGTCAATGGTCAATGCCACCGATACGTCGCTCTCACCTCCCCTGCTTGTCCTCACGGTTTGGGTCAGAAAGGTCGCTGGGGTGCGCCGAAGGGCGGAGCGTGGCCGTGGCGTCGCTTCCTCAACGATCCGAGCAACCTCGGGGTCATCCCCGGCCAGGAGTTCCCTCTTACGCGCCCCATGGTCCGGTTCGGGGAGATAGTCGTCGTCCGGCGCCGCTCCTTTGACCCACGTTGCTGCCTTCTGGTCATCTGCGTCGGGAGAGTGGGGCATCTGTACTGACGACCATACGACCGATGCCGACCGATGGTGGCGGGTGCCGTCCGGCCTGGGCCGTTGCGGCTAAGAGGGAAGTGCGAGAGTCGCCCCGAGAATATCCGACGCTCTCTGATCGCCTTCAATGTTGCCGTGGCCATACACGTTGCCGGTCGTGCTGACCTGAGCGTGTCCCAGAATCTTCGACACGGCGACTAAGCTCATGCCGCCTTCAATGAGCGCCGTGGCCGCGAAGTGGCGGCAGTCGTGCAGCCGGTAGTTCCACCGCTCGTCCTCGCTGAGTTCGCGCCCGGCCTCTTTCGCCAACTTGGCGGCGGGCTTTTCAGCGGTCCGGCATAGTCGGGTGAATCCCTGTGTCAGTCGGTCAGGGTGCATCGGTTCCAATCCGGACTCGTCAGACGACCACACATAGGCGTCGGGTCCAACCGTGACCCCCACGGCCTCGGCAATCGCCCTTGCCCGCTCCTGGCGCCCCCGCAGAATGGTCAGCCCCACTTCCCCGACCGAGACCCATCGGGCAGCCTGGCCCTTCGTGTCCTTTTCGCCTATGTCCTTGTTGACCTGCCAGATTGAACGGCTCACGCGAACGCGGGCATTTTCCCAATCCACGCGTGACCAACGTAGGGCGCAGATTTCCCCCCTACGGCAGCCGGTCAGGACGGCCCATCGGATGAGGTCGGCCAGTTCGGTGGAGCGCGAACACTCGGCCAAGCCGATCAGGGTCGCCACTCGGTCCGCTGACGGCGGCGAGATTTCCGGTGCGGGGACGCGGGGTGGGTCAGCCCGACGCGCCACGTTCTTGGAAATGGTGCCCCATTGCTCGCCGCGATTGAGGGCGGCAGAAATGACACGGTGGAATCCCCGCACGTCGGCGGGGGAGCGTCCCTCTCGGAGTAGCTGCCCGTACCACTGGTCCAGCTGTTTGGCCGTGAGTGTGTCGGCCACCACGTCGCCCAGTGCCTCGGATATCAGGCGGCATCGCCACTCATAACCGGCAACGGTGGTCGGGGAGCGTCCTATTGTGCGGGTGTGGTCGAGCCAGTCATTGAGCAATGCGGCAAACGAGATGGTCGATTTCTGCTTGGCTGCTTTCTGTTCCAGCTTCCGCAACCGGCGCCGCGCTTCCGCGATCCCTCCGTCCGGCCTCGGGTGTCGGTAGGTCTCGCTCAGGTAGCGCGGCGAGCCACTCGGGGAGCGTCCCACGTAGGCGCGCAAGCTGAAAACGCCGGGACTCAGTTCTCTCGGTTCGGCCATGTTGGAGAGTGTAGCTTTTTTGTAGCATAAAGGGTCACTGGAACCAATAAAAGTCCAGCAAGGGGCGGTAGCTCAGTGGTTAGAGCAGGGGACTCATAATCCCTCGGCCGTGGGTTCGATCCCCACCCGCCCTACGCAATGCCGGGAACGGCTCTACCAGGTCGCCAGTTGGGCATGCCCGGTCAGTTGCTCAATAGGTCCCAGGGTCCCTTCTCGGGCCAGCGGTCCCGGTTTGGTGCCGGAGAAGTGGTGCTTGAAGCTCAGGGCCGGCAACTCCACCAGGCGGTAGGAGATCTCAGCGGCCAGGAATGAGGCACCCACCACGAGCACCGGTTCGAAGTAACCGGTATCTCGGAGCCAGGTGTTCATGACGTACGACCATAGGTAGAGCGCATAGGAGCGCTGGCCGATGGCCACCAACAGGTTTGACGACAGCAGGCGACTGGCGGCGTGCGTCGGCCGTTCGACCACGTAGACCACGGTCAGGGCGCAGGCCGCGCTGGCGGCAATGAGGCCTGTGTTCCAGGTCCCGCGGTGCGCCTCTTGACGGAGGGCCCACAGCGACCAGGCCATGACGGCGAGCAGGGCGGCGCCCAGCGCCGGCACCCAGCGGGCTGTGCGCAGAAAGCGCCAGCCCTGCCGTGACCCGATGAAGGCACACAGGGCGCCGAGGAAGAGAGCGCCGCAGCGGGCGTCGGTGCCGAAGTAGACGCGGTTGAAGACAGCGCCGGACAAGAGGATGGGGTCGAGCAGAGCCAGGAGGGCGATGGCTGCCACACAAAGGGTGGCGGCGGGCCGACGCAGGCGAAGCAGCAGGAGCATGGCGGGCGCCCACAGGACATAGAACTGCTCCTCGACGGCGAGGGTCCACAGATGTCCGATGGGGGGATAGCCGATCCAAAGGTGCCAGTGCGGCTCGACGCTCAGCCAGTTGGTGACGTAGAGGAGCGCGGCACCCACGCCCTCGATTCCGGTCAAGGGCGATACCGGATTCCCCGGGGTCGCGGCGCTGGGCACGGTGGCGAAGAACTGGCCGTGCGGGAACAGCAACAAGGCGCCGAACCACACGGCCAGGAAGAAGCCCAACGCGGGCAGGAGTCGCAACGCCCGGCGGGCGTAGAAGTTGACCATGTGCACGGCGCCCGACGCGTCGTGTTCGCTGATTAGCAGTCCCGTGATGAGGTACCCCGACAGCGCGAAGAATCCGACGACGCCCAAGCTGCCCGGGTCGATCTTCCACCCGTTCGAGTCGGCCCACAGGTGGTACGCGATGACGCCGAGGACAAAGAGGGCTCGCATCCCATCGAGGGCGGGCTGGCGGACGGTCGTGATGGAACTGACCGACTGCTGGTCTCTCGTGAGTCGCATGGTTCAGGGTTGTTGCTCCCCCTGCCATACCCCGTAGGGCCACCGCTCAATCAGCTGTGAATCAAACTCCGGGTTCGGTCTCCTGCCAGGCGATGGCTCCGCCGGTCAGATTCTCGGCGTTCCAGCCCGCCTCGCTCAGCGCGGTGGCCGCCTTGGCTGAACGGCCGCCGGCGGCACAGGCCACCACGATCGTCTGGCCGTCGGGCAGCTCGCCGATCCGGTCGCCCAGCTGGCCGAGCGGGATGTTGATGCCGATGGGGTAGGCCCACTCGTCGACTTCGGAGGGCTCGCGCACATCGAGGAGGAAGACGTCCTCCCCGCGGGCCAGGCGGGCACGGATCTCATCGGGGGCAACTTCGGCGTACGGCATGGGCCTCACGTTACCGGGTCCCTCCGGACGGTCCCCGGGCCGGCGGGCGGCCCCGGTACTGTTTGGGCCGTGCCCCTGCCTCGCAAATTCCTCAACGACGACGAGGAGCTGCTGGCCGAGCTGCGCCCCCACTGGATCTTCTTTGCGGGCCCACTGTCGGCGGCCGCCGCAGCCATCGTGGCCGTGGTGGTGGTCCTGGTGGTCTTCTCCAAATTGCCCACCGCGGTGGCCTACATCCTGCTGGCCTTTGCCGCCGTGCCCACGCTGTGGTTCGTCGGCCGGCTCCTGCGCTGGCGCAACTACACCTTGGCGCTGACCACCACCCGCATCCTGGTGCGCAAGGGCATCCTCGATCGCGACATCGTCCAACTGCGCCTGCAGCGCATCACCGAGATCAACCTGTCCCAGCAGTTGTGGGAGCGCATCCTCTCGACCGGCCGCCTCATTGTCGACGTCCAGGGGGAGGACGACGCCGTGGTGCTGGAGTACGTGCGCAAGCCGGCCATCGTGCAGCGCGTCATCAACGGGCAGATCAACGAGCTGACCGGTGGCGGGAGAGCCGAGATCGTCCCCGACGAATTGCGCCGGCACGATCGACGCTCCGAGCGCCGGCCGGTGCGAGACGATGACCGCGGCGGCGATGACCGGCACGGCAATGACCGGCACGGCCACGAGGACACGCCGCCCTTCGGGACGCCGGCGGTGGCCGACGAGGAGCCGGCCACCGAACCGGGACCAGGGACCGCATCAGTACCCGCGGCGGCGCCGACGTGGACCGCGCCGCCGAGCGGTGGGGCCAGCCACGCCGAGGTGCGGGACCGCCTCATTGAGCTGGACGACCTGCGGCAACGGGGCATCCTCTCCGAGGCCGAGTTCGCGGCCAAGAAAGCGGAACTGCTCGGGCGGATGTAGCGGGTCGCCCCCTGCCGCCGGGGCCCCGAGAGGGGCCGACTACCGTGGTGCGGGTGGGCGATACTCGATACCGATGTGACGGCTGCGGGAACATCACCCGCTTCGATGTGACGACGTCGCAGACCACCAAGGCCTTCCACCACTACACCGTGGGCGGTGAGCTCCAGCTGGAAGAGGAGACCGTGTTGTCCCACCACGTGGACGAGGTTGTCTGCCGCTGGTGCGGCCACGGACGCAGCGTGGTGGAGATCAGCGCGGTGGAGATCAGCGACGGGGACGAGAGCGGTGTACCCATGGAGGAGCCGGGCGAGACTTCACGGGTGTCGTGAACGAGCCGCCGCCGGCAGAACTGCTGCGCCGGCTTCGACCCATCCCGACCTACGGGTCCCACCCCACCACCACCCCGCACGACGTCGCCGGCGTGGACCCCGCCGGCACCGCCTGCACCATCGAGCTCACCGGTCCGGTCAGCCCCGCCCTCCTGCTCTTCCTGTCCTCTGACTGCCTTGGCTGCCGCGACCTGTGGGAGGGGGCCGACGCCCTGGCCGCCTTGTTGCCCGACGCGGTGCGGGTCGTGGTGATCAGCCGGGGGCCCGAACGCGAGGACGCGGCGGCCATTGCGGCCTTGGCGCCTGCCGGCGTGCCCACGGTGATGAGCACGGAGGCGTTTACGGCGTATCGAGTACAGGGCGCTCCCTTCCTGGTCGTGGTGGAGGGCGATGTCGTGCGCACCGAAGGCGTGGCCTGGGGGGTGGAGGAGACGGCGCGCACGGTGCGGGTGGCTCTGGGCGGGGATTCGGCGTGAGCTCCGTCATGGGTGTCACACCCTCGGTGCACAGTGGCAGAAAACAGAGAGGGACACTGCCATGCCAACCGATGCGCTCACGATCGACTGCGACGACTGCCAGCTCCAACACACCAACGCCTGCGACGACTGCGTGGTCTCCTTCCTGCTGGGTCGAGAAGCCGATGACGCCGTGGTCATTGACGCCGACGAGGCCCGGGCCATGCGCATGCTCGAGCGCGCCGGTCTGGTGCCGACCCTGCGCTTCGCCACCCGCGCCGGCTGACCACCGCATTGGTTACAGCCACTCCGGTGACGGCGGCCGGCCATGACGGCCGTGAAGCGCCACCTGCTGGTCACCAACGACTTCCCGCCCAAGGTGGGCGGCATTCAGAACTACCTGTGGGAGTTGTGGAAGCGGCTGGACCCTGAGTCCTTCGTGGTGCTCACGGCGTCCTCGCATCCCGATGCAGCCGCCTGGGACGCCGAACAGGCGACCCGCGGTGTGCACATTGAACGGGTGCCCGAATCGATCCTCTTCTTCCCCACGCCCAAGGCGGTGGCGGCGGTGTGCGGGGCGGTGGCGGCCCACGACATCGACCTCGTCCTGCTCGACCCGGCCTTGCCCTTGGGCCTCATCGGCCCCCGGCTTGACGTCCCTTACGGCGTCATCCTGCACGGGGCCGAAGTGACGGTGCCCGGACGGATCCCGGGCGCCCGAGCGGCGCTGGCTCAGGTGCTGCGGCGATCGTCGGTGGTCATTTCGGCCGGTGGCTACCCGGCCGCCGAAGGCCGACGCGCCGCCGGGACGATCGACGCACCGGTGGTGGAGATCCCGCCCGGGGTTGATGCTGGCGGGATCGTGGTGTTGAAGGCAGCCGAACGCCGGGCGGCCCGCCAGGCTCTGGGCCTCCCGACCAGCGGGCCGCTGGTGGTGAGCCTGAGCCGGTTGGTGCCCCGCAAGGGGATGGACGTCCTCATTGAGGCGGCCAACCGGTTGGCCCCGTCCTACCCGGACCTGGTGGTGGCCATCGGCGGGGACGGCCGGGAGATCGACCGCCTGCGCCGGCAGGCGGCGGCCAGCCCGCTGGCCATCTCCGTGCTGGGCCGGGTCAGCGACGGGGACCGGGCCGCCCTGCTCGGCGCGGCCGACATTTTCGTCATGGCCTGCCGCAACCGTTGGCTGGGCCTGGAGCAAGAGGGGTTCGGCATCGTCTTCTTAGAGGCGGCGGCCGCCGGCGTGGCCCAGATCGCCGGTGACAGCGGGGGCGCGGCCGAGGCGGTGGTCGACGGCGTAACAGGCCTGGTGGTGGCCGAACCCGAGGATCCCGGGGCGGTGGCTGAGGCTCTGCGCACCCTCCTGGTCGATCCGCTCCTGCGCCGCCGCATGGGCCGGGCCGGGCGGGCCCGGGCCGAAGCATCCTTCGACTATGACGTTCTCGCTTCTAGGCTGGCTTTGACCCTGGAGGAAGTGGCAGGCTGACTCGCCCCTGACCGTGCCCCGGCCAGGACGACAAGAGAGGAACACCATCGCCGTGGCGGACCAGGCCACAGAACACATGACCGTGCCGGCATCGCCTGAGCGGTGCTTTGCCGTCGTGTCGGACATTGAGCGGTATCCCGAGTGGGCGGCCGACATTAAAGAGGTCATCGTCAACGACCGCGACGACCAGGGTCGGCCGGTACTGGTCACCTTCCGGGTGGCGGCGTTCGGCCGCAGCACCATCCTCACGCTGTCCTACGACTACTCCGAGGCCCCGCGCATCCTGTCGTGGAAGTCGACCAAGGGGGACATCACCTCGCGCTGGGACGGCAGCTACGTCTTCGACGCCGGCGAGAACGGCGGCACTGACGTGACCTACCACCTCGAGGCTGAACTCCGGGTGCCCATCCCCAGCTTCATCAAGATGCGGGCCACCAGCCGCATCATGTCCACGGCCATGCGAGAGCTGAAGGCGCGGGTCGAGTCCTCGTCGTGACCGCCGGGAGTGGATCGCCGGCTGGAGCCGGCGTGGCCTTCGGCGTCGATATCGGGGGAACCAAGGTACTGGGCGTCGCCCTCGGCGCGTCTGACCGCGTGGTGGCCGAGGCCCGCGTCCTCACGCCCACGGGCCCCACGGGGGACCAACCGGTGGGCCACCAGGTGGCTCGGGCCGTGGCCGACGTGGTGTCCCAGCTGGACGAGGCGCTGGCCGACAGCGGGCTGGTCGAAGAAGGTCACGTGCCGGCCGTCGGTGTCGGTGCCCCCGGCATGCTGGACCGCGACGGCCGCCTGCGCTTCTCCCCCAACCTGCCCCAGGCCCACGGCGTGGACTGGAACCAACTGATCGGCGAGCAGGTGCAGGGGCGCCCGGTGATCATTGAGAACGACGCCAACTTTGCCGCCCTGGCCGAGCACCGGTTGGGTGCGGCCCAGGGCTTCAGCCAGGTCCTGGTGGTGACGTTGGGCACCGGTATCGGCGGCGGTCTCATCGTCGACGGCCGGGTGCAGGTGGGCGGCCACGGCTTTGCCGGGGAGATCGGACACATGGTGGTCGATCCGGCCGGACCGCCGTGCCCGTGTGGTCGCCGGGGCTGCTGGGAGCGTTACGCCTCGGGTGGCGGCCTGGGCCTGCTGGCCCGCGAGGCGGCGCTGGCCGGCAAGTTGCACGAAGTGGTGGCCCTTTCGGGCGGCGACCCCGAGTCGGTGCGGGGCGAGCACGTGACCCAGGCCGCGCTGGCCGGCGACATGGAAGCGCGCCAGGTCATTGCCGAGGTGGGCTGGTGGGTCGGCTTCGGTCTGGCCAATCTGGCCTGCGTGCTTGACCCCGAGTGCGTGGTGCTGGGTGGGGGACTGGTCAGCGTGGGCGACCTGCTCCTCGACGCCGCCCGCCAGGCCTACGCCGATTTGGTGGAGGGCGGCTCGACCCGACCCCCCATCGCCATCGTCCCCGCTGCCTTCGGTGAGCGGGCCGGTGCGGTCGGCGCCGCTCTGGCCGCCCGGCACGGCGGGCTGTGGTAGCTCGGTGATCCGCACCGGCGTCGTGCTCCCGACGTTCCGGGACAGCCCCGATGCCGCACTGGAGGTGGCCCGGGCTGCCTTCGCCGCCGGCGTCGACGGCGTCTTCTGTTACGACCACATCTGGCCCATCGGCCAACCCGAGCGTCCGGCGCTGGCCCCCTTCCCGGTCTTGGCGGCCGTAGCGGCCGAGATGGCGGATAGGCCTACGGGCGCCGACGGTGGCGGCCCGTATGTCGGGACCCTGGTGGCCCGGGTCGGGTTGGCGCCCAATCCGGTCCTGGTGCGCCAGTTCTCGACGCTGCACCACCTGGCGCCCGGCCGGGTCATCGCCGGATTGGGCACGGGGGACCGGTTGAGCGAAGCCGAGAACGTGGCCTACGGCATCCCGTTCGACCCGCCGGAGGAACGCTGGGCTCAGCTGACCGAGCTGGCCTCGGCCCTGGGTCAGCTGGCCATGCCGGTGTGGATCGCCGGCGGTCCCGCCGGTCGCACCGATGAGGCGCGGGCCACCGGTGCGGCGCTCAACGTGTGGGACGCCCCGCCGGCGCTGGTGACCGAGCGGACGCAGGGGCCCGGCGGGGTGGAGGTGACCTGGGCCGGCCCGCCGCCACCCTCGGTGCGGGCCATGACGCAGACGGTGCGCTCGGTGGCCGCAGCGGGCGCCAGCTGGGCCGTGTTCGGTTGGCCGGTGGATCTGCCGGCCCTGGCGGCGTCGTCCAATGGGTCCAGGAGCGGGTCGTAGACTCTGCTCATGGAGTTTCGCCGGATAAACGGGCTGCCCCCGTACGTGTTCGCCACCATCAACGATCTCAAGGCGGTCTCCCGGCGAGCCGGTAACGACGTCATCGATCTCGGCTTCGGGAACCCCGACCTGCCCTCGCCCGATGTGGCCGTCGAGAAGCTGGCCGAGGCTGCTCACAACGCCAAGAACCACCGCTACTCGGCCTCGCGGGGCATCCCCAAGCTGCGCAGCGCCATCACCGACCTGTACGCCCGCAAGTTCAACGTTGAGCTCGACCCCGAGACCGAGGTGGTCACCACCATCGGCGCCAAGGAGGGGTTCTCCCACCTGATGTGGGTCCTGGTCGGGCCCGGTGACACCGCGCTGGTGCCCTCACCCTCGTACCCCATCCACATCTGGGGCCCGCTCTTCGCCGGCGCCGACGTGCGCCAGGTGCCGCTCAACGGCCCTTCGGCCGCGGTCGACGGCATGAGCGCGCCCGACCCGGGCGACGAGTTCTTCGACGGGCTCATGCACGCCTGGGAGGAGTCATGGCCCAAGCCGCGGGTCATCGTGCTGTCCTTCCCGCACAACCCGACCACCGCCTGCGTCGACCTCTCCTTTATGGAGCGGTTGGTCAACTTCGCCCGCGAGCATGAGGTGATCCTGGTGCACGACTTCGCCTACGCCGATTTGGGCTTCGACGGCTACGAGCCGCCGTCCATCCTGCAGGTGCCGGGAGCCAAGGATGTGGCCGTCGAGTTGTACACCATGACCAAGTCGTTCTCCATGGCCGGCTGGCGCGTTGGCTTCGTGGTGGGCAACGCCGAGATCGTCCAGGCCCTGACCAAGCTCAAGACCTACTTGGACTACGGGACGTTCCAGCCCATTCAGATCGCCGCCATCGTGGCCATGAACGAGGCGCCCGACTATCCGGCCGAACTCAACCTGATCTACAAGAGCCGGCGCGACACACTGTGCGACGGGCTCAACAAGATCGGCTGGAACCTGGTGCCACCCAAGGGGACCATGTTCGTATGGGCGCCCATTCCCGAGCCCTACAAAGAAATGGGCTCGCTGGAATTCGCCAAGCTCCTCATTCAAGAGGCCGATGTGGCCACCTCGCCCGGGGTGGGCTTCGGCCCCGGCGGCGACGGGCACGTGCGCTTCGCGCTCATTGAGAACGAGCAGCGGATCCACCAGGCCGTGCGCAACCTGCGCGGCGCCCTGACCAAGCTGGGCTGACCGGCATGGACTGGAAGCTCGAAGTTGTCGTCCTGCCGGTGGCGGACATCGACCGGGCCAAGGCCTTCTACGTGGACCAGGTGGGCTTCGACGTGCAGGTGGACTACAGCGCCGGTGAGGATTTCCGGGTCGTCCATCTCATTCCCCGCGGCTCGGCCGTGGCGGTCGCGTTGATGCGCAATGAAGCGGCGGCCGGCAGCGTGAGCGGACTGCACCTGGTGGTCAACAACATCGACACCGCCTGGCAGGAACTCACCGAGCGCGGCGCCGGGCCGGACGAGATCCACCACTACGTCGAGGGAGCGCCCGCACCCGGGGCCGATCCGAACCGGGCCGACTACGGGTCGTTCCTCTCCTTCAGCGATCCCGACGGCAACCAGTGGCTGGTGCAAGAAGTGGGCTACTCGGCTTAGCGAGCCCGAGCCATTGTCATATCGATGGCCTTGCGGGCATAGACGTCCAGGCGCGCAAAAGGGGCCCGAAGGCCCCCTTGGCACGATGTTGCCGGTCCCTGGCTAAGACCGCGCACTGGGTTCGATTCCCAGCCGGGCGCCCACCCGAGAGTCGGGCTGCTGATGGCCGGTCACCATCGAAACGGGCAGCCCGGCACGGCGGGTCCTACGGCAGCCCGGCCCCCGGCACCGACGTGTGGATCTTCTCCAGCGCACCGTTGCGGGCCACCCGGGCCTTGTTGGCGTCGCTCGAAGCCGCCGTCACCAAGAACAACGTCTGGCGGTCCTCACCACCGAGCATGCAGGCGAAGCAGCCCTGGCTGGTCGTGACCCGTTCGAGGATCTCGCCGCCCTCGGCCACGCGCAGGCACTCGGTGCCCATGGCGTTGGCCACCCAGATGGTGCCGTCGGCACAGAGGCAGATGCCGTCGGGCGCCACACCGGCCAGCGCAGCCCATTCACGCCGATTGGTCAGCGCGCCGTCCACCTCACGGTCGAAGGCGGTGAGTCGCCCACCCATGCTCTCGGCGATGATGAGCGTCCCGCCGTCGTCGGTGATGACGGTGCCGTTGGGGAAGGCCAGATCGGCGGCCGCCTCGGAGCTGGTGCCGTCGGGGTCGACCCGTACCAGCGAGGTGGTGCAGATCTCCGAGGGCTGCACCGTGCCGTCGTAGAGGCCGTCGAGATCGAAGCCGAAGTTGCCGGCGTAGGCCTGCCCGTTGGAGGCCACCACCATGTCGTTGGCGTGCCAGGTGGCCCAGGGAGCCAGCTCGCCGTGGCGGACCAGGGAGCCGTCGGCCTCTCGACGGAGCACCGCCCGGTCCAACCGGGAGTTGATGAGCAGGCGGCCGTCGGGTAGCCAGCCCAGTCCGGAAGGTTCGCCGTCGAACTGGACCTCGGTGCGGCGCTCCCCTTCGGGTGTGACGGAGAACACGCCGTGGTCGAAGAAGTCCGAGTACCACAATCGCCCTTCGTGCCAGCGTGGCCCCTCGCCGAAGAACAGGCCATCAATGAATGGCTCGGCCACTGCAGTCGGTGTCGACATGAGGCTCCTCCCCGAAGGCCCGGCGGCCCGATCCCGCAGTTCAGCACAGCTGTTGCCCCGGCGTCTTTTCCGGGCGCGCCCGGAGCAGCGGCGCTACGTTGGCACCGTGGCCTACTGGATACTCAAGGGAATCCTCACCCCGATCTTCTTCGTGCTATGGCGGGTGAAGGTGGAGGGGCGCGAGAACATCCCCAAGGACGGACCGGCCGTGCTGGCCTCCAACCACCAGTCTTTCTGCGATTCGTTCTTCATTCCACTGGTCGTTACCCGCAAGGTCACCTTCTTGGCCAAGGCCGAATACTTCGACTCATGGAAGACGGCCTGGTTCTTCCGGGCCGCCGGTCAGATTCCCATCCGTCGCGGTGGTGGCAGTGCCTCGGAGCGGGCGCTGGAGACGGCTCGCACCGAGGTGCTGGGTGAGGGGCACCTGCTCGGTCTGTACCCGGAAGGAACCCGGTCGGTGGACGAGTACGTGCACAAGGGTCGCACCGGCGTGACCCGGCTCTCGCGTGAGTGCCACGTCCCCATCATCCCCGTCGGCGTCGAGGGCACCACCGAGGTGCAGCCGATGAATTCCAATTTCCTCCGACCGTTCAAGACGGTGACCATCCGATTCGGCAAGCCGATGCAGATGGATCCGCCCGAGAATCCCGACGATCCGCTGGAGGGTCACGACCACACCCAGTGCCGCTCCTTCACGGACAGTCTGATGCACGAGATTTCCCGGCTTTCGGGTCGCCCCTACGTCGATGTGTACGTCCCCTCGAAGGCCAAGGCCAACGCGCACTGAGTGCCATCAGGCACAAAACCTGCGTGAAACAGCCTGTTTACATTGACCGCCTAACGTAAGGGCCATGGCTGGGTACGTCGTGCGCATCGCATTACCTGACCGTCCGGGGGCACTTGGATTGGTGGCGAGCCGGATAGGCGCGGTGGGGGGCGACATCATCGCCATCCACATTCTCGAACGCGATGAGGGGAACGCGGTCGACGAGTTCGTTATCGAGCTCGGGGGCGAGCATCTGGTTGAACTGTTGCGGAGCGAGATCCACGAGGTGGACGGCGCCGCCGTGCTCGATATCTCCGCCGTCAGTTCGACTGCGCCAGCGGAGTAACGAGATAGGCACACACGTGGGACCCATCCATGATGTGGGCCACCGCTCCACCACCAAGGTGTCGGCAGGTGATCCCCAGCTCAGGCCGGTTGGTAGGCCGCCTTCATGGCCTTGACGACCTCCTGGTAGTACGCCTCGCTCGATGCCAGCAGGCGGGTCATCATGAACGAGGCGTGGATATGGCCCGGCATCTCGAGGTACGTCGTGGGGACACCCGCTTCCTTCAAGCGATCGGCGTAGGCGCGACCTTCGTCGACCAGGGGATCGAACTGGGCCGTGGTCACCAACGCCGGGGGGAGGCCGCTGAGGTCTTCGGCCAGGAGCGGTGACGCGTAGGCCTCGGTGATCCGCTCGGGGTCCGCGATGTAGTCGCGCACGAAGCCCCGCATGGACTCCGCGGTGAGGAGGTAGCCGGTGCCGTAGCGGGTGTAGGAGGGATGGCTGGTGGTGCAATCGGTCACGGGGATATCGAGGACCTGCAGCACCAACTTGGGGCCCTGGCGGTCCCGCGCCATCAGCGCCACCACGGCGGCCAGGTTGCCCCCGGCGGACTCACCGCCGACCGAGATCCGGTCGGCGTCTATGTCGAGTTCGCCGGCGTGTTCGACCAGCCAGAGAAGGGCGGCATAGCAATCCTCGCCTTGTCCGGGGTACTGGTGTTCGGGCGCCAGACGGTAGTCGACCGAGGCCACCACGCAACCGGCGTCGCGGGCCAGCGCCCGGCAGCGCCGATCGCCCATTTCCAAGTTGCCGGTCACCCATCCGCCACCGTGGATGTGGACATGGAGAGGGAGCCGGCCCGGCCCGGCCCGGTAAAGGCGCAGGACGATGGACCCACCCTCCACCGGAATCTGATGATGGGTGGCGGTGACCGACTTCGGCCCGGGCTTGACCACCAGCCCGATCAGGAGGTCGGTCCGGCGGGCATCCTTGGACCGCCCTACGGCAACCGGGATCTCGTCCACTACGGCAGACCGTTCCATGCGGGTGGCCAAGGCCACCAGGTACTTCAATCGGGGTTCAAGCGGCATCGGCCCAGTCAAGCACGGGTCACCGGCCCGGCGCCCATTGGGCTTTCTCCCTGTTCGGGCGCTTAATTTGCGCCGATGTTGACACGTCATCCACGTAGAGTCATATTTAACTAGATTCCTAGTGCAATAGAGGTGCGATGATCGAGTTCCATCTAGATACACATTCGGGCGTGGCCCCGTATCTCCAGATCGTGCAACAGGTGCGCCGGGCCCTTCGGCTCGGGCTGCTCCATGAGGGAGACCAATTGCCGACGGTGAAGGATGTGGTGGCCCGTATCGCCATCAATCCCAACACCGTGCTCAAGGCGTACCGCGAGCTGGAGCACGACGGCCTGGTGTCGGCTCGGCCCGGAGTGGGCACCTTCGTGACCCGGACCTTGAGTGACCCGTCGCTGGCCGCCCACGGCCCGCTGCGCCAAGACTTGCAGCGTTGGCTGACCAAGGCCCGCCTGGCCGGCCTGGACGACGAGAGTATCGAGGCCCTCTTCAGAGATTGCTTTCGGACCGCCCTTGAGCGGGGCATAGCGTGAGCGCCGTCCTTGAAGCCAACGGTCTGGGGAAGCGTTACGGCCGCAACTGGGCGCTTTCGGACTGCACCGTGACCATCCCGTCGGGGCACGTGGTGGGTCTGGTCGGTCCGAACGGGGCCGGCAAGTCGACGCTGCTCAACCTGGCCGTCGGATTGCTCAAGCCGACAGCAGGGGGACTCGAGGTCCTCGGCGGTCGCCCTTCCGATGATGCGGCCCAGCTCGGCCGGGTTGGGTTTGTGGCCCAGGACACGCCGACGTACGCCGCGCTGAGCGTGGCCGATCACCTGCAGATGGGCGCCCGCACCAATCCGAGCTGGGATCGCCAGTTGGCCCAAGGGCGCATCGCCCGATTGGGATTGGATCCCAAGCAGAAGTCCGGCAAGCTTTCGGGCGGTCAACGGGCCCAACTTGCGCTGACGATGGCCGTGGCCAAGCGACCGGAACTCCTACTGCTCGATGAGCCGGTGGCCAGCCTGGATCCGCTGGCCCGCCGCGAGTTCCTGCAGGTCCTGATGGAGACGGTGGCCGAAGACCAGGTGAGCGTGGTGCTGTCCTCCCACCTGATGGCCGACCTCGAGCGGGTGTGCGACTACCTGGTGGTGCTTGTCGCCTCCCGGGTGCAACTGGCCGGCCCCGTCGACGATCTGCTGGCCTCGCATCGGCGGCTGATCGGGCCGCGGCGGGACCCGGCCACGATGCCGGGTAACCAGATCGTCATTGAGTCCAGTCATACCGATCGGCAGAGCACC
Source organism: Acidimicrobiales bacterium (assembly GCA_036268485.1). Classification (GTDB taxonomy): domain Bacteria; phylum Actinomycetota; class Acidimicrobiia; order Acidimicrobiales; family RAAP-2; genus Bog-473. The sequence continues at coordinate 50,793 of DATAUC010000059.1, forward strand.
TTCACGGTGCAGACCGACGACCCGATTCTCGATCCTTCATGGACGGTCGAAGAGGTCGGCCTGGAAGATCTCGTCTTGGCGTACATGGGGCAGGCGTCAACGTCCGCCCGCCCGTTCCGACCGACGATCGGATTGGTCCAGTGATCTGGCTGGCCTGGCGCCAAGTCCGCACCCAGGTGTTCCTGGTCGTCGGCGTACTGCTGGCCATCGGTGTTGTGCTGGCCACCACCGGCCCCCACCTGGTGCACATCTACGACACCGTCATCAAGCCGTGTGAGGCCAAGCCCAACTGCGGCAACGTAGGGACCTTCTCCAATACGGACCGCTTCCTCCAATCGGTCAGTCTCCTCCTGCTGATCGCCCCCGCCCTGGTCGGCATGTTCTGGGGCGCGCCGTTGGTGGCCCGGGAGTTCGAGAACAACTCCCACCGCCTGATCTGGACCCAGAGCGTGTCGCGGATGCGTTGGCTGGCCGCCAAGCTGGGCATCGGTGCCCTCGTCACCGTGGTGACGGTCGGACTCCTGAGCCTCATGACGACGTGGTGGTTCAGCCCCATCGACGCTTTCAGCAACAACTCGCTGACCCCGTCCACTTTTGACCGGCGTGATGTGGTGCCCGTGGCGTACGCATTGTTCGCCTTCGCGCTCGGGGCCACGGCGGGGTTGCTCCTCCGCCGCACGTTGCCGGCCATGGTGGTAACGCTGTTCGGGTTCATCGGCCTGCGCTACGTGGTCGAGGACTATCTGCGACTGCACTACATGACGCCACTCAAAATCTCAGCCCCGTTCAACCCGCTCAACCCCGGGCTTACCGTCGGTCGCCCCGGGGGTTTGCAGAGTTCGGATCAGGTCGTTTCGCAAGAGACCGTGACCGGGACCGGCCGTGTTCTGTCGCAGAACGGCAATATCGGGCCAACCTCGGGAGAAGTCTCGGTGTCAAACAGCGGGACGGTGACCTTGCGGGGAGTGGGTCCGTGCCAAGGGCACGTGAACAACTCGCTGAAGGCAACGGGTCGCGTCTCCCAGTCGGTTCAGCAGTCGGGGTCCGGTACGACGCACGTGCACGCTCGCTCGGGCGGCGCCATCGAACAGCTGAATCAGATCGTCTCGGCCTGCTCGCACAAGTACGGGCTGCGCGACATCGTGACCTACCAGCCGCTGAGTCGCTACTGGCCCTTCCAGATGTACGAGTCCGCCATCTTCATCGTCGCCGGACTGGTTCTGGCCGGCTTCAGCCTGTGGTGGCTGCGCCGACGGATGGCTTAAGTGGCCCACCCCCGCGAGCGCGCCACCGCCCGCTGCCAGCCGGCGTAGACGGCATCAGTCAATTCGACCGGTAACTCGGGCTCGAATCGGGCCGCCGCGCTCCACAGAGCGGACAGGTCGTCCAGCGAGGTCCACACCCCTTCGGCCAGCCCGGCCAGCGTGGCCGCACCCAGAGCGGTCGACTCGAGAGACTGTGGCCTCGATACGGGCATGCGGCTCTGTTCCGCCTGCAGCCTGAGGAGCAGGTCCATGGCCGCCGCGCCCCCGTCGGCCCGCAGCGCGGACAGGGGGAAGGCCGATGCGGCCGCCATGGCATCGGTCATGTCGCGCACCTGGAAGGCGATGGCTTCGACCGTAGCTCGGGCCATCTGGGCCCGGCCGGCTCCCCGGGTCAGACCGGTGATGATGCCCCGGGCATCGGGGTCCCACCAGGGGCTGCCCAACCCGGTCAGGGCGGGGACGAACGTGACGCCGCCGCTGTCGGGCACCGACTCGGCCAGCGGCCCCACTTCGGACGCGTGCTGAATGATGCCCAGGCCGTCGCGCAACCACTGGATGGCCGCGCCGGACACGAAGGTGGAGCCTTCCAGTGCGTAGGCCACCGGGCCCTGCCTGTCGCCCAGTTGACCGGCGCCCAGTGGCCCCAGATCCCAGGCCACGCTGACGGTCAGGCCGTCGGGCGCCGGCGGCCGGTCGGGTCCGGCGTTGGCCAGCACGAAGCTGCCCGTGCCGTAGGTGACCTTGACCATGCCGGGGTCGAAGCAGGCCTGGCCGAAGAGGGCGGCCTGCTGGTCTCCCAGCACGCCCGAGATGGGCACGCCCTGAAAGACGGGCCCGAGGTCCGGGGCGCCCACCACGCCGAATCGTCCGGCCGAGGGGCGCACCTCGGCCAGGCTGCCCATGGGCACGCCGAACAGGTCACACAACTCAGGTGACCACTGCAGTGTCTCGGTGTCCAACAACATGGTGCGGCTGGCGTTGGAGGGGTCCGTGGCGAAGACACCGCCGTCCGACCCGCCGGTCAGGTTCCACAGTACCCAGCTGTCGACCGTCCCGAAGGCCACATCGGGGGAGTGGGCCGGCAGTGCCAGGTCACCGTGCCGCAGGAGGTAGGTGATCTTGGTAGCGGTGAAATACGAATCGAGGATGAGACCGGTGCGTTGACGGACCAAGGGGAGATGACCGGCCCCCTCGAGTTCGTGGCAGATGTCCGTGGTGCGACGGTCCTGCCAGACAATGGCCCGATGGAGCGGTTGGCCGCTGGCCCTGTTGAAGGCCACCAGCGTCTCGCGTTGATTCGTGATGCCGATGGCCGCCACGGACTGCCCAGCGTCGGTGAGGCGGCTCCCGACTTCGGCCAGGGTGGCGCAGACGGCCGACCAGATCTCGTCGGCATCGTGTTCGACCCAGCCCGGGCGGGGGAAGTACTGGGTCAGCTCGCGGTAGGCGACGTCGACCACCTGGGCGGCCTCGTCCACCACCAAGGCCCGCACCCCGGTTGTCCCGGCGTCGATCGCCACGATGTGTGCCATGCCCGAGGGACGCTACCAACCCGATTTCGGCCCTCCGGGGGCTCTTTTGGGGGACCCCTCGCGCAAACCATCGCGAGCAGCGCTTGACCTGGGCCGATATCGTCACCAATCCATTGACAAGAGCGTAACTACAGTGCTGTAATGACACAGCATCTCGTGTCTCGTGGGAGGGCTAACCACTATATATAGTGGTTAGGCGGAAGTTTGCCCTTTCTGAGCGCTGGATCACTGCAAGCGCCGGGGAGATGTCACTTCGCAGGTTGGGGGTGGCACCGCTGACGGCATCAACTGAACACACGAGGAGATCTCAGCGCTATGGCCATCGCCCCCCAGCGATCCGAAATCGGCATCCGTCGGCACTTCACGACCGAGGGTGTCCACCCCTACGACGAGGTGCGCTGGGAACGCCGTGACGCCCGCATCACGAACTACCGCGACGGCAAGGTGGCCTTCGAGCAGCTCGGGGTCGAAGTGCCCGAGTCCTGGAGCGTCAACGCCACCAACATCCTGTCCCAGAAGTACTTCCGGGGAACGCTGAACACCTCGGAGCGGGAATGGTCGCTCAAGCAGGTGGCCGACCGGGTGGCCGACACGCTGACCGCCTGGGGACTCAAGGACGGGTACTTCGTCGACGACGAAGAGGCCCAGATCTTCAACCACGAACTCAAGTACCTGATCATCCACCAGAAGGCGGCCTTCAACTCGCCGGTGTGGTTCAACATCGGCGTGCCGGGCGTGCCCCAGCAGGGCAGCGCCTGCTTCATCCTGGCCGTCGAAGACCAGATGGACTCCATCCTCAACTGGTACACCGAGGAGGGCATCATCTTCAAGGGTGGCTCCGGTGCCGGCGTCAACCTCTCGAAGATCCGCTCCTCCCACGAACTCCTCAAGGGCGGGGGTACCGCCTCGGGCCCGGTCAGCTTCATGCGCGGCGCCGACGCCTCGGCCGGCACCATCAAGTCCGGTGGCAAGACCCGCCGGGCCGCCAAGATGGTCATTCTCGATATTGACCACCCCGACGTGGAGGACTTCGTCTGGTGCAAGGCCATTGAGGAGCGCAAGGCGCGCGTGCTGCGCGATGCCGGCTTCGACATGGACCTCGACGGTGCGGACAGCCACTCCACGCAGTACCAGAACGCCAACAACTCGGTCCGGGTGACCGACGAATTCATGGAAGCCGTCATTGACGGGACGGACTGGAACCTGCTCGCCCGCACCGACGGTTCGGTCGTGCGAACGGTGCCCGCCCGTGACCTTTTCCGCCAGATCGCCCACTCCGCCTGGGAGTGCGCCGACCCCGGCCTGCAGTACGACACCACCATCAACCGCTGGCACACCGCACCACTGGCCGGGAAGATCAACGGATCGAACCCGTGCAGCGAGTACGTGCACCTCGACAACTCGGCCTGCAACCTGGCCAGCCTGAACCTGCTCACCTTCCTTGATGACAACGACGAGTTCGACGTCGAGGGCTTCAAGGCCGGCGTGCAGGTCATGTTCACCGGCCAGGAGATCATCGTCGGCAACGCCGACTACCCGACCGAGAAGATCGGCGAGACGACGCGGGCCTTCCGCGAGCTCGGCATCGGCTACGCCAACCTGGGCGCACTGCTCATGGCGCAGGGCCTGCCCTACGACTCGGACGCCGGGCGCGCCTGGGCCGCCGCCATCACCGCCCTGCTGACCGGCCACGCCTACGCCACCTCGGCCCGCACGGCCGCCCGCATGGGACCGTTCGCCGGCTTCCACGACAACGCCGAAGCCATGATCAAGGTGCTGCGCATGCACCAGGCCGAGGCCTCGCGCATTGACGAGGAGGTCGTGCCGCCCGAGCTGCTCTCCGCGGCCCAGGAGTCCTGGGACGAGGCCGTCGAGTTGGCCGAGCAGTACGGCGTGCGCAACTCGCAGGCCAGCGTGCTGGCCCCCACGGGCACCATCGGCCTGCTCATGGACTGTGACACCACCGGGGTCGAGCCCGACCTCGGTCTGGTCAAGACCAAGAAGCTGGTCGGTGGCGGCACCATGTCGATCGTCAACCAGACCATCCCGCGTGCCCTGACCAAGCTCGGGTACGGCCCGGACCAGTCCGACGAGATCGTGGCCTACATCAACGAGCACATGTCGATCCTCGGTGCGCCCCACGTGCGTCCCGAGCACCTGCCCGTGTTCGCCTGCTCCATGGGTGACAACACCATCCACTACTCGGGCCACATCCGCATGATGGGCGCCGTACAGCCCTTCATCAGCGGCGCCATCTCCAAGACGGTCAACCTGCCCGAGGACGTCTCGGTCGAGGACGTCGAGCAGCTGCACATCGACGCCTGGCGCCTGGGGATCAAGGCCGTCGCCATCTACCGCGACAACTGCAAGGTGGCCCAGCCGCTGTCCACCACCAAGAAGGAAGGGGTTTCGGAAGGGGGCGACACCGCTCCGGCCGGATCGGCCGCCGAGGCCAAGGACCGGGCCGTCACCGAACGCATCGCCGAACTGGAGGCCGCCCTGGTGCACGAGCGCCAGCGCAAGACCGAGTCGGTCGTCGTCGGTGCGGTGCGCGAGCGCCTGCCCCGTCGCCGCAACTCCAAGACGTTTGCCTTCCGGGTGGCCGACTGCGAGGGCTACGTCACCGTCGGCGAATACGAGGACGGCCGTCCCGGTGAGGTCTTCATCAACGTGTCGAAGCAGGGCTCGACCCTGGCCGGCATCATGGACGCCTTCTCCATCTCACTGAGCCTGGGCCTGCAGCATCAAGTCCCCTTGGCCACGTACGTGCGCAAGTACACCAACATGAAGTTCGAGCCGGCCGGTATCACCGACGACGCCGAACTGCGCATCGCCACCAGCCTGGTCGACTACATCTTCCGCCGCATCGCGCTGGACTACCTGACGCTGGAAGAGCGCACCGACTTGGGCATCCTGTCCACGTCCGAGCGCATGCAGCCCACCCTGCCCGGCGTCGAAGAGATGGCTACGCCCTCGGTCAGCCTGACCGACGACGGTGCCAGCGCCAGTAGCGGTGCCAGCACGCCGGCTCCCCACCCCGAGTTCGTGACGCCGACGCTGAGCGCCAGCCCCGGTGCCGTGGGCAACCAGCCGCTGGCCCGGGCCGAGCAGCGTGATGCGCCGTACTGCTACAGCTGCGGCGACGCCATGCAGCGGGCCGGTTCCTGCTACGTGTGCGGCAGCTGCGGCACGACGAGTGGGTGTTCCTAGGGAGTATCCAGCCGCACGGCTTGACGTGATGTGACACAGAAGCCCCGGGTGTGTGCCCGGGGCTTCTGTGCGTGACGGCGGCCCTGGCGATGTAATCGATTTGTTACTCGCCTGCAACGGCCATGGCTGAGGCTGGCGCCATGGCAATCCCACCCCCATCAGGCCGGCCCCTGCTTGACCGACGGACATCCCGGCGCGAGCTCCTGAGTGCCGGTGCATGGTTGGGAGCGGCCACGATCGGCGGCGCCGCACTGGGGACCACCTCCTCTGCATCGGCCGCATCCCCGCCGGCCGTACCGGCCTCGTTACGAGACATTGAGCACGTGGTGATGCTCATGATGGAGAACCGATCGTTCGACCACTACTTCGGCACCATGTCGGGCGTGCGGGGATTCTCTGACCCCGATGCCCTGAGGCAATCGGACGGCATGCCGGTCTTCTATCAACCCGATTTCGATCTGGTGCAGAACGTCACCGGACATCCCTACATCCTCCCGTGGCATCTCGACACCAAAACGATGAGCGCCCAGAACGCCCAGGAACTCGGTCCTGATTGGATCCTGCAGCACTTGAGCTGGAACCAGGGCTCGATGGACGGCTTCGTCACGTCGCACCGACTCGGGGACGACCTCTTCGAGTACCTGTCGGTGCCGGTCACCAACTACGCACCATTGACCATGGGTTACTTCACCGAGGCAGACATTCCGTTCCACCGGGCTCTGGCCGACGGCTTCACCATCTGTGACCACTACTTCTCGTCGGTCATGAGCATGACGGTGCCCAACCGGATCATGTTCTGGTCAGGCACCATCAATCCGGAAATGAAGTACGGCACCAAAGTGGTCGTCGACGACGACGTCAACAACGGCCAACTCGAGTGGGAAAGTTACCCCGAGCGGCTGCAGCAGGCTGGCATCGACTGGTACGTCTATCAAGAGGACGACACCCTCAACGACCTCATCTGCTTCCGCGGGCTGGCCGATCCGAGCACCGATGCCTTTCGGCGCGCCAACTCGATCATCCCCACACCGGCCAACCAGCCCTTCGGACCGGCACTGGCCGCCAAGCTGCGCCAGGATGTCGTGTCAGGCAACCTGCCCCAGGTGTCGTGGATCATTCCCGCCTTCGACAACTGCGAGCATCCGCAGGGCGCACCGGGCTACGGCGCCTATTTCATCTCCCAGGTGCTGGACGCGCTTATGGCCGACCCCAAGGTATGGGCCAAGACGGCGTTTATCCTCAACTACGACGAGAACGACGGCTTCTTCGATCACGTCACGCCACCCGTTCCCCCTCCGGGAACGCCCGGGGAGTACCTGAGCCCCCTGGCCACCGTGCAGAGTGTGGGTAAGGCCGACGGCTTCGACAACATCAGCCTGTCGGCCAACGTCGGACTCGGATTCCGGGTGCCCATGCTGGTGATCTCACCCTTCAGCCGCGGTGGATTGTGTTCCAGCGAGGTGTTGGATCACACGTCGGTCCTACAGTTTCTCGAGACGCGGTTCGGCGTCGAGGTGCCCTACGTCAGTCAGTGGCGTCGGGACACGGTGGGGGACCTGACGTCGGCCTTCAACTTTGCCGGAACAAACGACCTGTCTCTTCCCGAGTTGCCCAATGCAGAAGCACTGGCTGTAGAGGCCATCTGGCAACGCGACCACCTGCCGGCTCCGACCCCACCGAAAGTACAGAGCATGCCGGTGCAAGATCCGGGACCGCCCCGCCCACGGCCGAGCGGTCCCGTCTAAGCCAGCAAGGCGGACTCGTGCGCCCGCACGCCGTACGACACCATGCTCGGCGCGCCATTGCGGTGCATGGCGGCGATCGGGGCCCACATGACACGGGCCAACGGCTTGTCGAAACGGATGAACAGTGCCAACGACACCTCGTGGTCATCGACTGACACGACGGCATGCGTGGTCATGCACCACGAGCCGGTCTCGACCCTGATCCATCCCTCGCCGCGCTTGGCGATCCTCCAGCCCTGCGTGTGGTCCGCTGATGGTCGAGGTCCCAGTCGCAGACCCATGAGCGTCCAGAGGATGGGGGCACGGCGGCCCACTTTCGATTCTTCGAGAAAGGCCCGGGCCCACCATTCCGGCGTCTGCTCGGGGGCTCCGATCGTTGGGGCGATGAAGGCGTCGGCGTAGTCGGCGTCCGGCAGCGCAGCGTGCCGGCGGATGTCATCGGGAAGGTTGGCCACTCCGACCAGGGTCTTCACGCGGGCCTCCCGGGGCTCTGCTGTGTCGGACGTCATGGTCGTACTCCTGTTACCGATGAAGGGTCTATTAACCGAACAGTAGTCGGTGACCGATTATCGGTCAACTCAGTAGTCTGAGGCATGCCCGTCAAACCGCTTCGGGTCCGTCAGGCCGAGGCGACGCGCGCCCTCCTCATTGAGGTGGCCCGGCAGAACTTCACCGAGCACGGCTACGCGGCCACGTCGATTGACGACATCATCGTGCAGGCCGGTGTCGCCCGGGGAGCGCTGTACCACCACTTCGCCGGTAAGGAAGCTCTCTTCCGGGCTGTCTACGAAGAAGTGGAGGGCGAGGTGATTGCCCGGGTGATGGAGGTCGCGGCGGCCCAGTCCTCCCCGTGGGAGGCACTGCGATCCGGGCTCTCGACCTTCCTCGATGCGTGCTTGGAGCCCGCCTTCCGTCGCATCGTCGTCCTCGACAGCGTGTCCGTCCTACAGGCTCAGGTCATGGAGGTGGGTATCGATCCCTTTGAACTCCCCATGCTGCGCACGGTGCTCACGCCACTCATGGGCACCACCACGTTTGCCGGTCTGGCCATCGACGCCTTGACGTATGTGGCCCTGGGCGGCCTGTACGGCGCCTCGCTCTTCATTGCCCGCGCTCATGATCCGGTTGCCGCCCGGGCCGAGGCCGATGTGGTCCTCGACACGCTCATCGGGGGTCTGCTTTCTCGCTCCGGAGGTTGGCCGCTCGGGCTGGGTTAGCGCGACACCCGAGCCAACAGGGGATCGAAGATCTGCTGCAGCGCGCCGAGACCGCCATTTGGACCATCGTCCGCGACGCCCGTCCCGACTCCGCCATTGGGGAGCGGGCCGGTCTGGCTGCCACAGCTGAGCGGGTCGGGACCAAGCGCTTCACTGAGGACCTGGTCCAAGGTGCCGCAGGCGCCGATAACGCCATAGGTCTGGGTCAATGTGGCCGGATTGGAATAGGCCGAGCCCCAGCTGACTGGTTGAGTCCCTCCATAAAAGATGTTGGCGAAGCCCTTGAGCGCACCGCCCAGATAGCTCACGCCCTCGGCCAGGTCCTCTTGATGGGCCCCGACCACACCCAGGTCGGTGTGCAGGCTCTTGAGCAGCGCGTTGAGGGCGGGCGAGTCGCTGGTGACCAGCGAATTGGTCTGGGTGGCC
>DATAUC010000060.1:0-122522 GCA_036268485.1 Acidimicrobiales bacterium
GTCGACGCCGCCACGGCCGACCTGGTGGCCCAACGCGATGCGGCCCGGGCGGCCAAGGACTTTGCCCGGGCCGATGCCATTCGCGACGAGTTGACCGCCTTGGGGTGGACGGTGGAGGACACGCCCGCCGGTACGGCCGTCCGGCGCTAACTGGGGTTTAAAGGTCCCCGTCAGGGGCATAATTGCAACCCGTCTAGACCTTCGAGCGTTGGGAGGTTACTATTCAGTAACCACGATGGCCGTGGCCCGGACACCGCGAACAGCGGCGTTGGGACCAGAGCCATATGCGTCGTGCCAGGAATGGCATTCCAGAAGAGTCCCGGCGTTGCGCCGGGCTCCTTGCCCAAGGAGGGCCCACTATGTCCGACTTCTCACTTGCTCTGAACGAAGATCAACTGCAGATCCAAAAGTGGGTCCACGACTTCGCTGAGAACGTCGTCCGACCGGCTGGTGCCGAATGGGACGAGCGCGAAGAGACGCCCTGGCCCATCATCCAGGAGGCGGCGAAGATCGGTCTGTACTCCTTCGAGTTCGTGGCGCAGTGCTTCGGCGATCCGACCGGCCTCCTCATGTGCCTGGTCAACGAGGAGATGAGTTGGGGCGATGCCGGCATCGCGCTGGCCATTTTTGGCTCCACCCTGGGAGTCGCCGGCATCTTCGGCAACGGCACCCCTGAGCAGGTGGCCGAATGGGTCCCGCAGTGCTTCGGCACGCCCGACGACGTGAAGCTGGCGGCCTTCGGTGTGTCCGAGCCCGACGCCGGATCCGACGTGTCATCGCTCAAGTCCCGGGCCGTCTACGACGAGGCCAAGGACGAGTGGGTGCTGAACGGCACCAAGACGTGGATCACCAACGGTGGCATCGCCAACATCCACGTGCTGGTTGTCTCGGTCGACCCGGAGCTGGGCAGCCGGGGCCAGGCTTCCTTCGTGGTGCCCGAGGGCACGCCCGGTATCTCCATGGGCCAGAAGTTCAAGAAGATGGGCATCCGGGCCTCCCACACCGCTGAGGTCGTGCTCGACGACTGCCGCGTGCCGGGGAGTTGCCTGCTCGGCGGCAAGGAGAAGCTGGACGAGCGTCTGGCCCGGGCCCGGGAAGGCAAGAAGAACGCCAGCCAGGCCGCCATGGCCACCTTCGAAGCCTCACGACCCATCGTCGGTGCGCAAGCGGTGGGTATCGCCCGGGCCGCCTACGAGTACTCGCTCGACTACGCCAAGGAGCGCAAGCAGTTCGGCCGGGCCATCATTGAGAACCAGGCCATCGCCTTCAAGCTGGCCGACATGAAGATGCGCACCGACGCCTCCCGCCTGCTGGTGCACCGTGCCGCCTGGATGGCCGGTACCGGCCAGAAGTTCGAGAACGGCGAAGGCTCCATGTCCAAGCTTTACGCCGGCGAGAACGCCGTCTGGGTGACCGAGCAGGCCATTCAGATCCTGGGGGGCTACGGGTACGTCCGCGAGTACCCGGTCGAGCGTTGGCACCGTGACTCGAAGATCTACACCATCTTCGAAGGCACCTCCGAGATTCAGCGCCTGGTCATTTCCCGGGCCATCTCGGGTGTCCACATCAAGTAGCCCGACGCCTGCCCCTTTTGGGGCATCCTTAGTCCGATGAGCACATTGACGGTGGCCTACGACGGCCCAGTCGCCCGACTGACCCTGTCGCGAGCGGAGCGACTCAACGCGCTCAATGACGAGATCCGAAAGAGCATGGCCGACGTATTCGGCACTCTGGAGGAGAGGCCGGACATCCGCGTCCTGGTGCTGGACGGCGCTGGCCGATCCTTCTCGGCCGGTGCGGACCTGAAGACCGGTGCGTACGCCGACCTCAAGGATGCCGACTGGGCCACGCGGCGCCATCGCACCGGGTCCTGGCAACGGCTACTCGACCAACTGGGACGCCTCCCCCAAGTCACCGTGGCCCGGCTGCACGGACACGTCATTGGTGGGGCAGCCCTGCTGGCGGCGGCCTGCGACATCCGGGTGGCCGCCGATGACGTGGTGGTACGCATTCCTGAGCTGGCCATCGGTATCCCGCTGACCTGGGCTGGCATTCCGCTGCTCGTTCGAGAGATTGGGCTGCCCCTGGCCCGTGACTGGGTGATGACCTGCCGGGAGGTCTACGCCGACGAGCTCCTGCGTAGTGGTTTCGCCCAGCGCGTCGTCTCCGCTGGCTTGCTCGACGCTGAGGTCTCCCTTGTGGTCGAACAACTTCTCTCGGTCCCGCCGGGTCCCCTGGCCATGACCCGATCCATGACCGCAGCACTGGGTCGCGGCCACCCGGCCATGGCGGCCGGCTGGGGTGACGCTGACCATCAGCAGTGGGCCTTCACCGAAGCCGAGTACCGCCAGGTGGCTTCCCAGTACATGCAGAGGCTGGACGACCGACAGGCTGAGTAACGGTTTAGCGTCGGCCTCCCGCCATTGATGCTGTGGATGATCCCGAAGTCGACGGGGGTGGGTTGTCCGACGTGCTGGCCACCTTGGATACCGTGAAGCCATGTCCAACGACGAGGAGCCCCGGCGCATCGCGCTGATCACCGGAGGGGGTCGGGGCATTGGCGCGGCAACGGCCCGAACCCTCGCTCACGATGGATGGGACCTGTGCCTCGGATATCGAAGTAACGGCGAGGCCGCTGAGGGAGTGGCGGCCGAGTGCGAGGACCTCGGCGTGCGCACCCTCACCTGTCAGGTCGATGTGGCGGACGAAGCGTCGGTGGCTGGTCTCTTCGGCGCCATCGATACCCACTGGAGTGACGTGACGCGGCTCGGCGCCCTGGTCAACAACGCCGGAGTCGTCGACGAAAAGGCTCGCGTCGACGAGATGCGCGCTGACCGGCTTTCCCGGATGTTTGCCGTCAACGTGATCGGATCGTTTCTCTGTGCCGGGCAAGCGGTGCGCCGCATGTCGACCAGACAGGGAGGCCGTGGCGGCGTGATCGTGAATCTCTCGTCAGCCGCGGCGCGTCTCGGATCGCCAGGCGAGTACGTGGACTACGCCGCTTCCAAAGGCGCCATCGACACCATGACCATCGGATTGGCCAAGGAGGTTGCGGACGAGGGGATTCGCGTTGTCGCCGTACGACCCGGGCTCATCGACACGGAGATACATGCCTCCGGTGGCCAACCGGACCGGGGCGAGCGATTACGCCCTCTCATCCCCATGCAACGGGTGGGCCGTCCGGATGAGGTGGCGGCCACGATCGCCTGGCTCTGCGGCCCTGCCGCTTCCTACGTGACCGGGGCTCTCTTGGATGTCAGCGGTGGCCGGTGAGACCAGGCGTAGTGTCACCGGTGCCATGAGCCCGTCCACGCCACAACCCAGCTTGCTGCGGTATGCCGCGGACGTGACGCCCGAATGGCTGACTGCAGCGCTGGTGTGCAGCGGAGCATTGGAACCCGGTCATTCGGTGCAGGCCATCGCGCTGTCACCCATCGGCACCGGCCAGATGGCAGACACCTCCCGGCTGGACGTGACCTACGACGTGCTGGGCGCCGGACCGGCCAGCGTGGTGGGCAAGTTCGCCTCGGCCGACGATCAGAGCCGCGGCACTGGGCTGGCCCTGCGGGCCTACGAGATAGAAGTGCGGTTCTACCAGGAGGTGGCCGCACGCATTGAGGCCCGCGTCCCTCGGCTCTACTTCGCCGACGTGGAAGCCGAGACCGGCTGGTTCACGCTCATTCTCGAAGACATCGTGGGCGGCCGTCAGGGCGATCAAATTGCGGCCTGCGGCCCCGACGTGGCGGCGGCCGTGCTGGAGGAGATGGCCGGACTCCATGCGCCATGTTGGGAGGCCCCCGACCTGGCTGCACTGGCGTGGCTCAATCGCAACTCGCCCGACGGCGATGCCTTCATGGCCACCATGGTGAGTTCCCTCCTGCCTGGGTTCCTCGAGCGTTACGAGGGCCGGCTGGCGCCCGAGCACGCGGCGCTCTGCCAGATGTTCGTCGAGCATCTCCCGACCTGGATGCAGAGTCGGGTCGGACCCCGCACGGCCAGCCACGGCGACTTTCGGCTCGACAACCTGCTCTTTCAAGAAGGGGACCGACGTCCCGTGGTGGTCGACTGGCAGACGCTTTCCTGGGCCGGTGGGTCCTACGACGTGGCGTATTTCATCGGCGGCTGTCTCAGTGCCGACGATCGTCGGCGTCACGAATCGGATCTCTTGGCGCAGTACCACGAGTCCCTGCTGCAGCGGGGCGTCACGGACTACTCGCTGGACCAACTGCGTCAGGACACCCGGCGCGATTCATTTGGGGGCGTCTTGATGGCCATCGTGGCCTCCATGGTGGTGCAGCGGACCGAACGAGGTGATCTCATGTTTTTAACCAGTACATCGCGCCACGCCCAGCACGCGCTGGACGTTGACGCTCCGGCTCTGTTGGTGGGTGCACGTGACTGAGGTGTTGGTGTTGTGCACGGGCAACGCGGCGCGCTCGGTCATGGCCGGTTTCATGCTGGAACACCTCAAGCTCGGTGTGGTGGGGGGTTCGGACCTCCACATCGTGACGGCGGGCACCCACACCATCGACGGCCAGCCCATGGGGATGCGCACCCGCACGGCCCTGGCCACCATTCCCGCCCTGGCCGACGCTTCCTTCACCAAGCACCGCAGCCGGCAGGTGTACGAAGCCGACCTGGTCCGGGCCGAGCTGGTGGTCGTCATGGAAGCCGACCATGTGCGCTACGTCCGCCGGCTCTTTCCCGATGCCGCCGCCCGAACCGCTTCCATCCGGCGCCTCTGCGAAGACCTGCCACCAGCGCCACCGCTGCTGGCGGACCGCCTGGCCGCCCTCAAATTGGCCGACACCGAGCTCTCGAACGCTGATGATGTCATCGACCCGGCCGGCCAGGACGAGACGGCTTACGTGGCGTGTGTCAACGAACTCTGGGGCTCTTGCCAGACCCTGATCACGCTGCTGTAGGACGTTCGAGAACGAAGATCATCTCGTCATCGTCCTCGTCGGGCACGGTGACCTGGCGCCACGCGGTGAAGCCGGCCTTCTCGAACGCGCGGTGTGACCGGGTGTTGTGCACGCTCGGCCCGGCCAGGACCCGGCTGATCTCCGGGTAGCGCTCCCACGCCACCGCGGCCACCGCGGCGATGATGCGCGGCCCGAGCCCCTGCCCGCGCCGAGCGGCGTCGGCGAGGAGGAGATCGATGCCGGCGCCGTCATCAATGCCCACGGCGATGGCGTAGTCCGCGTTGTCCGCCATGCGGTAGCACTGAGCCAGCCCGACCGGGTGCCCGTCGACTTCGCAGACGAAGACCAGGGTCGGATCGCCGGGGTCGACGCAAGGCCCGAATTCTGCCTCCACGCCATCGGCGCTGAGCGGTTCGCCCCACCATTCCTGCACGTGGGGTCGAGCCAACCATTCGACGACCATGGGAAAGTCGGCGCGGGCCAACGGGCGGAGGGTGAGGTCCGCGTCGGTCACGGTCAGTCCGGGTGCACCGACCGCAAGCCGGCCCAGGCCAGGTCGGCCATGCGTTGGCCCAGTCGCTGGGCCTCTTCCTCGACCGATCCTTCGACCAGGGGCCGTTGCTCCATGAAGCGCCGGCTGGCGCCTTCAGCCATGCCCACGACGGCGTAGGCCAGAAGGCGACGGTGGTTGTCGCTAAGCCCGGCGTCCATCAGAGGTTCGATCGCTTCGGCGATGGCGTCTTCGACCATGCGCAAGGCCTTGCCCAATTCCTTGTCGTCGGCGTGGTCGCGCCCGTACAGGAGGCGGAATTCGGCTTCGCGGTTGACGACGAGACGGAAATACGCGGCGAAGCCCATCTCGACCTGTTGGCGAGGGCCCTTGGCCCGCATGACGGCACCGCGGACGGCGATGAGGAGTTCGGCGGCGATGGAATCGACCAGCTCGAGGTAGAGGGCTCGCTTTGACGAAAAGTGTTGGTACACCAAGGGCTTGGTCACCCCGGCCGCCTCGGCGATGTCGTCCATGGTGGTGGACCGGTAGCCGCGGCGAGCGAAGAGCTCGAGGGCGACCGTGAAGAGCTGCTGGCGTCGCTGCTCCGCAGTGAGTCGCCGATTCTGTACCGGCAGCGCTGCTTCCACGAGTCAAGACGTTACTGGGCGGTCATACGGGCTCTGGCCGATCTGCCGTCACGCGAACGAGGCCGGTAGGCGGCCGATGACCTCATGCAGTCGGGTCGGCAGGTCCGCCATGTTGAAGGACCGGGCGGCGACGGCGCGATTGTGGGTGATGAGCGAGTCGTCGGGACGGGCCAGCCAGGCACCGAGCGGCGCGGCGTCGTCGCTGGGAAACCATTGGAATCCGAATGCCGCCAGTTCTGCCGCTACGGGGTAGGGGCCGATGGCTAGCGGACGCCCGTAGGTCGCCGATTCGATCGACGGATTGCCGAAGCCCTCCCAGGTGGAGGGCAGGACGACGACGTCGCATGCCGCGTAGGCATCGGCGATGGTCAAACCTGGCGTGGGTGGGCCTCGCCGGACGGGACAGCGGGCATTGGCGATCAACGCCTCGAGTTCGGGCCCGTAGCCGTCCTCGGCCGGTCCGAGGAGCCAGAAGGTGGCCTGCAGGGCTTCGGCCAGCCTGAGTCCGCCGGCCACGTTCTTGCGGGGCAGCGCCCGCGTCGGCTGCAGGAAGAGCCGATCGGTGCCCGCCACACCCAGGGCGGCCCGGCTACCAGGGCGGTCACCCGGCAGGGGATCAGGATCGAAGGTGTTGTAGAGCACGGTGGACGCAATGGAGTGCTCAGCCAGCTGGTGCCGGCTTAGCGCATTGATGGTGACGTGGCCCCACGCCGGGTCGTCGGGCGGCGGGGGGAAGTGGGCCAGGTGGGGCCGCTGCCAGGGCAGGTCGTGGTGGTGCAGCAGGGTGGGGCGGCCAGCGCAGACGGCGGCGACCAGGTCGGCAGCCGCCGGGTTGAGGGGCAGCGAACAGAGATTCTCAATGACCACCAGGTCGGCGGCGGCCAGGGCGTCCTCCACTTCAACCCGGGTTGGGGGGATCAGTGCGCCGATGGAGAGCCCTTCCAGCACCAGGTCGACGGGTCCCGACCCGGCCACGGTGTGCACGTCCCATCCCAAAAGGCCCAGGGCACGGGCCCATTTCGCCGCCTCAATGGACACGCCGTCGCTGCCCCCGAGGCGAAAGGAGAGCATGACGGCGGTGGGCACTCAGCCGCACTGTATGTCCGGGACCAGGAGGCCGTTGCCCTTTCCGGGTCGAGTAGCGTTGCCGGACGATGTCGAAACGAGCACTGATCACTGGCGTAACCGGACAGGACGGCTCCTACCTGGCCGAATTCCTTCTCGAGCAGGGGTACACCGTCATCGGCATGGTCCGGCGATCGAGCACGGTGACCTTCGAGCGCATTGCCCACATCCAGGACCGACTGGAATTGGTGGCGGGCGACCTCTTGGATGAGGTCTCGCTCATTAACATCTTGCGCGACCACCGGCCCAACGAGGTCTACAACCTGGCCGCCCAGTCGTTCGTACAGACCAGTTTCAGCCAGCCCGTACTGACCGGAGAGACCACCGCTCTGGGCGTCACCCGGCTGCTCGACGCCATCCGGTTGGTCGACCCCGACATCCGCTTCTACCAGGCCAGCTCCTCGGAGATGTTCGGCAAGGTGCAAGAGGTCCCCCAGGTCGAGACCACACCGCTCTACCCGCGCAGCCCCTACGGCGTGGCCAAGGTCTACGGCCACTGGATCACCGTGAATTACCGCGAGAGCTACGACCTGCACGCCTCCTCGGGCATCCTCTTCAACCATGAATCGCCCCGACGCGGCCTCGAGTTCGTCACCCGCAAGATCACCAATGGCGTGGCTCGCATCGCCAACGGGTTGGACGACAAGTTGGCCCTGGGCAACCTCGACGCGCAACGCGACTGGGGCTTTGCGGCCGACTACGTCCGGGCCATGTGGATGATGCTGCAGCAGGACAGTCCGGACGACTACGTCGTCTCGACCGGCGAGACGCACGAAGTGCGTGAACTCTGCCGCCTGGCCTTCGCCGCCGCCGACCTCGACTGGGAGCAGCACGTCATCATTGACGAGAAGTACCTGCGTCCGGCCGAAGTCGATCTGTTGGTAGGCGATCCCTCC
This sequence comes from Acidimicrobiales bacterium, assembly GCA_036268485.1. Lineage (GTDB taxonomy): Bacteria > Actinomycetota > Acidimicrobiia > Acidimicrobiales > RAAP-2 > Bog-473. The sequence goes on from DATAUC010000060.1 coordinate 8,087, forward strand.
AAGGCCGAGAAGACGCTGGGCTGGAAGCGGGACGTCGATTTCGAGGGTCTGGTCACCATGATGGTGAATGCCGACATGGACCTGGTCCGCAACAACCTCAGGTAGCGGGGGAGTCCGGCCATCGTTTTCACGGCGGCCATCGGAGCCAACCCTGTAGGTGTCCTGGTCGCCTTCGGCGCTGGCATCTTGTCGTTCCTCTCGCCCTGCGTTCTCCCTCTCGTTCCGGGTTACCTCTCCATGGTGTCAGGGCTGTCGGCCGCCGAGCTGGGGGCCACGTCCACGACCGGTGGGACGGTCAGGACGATGGGCGTGCCGGTCACCGCGCTGCGACCGATGCTCCGGGGTATCGGCCTCTTCATCGGCGGGTTCACCATCGTGTTCGTGGCGCTCGGAGCAGTGGCCTCGGGCATCGGGCGGGTGCTGGCGTCGCACCGGGAGACGCTGACCCACGTCAGCGGCATTGTGGTGATCGTGTTGGGCGGCGTGCTCCTCCTCGGCACCCTCCCCGGTCAGTTCTGGTCCACGTTGGGTGCCCGACCGCTGAGCCTGCTCACCCGGTTCATCGGGGACAGACGCTTCGATGTCCGCCCGTCGGCGCTCGGGTCGTGGGCGGCACCGATCATGGGCATGGCCTTCGCCTTCGCCTGGACGCCCTGCGTCGGGCCCGTCCTCGGGGTGGTCCTCAGTTTGGCCGCCCACAACGGCACCCTCGCCGGCGGCGTGGTGCTGCTCTTCGCCTACTCGCTGGGGTTGGGCGTGCCCTTCGTCCTCAGTGGGCTGGCCTTCGGCCGTCTGACGGCTGTCTTCGGTCGGGCCCACCGCGGCATCCTGGTCGTTGAAGTGGTGGCCGGCCTGATCCTGGTGATCTTCGGAATTCTGCTGGTTACCAACAATCTGGCGTGGCTCTCGACTCAGTTCTCGAACCTCCTCACCCACATCGGCCTCGGTCGTCTCAGTACGAGCTGAGTCACGGTCGGGTCGTGAGCCGCGTTCGACGCCGCTTGGTTCCGGTGGCGCTCCTGGCCTTCCTTGTACTTGGGACGGCCGCCGGTGCCGGACTGGCCATCGCTTCGCGCAATGGTTCGCCCGCACCGTCATCTCGTCACACTGAGTCAACGGCCACCCAGGCCGACAGAACGACCACAACCACGACACCGCTCCCCACCACAACCACGACGATCGATCCGTGTGGCGGCGTGGGGCCCGAACCGCACAGCGTTGACTCGGTGGATTCGCTCGAACCACTCCTCCTGGTGGCTGCCGACCTGACACAGGGCTTTAAGAGCAGCGGTCCCGGGACGACCTCCATGCCTGAATTCTTGGCGGCGCTACCCGCCTCGGTGCCCGAGGTGGTCGTCAACTTCAACACCGCGCTGGGGTCGCAGACCCCAGGAGGCGTACCAAGCGAAGGCATCAGTGAAGCGCTCGCTCTGGCTCCGTCGAGTACCCAGGCGGTCGACCTTTTGAACCAGGTGCTGGCCGTCGGCCGGCAGTGCGATGACTTCGGGCCACCCATCGATCTTCCCGGCCCCATCGTCGGTCTGGTCGTCTACAACGATTCCGGCGGAGGCAACCGCGAGGAGTACATCAATTTCGCTCAGCTCTACGCCCAGAAGGGCCCCTACGTCGTCTCGGTTGATTGGTTCAACTCGGCCCCCACCGGCGTGGGCCCGGACGCCCCAACCAGCGCCCCGCCGCTGCCCAGCCCGGCCGCCATGGCCGCCGTTGTCGATGCGGCGCTGAATCGGTTGCCCTAGGAGGCCATCGCCTCATCCTCGAGCTTTTAGGAACCGTCCAGCATCGAGGCCAAGGTGCGAGCGAACGTGTGGGCGTCGCCGGGCCAGCGGGCCGAGAGGTAGTTGCCATCCCGCACGACCCAGGCCGGACCACCGTCGTCGTTGCTGTCGCGGGCTCGACCACCGGTCTTGCGCCGATAGTCGGGGGCGTCGGGTGGGACATCGAGGAAGTCGCCGGGCTGCGCCAGCGCTCGCGTCACTTCTTGTTGCACCGACATGTACCCGCTTGGTTGGCCCGCCTCTTCCATGTACGTGCGGTAGTAGTTCGGGTCCCAGAAGCGGATCCGACGGCCGATGGCCCACGCCGTCTTCTCGAGCTGCCAGGTGAGTGCGGTGGTCTGTCGGCCGTGCAGGACTGAGCGGCCTGTGACGGGACTGATACTGCGGGCGGCCACCAGCACGCCGTGGCAGATGGCACCGATCGGCTTGTCGGCGGTGAACGAAGCCAGCACGACCTGTTGGATCTGCGGGCTCTCCAGGTACTCGATCATGCCCCGAGCCCGATGACCCCCGGGGAGGAGGAGTCCGTCGTAGGCCGCTCCCTCCAGCTCGGACCAGGACAGAGGGGACAAGAACGAAGGGCTGTGCTGGAGGGCGGCGTAGTCCCGGCGGGCGTCCGCGTTCGCCCGCAGCAGTCGGCCAAAGAACGGCAAGCCTCGCCCCGTCACCATGAGGTCATCGGCGCTTCCGGGCCGGCCATCAGGGGAGGCGAACGTCACGTGGTGGCCGCGCGCCGTCAGGACGCGCCAGCTGACCGCCACCTCGGTGGGATCGAAGTCCCGGGACGGGATGGGCAGGAGGACATTCGCCATCCTGAGCATTCTGGGCCATGGCGTCTTAGTGTCACCACCATGCCTGATGCCGTGTTCTCCATCGATGACAGTGCAGCCACGCTCCTGGCCAAGTCGTACCAGGGCGAGATTCTCGGTGAGATCTTCTTTGCTCGCATCGGTGAGCACGTGCAAGATGCTGACCACAAGGCAAAGATGGCCACGCTCAGCCAACTCGAGTGCCGGACCAAAGAAGCGCTCCTGCCGGTGCTGGAAAAGGCCGGAATATCCACGCAGGCGGAACTCGAGACGCTGGCGGAAGCCGAAGACCTGGCCGCGGCCGTCGCCTCCCTCAACTGGCTCGAACTTATGGGGACCTTTGAACCGGTCACCACGCAGTTCGCCGCCATGTACGCCCGGATCGCCGAGGTGGATCCTTCCGAGCGGGAGATCTCCGATCTGCTGGTGGCGCACGAACTTGCCCTGCGGGACTTTGGCCGCCACGAGATCGCCGGTCGGGGCGACGACTCACTGGCGGCCATCACGGGACTCCCTCACATGCAGTAGCGGCCTCTAGCCCCCCTTCTGGGCCAGTTCGGTCTCGGTGTAGGGCCGCAGCACACAGAACTCGTTTCCTTCGGGATCGGCCAGCACGACCCAGGACACCTCGCCGCCCTGCCCGATTGAGACCCGGGTCGCCCCCAGGCCCTCGAGTCGGGCCACCTCGGCCGCTTGATCCATCGGACGGAGATCGAGGTGCAGCCGGTTCTTGCCCTGTTTGTCCTCGGGAACACGGAGAAAGAGCAGGTCAGGGCTCACGCCGTCTTCGGGGCTGCCGGCCGGCGGCTCCAACACGACATCACCGTCGTCGTCAACGGAGAGCCGCCAGGCGAGGGCGGCGGCCCAGAACTGGGCCAATGGGACCGGGTCGGTGGCATCAATACAGACACACTGGATTCGCAGCATGAGCCCGATCCTAGGAATGGATACGCGAGCAGGCCCGCCCCCGCTTGGAACCCTTGTGCCCACCCCCCCTACCATGGGGGTGAAGGCCATGGCCCCTGTCGTCCAATTCCGCGCCGCCGTCGCTCTTGCCGGCCGCTTCCCCGCCCTTGCTGGGGTCGATCTCTCTCTCCAGACCGGCGAAGTCGTCGTGGTAGTCGGCGCCAACGGCGCCGGCAAGACCAGCCTGCTGCGGGCCTGCGCCGGGCTTCTGCCCGTCACCTCGGGGGTAGCCGAAGTCCTGGGCATCGATCTCACCAAGAACCACACGGCGGTGCGCCGTCACGTCGGCCTCCTGGGTCATGCCGCCCCCCTGTACGACGAGCTCAGTTCGGTGGAGAACGTCCGCTTTGCCGTGCGGGCACTCGGACTCCCCGTGGCCGACGCCGACGCCGCTCTGGAACGGCTGGGCCTGGTCGGGCGGCTGAGGAACACGCCGACCGGCCGTCTCTCGGCCGGGCAGCGCCGCCGGGTGGCCCTGGCCGCCCTGGTCGCTCGCCGCCCCGCCCTGTGGCTGCTCGATGAGCCCCACGCCGGCCTCGATGCCGCCTCCCGCACCCTCCTCGGAGATCTGATTCATGAGGCCGTGACGGATGGAGCAGCAGTGCTGCTCTCGTCCCATGAGCCCGAGCTCTCCGTGCCGCTGTCCGATCGCGTAGTGGTCATGAGCGGCGGCCGCACCAGTTCCGAGCAGCCCGGAGGTCGACGCCACCCGCTGAGTGCGGTGCCCGCGGCGGATTCGCCGGCGGACCGGGCCACGATGGGGGAGTGGCATGTGGCGTGACGCCGTCCTGGTGGCCGGCAAGGACCTCCGCATTGAGGCCCGTTCCCGGGTTGGGCTGTGGCAGGTGGTCCCCTTTGCCGTCCTGGTCCTCATCCTGGTGTCCTTCGCCATCGGGCCCGACACTGGCCCCCTGCGCCACGCCGCTCCGGGGATCTTCTGGATCGCCGTCCTCTTCTCGACCGTCCTCTCCATTCAGCGCAGCGTGGCCATCGAGTCCGGTGAGGGCACCCGGGACGGCCTGCGCCTTTCGGGGATCGACCCGGCCGGGATCTTCCTGGGCAAAGCGGCAGCCGTGGCCCTCCAATTGCTCATCCTCCAGATCGTCCTGTGGGCCGGCGTGACCTTTCTCTTCGACGTCCGGGTCCATGTGATCTGGCTGGCCGTGCTGGCTTCGCTCCTGGCCACCGTGGGCCTGGCCTGCGCCGGCGTGCTCTACGGGGCGCTTTCGTCGGGACTGCGCGTTCGCGACACCCTCTTGCCCCTCCTGGTCCTCCCGGTCCTGGCCCCTGTTTTGCTGGCGGGATCCAAGGCCTGGCAGGCTTCACTGAGCGGCAACGCCGGCTCGGGCACCGAGTGGCTCCGCATCCTCATCCCCTTTGCCGTGATCTACCTCGTCATCGGCATTGTCCTCTATGGGCCACTCCAGGAGGCCACATGACAACCGACACCATTCCCCGGGCAGCGGCGGGGCCGTCCCGACCCCGATGGCTGAGCATCGTGGGCATTCTCGGTGTGATCGCCCTCGGCTTCACCGTGTGGCTCGGCCTGTGGATCACGCCGCCCGACCAGGTGCAGGGAAATCTGGCTCGCCTCCTCTACATCCACCCGCCCATCGCCACCGTGGCCCTCTACTGGGCCGGTGGTGTGGCCGCGGCCAGCAGTCTCCTGTACCTGTGGCCCCGGACCCGCTCACTTTTCTGGGACCGGCTGGCTGCCTCAGCGGTGGAAGTCGGGGCCGTATTTTCCGCGTTGACGCTGGTGACGGGCTCCCTGTGGGGGCGTCCGGCCTGGGGTGTGTGGTGGACCTGGGACGCCCGTCTGACGTCGACGGCACTGCTGCTCCTGCTCGAACTCGGCTACATGGCACTGCGTCGCGTGCCGGCCGATGCCGCCATCCGGGCCCGGCGCTGCGCCGTCGCCGCGCTGCTGGTCGCCGTCGACGTGCCCATCGTGCACTTCTCCGTCGACTGGTGGCAAACGCTGCATCAGGGCGGCACCGTGCTCGATCCCGGTTTCCATCTGCACGTCCACGGGTCGATGGCCTGGACCTTCCTCCTCGGCTTCATCGCCTTCTCGCTGCTGTTCGTCTGGCTCCTCGGCGTGCGCTACCAGGTCGAGGTGTTGCAGGACGAGGTGGGCGACCAGGAACTCGATGTGTCCTTGGCCGAACGCTGGAGCGAAGGTACCGAGCTGGTCGGCGTGGGTGCCGACACTTCCGGTGCCCCAGACGGTGGAGGGACCTAAGGCATGGGCATGGACTACGTCGATGCCGGGTACATCGCTGCGCTGGTCACTGTGCTGGTCTACGGGATCGGGCTCGGGTTGCGCCGTCGCCGCTGGGAGCGGGCCGCCAAGGTGGCTGATCCGGCGACACCGGTGACTCCCGGTGGACGGTCGTGACCAATGCGCCACTAGCTGGGGACAATTCCGGGCCGGCCCTCCCTGTCATCCGCACGCGTCGCAGCAAGCGCGTTTGGGTCGTTTTCGCCGTCCTCATCGCCGCTTTCGTGTTCTTGTTGGTTGAGGGCCTGGGGTCTTCGCTCGACTACTTCGACACCGTGAACCAGGCCTTCGCCCATCGGGGCACGCTGGGGACCAAGACGTTCCGTCTGGAGGGCGACGTGGTGGCGGGCTCCATCCATCCCACGGCCCAGGGGACTGATTTCGTCATGTCCGAGGGCCACCATCGCGTGGCGGTGACCAACAGCGGCAGCCCGCCGCAGCTCTTTCAGTCCAATATCCCGGTCGTGGTGGTCGGTCACTTCATCTCGGCCTCGTCGACCAACTTCGTGTCGAACCAGATCCTGGTCAAGCACTCGGCCAACTACATCGCCAAACACCCGACCCGGGTGAAGGCCAAGAACGGGACGGTCCGTTAGGGATGGACGCCGCCCTCGGAATCGTCGGTGTCTGGTTGGCCTTCGTGGCCAGCACGGTGGGTGCCGTCGTCATCGCCGTCGGCCTCTTCCGCCAGCGGGGCAGCACGCCAACGTCAACCACCCTCGTCCTGAAGGACAGCCCGGGGGGTCTGGGCGACGGCCGCTTGTTCGCCCCGATCCTGTTGGCCGGAGGCGTTCTGGCCACCCTGGCCATGGAGCACGCGCTGGTCACCCATGATTTCTCACTGGTCTTCGTGGCCGAGAACAACAGCAAGGTGACGCCTCTTCTCTATTCGATCACCGGCATGTGGTCCGCCCTGGCCGGGTCGATCCTGCTGTGGGGGTTGGTGCTGTCGATCTTCTCGACCATCTTCGTGTGGCGTTACCGCCGCCTGGCCACGGACCCGGTCATCCGTTGGGCCACCATGGTCCTCTACGTCGTCTCTGCCTTCTTCTTCGGCATGATGGTGGGGCCGGCCAACCCCTTCGTCACCACCCACAACGTGACATCGGGTCTGGGGCCGAACTCCCTCCTGCAGGACAACCCACTGGTGGCCATCCATCCGCCGCTGCTCTACATCGGGTTTGTCGGCTTCACCATTCCATTCGCCTTCGCCATCGGCATGCTGGCCACCGGACGGGTCGGGGAGCGTTGGCAGGTGGAATGTCGCCGTTGGACGCTGGTCTCATTTACGTTCCTCTCGGTGGGCATCGTCCTCGGGGCCTGGTGGTCGTACCAAGTTCTCGGATGGGGCGGCTTCTGGGGTTGGGATCCGGTGGAGAACGCCGCGCTGCTCCCGTGGCTGTGCGGGACGGCCTACCTACATTCGGTGCTCGTTCAGGAGCGCCGCGGCCTCTTGCGGGTCTGGAACCTCTCGCTCTCGGTGGCCACATTCGCCCTGACCATTCTGGGCACCTTCCTGACCCGATCCGGGGTCATCAACTCAGTCCACGCCTTCTCGGAGTCATCGATCGGCCCAGTCCTCATCGGCTTCTTCTTCGCCGTCATCATCGTGGGCTTCGGTCTCATCGCCTGGAGGGGAGACCGCATGCGCTCGCCGGGAGGCATCGATGCGCCGTTGGGACGGGAGGGCGCGTTTCTCCTCAATAACCTCCTCTTCGTCGGCTTCGCCTTCGTGGTGCTGCTCGGCACCGTGTACCCGCTCCTCTATCAAGCGGTGACCCAACAACAGGTCACGGTCGGCGCGCCGTATTTCAACACGGTGGCCGTACCCGTCGGCTTGGCGCTCCTCTTCCTCATGGCGGTGGCCCCCGTGCTCAGCTGGCGCAAGATCAACGCCACGGTGCTCTGGCAGCGCTTGGCCATCCCCGTATGGGCCGGCGTCATCACCATCGTCGTCTGCGTGGCCTTCGGCCTGCGCGGCTTCTCCCCGCTGCTCGGGTTCGGCATGGGGGCCATGGCCGCGTCAACGGCGGCCCGGGCCCTGGTGTTGTCGGTGCGGGCGGCCCGGACGCGCCGCGTCGGCTGGTGGCGCGGGCTCATCGGGCGCACCAACGGTGGGATGGTCGTGCACATCGGCGTGATCGTCATGGCGGTCGGCATCATCGCGGCGACCACCTACCGGCATCAGGACGAGTTGACCCTCCGCCAGGGCGTCACCGTGACCTATGAGAATCATCGATTCGAGTTTGTCGGCTTGCGCAACATCACCTCACCGTCGAAGAAGTCCGATCAGGCGCTGGTCAAGGTCGACGGTGCCGTCTTCGCGCCGGCCTTGACCAGTTTTGGCAGCGCGTTGGCCACGGTGGGCACACCGGCCATCGACTCGGGGGCCCTGGGCGACGTGTATCTCACCTTCGACCAGGTCGGTGGCCTCGGCAAAGTGACCGGGGCCCAACTCGTGCCCAATTTGCCCGCCGGTTCGGTGGTCATCGGGGTCGTGATTGAACCGTTGCTGGCCTGGCTCTGGGCCGGTGGGCTGCTGGTCGGACTGGGCGGGATCGTGGCGCTGATACCCGGGACGCGTCGCAAGGCGACCGACCCCGTGTCGGCGCCTTCCACCATGGCCACGCCGCCTCCAGAGCCTCTCGAGACGCGGGTCCCCGTCGAGAGCGGCGCCCCATCCGCATGATGGCCCGCGGTAAGCGCCGCCATACGACCCGCTGGGTCGCGGGCGGGGTTCTCCTTGTGCTCGCCGTGGTGGGAGTCGTCCTGGCCACGCGGACCCCGCAGGAAGCCACCCAGGTGGAGAGCCCGCTCATTGGTCATGTGGCGCCGTCGTTCTCGGGCACCGACCTGCGCAGCGGCGACCACGTGTCGTTGCAGTCGGCCCGCGGTCGCTACGTCTTCGTCAATTTCTTCGCCAGCTGGTGTGGGCCGTGCCAACAGGAAGCACCCGATCTGGTGACCTTCGACTTCACCCAGAATCTGCAGAAGAACGGCGCCGAATTGATGAGCGTGGTGTTCCACGACCAGACGGCGTCGGCTCGCCAGTTCCTCAAATCGCAGGGCGCCTTGTGGCCGGCCGTCAATGATCCCGGGGGCTCCATCGCGGCGCACTACGGCGTGACCGGACCGCCGACCACCTTCCTCGTCAGCCCGGCCGGCCGCATCGTGGCCGAGGACACCGGTCCCGCCACCGACAAGGACCTCCTGAAATTGCTGCGCCAGGCGCGTAAGGCCCATGTCTGAGCGCGGTGGCCGGTGGCCCACCTGGACGCGTCCGGCCCTGCCACTGCTGGTTCTCGTGGTGGCGCTCGTCATCGGCAGCGGCGTCTTCTCGGGAAAAGCGCAGACGCCGGCCCAGCGCGCCGCCGCCATTGAACGGGTGGTGAAGTGCCCGTCGTGCAGCGGCATATCGGTCGCCGAGTCCACCCAACCCACGGCCTTGGCCGTGCGCGACGAGATCAAGCGGCAGGTGGCCGAGGGCCGCAGCTCGGCCGACATTGAGCAGACCCTGGTCGGACAGTACGGCTCGACCATCCTGTTGGAACCCCCGGACTCTGCAGGGTTCGCCCTCATCTGGATCATCCCCATCGTCCTGGGCGCGGCGGCGGTCGTCGTGATCGGCGGCTTGTTCTGGCGTCGCACCCGACAGTTCGCCCAGCTTCGTGAGTCCCAGCACGAAGAAGTGTCGCAGTGACGCCGGAAGAGCCGCGGGTGGAGGTGGGGAGCGACGCCGTTGGCACAGATGACACTCGCTGGTTTCTCAACGACGAGCGCGAGTTCCTGATTCGCTCCCTGCACGATGCCGAGCTCGAGCACGATGCCGGTGACCTGACTGACGAGGATTTCGCGGTGCTGATGGCCCGGGACTCAGCGCGCTTGGCCGAAGTCGAGTCCGAATTGGGAGACGCGCCGCCGCCCGAGCCCGAGGTGGTGTCCACTCCGACCGAGATAGTTCCCGAACCCAAGAACAAGGATTGGCGGCGGGTCGGGATCATCGCCTGCTGTTTCCTTGTCGTGGCCGGGGCGGTGATTCTGGTCGATCACGCCATCAATCCCCGCCTTCCGGGGCAGGCCTCGTCCGGCAGCGTCACCGTCTCCAAGCAGCAACTTATTGAGGAGCAGCTCGATCAGGCGGTGGCCCTGAGCAACGGCGGCCAGCCGGTGGCCGCGCTGAAGCTCTACAACAAGGTCCTCTCCGAAGACCACAGCGACCCCCAGGCGCTCGCCGCCTCCGGTTGGCTGGACTGGAACTACGGCACGCAAGGGCACTCACCCATCCTCGTGAAGGAGGGCCGGCAGAACGTAGAGAAGTCGATCCGGGTGGCGCCGACCTTCTACGGGGGCCACCTGTTCCTGGGGCTCATCCTGCTCAATCAGGACAACAACGCTGCCGGCGCCGTGTCCGAGTTCAACAAGTTCCTGGCCGACAGTCCACCGGCGGCCCAGGTCAAAGCGGACGCCGGTTTGTTGGCGGTGGCCTACGTCGACACCGGCGTGCCATTGCCGCCCGCCCTGGCCCAGGTCATTGGGCCAACGACGACCACCACGACCACGTCAGCCCCGTAGCGCGCGCAGGGACGAGATCACCGGGGCGAACGCCTGGGTGAAGGCGGCGATGTGGGCGCTCGTGGTGTTCCAGCCGACCGAGATCCGCAGGGAATGGCTGGCGTCCACCCCCATGGCTTCGAGGACGGGGGAGGGCTCGATGCTCTCGGACGAGCAGGCGGATCCTGAATGGACGGCGACGCCGGCTCGATCGAGTCCGATGAGGACCGGTTCTGCCTCCACGCCGTGGACGCCCAGGCAGATCAGGTTGGGCAGGCGACCACCGGCGTCGGCGGGGCCGACGATCGTGACGTCGTCGACCGCGGTGGCGGCGGCGATCACCTCGGCGATGAACCGGGCGGACTGTGCAGCTTCGTGCCCCAGGACGGCCTGATCGTCGGCCGCCAGTATTGCCGCGGCGGCGCCGAACGCCACTGCCGCCGGCAGCCCTTCCAGCCCGGCCCGGCGGGCCCGTTCCTGCTCGCCCCCGACCAGGAGGGGATCGAAGCGGCTGCCCCGCCGTATGACCAACGCTCCGGCCCCGGGGAGGCCGCCCAGCTTGTGGGCACTCAGGCTGACCAGATCTGCGTCCAGGGCACCGAGATCCAGGGGTACGTGGCCGGCCGCCGCGGCGGCGTCGACGTGGACGAGCACTCCCGCCTCGCGGCAGAGGCGTACGACCTCGTGCACCGGTTGGAGGGTGCCCACCTCATGATTGGCCCATTGGCAGTGCACAAGCGCCGGGACGGGGGCGGAACGGTCAGCCAGCCGCCGGGCCAGGGCGTCGACCTGCAGGTGGGCCTCGCTATCGACGGGGACGACCTCGGTGGGGGCCAACCGGTCCGATGCGTCGCGCACCGCCGAGTGCTCGACATCGGCGGCCAGGATCGGGGCCCCGGGCTGACGGCGGGTGGCGCCCCAGACGGCGGCATTGATGGCCTCGGTGCCGCCCGACGTGAAGACCACCTGGCGCGGGGTGACGCCGATCAGGGCGGCCACCTGCTGACGGGCCTGCTCGAGTGCGTCGCGGGCCACCCGACCCTCGTAGTGCAGACGGCCGGGGTCGGCCGCCGGGAGCGAGAGCCACTCGGTGAGAGCCGTCAGCGCCTCGGGGCGTGGTGGCGTGGAGCTGGCGTGATCGAGATACGAGCGAGCCACGGCGGGCCGCTCAGGCAGACGCGGTGCAGGCCGCGTCACCCCGGGCCCGGGAGGAGAGCATGACCGGCAGGGCCTGCTCAGAGGCCTTCCCGCACAACCCCGACAGCAGGCCCTTGACCATGCCGCGGTCCACCGCACACAGCACGGGGTTGGTCGTGCTGGCGTTCCCGAAGGGGCACTGCTCGGCCACCACAGCCGTGGTGTCGCCGCGGTCCTCGGCGTGGGCGGCAAAACCGTGGGCCGTCAGCGTGTCGGCCACCACGTGCATGGCGGCCCGGATGGTGCGCTGGCCCTCGGTCTGCGTCATGCGGGCGGCTAGAGAACGGCCGTACTCCTCGCCTACATGGGCCGCCATCTTCTCGGCTTCTTCGGGGCCGAGGCGCTGCATAGCTTCGGCCAGAAGCCGCATGAGCAGGTCGTCGCGGCGCTGCATCAGGCCGACGGTCAGCTCTTCCTCCACGCAGAAGAAGCGCTTGGAGGGGCGACCGCCGCCGGGGGCGCTGCGGCTGCTCTCCACCCGCAGGTAGCCCCCATCGACGAGCCTTTGGAGGTGGTGCCGGGCCACATTGGGGTGGAGGGAGAAGAGCGTGGCCACCTCGGTGGCCGTGGCGCCCGGCTGGGCCCGCACGTGGAGGAAGATGTCGCGGCGGGTGGGATCGCCGAAGGCGGCCGACACCGCGGCCACGGCGGCACTGAAGCGGCCGTCGTCGTTGCCGACGCCGGCTCCTGCGCCTGCCTGGTCTGTGGCATCGGTGATCCGGGCCATGCTCACGGTCGGTAGTCTACCGAGGGTTCAGCCCCGTCAGCTGGGGTGACGCGCGCCCAACGGTGGCTCAGGCAGTCACGAAGCTCGGCCGAGGCGTCGACGAAGACGAGGGAGTGCATGGCAATCGACCAATCACAGCTTGAAGGGGCGCTCAATGCCATCGTTGAGCCCGAACTCGGGCTGCCCCTGGGGGAGATCGGCTTCTTGCGCGAAGTGAAGTCGCGGCGCCACCGGGCGCGTATTGAGGTGGCCCTGCCCGTCGCCGCCTGGCCCGAGTCCGATGACCTGGCCGACGAGATCCACCGGGTGGCCCGGGCGGTCCCGGGCGTCGACGAGATTGAGTTCGACCTCACCGTGATGCACGAAGAGGAGCGGGCCGCGCTGCGGGTCATCTTGCGGCGCAAGATGCTGGGCATCGCCACCCCTCTCGACGAGATGGACGACGACGATGGACACGGCCACGGTGATCACGGGCACGCTCATGGCCCCGATCCCTCCACCCCGCTCTTCTTGCAGCCGGACGCCACTACCCGTGTCATCGGGGTTTCCTCGGGCAAGGGCGGCGTAGGCAAGTCAACGGTAACGGTGAACCTGGCCGTGGCCCTGGCCAAGGCCGGGCACAGCGTGGGCTTGCTGGATGCCGATGTCTACGGATTCTCCGTGCCCAAGATGTTGGGCACCGACCACGACCCCATCATCCTGGGCGACGTGGTCATCCCGACCTCGGCCCACGGCGTCAAGTGCCTCTCCATGGGGTACTTCGTGCCCGATGACCAGCCGGTCATCTGGCGGGGACCCATGCTGCACAAGGCCATCCAGCAGTTCCTGACCGATGCCTTTTGGGGCCAGCCCGACTTCGTGCTCATCGACATGCCGCCGGGCACCGGCGACGTGGCGCTCACCCTGGCCGAGGTCATGCCCAAAGCCGAGATCATCGTGGTGACCACCCCGCAGGCGGCGGCCCAAAGGGTGGCGCAGCGTTCCGCCTTTGCGGCCCGCCGTTTGAAGCTGTCGGTGCGCGGCGTGGTGGAGAACATGAGCTGGTTCACCGGCGACGACCAGAAGCGCTACGAGATATTCGGAGCCGGTGGTGGCGCCACGTTGGCGGCTGATCTCGGCGTACCCCTCCTGGGCCAGGTGCCGCTGGTGACGACGGTCCGCCAGGGTGCCGATGAGGGCCGTCCCGTGGTGTCCGAAGCCCCCGACAGCGAGACGGCGCAGTCGTTCATCGCCATCGCCGACCGGCTCGCCTCCCTCGGCCCGGCTCGGGTGTATCGCAAGGAACTGAGCCTGCGCTAGGCGCAAAAGGGGCGCGACACTGTGGCGGTGAGCGTGACCATCGCCCCGCCGACGTTGGACGACGGCGCCGAATTCATCGCCGCCGTTCGTGAGAGCCGGCCGTTGCACCATCCGTGGGTCGATACGGCCGACACGGTCGAGCGCTACGTCGAATATCTGGAGCGAACCACCCGGACCGATCATGCGCTCTTCCTGGTGCGCCACGACACCTGCGGTCGTCTCGTCGGTTTCATCAATATCAACGGGATCGTCTTCGGCTCGTTCCGCTCCGGCTATCTGGGCTACGCCGCCTTCTCGTCGCACGCCGGTCGGGGGTTGATGGCCGCCGGCCTGCACCGTGTGCTCCAGACCGCGTTCGGACCTCTGGCGCTCCACCGCCTGGAGGCCAATATTCAGCCGCACAATGCGCCTTCCATCGCCCTTGTCCGCCGCTTCGGCTTCCAACGGGAAGGGATCTCCCCCCGCTATTTGAAGGTGGACGGCCAGTGGCGGGACCACGAGCGGTGGGCGCTGACGGCGGAAATGTGGGATCCGGCCCGGTCGCCGGTGGGAGACGCGCCGGTCACCTAGCGTGGTCGACGACGGGAGGGAAGGAGCGACAATGGCGCAAGATTGGGCACGCCCGCTAGTGCATTGGGAGATTGAGGCCAAAGACCCCGGACTCCTGCGCGCCTTCTACGGCCAGCTCTTCAACTGGAAGATCGGCGACGGGTTCATCATGGACATCGAGCCCGGCATCGGGGGACCCGAACCGGGACCGGCGGGGCACCTGCGCCAGAGCGACCGCTCCGGGGTCACCCTCTACTTCCAGGTGGCCCACTTGCGGGACTCGCTGGAGAAGTCGGTAACGCTCGGCGCCACCATCGCGGCCGAACCGTTCGATGTGCCCGGTGGCCCGACGTTGGCCGGCATCACCGATCCCGAGGGGAACCCCGTCATGCTGGTGCAGGCCTAGGACATGGCGACCGTCGAAATCACCGTGTTCTCATTGGCTGGCGAGGCCGATGACGAAGCCTTCCTCGCTGCCGATCGGGCTGTCCAGACAGAGCTGATACCCAACCAGCCCGGCTTCATGCGGCGCACCACGGCCCGCCGGGGCGACACCTGGCTTGTGCTGACGCTGTGGCGGAGTGCGGCCGACGCCGAGGCGTTCGAGACGGCGGTGCAGGGGCATGCGGTGCAGGTCGCGTTCGAAAAACGCATCGATCCGGCCTCTCGGCGCCAACAGCGATTCGACACGTTGGACTGATGGAGCTCGACGAGCTCAAGGCCACCCGCTACGACGTGGCCGACGGCGTAGCCACCATCACGCTGCACCGACCGGAGCGGCTCAATGCCTGGACTGGCCGCATGCACAGCGAGTACCGCGCCCTGCTGGCTCGGGCCTGCGACGACCCGGCCACCCGCGTCATCGTGGTCACGGGTGCGGGACGCGGCTTCTGCGTCGGGGCCGACACCAAAGCGCTCGAAGGTCATGTTGAGCGCGGCGGGTATGACGCCGGCGTGGGGCCGGATCTGGCCATGCCCGGCTACGGCGTGCGGCCGGAGTTCGACGCCGATTTCGCCTACCAGTTCGGGATCCCCAAGCCCATCATCGCCGCCATCAACGGACCGGCCGCCGGCGTGGGTCTGGTGCTGGCCTGCTACTGCGATCTGCGCTTTGCCGCCAGCGGCGTGAAGTTGACCACCTCGCACGGCCGATTGGGACTGCCGGCCGAGTACGGGCTCTCATGGCTGTTGCCGCGGCTCGTCGGCCTGACCCGGGCCGCCGACCTGCTGCTGTCCAGCCGGATCGTCATGACCGACGAGGCGGCCCAGCTCGGGCTCGTCAATCGGGTGTTCGCTCCCGACGATCTGCTGCCGGCCACCTACGACTACGCCCGCCAGCTAGCGAGCGAAATCGCCCCGTCGTCCTTGGCCGCCACCAAACTGCAGATGTACACCGACCTCCACGGCGACGTGGCGACGTCGGTGCGCGATGCCGCACAGCGCATGTCCACCATGATGCAGGGACCGGACTTCGCCGAGGGAGTGGCGGCCCTGACCGAGCGCCGCCCGCCCGCGTTCCGATGACATCGCCGGGCACCGCCCAGGGTCTCACCGACGCCATCGACACGCCGCTCTACGTGGTCACTGCCGAAGCCGACGGCGAGCGCAGCGGGTGTCTGGCCGGATTCGTGACGCAAGCCAGCATCCAGCCCGTCCGTTTCCTCATTTGCATTTCGAAGGTCAACCACACCTTCGGGGTGGCCGAGAAAGCTCACCATCTGGCCTTGCATGCCCTCGGGTCCGATCAGCATGACGTGGCCACGCTCTTTGGCGCACAGACCGGTGACGACACTGACAAGTTCTCCCAGGTGCAGTGGTCACGCGGTGTGGGCGGATCGCCGGTGCTGGCGTCGTGCGCGGCCTGGGTCGAGGGCACCATCCTCAACCGCATGAGCGCCGGTGATCACGAGGCGTTTCTCGTATCGGTCGACGACGGTGGCCCCGGGCCGGCCGCGGGGTGCCTGATGCTGTCCGCCGCGGCCGACATTGAAGCGGGGCATCCCGTCTCGGCCGCCGACCAAGGTCCGCCGTGACGGCCTCTCGCAGGGGCAATACGGCGACGACCCGACGCGGTGTTGAAGTGCCCGCCATTCGACGCGTCGTGGTGTCGCTATCCGCCGGTGTCGTCGGAGCGGTGATCGGTGCTTTTTTCTTCCCGTGGCAGGCCGTCGTCCTGATCGGATGGGATTGTGCCGTCATTGTCCTGGTGGCGTGGATATGGCGATCCGTGTTCCCCATGACGCCGGCGGACACCAAGGAGTTCGCGCTGCGCGAAGATCCCAATCGGGCGACGGCGGACTCCATCGTGGTGGGTGCCGCCGTGGCCGCATTGGTGGCGGTGGCCCTCATTTTGGTCAAGGCGACCAGTGCCACCGGGGGCCTCAAGGGTTTCCTGATCACCGTCGGCGTGGTGAGCGTGCTGCTCTCGTGGGGAGCCGTCCACACCATTTTCACCCTCCGCTATGCCCATATCTATTACTCGGACACTCCGGGGGGCGTGCAGTTCAACGAGGACGAACCACCCGATTACGTGGACTTCGCCTATCTGGCTCTGACGATCGGGATGACCTTCCAGGTGTCAGACACGGATCTGACATCCAAGAAAATTCGTCGTACCGCCCTGCGCCATGCCCTGATCTCCTACCTCTTCGGCGTGTTGATCATCGGCCTCGTCATCAATGTGGTGGGCGGACTGATCCAATGAGCACGAAGCCTCAGGAATCGACCCCGGCCGGCAGCTTGTCCGGGTCCCACCCGAGCAGGGCCACGGCTTGGCGAAAGGCGAAGCGGTCGGTCATGCCGGCCACATAGGTCACGGCAGCCCGCACCGCGTCCTCGCCGCCGGCCAGGTAGTCGGACTGGCTCGAACGCTCGGTGATGAGGTGAGGGCGGTCCGAGAAGTGCTCGACCAGCGCCCGCAGGACCGCGATCACCGACTCCCCTTGACGCAGGGACGCGTCGCGCAGGTAGATGCGCTCGTAGTTGCAGGCCCGGAAGACGGCGAGCGCTTCCGCCGTGTCCTCTTCCATGCCGACCTGACCCGTGCGCAGGGTGGCCGAGACCACGCCGTGAATGAAAGCGCCCAACTGGGCGCTCCGGCGGACGCCACAGAGGTCGCGCACGGCCAGGGGCAACTGGTGGGGCGCCACAATGCCGGTGAGCACGGCGTCCTCCCAGTCGTGACAGACATAGGCGATGCGGTCGGCCCAGCTCACCACTTCGCCTTCTGGTGACGAAGGGGCCGGGCGGGACCAACTGTGGTTGGCAATGCCGTCGACGGTCTGGGCGCACAGATTCAATCCGGCCAGCGACACGTGGGCCCCCCAGGGGGCATGGTCGAATCCGCCGACCAGGAAGGGGTCCAGCGCGTCCTCGCTGGCGTGCCCACCGGGTCCGTGGCCGCAGTCGTGACCCAGGGCGATGGCTTCGGTCAGGGCCACGTTGAGGCGGCAGGCCCGGGCGATGGCGGTGGCCACCTGGGCTACTTCGAGCGCGTGGGTCAGGCGGGTGCGCTGGTGGTCCTGGGGAAAGACGAAGACCTGCGTCTTGCCGGCCAGTCGCCGAAACGAGGTGGCATGGAGGATGCGGTCCCGGTCGCGCTCGAAGCAGGTGCGCCACTGGTCGGCCGCCTCCTCTGTGGCCCGGTCACCGCCTCCCCCGGCCCTGGTGGCGCCGGGGGCCAGCAGGGCATCCTCCAGGGCTTCTCGGGCCAGACGTTCGAGCGGTTCGTCCCACCCGGCAGCGGCGCCTCCGGACCCATCGGGCGGGGGACCGACCCGGGCGTGCGAATCGGCGTGGGCCAAGCGAGCCGGACCGGAGTAGCCCGACATGGTGGAAGCCCAGCGCTGGCTGCGCTCCGTCGGCTGGTGGGGAAGGGCGTCACCCATGTCGGCCAGTCTGCCTCATGCCTGTAACGTCCTAGTGCCCGCACGTCTCCCCTCGGAGGCTGACGAGAGGAGTTGTGACCAGGTGGACGTTCGTATCGGAATCATCCAGACCCCCAAAGAGCTGGAAGTGGAACTCAAGGATGATGCCGACCCCGACAAGGTCGTGGCGGACATTGAGAAGCTGCTCAAGTCCGGCGACGGCGTCCTCTGGCTGACCGACCGCAAGGGCCGCAAGGTCGGCGTCCCGGTGGCCAAGGTGGCCTACATCGAGGTTGGGGCGCCCACGTCGGAGCGTCGTGTCGGGTTCGGCGCACCCTGACGCAGGGATGACCAGCGATGCGCCTGATCTCCTCCAGCTCAAGCTGGTCTTCGTCACCGGTAAGGGCGGCGTCGGCAAGACGACGGTAGCGGCGGCGCTGGCCCAACTGGCCGCCGATCACGGCAAGCGGGTGTTGGCCTGCGAGGTGGACGCCAAGGGCGACCTCTCCTCGCTCTTCGAAGCCACCCCGACCGATTTCGTACCCCGCCAGGTCTCACCGGGCATCTGGTCCATGTCGATGGATACCGAGGCGTCGCTGCGTGAGTACCTCAAGCTCCACCTGAAGATCCCCATTGTCGGCCGCATCGGGCCGTTGGCCAAGGCCTTCGACTTCGTGGCCACGGCGGCGCCGGGGGTGCGCGAGATCCTGACTGTCGGCAAGCTCTGTTACGAGGTGCGGGAGCGCCACTACGACCTGGTCATCGTGGACGCGCCGGCCAGCGGCCACATCATCGGCCAGCTGGCGGCCCCCCAGGCCATCAACGACCTGGTCAAGGTGGGACTGATCCGGAGCCAAACGGACTGGATGCTCGAGATCCTCTCCGACCACCAGCAGACCGGCCTGGTGGCCGTCACCACGCCGGAGGAGATGCCGGTCAGCGAGACGCTCGAGTTGGTGGAGCGGGTCAAGGAGGAGACCACGGTTCGCATGTCCGCCGTCGTGGTCAACCGGGTGCTGCCCGAACTCTTCGGACAGCGCGAGGAGGAGATCTTCGAACAGCTCCGCCAACCCGAGGTCGAAGCCGTGCTCTCCGAGCGAGCCGGTGGTTCGGTGGCGCCGGTGCTCGAGGCGGCCCGCCTGGCCGTGACCATGCGCCGCACCCGTTCGACCCATCTGTCGCGCCTGCAGGCCGGACTGCCGCCGGGTCTCCCGGTCCTGTTGCTGCCCTATCTCTTCTCGCGCACCCACGGCCTGCGCACCACCAAACAGGTGGCCCAGTCACTGGCCGAGGAACTCGGGTTGTGATGGCGCGTCGCGACGAGGAGACGGCCAAGTCCATCGCCCAGCTGCTCTCGGCCAAGGAGATCGCCATTGCCTGCGGCCCCGGTGGCGTGGGTAAGACCACCACGGCTGCTGCGGTGGCTGCCATGGCCGCGGCCGAACACGGTGGGCGCGTCCTCGTTCTCACCGTCGACCCGGCCAAGCGCCTGGCCGATGCGCTGGGCCTCAAGGGCATCGGCAACCAGGAGGTCCGGGTGGCCGATGAGGTGTTCACGAGTGCCGGGGTGACGCCCCGGGGGGAACTGTGGGCCGCCATGCTCGACACCAAACAGAGCTGGGACGACCTCATCCGCCGTCACGCCCCCGATGAGGCGACCCGTGAGCAAATTCTGGCCAACCCGCTCTACCAGAACATCTCCGGGCGCTTCGTCCAGTCCCACGATTACATCGCCATGGAGCGGCTGTACGAGATTCACTCCGAAGGCAAGTACGACCTCATCGTGGTGGACACGCCGCCGACGCGCAACGCGCTGGACTTCCTCGATGCCCCCCAGCGCATGGCCGACTTCTTCTCATCCCGCCTCCTGCGTTGGTTGATCGTGCCCTACCGCTCCAAGCTGGTGAACGCGGCCACCAAGCCCTTCTACCAAGTGGCGGATCGCATACTGGGCACGCAGTTCCTGGCCGACATCTCGGAATTCTTCATTCTCTTCCAGTCGATGTACGAGGGATTCGTCGAGCGGGCCAATGCGGTGACCCGGTTGCTGTCCGACCGCCGGACCACCTTCATGGTCGTCTCCACGCTGGAGGCCACGCCGGTCCGGGAGGCCGAATTCTTCTCGGCCGAGTTGACCGAGCGCAAGCTCCACCTCGGTGCCGTCGTCTTGAACAAGGTCCTGCCCGACTACCTGCGCAGCACCAGGACGGCGAAGTTGGCCAAGACGATGGCGGAACGGGTGGATGCGCTGGCCGAGGGGCTGACCGACGACCCGGTGGTGGCCGCCCGGGTCTTGAGCGAAGTGGCGGAGAGTTTCTCGAATTTCGGGGTGGTGGCCCGGCGGGAGGCCGAACAGCAGAGCGAACTGCGGGGCGCGCCGGACATTCTGGTCACCGTCCCCTTCTTCAGCGCCGATATTTTCGACATGGGGGGATTGCTCCAGTTGGGGGCCCAGGTCTGGGAGTAGGCCCGGGCGCGTACCATGAGCCCCATGGGCCCATTGATCGATCCCGAAGTCCAGGCGTATGCCGATGCACACACCACGGCGCCCAGCGAACATGTGGCGGCGGTCGACGCCGCCACCCGGGAGGAATTCCCCGCCTGGTACATGATGGTCGGCCGTCAGGAGGGTCGCTTCCTCGAACTCCTGGTCTTCGCCACCCAGGCCACCTCGGTCCTCGAGATCGGCACCTTCACCGGCTACTCCTCCATCGCCATGGCGGCCGGACTTCCAACCGGTGGTTCCATCATCTCGCTGGAGCTTGACGCCCATCACGCCACCACGGCGCGGGGCAACATCGCCGTGGCCGGCTGTGAGAGCCAGGTCAGCGTCATCGAGGGCCCGGCGCTTGTCTCCTTGGCCGAATTGCAGGGCCCGTTCGACCTGGTCTTCATTGACGCCGACAAGGTCAGCTACGACGCCTATTTCGAGGCCGTGCTGCCCAAGCTGGCGCCCCACGGCCTGATCGTCCTGGACAACACCCTCTTCTCCGGCGGGGTGCTCGATTCGGCCGCCGAGCGCAACGAATCGTCCGAAGCCCTGCGCCGACTCAACGCCAAGTTGGTCGACGATCCCCGGGTTGTCTGCGTGCTCACCACCATCCGGGACGGCGTGACCCTGGTCCGCCACGCCGGCTGAAGACCCATGCTCGACTACCACCTTCACATCTGGCCCCACAGCGACCACGAGACGCCGCTGAGCCTGGACCAGCTGGCGGCCTACTGCGAGAAGGCCCAGGCGGCCGGGGTGACGGAGTTGGCGGTCACCGAGCATCTGTTCCGGTTCCGCCAGGCCGAAGCACTCCTCGGTGGTTTCTGGAACGACGACCGCATCCCCGCGGCCATGCAGGAGTCGATGGCGGAGTACTGGGACTTTCACGCCACCGCTGACCTCGAGGCCTATGTGGCCTGCGCGCAGGAAGCCAAGGACGCCGGCCTGCCCATCGTCATCGGGCTGGAGGTGGACTACTACGAGGGCCAGATGGACACGGTGGCCGGGCTCCTGGCCGGCTACCCCTTCGACGTCCTGCTGGGTTCGGTCCACTGGCTGGGGGCCTGGCGCTTCGATGACATCGACGTGCCGCTCCAGATGGCCGAATGGTCGGCCCGCCGGGTGGATGACTGCTGGGACGCCTATGCCGACGCCCTGGAGGAACTGGCGGCGTCGGGCGTCTGCGACGTGCTGGCCCACCCTGACCTCATAAAGGTGGCGGGCTACCGGCCCGATGCCCCCGACGCCTGGTGGGACCGCATCGCCGAGGCGGCGGTCTCATCGGGCATGGCGGCCGAGGTCTCATCGGCCGGGTGGCGCAAGCCGGTCGGCGAGCAGTATCCCGCCGTGCCGCTCCTCCAGCGCATGGCCGACCGGGGCGTCCCCTTCACCACCGCATCGGACGCCCATCGCCTGGGCCAGGTGGCCGACGAGGCCGACGCGCTGCGCTCATTGCTCGGGTCGGTCGGGGTCGATTCCCTGCGGGCCTTCCGCAACCGGGTCCCGCATCCGGTGGCCGTCGGGCCGGCACTGGTGCCCGGGGAATCCGGGGCCTGAGTGCCCACACCGGCCGAGCTGGCCCAGTCCCATACGGCGCTCGAGCCCGAAGAGCTGGGCCACCTGCAACGCCTGCTGGGCAGCTGGAGCGTGTTGGCCGACCTCTCGTTCTCCGACCTTCTCCTCCTGGTGCCGGTGACGGGCGGGGACATCCCCCAGCCCGTGGCCGACCCCGAACTGGTCGTGCTGGGTCAGATGCGCCCGAACAACCGGCCGACCCTGGTCGACCAGGACCTGGTGGGCCAGACGGTCAACGAATCGCAGTGGGTCCTGGCGGCCAACTGCCTGCACTCGGGCGACATCGTCCGGGGCAACATCCACCATCCGGTGCTGGGCGAGCAGGTGCCGGTGGAGAACATCCCGGTTCGCTTCGGTCCCAAGGTCATCGCCGTCCTGCTCCGGGTGTCGCTGGCCCCTCTCAAGGGGCCGACCAGCATGTACGAGCGCACCTACCTCGATGTGTTCGAGCGGCTGGCCGACATGGTGGCCCAATCGGCCTTCCCGTTTCCCGATGAGGACGTCGGCACCGAAGAAGCGCCCCGGGTGGGTGACGGCGTCGTCGTGGTCGATGCCGACGGGAGAGTGGAGTTCGCCTCACCCAACGCCATGAACGCCTTCCACCGCATGGGCATCTACTCGCCCCCCGAAGGTCGGCGCTTCGGCGACCTCGATATTGAGGAGACCGCCCTCGAGTGGGCCTTGGGCAACGGGAGGCCGGTGGTGGAGGAGGTCGAGCGCCGGCCCGACGTCATCGTGCTCCTGCATTGCATCCCCCTCCTCTCCCACGGGGTCGTCACCGGGGCCATGATCCTGCTGCGCGACGTCACCGACGTCCGTCGACTGGACCGTCTGCTGCTCTCCAAGGATGCCGCCATCCGGGAGGTCCACCACCGGGTCAAGAACAATCTCCAGACCATCTCGTCGCTGCTCAGCCTGCAGGCCCGCCGGGTAGACGAGAAGGCGGCCCGGGTGGCCCTGCATGAGGCCGAGCGCCGGGTCAGGTCAATCGCCCTGGTCCACGAGATCCTGTCGCGCGACCCGAGCGACCAGGTTCCGTTCGCCGAAATCGTGGTGTCGTTGGTCCAGATGGCGGAGGACTCGGTGGTCTCGTCGCGGCCGATCGCCATTTCGACCGTGGGGGATCTGGGGGATGTGACCGCCGACGTGGCCACCCCCTTGGCCGTGACCTTGGCCGAGCTTCTGCAGAATGCGGTCGAGCACGCCTTCGATTCCGATGCGGCCGTGGCTCAGGACGCAGCGCCCGGGTCCGACGGGAGTACCGGCTCGGCCCCGATCGGCCACGTCGATGTCACCATGGCCAACGACGGGGTGGAGCTGACCGTGGCGGTGCAGGACGACGGCGTCGGCCTGCCCGAAGGATTTGATATCGAGCGCACGACCAGCCTGGGGCTTTCCATCGTGCGCGACCTCGTGGTCAGCCAGCTCGAGGGCCGGATCGTGATGGGGTCACCGTCCTCCGACGAGGGCGGGGGGACCAGAGTCGTTATTTCGGTCCCGGTGCGGGCCCCGCGTTGACTAGAAGGTGCGCTGTGAGCGGCGGGCGGCCAACCAGGCCTTGCGCAGCTTGCGGCGCTCCTCTTCCGAGGTGCCGCCCCACACACCAGATTCCTGGTTGGTGGCCAGAGCAAAATCCAGGCAGGGCTCGAGAGCCTCACAGGAACGGCAGACGCCCTTGGCGGCGTCGATCTGGTCGATCGCCGGTCCGGTCGTGCCTACGGGGAAAAACAGGTCTGGTTCGGTATTACGGCATGCTGCGGCGCGACGCCAGTCGTCTGCGTCCCAGTCGACCGTCCGATTCCACATGAGAGCCATTGGGAGAGCCTCCACCCACGCGGTTGTGATCCTTTTCACATGATCGGACCCAATCTGGTGTCCGTCAGTGAGAAGGGATTGACGAGAAGAGGGTAATGGGTTGCTAGGGCGCTGGCAAGAGGTTTCACGAGATTTTCAAATGAGAGGGTAGATATGCAGGCTACGCAGGGAAAACAGGCTAAATGACGGCGGTCTTCGCCCATCGGGGCGCCACCGCCACCTACCGGGAGAACACTCTGGAAGCGTTCGCCGAGGCGAAGCGGCTGGGGGCCGACGGTGTGGAACTCGACGTCCGCTTGACCGCCGACGGCGCCCTGGCCGTCCATCACGACCCGACCATTGAGGGGTTGGGCCCTCTGTCCGAGCTTACGGTCTCCAGCCTCCCGCCCCACGTGCCGCTTCTGGCCGACGCCCTGGCGGTCTGTGACGGCCTCACCGTGAACGTCGAGATCAAGAATTCACCAAAAGACCCTGGTCACGACGCCGGAGAGGCGGTCGCTGCGCTGACGGCCACCGCCATAGACGAAGCGGGTTGGACCGACCGGGTCATCGTGTCCTCGTTCGAGGCCAGCACGCTGAGGGCGGTCCAGGTGGCCGACCCCCGGCTGGCCCTCGGCGCACTATGGCCCTTCCTGGCCGACGTGGACGACTACCTGGCTTTGGCCGTGGCCGAGGGCTGGAATGCCGTCCATCCCTTCGTGACCCATGTGTCGGCGTCCCTGGTGGAGCGGGCCCACGCGGCCGAGCTGGGCGTCAACGTGTGGACGGTCAACGCGGCGCACGACATAGAAGCCTTCGTGGCGCTCGCCGTCGACGCCGTCATCACCGACAACCTGGCGGAGGCCATCGCCATTGCCCGACAAGAGGCCAGGTGACACGGGGGGAAAACAGCCCGGACGCTGCCGAATGGCGAGAGACCGCTCTGTTCGTCAAAGATGAACGGCCATGAACGTCGTTGTCTGTGTGAAGCAGATCCCCGATCCGGCCGCTCCGGCTGCCCTCGATCCCGGGACCAATACCCTCGTCCGCACCGGAAAGCTGATTATGGACGACTCCGATAACTACGGGGTGGAGATGGCCCTGCAACTGGCCGGAGGCGAAGGTGACGAGGTCACCCTGGTCTCCATGGCGCCCGGCGGCGAGACCTCGGGTCTGCGCACCGGCCTGGCCATGGGAGCGGCCAAGGCCATCCTGGTCAGCGATGACGCCCTGGCCGGCAGTGACGCCCTCGGCACAGCCAAGGTGCTGGCCGCAGCCATCAAGCGGGCCAATCCCGACCTGATCGTCATGGCGACCGAATCGACGGACGGCTACACGGGCACCCTGCCGGTGCAGGTGGCCGAGCTCCTCGGGATGCCTTCGGTCACCTTCGCCAAGTCGATCGCCGTCGACGGATCTTCCGTGAAGGTGGAGCGTCAGACCGAAGCGGGCTTTGATGAGGTCGTGTGCCCCCTGCCCGCCGTCGTCACCGTGACAGCCGGCGTGGTCGAGCCCCGCTACCCGTCCTTCAAGGGGATCATGGCGGCCAAGTCGAAGCCGGTGGACACGCTGACCGTGGCCGATCTGGGAATCGACGCCTCGCAGGTAGGCGCGGCCGGAAGTGGCCAGGAGATCACCGACGTCTCGGAAGCCGAGTCGCGTGATTCAGGAGAGATCGTGGTGGACGAAGGCGACGGCGCCCAGCGCGTGGTGGCCTTCCTCGAGCAGCTAAAGGTGATCTGAGATGGCGATCGAGAAGATATGGGTTCTGGCCGAGGCGGGGGACTCCGGTCCGACGCCGGTGACACTCGAATTGTTGACGGAGGCCCGTTCGCTGGCCAGCACGGTCGAAGCCGTGGCGTGGGGCACCGAGACGGCGGCCATGGCCGGCGCGCTGGGTGAGTACGGTGCCACCACCGTCTACGACGTGGGCGACCTGGGCGGCGCCCTGCCCGGCGTTCCCGTCGCTTCGGCCATGCAGGCGCTGATCGAGGGTGGCAATGCCCCCGACGCCATTCTGATCCCGGCCAGCTACGACGGCCGCGATGTGGCCGGCCGTCTTTCGGCCAAGTTGGACAAGCCGGTCCTGACCAACGTCACCGGTCTGGTGGCGGGCGACAGCCTGTCCAGCCAGCACCCGCTCTTCGGTGGCACGCACACCGTGACGGCCCGTTTCACCGGAAGCGGTCCCGCCATCTTCGTGATCCGGGCCAAGTCTTTCGCCCCAGAGTCAGCCGGGGGCGGTGCGGCAACCGTCGTGGCTGCTCCCGCCCCCGACGCCGGCGCCTCGAACGGCGCCAAGATCGTGGAGCGCCATGTCGAAGAGCGCAGCGGGCCCAAGCTTGACGAAGCGGCCGTCGTCGTCTCCGGTGGCCGTGGCCTCGGTGATGCGGGCAACTACGCCCTCATTGAAGAATTGGCCAAGCTGCTCAAGGGCGCGGCTGGCGCCAGCCGCGCCATCGTCGATGCCGGGTGGGTGCCCTACTCGCACCAGGTGGGCCAGACCGGCAAGACCGTGAAGCCGACGGTCTATGTGGCGTGCGGCATCTCGGGCGCTACCCAACACCTCGTGGGCATGAAGGGCTCCAAGAACATCATCGCCATCAACAAGGACCAGGAAGCACCGATCTTCTCGGTGGCCGACCTGGGCATCGTCGGCGACGTGCACAAGGTCCTTCCCGCATTGATTGAGGCCCTCAAAGCCAAGGGATAGCGGCCACCGAGTCGGGGAGGAACTCTCCGGCTCACGTCGTGACCTCGGTCGGTCACAGGGGGACCACAGGACGGCAGTACATTCGGCGCAGCCTTCCTACCTCGCGCCATGCTCTTTCCTACCTTCGACTTCGCCATCTTCTTCGCCATCGCCTTTACGGTGAATTGGCTTCTCAACCCCTTCCCGGGGTTGTGGAAGTTGGCCATGACGGTGCTCAGCTACGTGTTCTACGGCTGGGTCGGGTGGAGCTACTGCCTCCTGCTGTTGGCCACCACGGTCATCGCCTTCGCCGGCGGCCAGGCCATCACCAGAGCGACCAGCGAGGGGGGTCGCCGCTGGTCCATGGGACTGGCCTGCGCCGGGCTGCTCGGCCTGTTGGGTTGGTTCAAGTACTACGGGTTCGTCTCGGTCAATCTCGACAACGTCACCCACGCGCTCGGGTTGGGCCGGGCCGTGCCGTTGCTCCAAGTCGCCCTGCCCATCGCCATCTCGTTCTTCACCTTCATGGCGTTGAGTTACGTGATCGACATCTACCGAGGCCAACTCGAACCGGCACGCCCGCTGGACCTGGCGCTCTACCTCTCCTTCTTCCCCCACCTGCTGGCCGGCCCCATCGTCCGCGGTACCGAACTGCTGCCCCAGATCCGCCACCGGCGCGACGCCAAGGCGGTCGACTACTCCCGGGCCTTCTGGTTGATCATGGCGGGCTTGTTCAAGAAAGTGGTGATCTCGTCCTACGTCTCGAGCGCCATTGTCGTCCCGGTCTTCACTTCCCCTGGGCAGCACTCGGCGCTCGAGTCGATCTTCGCCGCCTGGGGCTACGCCGTGCAGATCTACTGTGACTTCAGCGGCTACACCGACATCGCCATCGGGCTGGCTCTCCTCTTGGGCATCCGGTTCCCGGTCAACTTCGATGCGCCCTACACGGCGCGGAATCTGCAGGACTTCTGGCGCCGGTGGCACGTCACCCTGTCGCGCTGGTTGCGCGACTACCTCTACATCCCTCTGGGCGGCAGCAGCGGGTCAGAACTGGCGACGGTCCGCAACGTCATCATCACCATGGTGCTTGGCGGCTTGTGGCACGGCGCGGCGTGGACCTTCGTGGTGTGGGGATTGCTGCACGGCGTGGGCCAAGCTGTGGGGCACGTCCGCCGGCGCAGCCGCCAGCACCGGGGGCTGCCGGCAGTGGCTGAGGGCCCGGTACGGGTCTGGGTGCAACGCTTCCTGACGTTCCAGTTCGTCTGTCTGGGGTGGGTTTTCTTCAATTCGAGCGGCCTCTCGGAGGCATGGGCCGTCCTCGGCCGACTGTTCTCGGGCTGGGGCCGCTCCTCTCCGCTCGTCACCCCGCTCCTCGTCGTGGTGGTGCTGGGCGCGCTGGCCAGCCAGTACGTCCCGACTCTGCGCGTGGACCGCCTGCAGGCGGCCTTCTCCCGGCAACACGGGGCGATACAGGTCGGCGTGCTCTCCTTCGCCCTCCTCGGTATCACTACCTTTGGTCCCGCCGGCGTGGCGCCGTTCATCTACTACCGGTTCTGATGGCGACCGAGACCGCACCGCACCCCGAGTTCATGCCGGCGGCCGATGAGGGCCGGCAACGGGCCCCATGGACCCGGGTGCTCGTCCTGGGTCTGGCGGCCTTCTTGCTCTGGCTCCTGCTCTTCGCCCCGACCCTGCAGCACAACGCCCAGGTCTCGCCCGTGGGCACCCGGCGCACGGTGGCCCTCGACCTCCTGGGGCCCTTTGCCTCGGCCAGCCGGACCCTGCAGCTCTCGCACATCGTGTCCGAGACCGATGCCGCCACCGGCCGCACCGGGAATCGGCCCGGGTCCGGGTCTGCCATCTCGGTGATCGGCCCCCACCACCACCATCTGACCGGTCCCGTGCGCCCGCCCGCTCCGGGAGGCCAGCCCGTCGGGGCCACGACCACCACCACCCTGCCCAGCATCGCCCATCCAAGCGCGGCCCATCCGCTGCGCGTCCTCATCATCGGCGACTCGCTCGGCATCGACATGGGGGGACCGCTGCAGAACGATCTGGCCAATACCGGTGTGGCGGTGGCCGCCCTCGATGCCCGGGAGAGCACCGGCCTGACCCGGCCCGACTACTTCAACTGGCCGGCCCAGCTGCAATCGGATCTGCAGACGGCCCAACCGCAGGTGGTGGTCATCATGATGGGAGCCAATGATCCCCAGGACTTCCCCGGTCCCCCCGACATCCCCTTCACCTCGCCCAAGTGGAACGAGATGTATGCGGACCGCGTCTCGGCCTTCATGCAACTGGCCGCCAGCAAGGGGGCCACGGTGGTGTGGGTCGGCATGCCTCCCATGCAGAACGCCGCCCTCTCGGCGAAAATGTCCGATGTCGACGCCGTCGATCAGCAACAGGCGGCACGCCAGACGCCGCCGGTGAACTACATCAGCTCATGGACGCTGCTCGGCACGGCGCAGGGGACCTACACCCCGTTCATCACCAACGCGGCGGGGCAGGTTGTCAACGTCCGCGCGCCGGATGGGACGCACCTCACTTCGGCCGGTGGCGAAGTGCTCTCACAATCGGTCCTCAACTACCTGCGGGGCACCTTGCACATCGACCTGCCCTAAGGAGGGCCGGCCCCGCCCGAGAGGGGGTCAGGTTTCCTCATGTCAGCCGAGACGGACGGGCTGGGCCGCCAGGGACGGGAGATCCCGACCCAAAGTAGGCCGGCGGCCAGGAGCGTGCCGCACAGCACCCATCCGAGAGCGGTGGTGCCCAGGCCGGCGTATTTCAGACCTGAGGCGAAGATCACGAACGTGATGACGGGTCGGACGATCCGATCCGGTGCCCGGGACGACAGGAGCGAGCCCACCAGGACGGCGGGCACGCTGCCGATGATGATGGACGTCGTCACCGAGAATTCCACGTGGCCGAATGCCAGCGCACCGAGCGCGGCGGCCAGGGTCAACGGCACGGCCTGGGTCAGGTCGGTGCCGACGAGCTGGTTGGCCCCCAGCACCGGGTACAAGAAGAGCAGCAGCACGATCATGAGCGAGCCCGAGCCGACCGAGGTCATGCCGACCACGAAGCCACCCACCATGCCGATCCCCACTGTGCGCAGTGGGTGGACGGCCAGATTGTGAACCACCCCTTGGCGGGCCTGACCGGAGCGCAGATCCAAGCCGTAGCGCAACACCATGGCCACGGCGCCCAGGAGAAGGGCGGCGCCCAGGAATTTCTCGACGCTGGCTTGGGCCGCCGTCGAGTTCCCCATCTCGTGCAGGACATAGGCGCCGACGAATGCCATGGGCACCGACCCGACGGCCATCCAGCCGACCAGGGCGAAATTCACCGTCCTTTGCGCCATGTGCACGGCGGCGCCGATGGGTCGCATCACCACCGCCGCCACCAGATCGCTCGATATGGCCGTTGAGGGCTTGACGTTGAAGAGCAAGATCAACATTGGCGTCATCAGCGCCCCGCCTCCGGCGCCGGTCATGCCGACCAGAAAACCAATGATGGCGCTACCCAGGACGATGTAGGGGTCGATATGCATCGCTCCTCCTCTCTACCCGCGGTGGTGTGGTCATTACACGAGAGGCCAGGGATACGGCGGCCAGTCGCCGTCGTCCACCAGTTCGGGCAGCGCCTCAAGATGCAGAAGCCACGAGGCGCGTTCTGTGACGGCGGACAACTCCGCCGGCGTGAGCAACCGGGTCAGCGCTGGGGGTGGGCCGTCGTTGACGAAGCGGCGGATCGTCTCGAGATCCTCCGGAGCAATGGGCTCCCCCCCGAAGTCCCAGATGACCGTGCGGAGCTTGTCGTCCTCGTTGAAACACAAGCCGTTGTCGATGGCCCAGATGCGCTCTTCGGCCAGGAGCACGTGCCCGCTCTTGCGATCGGCGTTGTTGGCGATCACGTCGAAGGCGCACAGACGCATGAGCACGGGATGCCACTGGGGGTCGTCCCGCAACGTGAAGTAGTGGGCCACCCCGTCCTCGGGGACGTATCGCTGCACCGAGCCTTCGCCGAACGGGCCTTCGGTGCGCTCCACGGTGTCGGGGACGAGGCCCCAGCCCAGGTGCTCGGACAGCACGAAGGCCGCCACTTCACGGCGAAAGAGGCCGCCGGGGAAATCCCAGAGCGGTCGCTCGCCTTTGGCCGGTTTGTAGACACCCATACAGGTCTCGTCCTTCAGTGTGCACGTCACCAGCAGTGTGGCATTCGAGCTACCGGCGATCCGCCCGTGCACCTCCATGTCGCCCTCAGTCAGTATGCGGGCCGCGGGCGTCTCCACCTTCGAATCAGGTGACCGGCGGCCGGTGCCCGTTGGTGCGCGGGCAGTCGTGACCGGCGGGGTCCAGAGGCAGTGCGCACAGCGGGCACGGCGGACGCCCTGCTTCGACGAGCCGGGTGGCGTGGATGGCGAAGGCGGCGGCTTGCTCACGGGTCAGGGCCACGCGCAGGACGTGTCCGCTGTCGTCGTCATCCTCATCGTCTTCGTCCGCCACCTCCTCGAGCACGACGACGACCCGGTCGATCTCGTCGTCGTAGGAGACGCCGATAGTGCCGACGATCCATTCAGGTTCATCGGTGCCGTCGAAGCTGAGGTCGTCTGGAAGGTGTCCGGGTCGTCCAAGCTCCTTGATGATGCGTCCCAGGTAGCTGGCCAGGACAGAGATCTGTTGCTTCTCGACCTTGACCGTCGTCTCGGTCAGTCCCTGGCGGCAATAGAAGAGGAACAGCCGGCTTCCCACCTCGCCGATGACGCCGACCGTGCAGTGGTCCGGCGCGTCGTAGTCGAACTCGTCACTCACGACAGGGCCAACTCGCTGAGGGATCCGGTGGAATTGGTACAGAGCACTGCGGGCCCTCCAGGGGTGAAGAGGATGGCGGATACGGAACACGGCGAGATGACGATTCGCTGCATGAGGTCGAGCGGGACGCCGGCGGCCACGGCCACGATCGCCTTGATGGGGTCGGCGTGGGACACGGCCACGATGGTCTCGCCGGGGTGGGCGGCCACCAGGTCCAGGACGGCGTCGGTGCTGCGGGTGGACATTTCGGCAAATGACTCGCCGCCGGGGAACCGGAAGCCACTGGGCCACCGCTGCACGGTGGGCCACTCCTTGGTCTTGTAGAGCTTGGTCAGGGGCTTCTCGGTCCACTCACCGACGTCTGCTTCAATCAGGCCCCGGGCCGTGCGGACTCGCAATCCCAGGGCGCGAGCGATCGGAGCAGCCGTCTCCCGGGTGCGCTCGAGAGGCGAGGCGTACAGGGCGGTCGGCCGCTTTTGCATGGCCCCGATGCGCTCGGCTACGGCGTTGGCCTGGTCGCGGCCTTTGTCGGCCAGATGCAGCCCCGGGGCGCGCCCGGGGAGGAGCTTGCCCGTCGTGGGCGTGGCCCCGTGGCGCACCAGGAGCACCACGGTCGAGGGTGGCGGCTTGTGGGTGGTCCGGGGGGCGGGCACAGGAGGCCATCGTAGGCTGTGCATCGTGCCGTCCAACCGAGGCCAGATGGACTCGCTGGCCGCGGTGCAGCGGGACGTCGCCGAGTGCCGGCGCTGTCCCCGATTGGTGCAATGGCGGGAATCGATCGCCGCCTCGCCTCGAGCTTCCTACGCCGGCGAGACGTACTGGGGACGGGGCGTTCCGGGCTTCGGTGACCCGCAGGCCCACATGGCCATCGTCGGGCTGGCTCCGGCCGCCCACGGGGCCAATCGCACGGGGCGCATGTTCACCGGCGACCGGTCCGGGGACTGGCTCTTCGCCGCTCTCTTCCGGGCCGGATACGCCTCGCAGCCCACCAGTGTGCGCAAGGACGACGGGCTGACCCTGACGGGCGCCTACATCACGGCCTCGGTGCATTGCGCCCCGCCCGCTAACAAGCCCGATCCGAGCGAGCGGACCAACTGCGCTCCCTACCTGGCCCGGGAGTTGGGCCTTCTCAGCGAGGCCAAGGTCATCGTGGTGCTCGGCAAGATCGCCTGCGACACAGTGGCTGACTTCTACGGCCTGCGGCCACGACCGACATTTGGCCATCTGGCCGAACATGCGTTGCCCGACGGCCGGACCTTGCTGTGTTCGTACCATCCGAGTCAGCAGAACACCTTCACCGGGGTGCTGACCGAGCCGATGTTCGACGCCGTGTTTGCCCGGGCCCGCGCGCTCGGCACCTGAAGCGCAGCGTGACAGGACGGGCGCCGCAGGGGAGTACCGTCGAGCGACGACAGGCTGAAGGGGGATGGGGTGAGCGAGGCAACGGACGTCACGCCATGTGACGCGCGGGAGATCAGCACGTGGGACGCCACCGCCGACGTCATCGTGGTGGGGTTCGGCGCGGCCGGATCGACGGCCGCGTTCACGGCGGCCGAGCAAGGGGCCAGTGTGCTCGTCACCGAGCGCACCGGTGGTCCGGGTGGGGCCGCGGCCTTGGCCGAGGGGATCGTGTATCTGGGCGGCGGGACGCCGATCCAGCAGGCCTGCGGGTTCCCCGACAGCACTGATGACATGTACCGCTACATGATGGCGGCCTGCGGTCCGGATCCCGACGAGACCAAGATCGCCCGCTACTGCGCCGAGAGCCTCGGCCACTTCGACTGGCTGGTGGCCCGCGGCGTGCCGTTCGATCCGAGTTTCTGCGCCGATACCAGCATGGCCCCCAACGGTGAGGAGGGGTTGGTCTACTCGGGCGGCGAGGATGCCTACCCCTTCAACGAGATCGCCCGGCCGGCACCGCGCGGTCACCTGGCCAAGACCAAGCGCTCGACCGGATGGCTGCTCATGCAGATATTGGCGGCCGCCGCCGTCGATGCCGGCGTCACCGTGTCGGTCGACACCCGCATCGATCGCCTGGTGGTTGACGACGGGCGCGTGGTGGGCGTGCAAGGTCAGCGCTTCGGGGAGACCGTGTCGTTGCGCGCTCGCCGCGGCGTGGTGGTCACGGCGGGAGGCTTCATCTTCAACGACGAGATGCTGCGCCAGCATTGTTCTCCACTGGTGCGGGGCACGTTCAAGGTGGGCACCGAAGGCGACGACGGGCGCGGCATCCGCATGGCCCAGGCCATCGGCGCCTCGGTGCGCAACATGTATGCCGGCGAGGTGTCCCTACCAATCACGCCCCCCCGGACGCTCATCCACGGGATTCTGGTCAACGGGGCCGGGCAGCGGTTCATTAACGAGGACACCTACATGGGCCGGGTGGGCCAGCGTGCCTTGTACGAGGAAAACGGAGAGGCGTACCTGGTGGTGGACGAGGCCTCCTACGAGGTCAACTGGATGGGCCTGGCCGCCACTTGGGTCTGTGCCAGCGTGGCCGAATTGGAAGCGGAGATGGGCCTGCCCACCGGTTCGTTGCAGTCGACCATCGCGCTGTACAACCAGCATGCCGTCAACGGGGAGGATCCGGTCTTCCACAAGGGCAAGGCCTGGGTCCGTCCCCTGGTGCCGCCCATCGGGGCTATCAACGTCAGCGCTGGGCCGGCGCCGTATGCCCCGTTCACCCTGGGGGGCTTGGAGACCACCGTCGAGGGTCATGTGCGCAACCTGACGGGCGATGCCATCCCGGGGCTCTTCGCCGCGGGGCGCACGACGTCCGGCGTCTGCTCCTTCGGCTACGCCAGCGGCCTCTCCATCGGTGACAGCACCATGTTCGGCCGCTTCGCTGGGGCGAGCGCCGCCGCCGGCTCTTAGGGCTACTCCCGCAGTTGGGCGTACTCAATGACGCGGGTCATGGTGGCATCGTCCGACTTGGCCACCGATCCCGAATCGAAGGGCGGCTGAGGGTCGTACTCAATCATGAGCTGCGAGGCCCGGGCTGCGGTGTCATCCACCACGAGTTCGACCAGTCGCAGCGCCATGTCGATGCCGCTGGACACGCCGGCGGCGGTGATAATGCGGCGGTCCAGGTGTTCGACCACGCGCTGGGGTGTGGCGATGGCCCCGTGCACCTCGAGCTCGGGGTAGCAGGCCCAGTGGGTGGTGGCCGTGAGACCGTCGAGTAGGCCGGCGGCGCCCAGCACGAGTGAGCCCGTGCAGACCGACGTGGTGAAGCGGGTGCCGGCGTGCGCGTGACGCAGCCATGCAATGACCCGTTGGTCGTGTTGCAAAGGGCGCGACCCCGCGCCGCCGGGGAACACGATGATGTCGGGCTCGGGCATCTCTTCGAACGTGGCGTCCGCGGTAAGGCCGAGCATGCCGTTCTCCGTGCGGACCTCGCCCCGCTCATGGCCGAGGAGGTTGACGTC
Organism: Acidimicrobiales bacterium; assembly: GCA_036268485.1. Classification (GTDB taxonomy): domain Bacteria; phylum Actinomycetota; class Acidimicrobiia; order Acidimicrobiales; family RAAP-2; genus Bog-473. Next base: position 42,922 of record DATAUC010000060.1, read on the forward strand.
GAGGGACGGGATGCGCTGGAGCACCTCGTAGGGCCCGACCGCATCGAGAGCGGTGAACTTCGGGAAGAGGGGAATGGCAACCTGCAGGTTGGGGGTCATGCGGAGAACCTTTCGTGTCGGGTGGTGCGGAAACGTTGACGGTAGGCATCGGGGGCGACGCCCAGGTGTTTGTGGAAGACGCGGCGGAGAGATTCGGCACTGCCGAGGCCGCACGCGATGGCGATCCGGTCCAAGGTGTCGTCCGTTGTCTCGAGCGCATGGCGGGCCGCTTCGAGCCGGACCCGTTCCACGAAGTGGCCGGGCGTGTCTCCCACCTCGGCGGCGAAGACCCGGGCGAAGTGACGCACGCTCATGGCGGCTGCAGCCGCCAACACGGGCAGCCGGTGGTCGCCCGCCGGCGTGGACTCGACCAGGGACTGCACCGCTCGCACGGCGGAGCGCTCGGCCCGGGGCACCCAGACGGGCGAGGCGAACTGGGTCTGGCCGCCCGGGCGGTGCAGGAACATGACGAGCCAGCGGGCCACGGTCTGGGCCACGGCCACCCCGAGGTCGTCCTCCACCAGGGCCAGGGCCAGATCGATGCCGGCCGTCACGCCGGCGCTGCTCCAGTACTTCCCGTCCCGGATGTAGATGGGGTCGGCGTCGACGTTGAGCGCCGGGTACTCGGTCTGCAATTGCGTGGCCCGGGCCCAGTGCGTGGCCACGCGGCGGCCGTCGAGCAGGCCGGCCTCGGCCCCGAGGAAGGCTCCTGAGCACACGGTGGCCACCCGCCGGCAGCGCGGCGCCACGGCCCGCACCCACGTCAGTAAGGCGTCGTCGTGGCGAGCGTCCTGAGTGCCGTCCCCACCGGGAAGCAGCAGGGTGTCGACGGGCTCGGTGACGTCCGGGAACACGGTGGTGCACAGCCCGATGCCGCTCCTGGTGCCCACCGGCTGGCCGTCGATGGAGGCGAAGGTGATCCGGTAGCCGCCGTCCACTCCCTGGGCCTCCGCCGCTTGGGTAGCGCCCGAGAAGACCTCAATGGGCCCGACGGCATCGAGGGGCTGTAAGCCCGGGAAGGCAACGACGACCACGTGGCGCTCTGGCATGCAGCCAGCCTGCAGGAAGGCCCCGATGGCGTCAATGACATAGTTCCCACGGATTCGGCCATGGATGCCCGATCTGGCCTCGTCAATACCCCTTGACAACCTTTGACCGTCAAGATAGATTGACGGTATGACCTCCATGAACCTCGCCGCCGACGCCGGGAGTGACGATCCGGCCGTCGGTCTGCGGGCGGTCGCCTCGTTGCGTCGCCTGGCCGAGCAGCTGGAGTCACTGCAGGTCGATCGGGCCCGGGACCTCGGCTGGTCGTGGTCCCAGATCGCCGCTGAGCTGGGAGTCTCAAAGCAAGCCGTGCACCAGAAGCACGGGAGCCACGTTGGATTCAGGAAGGACGGTGCATGAGATGTTCGAGCGCTTCACGGAGAGTTCCCGAGCGGTCTTGGTTGAAGCTCAAGATCTGGCCCAGGAGTTGGGGTCGAGCAGCATCAATGTCCTGCACATCCTCTACGGCTGTGCCGAGGGACGGGAGGACACCGCCGGCAAACCCTTGCGCGACTGCGGCGTGACCGCCGCTACCATCCGCCAGCAGCTGCCCCGGGTGGACGAGCCGCCGGCAGGTGAGATCGACCCCGTCGCGCTGCGGGCCATCGGGATCGACTTCGAAGGCGTGCGGGCCACCGTCGAAGAAACCTTCGGACCGGGTGCGTTGGAGCGGGCACCTGATCGGCGTGTGCCGACCAAGTCCATGCGGCGCGTTCCCTTCACGCCGGAGGCGAAACGGTCCCTCGAACAGGCGTTACGAGTGACGCTCGAGTTGCACCAGCGCACGATCGTGCCCGGTCATCTCCTGCTGGGGCTCCTGCGACTCAGTGATGAGCAGGTCTCCCGTGCCATTGAGCAGTCGGGCACCACAGTGGTGGCCGTGTCGGCCGCCGTGCTGGCCGGCCTCTCCAACGGGTAGCGGCTACGCGTTACGGGATGCGTGAGCGCCGGGTGCCCCGGGCCCGTACCCAGGCCAGGAGATCGCCGCCCTCGCCGCGCGAGATCGTCCCGGTGAAGATGTCCTCGCGTCCGGTGGACACGCTCCTGGTCACCTCGGCGAACAGGGTGTCGCCGATGGCGGCCGGGGCCAGGTACTCGACCAGGACGGACGAAATGATGCCCGAGTGTTCCTCGTCGTTGGCGGCGGCGGCCACGGCGGAACCCGCCACGGCGTAGAAGACGGCGCCGTGCACGGTGCTGTGCGGGTTGGCGTGCTGCCCGCCCGTGGTGAGGGTGGCCACCGTGTGCCCGGGGGCGCGCCGCTGGACGTCGATGCCCAGGAGGGCGGCGAATTCGTCGTTGCCGGGCCCGGCCATTCAGACCGCCGGAGCGGGCAGGCGACCGGGCATCGGTGCCGCCGTCACGGGCCAGCGTTTGCGGCTCACCTTGCTCAGCTTGTTGAGGAGGGCCACCGCACCGGGATCCTCCTCGATAGCCATAGTTTCGATGACGCCGGCCGCTTCCATGGCGTTGAAGATTTCTTCGCCCCGCTCGGTCCGGATGAGGGTCAGCGTCCAGTCGCCGAAGGCACCGATGCCGCCGGTGGAGATGTCGGCGTGCTCGGCCGAGAAGTCGGGACAGCTGGTGCAGCCTTCCCGGGTCCAGGCGTGGGCCTCTTTGAGCGGGATCTCGTGGTAGGCGCCGTCTCGCATCCAGACCTGGAACACGCCCTTGATGTTCATCTTCACGATGTCGGCCCGCATGAGCCCGTACTTGGCTTCGAAGAGCTCGGGGAAGATCGCATCGTCGAAGGTCTTGGAGCACAGCAGGCCGATGGAGAGGCTGAAACGGCGGGCGATCTTGCCCGCCTTGCGGGCGGCCATCACCGGAGGTGCCGAGGCCTGGCAGCCCATGCCGACCAGTGCAATGCGCTCGGCCCCACCTTCAATGGCCTGGGGGTACGCCAGCGGATTGGCCGAGTAGGTGTAGCGGGAACCGGACGTGGCCAGCACGTCCTCCTTGTTCCAGGCCACGGTGGGGACGGCCTTCCACGTGGACCCGTCGCCTTCGAGCCCCGAAACGAGGGCGGCGTCGATCAGGTCATGCTCGAAGGCCCAGATGAGGAGGGCCGAGACCAGTCCGCCGTCCTGACCGGTGCCTTGCACGTTGAGGTCGGTGGCCCGGGCCAGCACCGTCCGACGTGAGATGCCCGAGACCTCATCCTCGGTGCGGCCCCGCCCGAAGAGCTTCTCTTCAATCTCAGGCTCCCAGTCGCGAAAGCGCGGGCAGGCCCGGGTGCACAGGGTGCAGCCCTTCTCGCCGTGGGTGCAGTTGTCTGTCCCCCCGTCGGCCAGGATGTGGAAAGGCTTGTAGTGACCGTCGAGGTCGTCGTACTCGAGCACGTCGTAGGGGCAGGCGATGACGCAGGCCGAACAGCCGGTGCACAGGCCTGAGGTGACGACTTCTTTGAAGAGTTCAGCCCATTGGGGCTTTTCGGGAGGCACGAGCCCACCATATTCCGCAATGGGGGCGGGGTCCGGTACGGTCGGGTCGATGCCTGAAATCCTCGAAGTCGAGCTCTACCGCGGCTTGGCCGAGAAGGGTGTGGGACGCACCATCACCAAGGCGTGGATGGTCGACGGACGCTACGGACGGGGCGGCACCACCCCGCGGCGGCTCTCGAGTGCGCTGGTCGGCCACTCGTTCACCGCCGCCCGGCGCCGGGGCAAGCTCATGCTGCTCGATACCGATGACGGCCCCACCCTGGGCCTGCGCTTCGGCATGACGGGTGGGCTGGTGGTGGACAGCACCGAGGCGCTGGACCGCCTCTTGTACGGGCCCGGTGTCTTCAACGAGAAGTGGGTGCGCTTCCGGGTCACCTTCGACGACGGAGGGCACCTCCTCCTGCACGACCCGCGGCGGTTCGGCTCGGTGGAGATCGCGCCCGACGAGAGCCGCCTGGGGCCCGACGCCCTGACCATCACCAAGGCTGAGCTCGCGGCGGCGCTCCTCGTCAAGCCAGGCAGCACCAGCGCGGCACCCCTCAAGGCGCGCCTCATGGACCAAGAGCGCGTGGCTGGTGTCGGGAACCTGCTGGCCGACGAGACACTGTGGCGAGCCGGTCTCGATCCCGAGCGGCGCACCCCTCTGCGCGCCGACGAGTTGGCCGTGCTCCATCGCCAGCTGCGGGCGGTCCTGCGCCAGCTGGGCGGGCGGGGCGGGTCGCACATGGGCGACCTGATGGAGCAGCGCCAGGTCGGCGGGGCCTGCCCCAAGGACGGCACGCCGTTGCGCCGGGCCACCGTCGGTGGTCGGACCACCTACTGGTGCCCGGCCCATCAACACTGACGGGCCGGTCTCACCTCAGCCTTCAGCGACAACCTCCAGCACCTTGGCAGCGTGACCGTCGGCCCGCACGTTGTACCAGGCCCGCTCGATCTTGCCGTTGGCGCCGATGAGGAAGGTGGAGCGGATGGTGCCCACCGTCTTCTTGCCGTACATCGTCTTCTCGCCCCAGGCGCCGTACTTCTCCATGACCGTCTTGTCGGCGTCGGTCAGGAGGGCGAACTGGAGGCCGTACTTGGTCCGGAACTTGACGTGCTTCTCCGCCTTGTCGGGCGAGATGCCGAGCACGGTCACCCCGGCCTTCTCGAAGGTCTTGAGGTTGTCGTTGAACTGGCAGGCTTCCTTGGTGCAGCCCGGCGTGTCGTCGGCTGGGTAGAAGTAGACGATCACCCGTTGCCCCTTGAATGCGGACAATTTCACCGGCTTGCCGTCCTGGTCAGGCAGGGTGAATGCGGGGGCGGTGGTGCCGGCTTCGAGTCTGGCCATGGTTCGTCCTTTTCCGGGGTGGTGAGGGAATGTCCACTTTGGCACAGCCATACCGCTTCACCAGGCCTTTTCGCTGGTACAATGAAGGTGCGACCACTGGCATAGGGCCAGGTGAGTCGGGGCCGTTATTTCCTCCTCTGGTTGGCGCAGGGTCCCGCCGCACAACAGAGAGAGCGAGATATGTCACTAGATGCCCTTGCCGGCGCACATGCCGGAACGTCTGAAGGAGCCGACACGGCCCCGGCGGACGACACGTACGAAACGGCTCGAACGTTCGAGTCCCTCGGAGTCTCAGAAGCACTGACCAAAGCGCTGGCCGATCAGGGGATCGTCAGCGCTTTTCCAATTCAGGCCCTGACCATTGCCGACGCACTGGCCGGCCGCGATGTCTGCGGGAAGGCCAAGACGGGGTCGGGCAAGACCCTGGCCTTCGGCGTGCCCATGCTGCAGCGCACCAAGGCCACCCGTGACGCCCAGGGCGCCGGCAAGCCGGCCCGCCCGGCCGAACCGCTCGGGCTGGTCCTCCTGCCGACCCGGGAGTTGGCCGTCCAGGTCCACGACGTGTTGGCCCCCCTGGCGACGGCCCTCGGCCTGCGGGCCGTGGCGGTCTATGGAGGCGCCGACATTGACCGCCAGGTATCGAAGCTGCAAAAGGGCGTGGACATCATCATCGCCACCCCGGGCCGACTCATCGACCTGGGCGACCGGGGCGAGATCTCGGTGGCCAAGTTGGAGACCCTCGTGCTGGACGAAGCAGACCGCATGGCCGACATGGGCTTCATGCCCCAGGTCGAGTGGGTCCTGCGCCGTCTGGAGACAGCCCATCAGACGCTGCTCTTCTCAGCCACCCTGGACGGCGCCGTCGACCGGTTGGTCCAGCGCTACCTGACCGAGCCCGTGTTCCACGAGGTGGCGTCGTCGTCGCAAACGGTGACGCTCATGGAGCACCGCTTCATTCAGGTGCACCAGATGGACAAGGTCAAGGTGGCGGCCGCCATCTGCCGCTCGCAGGAGAAGACCCTGTTTTTCGTGCGCACCAAGCGGGGGGCCGATCGGCTGGTCGAGAACCTGGAGAAAGAGGGCATCCGGGCCCAAGCCATTCACGGCGACCTGCGCCAGGCCAACCGGGAGCGGGCGCTGGCCGACTTCTCCGGTACCAAGCTGGCCGTGCTGGTGGCCACGGACGTGGCGGCCCGAGGCCTCCACATCGACGGCGTCGACGGCGTCATCCACTGGGACCCGCCAGAAGACCACAAGGCGTACCTGCACCGCTCGGGTCGCACGGCCCGAGCCGGCAAGGCCGGCGTCGTGGTCAGCCTGACATTGTGGAACCAGCTGGTCGAGGTCGAAGTCATTCAGCGGCGACTGGGTCTGCGCATCCCGATCGTCGAGATGTTCTCCAACGACCCCCGCCTAGCCGACCTGGCCGCCTGGACGCCGTTGCCCGAAGAGAGCGTGCTCTGAGCGAAGCGGGTCCGTTCGACGTGTGGTCCCCCGACGACGGGGTCACGCGCGTCCTTATCGTGACGGCTCACCCCGACGATGTCGATTTCGGCTCGGCCGGGACCGTGGCGGCCTTTACCGATGCCGGGCTCGAGGTCACCTACTGCATCGTGACCAACGGGGACGCCGGCGGTTCGGACCGGGCCATGTCACGGTCCGACATGGCCGAGTTGCGCCAAAAGGAACAGCGAGCGGCGGCGGCCGAGGTCGGCGTGACCGATGTCCGCTTCCTGGGCCACGCCGACGGGATGGTGCAGGCGTCGATCGCACTGCGGCGCGACATCTCCCGGGTCATCCGCCAGGTCAAGCCCGGTCGGGTGGTGACCCAATCCCCGGAACGACGCTGGGACTTCATCTTCGCCAGCCATCCGGACCATCTGGCTGCCGGCGAAGCGGCCGTGTGCGCCGTCTACCCCGACGCCCGCAATCCCTTTGCCCATCCCGAACTCCTGAACGACGAAGGCCTCGAGCCGTGGACGGTCAACGAGCTGTGGATCATGAGCGGGACCGACCCCAATGTGGTGGTGGACACCACCGCCACCATCGACCGCAAGGTGGCGGCGCTGCTGCGCCACGAGAGTCAGATTGACGACCCGGCTGGCATCACCGAGCGCGTGACGATGGGCGCCCGGGCGGCGGCGGCGACGGCCGGTTTGCCCGAAGGCTCAGCGGCCGAGCTCTTTCGCATCACGCGCATTCCCTGAACAGGAGGGCCCTTGGCTGTTCGCCAATCCACCGTTCGCCGGCTTGCCCTCGCCCTGCCCGACACCGCCGAGGCGCCTCATCACGAGATGACGTCGTTCCGGGTGGCCGGCAAGATCTTCGCCACCGTGCCGCCCGAGGGCGACCGCGTCCATGTGTTCGTCGGAGCCGATGAGGTCTCGGCGTACTGCGCCGAATACCCCGGTGTTGTCGAAGAACTGTGGTGGGGCAAGAAACTGAGTGGTTGCCGGGTGACCTTGCGCGGAGCCAACCAAGCCCTGCTCCGTGAGTTGCTCACCGAGGCCTGGCGCAACCGCGCTCCCCACAAGCTCCTGGCGCGGTTTGACGAGAATTAGTTAGCCCGCCATCTGGCGCAACACGTACTGCAGGATCCCCCCGTGCTTGTAGTACTCGGCCTCCATGGGGGTGTCGATGCGCACAACGGCCCGGAACTCGGTGGTCGATCCGTCATCGCTCGTGGCCACGACGGTCAGCTCCTTGGGCAGCTCACCCTCATTGAGGGCCTCAATCCCGGCAATGGAGAACTGCTCGGTGCCACGCAAGGCCAGGCTCTCGGCCGAGTCGCCCTTGTAGAACTGCAGCGGGATCACACCCATGCCGATCAGGTTCGAGCGGTGGATGCGCTCGAAGCTCTGGGCAATGACGGCGCGAACGCCCAACAGCGCGGTGCCCTTGGCGGCCCAGTCGCGGCTGGAGCCGGTGCCGTACTCGCGGCCGGCCAGCACGATGAGGGGCACGCCTTCGGTGGCATACTGCATGGCGGCCTCGTAAATGGAGGTCTCGGCCCCGTCGGGCAGGTGCAGCGTGACGCCGCCCTCGGTGCCGGGAGCCAGACGGTTGCGCAAGCGGACGTTGGCGAAGGTGCCGCGCATCATGACCTCGTGGTTCCCGCGCCGGGCCCCGTACGAGTTGAAGTCGCTGCGCGGCACGCCGTGCTCGGTCAGGTACTTGCCGGCCGGTGTGTTGGGGCCGATGGATCCAGCGGGGGAGATGTGGTCGGTGGTGACGCTGTCACCCACCATGGCCAGCACGCGCGCCCCGGCGATGTCGGTCACCGGTTGTGGCGTCATGGTCATGCCGTCGAAGAAGGGCGGGTTCTTGACGTAGGTGGAGTCGGCCTGCCAGTCGAACGTCTCGCCTTCGGTGATGGGGACCTGCTGCCAGTACTCGTCGCCGGCGAAGACGGCGTCGTAGCGGGTGCGGAACATGTCTGAGGTGAGGGAGGCCCGGATGGTAGTGCTGACCTCCTCGGCGCTGGGCCAGATATCGGCCAGGAAGACCGGCGCGCCATCGGCGTCGTGTCCGAGTGGGTCGGTGGCCAGGTCGGTCTCCATGGTGCCGGCCAAGGCATAGGCGACGACCAAGGGCGGTGAGGCCAGGTAGTTCATGCGGACGTCGGGATGGATGCGTCCCTCGAAGTTGCGATTGCCCGACAGGACGGACACGACGGAGAGGTCGTCGCCCTGCACCGACTCGGTGATGCCACTGAGCAGCGGTCCTGAGTTGCCGATGCAGGTGGTGCACCCGTAGCCGACGAGGAAGAACCCGAGCTGCTCGAGGGGGGCCACCAGATCGCCGCGCTCGAGGTAGTCCATGACCACGCGCGACCCCGGGGCCAGCGACGTCTTGACCCAGGGCTTGGAGCGCAGGCCGCGCTCGACGGCCTTCTTGGCCAGGAGGCCGGCCGCCACCATGACCTGGGGGTTCGACGTGTTGGTGCAGCTGGTGATGGCGGCCACGACGACGTCGCCGTCGGTCATCAGGTGATGGGGGGCGGCGGCGGGCGCCTCGGTGCCCGACTTGGGTGAGCGGTCGAGGGCGACGCGGAAGGCATCGCCGGCCGTGGAGAGCGACACCCGGTCCTGGGGACGGGACGGGCCGGCCAGCGACGGCTCGACGGTGGCCAGGTCCAAGGTGGCGTACTCGGAGTAGACCGGCTCGACCCCGTCCGCCGTGTGCCACAGGCCCTGCGCCTTGGCGTAGGCCTCGACGAGCGCCAGGTGCTCCTCGTCCCGACCGGTGAAGCGCATGTAGTCGATGGTGACCTGGTCGATGGGGAACATCGTGCAGGTGGCCCCGTACTCGGGGCTCATGTTGCCGATGGTGGCCCGGGTCTCGAGCGGCAGCGCACCGACACCGGGTCCGTAGCACTCGACGAAGGCGCCGACCACGCCGTGATTGCGCAGCAGCTCGGTCACGGTCAGCACGACATCGGTCGCCGTGGTGCCGGGCCGGAGCTCGCCGGAGATGCGCAGGCCCACGACGGGCGGCAGCAGCATGGAGAGCGGCTGGCCCAGCATGGCCGCCTCGGCTTCAATGCCCCCGACACCCCAGCCGAGCACACCCAGGCCGTTGACCATGGTGGTGTGAGAGTCGGTCCCGACCAGCGTGTCGCAGAAGGCCCGACCGTCAGGCGTGGCGAACACGACGCGCGAAAGGTATTCCAGGTTGACCTGGTGGCAGATGCCCATGCCCGGAGGCACGGCCCGGAAGCCGTCGAAGGCGCCCTGGGCCCAACGCAGCAAGGTGTAGCGCTCCATGTTGCGCTGGTACTCAATGGAGACGTTCTGGTCGTAGGCCGTCGTCGCTCCCGACTTCTCGACGATGACCGAATGGTCGATGACCAGTTCGACCGGCACCAGGGGATTGACCTGTGAGGCGTTGCCGCCCAAGCGGGCCAGGGCATCGCGCATGGCGGCCAGGTCGACCACCCCGGGCACGCCGGTGAAGTCCTGCATGAGGACGCGCTCGGGCGTCAGGGCGATCTCGTGGGCGGCACTCCCGGCGGCCTGTCCATGTCCCTCGGGGTTCTCACCCCAGGCGGCGATGGCCGTGATGTCCTCGGCGGCCACGTGGGGGCTGTCCTCGTGGCGCAGGAGGTTCTCCAGTAGCACCTTGACCGAAAAGGGCAGGCGGGCGATGTCATGGGCGCCCACCAGGGCGGGCGCTTGCAAAGAGAAGATCTCGTAGTCACGTCCGGCGACGGTGAGCGAGGTGCGGGCACCAAAGCTGTCGGGGTGGGCGGACGAAGGGGGTTGTGAGGCCATGGGTCCATTCTGCCGTGGACCAGGCGGAGACGCCTACTTGAGGGCGCGCCGTGGGTGCCCACCACACCGTGGCGCCAACGGGCAGACTCCTGGCATGCGGATTCGTGTCGGTCGCCGGGCCCGTCTTTTGCGCCTCCTGTTGCTTTTTCTCCCTCCCCTCATGACGGTGGCCGGCCTGCTGTCGCCGCTGGGGAACCCGGCGGCCGCGGTGTCGCTGACCCCCCATGCCTATGCCGACGGCGGCATGATCGGCTTCGGCAATGTCAACGTGGGGGCACCGGTGATCGGGCAACCGGTGGACGCGCCGATCCTGACCGGTGCGGCCACGCCCGACGGTCAGGGCTACTGGCTGGTCAGCGCCGACGGCGGCGTCTTCACCGCCGGGGATGCCCCCTTCGAAGGGTCACTGGGCAATCTGCCCCTGCAAGGTCCCATTGTCGCCATGACGGCCACACCCGACGGCAAGGGGTACTGGTTGGGGGCGCTCGATGGTGGCGTTTTCGCCCTGGGCGACGCCGGTTTCTTCGGGAGCATGGGCGGCACCAGGTTGAACAAGCCGATCGTGGGCATGGCGACCACGCCCGACGGCCGGGGCTACTGGCTGGTGGCGTCCGACGGCGGCGTCTTCTCCTTCGGCGACGCCCGCTTCTTTGGCAGCACCGGAGGCATCACCTTGAACGAGCCCATCGTGGGCATGGCGGCCACGGCGGATGGAGGTGGCTACTGGATGGTGGCGGCCGACGGCGGCATCTTCGCGTTCGGCGATGCCAAGTTCTATGGATCACTGGGCTCGGTCGACCTGCCTGATCCCGTGGTGGGCATGTTCGCCTCACCCGACGGCCTCGGCTACACCATGTCGACGGCCAATGGAGTTCCCTTCGCCTTCGGCGACGCCCAAACCTTCGGCAAATTGGAGCTGGACCCGACAGCCACACCAATTTCCGCCATCATTGGAAACAACGCTGGCACCGGGTACTGGCTCTTGGACCCCGACGCCTGGAACTACAGCTTCACGTCGCCGACGCCCGAAGGATCGTTCCCCGGTTCGGCCGCCATCGTGGCCGCTGCGGCCAGTCAGGTCGAGCCGGACCCGGACCACGGCAACTACTGCAATCCCTACGGCCCGTGTGAGGAGTGGTGCGCCCTCTTCGCCACCTGGGCCTGGCGCCAGGGCGGGGTGCCCGTCCCGGCCTACGCCTTTACCGGAGACATGTACACATGGACGGCCGCCCACGGTACCGACCTGGCGCCCAGCGCCACCCCTGATCCGGGCGATGCCGTGCTGTACGGCACTGGGCCCCGCACCACGTCGACGTCGGTCCATGTCGGCATCGTGACCCAGGTGTGGCCCGACGGCGCCATCGTGACGGTGGACGGGGACTCGGGGCCGGGGCGGGACGGCGATCTTTCCGTGGTGATCAACGGGCCCTTCTTGCCGGTCGATTCGGCGTCGTACAACGGCGTCGGGATTTACGCCTTCGCACAACCCTGAGCCGGGCCATGTGCCTAGGCTGCGCCCGAACGAGGGGGAGACCATGACGCTGTCGAGTTGGGATGACTATCCGGTCCATCAGGCCGCCGAGTTCATCGCCCACCCAGGCACGAGCGACCGCAATTTCTACGATCGCTACTACTTCAACATGCACCCGAGCTCGGACGAGTGGTTCGCCATCTTCGGGCTGGGCCAGTACCCCAACCTGGGCGTGGTCGACGCCTTCATCGACGTGCGCCACGGCGGCGAGCAGCACATCGTGCGGGCCTCCAAGCCGCTGGCCGACCGGGCTGACCTGTCGGTCGGACCGTTCCGGGTCGAGGTCATTGAGCCGCTGCGCCGGCTCCGGGTCATCGTCGAGCCCACCGAGCACAGCGTGGCCATGGACGTGACCTGGGAGGGTCACATCGCCGCCATGGCCGAACCCCGGCAGTACATGCGGAGCAAGGGCAAGGTGGTCTTCGACACCCAGCGCCTGGCCCAGACCGGCACCTGGTCGGGCACGCTCAGCGTGGGGGGAACCGACCTGGCGGTGACGCCCGCCCACTGCTGGGGCACCCGGGACCGCTCCTGGGGTGTGCGGCCGGTGGGGGAGCCCGAGACCGACGGCATCCGCCAGGGCGAGCTGGTGCTGGGAGGTATGTGGAACTACTTCCCCATGCAATTCGACGACCACGCCATCATGTACATCTGCCACGAGCGCGACGACGGCGAGCGCCCGCTGGTGCAGGGCGAGCGGGTCTGGGTCGATCCGAGCCGGGAGATTGAGGACTTGGGTCGATCCGAGCACGAGCACCACCTAATCCCGGGCACCCGCGTCATCGACCGCTCGGTCATCCGCTTCCCGAAGGTGGACTTGGAGATCACCTGCACCCCGCTGCTGGCCAACTACGTCTCGGTGGGCACCGGCTACGGGATCGATGCGGACTGGCGCCACGGCATGTACCACGGTCCCGACGACGTGGTGCAGGGTCTCGTGCTGAATGTGGAGGAGACCAAGGGCCTGGCCCAATACGGGATCGTGGACCACGTGGCCAAATTCACCTATGACGACGTCGTCGGGTACGGGCTGCTCGAACACGGGTTCTTCGGCCCGTACCAGCGCTACGGACTGACCGACGGCGGGGTGGGAGCGCCCGCCGACTGACGCCGCCGCGCCGGCGCCGATCAGCGGGGCGCGGCCGGAATGCGAGAATGGGGGATGCCCGACGCAACGAGCGTCCTCCTGGAGCGACTCCAGCAGGCCTTCGACACGGTCGTGCCCGGCGCCGACCCGGTGCTGCGCGCGTCCGACAGAGCCGACTTCCAAGCCAACGGGTCGTTGGCGCTGGCCAAGGTGGTGGGCCGCTCGCCTCACACCGTGGCCCAGGAAGTGGTGGACGCGGCCGAGCTCAGCGACCTGTGTTCGCTGGTCGAGATCAGCGGGCCCGGGTTCATCAACCTCACCCTGGCCGACGACTTCGTGGCCGATCAGGTGGCGCTCGTGGGTGCCGATCCGCGCTTGGGTGTGGCCCTGTCGGCCCAACCGCAGACCATGGTCATCGACTACTCCTCGCCCAACGTGGCCAAGGAGATGCACATCGGGCACCTGCGCAGCACGGTCATCGGCGACGCCCTGGCCCGCGTCCTGGGCTTCCTGGGCCATCACGTGCTGCGGGAGAACCACATCGGCGACTGGGGCACGCCCTTCGGCATGTTGATCGAGCACCTCATCGACATCGGCGGGGCCGACAACGCCGAGTCGTTCAGCGTGCGGGACCTCAACGAGTTCTACGGCCAGGCCCGCAAGGTCTTCGACAGCGATGCCGCTTTCAAGGAGCGCTGCCAACAACGCGTGGTGCTCCTGCAGAGTGGGGATCCCGAAACCCTCCGGTTGTGGCGGGTGTTCCTGGCCGAGAGCGTGCGGCACATTGACGAGGTCTACGCCATGTTGGGCGTACTGCTGACCGACGACGACATCGTGGGCGAGAGCTTCTACAACCCCCTGCTCGGCGTAGTGGTCGACGAGCTGAATGCTCAGGGGCTGCTGGTCGATGACGACGGGGCGCTCTGCGTGTTCGCCGAAGGCTTCGAGAACCGACAGGGTGACCCGCTGCCGCTGATCGTCCGCAAGTCCGACGGCGGGTACGGCTACCCGGCGACGGACCTAGCCAGCATCCGGGATCGCACGCAACGGCGCGGCGCCACCACGCTGGTCTACGTGGTCGACGCCGGCCAGTCGCTGCATTTCCGCCAGGTGTTCGCCGTGGCGTCACTGGCTGGGTACCTCCCCGCTACCTCGGAGGCCGTGCACGTCGCCTTCGGTCTCGTCCTGGGGGCCGACGGCAAGAAGATGGCCAGCCGTTCGGGCGAATCCGAGCGTCTGATCGATCTGTTGACCGAGGCGGTCGACCGGGCCAAGGCGCAGATAGGTGAGCGGCCCAGCGACCTGAGCGCCGCCCGGCAGGCCGAGGTGGCGCACGACCTGGGCATCGGCTCCGTCAAGTACGCCGATCTGTCGACCGAGCGCATGCGGGACTACGTCTTCGATTGGGATCGCATGCTGGCCTTCGAGGGGAACACGGGGCCCTACCTGCAGTACGCCCACGCCCGGATCCGCTCCATCTTCCGGCGGGCTGAGGTGCCGCCGCCCACGCCCGGAGCTCGTCCGCTGGTGGGCGAACCAGCCGAGCGCGCCCTGGCCATGAAACTGCTGGGCTTCGGCGAAGCGGTGGCGGCCACGGCGGAGGGTTACAGCCCGTCCAAGCTCTGCTCGTACCTCTTCGACCTGGCCTCGGTGTTCACCACGTTCTACGAGGCGTGCCGGGTCCTGGTCGAGGACGAGATCGTCCGGACCTCCCGCCTGGCCCTGTGCGACCTCACGGCCCGCGTGCTGGCCCTGGGGCTGGAGCTCCTGGGCATGGCGGCGCCTGACCAGATGTAGCGAGTTGGGACGGGGCGGACGCACGCCCTATCCTCTGCCCGGCACATCTCGCGCCCAGGGCCCCGCAGCGCGGGCCCTCACGAAGGAGTCGAAGAACCGATGGATTTGAACGGCACGTCAGCAATCGTCACCGGTGGAGCCTCCGGCCTGGGTGAGGCCACGTCCCGCCTGTTGGCCGAGCGCGGCGTCCGCGTCGTGGTGGCCGACCTCAACGAGGACAAGGGCACGGCGCTGGCCAAGGAGATCGGTGGCATCTTCGCCCAGACCGACGTGACCAACACCGAGCAGGTCATCGCCTCGGTGGAGGCGGCCCTCGAGATGGGCCCGCTCAAGTCCCTGGTCAACTGCGCCGGCATCGGCTGGGCCACCCGCACCATCGGCAAGGACGGCGACTACGCCTCGGCGGCGGACCTCGACGTGTACCGCAAGGTCATTGAGATCAATCTGGTCGGCACCTTCAACTGCATCCGCCTGGCCGCCACGAAGATGAGCCTCAACGAGCCCGATGTCGACGGGTGCCGGGGTGCCATCGTCAACACCGCCTCGGTGGCCGCCGAAGACGGCCAGATCGGCCAAGCCGCCTACTCGTCTTCCAAGGGCGGCGTGGTCGGAATGACCCTGCCCGTGGCCCGCGACCTGGCCGTGGTGGGGATCCGGGTCAACACCATCCTTCCCGGCCTCATCGATACGCCCATCTACGGGGCGGGCGAGGGATCCGAAGCGTTCAAGTCCAAGCTGGCCCAGGACGTGCTGTTCCCCAAGCGCCTGGGCTACTCGCCCGAGTTCGCCACCCTGGCCCTGGAGCTCCTGAGCAACTCGTACATGAATGCCGAGTCGATCCGCATCGACGCCGGTATTCGCATGCAGCCCAAATAGTCGACGTCGAGGGGGGACCATGATCGATCCAGAACTGGAGGTCGTCCTCGAGCTGCTCCCCGTCTTGGATCTGGCCGATCCGGTGGCCGCCCGAGCCGGGTTCGAGGCGATGCTGCTGGCCCTGCGCTCAGAGATCCCCGGCATCGACACGCTCGACATTGAGGACCGCTTCGTGCCCGGGTGGGAGGGCGATCCCGACGTGGGCGTGCGCATCTACCGACCCAAGGATCGGGTCGCCGCGGCCCCGGCCGTCGTGCTCATTCATGGCGGCGGCTTCATCATCGGCAGCGTCGAAGCGGAACACGTCGGTGCGGCGATGCTGTCGATCAACACCGGCGCCGTTGTCGTCTCGGTCGAGTACCGCTTGGCCCCCGAGCACCCGTTCCCGGCCGGGCTCCACGATTGCTATGCCGCGCTCTCCTTCGCGGCCGACCCGGCCGGCGAGCTCGGGGTCGACCCCGAGCGCATTGCGGTAGTGGGGACGAGCGCCGGGGGAGGGCTCGGAGCCGCCACCACCTTGCTGGCCCGCGACCTGGGCGGTCCGGCCATCTGCTTCCAGATGTTGCACATCCCCGAGCTGGACGACCGGCTCACCACTCCTTCGATGCAGCGCTTTGTCGATTCACCCATCTGGAACCAGCCCCTGGCGGTGCAGAGCTGGCGGGCCTACTTGGGCCCCGAGGCTGACCCGGATGAGGTCTCGCCTTACGCCGCCCCGGCTCGGGCGCGTGACCTTTCGGGACTCCCGCCGGCCTACATCTCCACGGCCGAAAACGACCCGTTACGTGACGAGGGCATCCTCTACGCGCTGGGGCTGTTGCAGGCCGGTGTCTCGGTGGAGTTGCACCAATTTCCCGGCACCTATCACGGCTCTGCTCTGGTCACGTCGGCCGCCGTATCCAGGCGGGCGCAGAAGGAGAGCACCGTCGCATTGCGGCGCGGGCTCGGTCTGGACGACTGAGGCTCAGGCCGCCTCGGCGCCCGACAACGCCTTCCAGAGGGCGCGGTAGTTGGGGTAGGTGATGGCATCGGTGACGTAGCCCGCCCGCTCCAGTTCGGCGTGGAAGGCCGGCAGATTGCGCCAGGGGACACCCATGTCGACATGGTGGGCCAGGTGCCACCCCGTGTTGTAAGGAACGAACCAGAAGCGGGCCGGCAGTGATTGGCGCACGTTGTGGGTGGTGGCCCGACGGTCCTTGCTGCGTTCCATCCCACCGTGCTCGGCGATGGAGCGCAGGCGGTTGATGACCCGCCACTGGGTCATCCACGGGAGCCACCACAGCACGGGATAGATCCACCAGCGTCCGGTGGCCAGCCACGACACGGCCCAGAGCACGGCCTGGACCCCGAAGATGGACAGGCCAATGGGTCGGAACGGCTTCGACCGCGTGTTTTTGACCAGCGGGACGAAGTTCTTCCAGCCCGAGATGCCCACCGCATCGCGGAAGAGGCGCCGGCGTAGGGCGGCCCGGGTGCACTGGTAGGGACCGTAGAAGGCCATGTCGGGCTCGTTGGGCCCGAACTCGTCCTTGTGATGGGCGAAGTGCACCCGGCGATAGAGCTGCACGGGCGTGAAGACGGGGTAGGCGATGAGCCACATGCCGATCCAGTCGTTCCACCGTTTGCCCGAGAAGAGGAGTTTGTGGGCCGACTCGTGCATGAGAATGGCGAAGCGGGCGTAGATGGGGCCCATGAGGACGAAGGCGATCAGGAAGCTCCACCAGCTGTTCAGCCAGACAGCGCCGCCCACGATGACGATCACCCAGAACCACACCATCATGACGGTGAGGGCGTTGCGGGCGTTGTTGATCTTGCGCAGGGCCGGCCGGATCTCGGGGATGGCCATCCCGTTGACCAGCAGGCGCTCGCTGGGGAGCACGTCCGGTCGGGCGGCGATATCGGGCACCATGGTGGCGGCCATGCCTTCATATTACTATATTGCGACAAGTGACGCAAGAAGGTAATACCCCGCTGACCGCCCGCTCGGTCATGGCCAGCGCCCTGCTGGGCATGGATCCACCCGAGCTGCCGGTGGCCCAGCTGGTCCGTCTGACCGGCCTCTTCGGCATCAGTGAGAACCGGGCGAGGGTGGCCCTCAGCCGCATGGCCACAGCGGGCGAAGTCACCACCGACGGTGCCGGGGTCTATGGCCTGGCCGGCCACCTGGTGCGGCGCCAGTCCCGTCAATCGGCCAGCCGCTCGGGCTTGACGGCTCCCTATGACGGGCAATGGTGGTTGGCCGTGGTCACCACCTCGGGCAGCACGGCCGACGTGCGGGCGGCCCGTCGCCGCGCCTTGACCTATGCCCGGCTGGCCGAACTGCGCGAAGGCGTGTGGCTGCGTCCGGACAACGTGCCGGTGCGCCTGGGCGATGAGCAGATCGATGATGTCGAACTGATGGCGGCGCGGCCGCCGGAGCCCCAGCGAATGGTCGACCAACTCTGGGACCTGTCGGCCTGGTCCGCCGGGGCTGAGCATCTGCTGGTCCAGCTCGACCACGTGACTCCGGACCATCCCGACGCCCTGGCTCCCGGCTTCGAGCTCTCCGCCGCCGTGCTCCGGCATCTGCAGGCCGACCCACTCCTGCCGGCGGAATTGGTGCCCCCCTCATGGCCCGGACGGCGATTGCGGGAGCGCTATGACGAATGGGATGCGCAGTACCGTCAGACCCTGCGCCAGTGGAGCCGCGTCGACTGATCGGCACCGATAATGCGGGGCCGCTACCGGCGTCTCCACTGGAACACGATCCGGAGGTAGCGCATGACGACGTTCTCAACTGATGGGCTGGCCCGGCTGCGGGAGGCCATGCAGGGCCATGTCGAGGCGGGTGCCGTGCCCGGCCTGGCCACCCTGGTGGCCTGCGGTGATGCAGTCCATGTCGATACCTACGGGACGGCATCGTTCGAGGATGACCCCCCGCTGGCCCGGGACACCATCTTCCGGATTGCCTCTTTGACCAAGCCGATCACGGCCGTGGCCACCATGGCGCTCGTCGACGACGGTGTGTTGGAGTTGGACCAGACGATCGACGACCTCGTACCCGAGTTGGCCGACCGCCAGGTCCTGCGCAGTCTCGGGGCCGACCTCGACGACACGGTACCGGCGGACCGGTCGATCACCCTGGAGGACCTGCTCAGCTTCCGGATGGGCTTCGGCTCGGTGATGGCGCCGCCGGACACGTACCCGATTCAACGGGCCGAATCAGTGGCTGACCTCAAGAGCATCGGTGGCCCACCGTGGCCGCCGGGGTCCCACACGGCGGACAGTTGGATCAGCGCTCTGGGGGCGATGCCGCTCATGTACCAACCGGGCGAGCAGTGGCTCTACAACACGTCGTCCGAGGTGCTGGGTGTGCTGCTGGCCCGCGCCTCGGGCCAACCGCTAGATGTGCTCTTCGAGGAGCGGATCTTCGCGCCGCTCGGCATGAAGGACAGCGGCTTTGTCGTGCCGACCGACCAGCTGCACCGCCTGGCCACCCAGTACCAACCCGATGGGGAGACGGGTGCGTTGTCGGTACTCGACCGTCCCGCCGACAGCTGGTGGAGTACGGCGCCGTCCTTTCTCGATGCGTCGGGTTGGTTGGTCTCGACTATGGACGACTACTGGTCCTTCGTCAGCATGTTGCTGGCCGGAGGCACGGGAGGAGGTGAGCGGATCCTCTCGGCGGCATCAGTGACATTGATGACCACCGACCGGTTGACCGCGGCCCAACGGGAAGCATCCGAACTGTTCCTGGGTCGCGGAGGGGGCTGGGGTCTCGGCCTCCGGGTGCCCGGCGCCGACGCCACGGATCAGCCGTTCCCCGGTGGCATCGGGTGGGACGGCGGTACGGGCACCTCGTGGCGCTCCAACCTGACCAACGGAGTGACCGGGATCGTCTTCACCCAACGGGCCGCCACCTCGCCCGAACCCCCGCCCCTTATTCAGGATTTCTGGAGCGGCCTCAATGCGGCGGTGCAGACCGGCTGAGCGCTCAGGCGGCGTGTGACTGCGAGATCCACGTGGCGTACATCTCGGCGTAGTTCCCGCCCAGAGACACCAGTTCATCGTGCGAGCCCACTTCGAGAATGCGGCCCTCGCCCACCACGACGATGCGGTCGGCCCGCATGGCGGTGGAAAGACGGTGGGCGATGAGCACAGCCGTGCGCTGCTGCAGGAGCACGTCGAGGGCGGCCTCGATCATGGTCTCGGACTGCAGGTCCAGATTGGAGGTGGCCTCGTCCAGTACCAGGACCCGCGGTTGGGCCATGAAGGCCCGGGCCAGGGCGATGAGCTGGCGCTCACCCGAAGAGAGTGACTGGCCGCGTTCGTGCACCACGGTGTCCAGCCCGAAGGGGAGACGGGCGATCAGCTCGGTCAGGCCGACGGTGCGGACCGCTTCCCAGACGGCGTCGTCGGCGGCGCCCGCGCGGGCGAACGAAATGTTGTCGCGGATGGTGCCGGCAAAGAGGAAGGGCTCCTGGGGGACCACGCCCAGCTGGCTGCGCAACGAACGCATCGTCACCGTGCGCAGGTCGTAGCCGTCAATGAGCACCCGACCGGCCGTCGGGTCGTAGAAGCGGGTGACCAACTTCGCCATGGTCGACTTGCCCGCCCCGGTGGCGCCCACGAAGGCGACGGTCTCGCCGGGGGCAATGGTCAGGTCGACGTCCTCGAGGACCGGCACGTCGGCGTTGTAGCCGAAGGACACATGATCGAACCGGATCTCGCCCACGATGGGGGGTAACTCCACGGCGTCGGGGCTCTCGGTGACCGTGGGTGTGTTCTCCAATAGGACGCGGAGCTTGATGACCGAGGCCTGGCCCTGCTGGTACGAGTTGTACTGCTGCACCAGCAGCTGAATGGGCTGGAAGAAGCGGTTCACGAAGAGGAAGAACGTCGTCAGGCCGCCGATGCTGAGTTGGTGGTGCAGGTACATGTTGCCGCCGACGGCCAGGATGATGACCTGTCCCAACACTCCGAGCAGCTGGGAGCCGGGACCGTAGACACCGTTGATGCGACCGGTGTAGTAGTTGGCGTCGCGGTACTGGCCGACCACATTGCGGTGATGGACCACGTTGTGGCGCTGGCGATTGTGGGCCGTCACGATGCGCACACCCTGCAGGCTCTCGGAGAGATCAGCCAGGACCAGGGCGATCCCGTCGCGCACCTTGTCGTAGCCCCGCTCGGAGGCCCGCTTGAACCAGATCGACATGACGATCAGCGGAGGCAGGACCACCACGATGGTGATGAAGGCCAGGCGCACGTTCGTAGTGAACAAGAAGACGGCGATGACGACCATGGTGAGGCCCTGAATGGCGAACTGGGCCAGTCCGTCCTGGAGCAATTGCTGCAGGTTCTCGATGTCACTGGTCATCCGGCTCATGACCACGCCGGCCTTCTCTTCGGTGAAGAAGTCAAGTGACAGACGCTGCAGGTGACGGAAGATGGTGACCCGTAGGTCGTTCATGACCCAGGAGGCCAGTCGACCGGTGACCCGGACCTGCGCCCACTGGGCCACGGACGAGACGATGACCGAGAGCAAGTAGATGGCCGCGATGAAGATGATCAGGCCGAACCGGTAGTGGCCGGGTACCAGTCCGTCGCTGATGGCGATACCGGTGAGCTTCGGGCCGAGCTGGGTGGACAAGCTGATGATGCCGACCAGGGCGACCGCCAGACCCAACATGCCGGGGTACACCATCAGCAACCCGCGCAGGCTCAGATGGCGTTGCTCGTCGGGGGACGGCTGTTGGGAGAACGTGATGTCGGAGGCATCGCGCTCGGGCTCTTCGGTCAGGAGCAGATCGACGCCGGCCTGCAGTTCGGGTGGGATGCCGCCAAAGGGCAGGCCGGGTTGGGCCTGTCCCGGAGGTCCGCCGCCGCCGATCGGCGGCCCCATGCCCGCACCGCCGCCGAACATCAGTGGCCCCCGTCGGGAGTAGTGGCGATGTCGATGTCGATCTCGATCTCGCCCTCTTCCTCGTCGACCGCGGCGGCCTGGGCCAGGATCTCGGAGTACAGGGGGGTGGAGAGCAAGAGATCGTCATGGGTGCCATCGGCCACGATGCGGCCCTCGTCGAGCAGGACCACCCGGTCAGCCAGGCTGATGGTGGAGAGGCGGTGCGCCACAATCAGCGTGGTCCGTCCCTCCATCAGGACGCGCAAGGCGGAATGGATCCGCTGCTCGACCTTGACGTCGATGGCGCT
The DNA here is from genome assembly GCA_036268485.1 of Acidimicrobiales bacterium. Taxonomy (GTDB): domain Bacteria; phylum Actinomycetota; class Acidimicrobiia; order Acidimicrobiales; family RAAP-2; genus Bog-473. The sequence continues at coordinate 64,532 of DATAUC010000060.1, forward strand.
GGTGGCGTCATCGAGGATCAGGATGGGCGGGTTGATGAGCAGAGCCCGCGCGATGGCGATGCGTTGCCGCTGGCCACCCGACAGCGTGTAGCCGCGCTCGCCGACGACCGAGTCGTAGCCGTCGGCCAGCCGGCGGATGAACCCGTCGGCACCGGCCGCCGTGGCAGCGGCGATGACCTCTTCCAGGGAGGCATCGGGTCGTCCGTAGGCGATGTTGTCCCGGATGGAGATGGAAAAGAGGAAGGACTCGTCCAGCACCACGCCGATGTTGGCGCGCAGGCTGGTCAGTGTGAGGTCGCGTACGTCGTGGTCATCGACGTAGACGGTGCCCTCGGTGACGTCATAGAAGCGGGCCAGGACCCGAGCCACCGTTGACTTGCCGCTGCCGGTGCGTCCGACCAGGGCGACGGTTTCTCCCGAGTGCAGATGCAGGTTGAAGTCCGACAGCACGTTGGGGTTGCCGCCGTCTTCGACCGACAGGGCCACCCGGCTGTCGGTGCCGTAGGCGAACCCGACCTGCTCGAAGCGGACGTCTCCCTGGCTGTCCCGCAGGTCGACCGCACCGGGTCGGTCGACGATGGTGGCCTGCTCGTCCAGGATCTCGTAAATACGCTCGGCCGACGCCGCGGCGCGCTGGCCCATCATGATCAGCATGCCCAGCATCATGAAGGGCGCCTGCATCATGAGGAGGTAGAAGTTGAACTTGACGATGGCGCCGACCTCGAGGTGACCGTGAATCACCAGGTAGCCGCCAAAGACCAGGACAATGACCAATCCGACTTGAGACAGGTTCTGAATGAGCGGCGAAAAGCGGGCGCGCAGATCGGCGTCCTTGATGTAGCCCCACTGCACCTTGTCGGCCGCCGTGGCCAGTTGCTGTAGTTGCTGCTCCTCGGCTGCGAATGACTTCACGACTCGCACGCCGTTGACGTTCTCGTCGACCACCGTGGCCACCTCGGCCAGCCGGGATTGGATCAGCCACGAGACCGGGAAGAGCACCCGGCGCATGCGCACGCCCGTCCAATAGATGAACGGCATGGTGACCATGGCGATCAGGGCCAACGGCACGCTGGTGGCCAGCATGTAGCCGAAGGCCACGATGGCGATCGAGCACTGGACGAGGATCATCGGGGCGAACGTGAGGTACATCTGGACGGAGCGGATGTCGGAGTTGGCCCGGGAGATCAGCTGTCCGGACTGGACCCGGTCATAGAAGGGGAACGACATGCGGGTCAGGTGTTCGTATATCCCGTTGCGCAGGTCGAATTCGATGTTGTACGCCACCTTGAACAGCGACGTGCGCGAGATGTAACCGGCGATCCCGCCGACCAGGCCGAGGACGACCACCCACTCGACGTAGAAGTGCAGGGGCACCGTGTGGCCGATGAGCGAGTTGTCGATGGCATCGCTGAGGAGCTGCGGCACCTGGACCTGCAGCACCAGACCCACAAAGGAAAGGATGATGGCCGTCAGGAACGACCGCTTGTGCGAGGCCACGATCGGGTAGGCCCGGCGCAGCCACGACTTGGTGGTATCGGGATCCACCGTGGCCTTGGGGGCTTCGTACCGGCTGGTGACCCCCATGGGGACAAAGGAAGCCAGTGGGTGCCGGCGCTCCGCCGTGGCGAGCGCTCCGGTGGCGGCAATGTTGTGCCGCTCGTCGTCGGAGGGCATGCCTGTCGTCTGTTCTTCGGTAGTGCTCATTGGGGATCGCTGCCCGTCTTGTGGAAGGTCGTCAAGGCCCGTCCCCACAGCTCGAGGGCCCGCAGGGCGCGCGCTTCGTCCCTGCTGGGCAGGCAGCGGGCGATGGAGGCCAGGTATTCGTCCACGGACCGGTTGGCCTCGGCCACCGTGCGCTCGCCCGCCTCGGTGAGGCGGAGCCGGATGCGGCGACGGTCGCTGTCCACCTGGGACCGGTCGACCAGACCCCGGGCCACCAGCCCGTCAATGATGGCGGTGATGGACGGAGGGCGGACGGCCAGACGGTCGGCCAAACCCGAGGAGGCGGCCGAACCCTCGGCCAGGATGCCCAGCACCCGGTACTGCGGCAGGGTCAGATCCATCTGGGACAGGGCCACTTCGACCCGCTTGGACAGCCAGGCCGTGACGCGGCCGTAGGTGCCGATGCTCGGGACGTCACTGTCCGTTGGGGCAACGGTCACGGAGGAAGGGGCAAGAGACACTTCGACCATCATACAGTTAGACCCTCTAACTACAGTGCGGCCCCGTTCCACTCGGGGTCGAGCTGGCGCAGGAAAAGGTCACAGCGCAGCTCTTCTTCGGCCTCGCCGATGCTCCCTGCCGCCTTCTGCAACGCATGGAGGGCCCGCAGGAAGCCCCGGTTCGACTCATGGCGCCAGCGCACGTAACCCGAGCCTCGCCAGCCGGCTGCCCGCAGGGCATCGAGCCCCCGGTGGTAGCCCACCCGGGCGAAGGCGTACTGCTCAATGGGCTCTCGGGCCAGCTCGGCCAGGGTGGCCCAGGCCTGCAGGCAGCGCGGATCGGCCGCGGCCACGGCAGAGACCGCCGCGTGCTGCTGATCGGAAGGGAGGGCCAACGCCGCGTCCAGCGCCTCCGAGACCTCCGGCGCCAGCGGGTCGAGGATTGTGTCGGGACTCCCGCTGGTGAACTGCACTGCATGATCGGTGGCCATTCGTGCATGTTATGAGGAGAAGTGTCAGGGTCCGTTTGGCGTGAAGGACCGAAGTGTCGAGGTCTGGATGGTCGGGGGTACTGTTCGCGGCATTGTGACCAGCGAGATCAAAGAGTCCTTCGAGCATCATCCGGGCCTGCGCGGCCGCCAGCCCGAGGCCTACGACATGGCGGAGGAGTTGCGCCGGCTCATCGCCCTCTCGGTGACCTCGGCCCCGTCCCCCGAGGAGACCGCCGAGCTGACGGCGCAGTTGGCCGCGGTGGCTGACCGCCTGGAGGAGCTCCTCCCCGCCGAGCCCTTCCCGCGCTTCTGCGCCCCACCGCCCGACGCGCCAGCACCCGAGGCACCCCTGGGGGGATCCATGCCGTTCGATCCGATCGTCGGTCGTTTCAACCCGTTGGCCGTCCCGGTGACGCTTTCCTTCGATCCACCCAAGGCATTCGGGCACGCCGTCTTCACCGTGGCCTACGAAGGGGCGCCGGGCTGTGTGCATGGCTCCGCCCTGGCCGCCACCTTCGACCTGGTGCTCACCGCGGCTAATGCCGTGGCCGGCGCCACCGGTCCGACCGTGCGCCTCAATACGCGCTTTCGGCGCCCCACCCTGCTCAATGAGGACGTGTTGTTCGAAGGGTGGGTTACCGAAGTGACCGAGCGGCGCGTTTTCAGCCTGGGCCGCATTGTGCAGCGAGGCGAAGTAACCGTCGAGGCTGAAGGCGAGTTCGCCATCTTCAACCTGGGCAAGGTGCAGGAGCTGGCGGCGGCAGCGCGGGGGAACACGGCCGGCCCACCAGCGAGCCGGTAGGGCGTGCGCCAGTCCCTCCAGCCGTCGCGGGTGGCCAATGACTACGCCTTCTCTCACCAGTTGCGGACCCGGTTCGCCGAGACGGACGCCATGGGGATCATTCACCACGCGGCTTACCTGCCCTACCTTGAAGAGGCCAGGGTGGCCTACCTGCAGGAACTGGGACATCCCTACACCGATGTACGGGCCCAGGGCCGGGACATGGCGGTCCTCGAAGTGGCGGTGCAGTACCGGCGTGCCTTGCGCTTCGACGAACTGGTCAACGTGCACCTGATGGCTGGTGCGGTGACCCGGACCACATTCCAGATCGCCTATCTCCTGACGGTTGGTGGAGAGGTGCGGGCGACGGCGGTCACCGTGCACGGATGCGTGGACGGCGACGGCAAGGCGGCGCGGTTGCCCGAATGGATCGGGTCCACCTTCGGGTCCTGACGCGTCTGAGTCCGATGGTCACGCCGGCACGATCCAGAGCCTGATGGCCAGGGCCAGGCCGCAGCAGGCCACCAGCACCCGGACGACGGTGCCCGGCATGCGCCGGGTGAGCGACGGACCGACCATGCTGCCGGCCAGGAGACCGATGGCCATGGGGATGGCGGCCCGCCAGTTCACCGGCCCCCACACGATGAAGATCACCGCCGCCACCGCGTCGGCCACACCGAGCAGCATGTTCTTCAATGCGTTGGCCCGGGTGAGTTCCTGGTCGACCATGAGCAGTATGAGCAAGAGCACCATGACCCCCGACCCGGCGCCGAAGTACCCGCTGTAGAGCGAGACACCGAAGAGACCCACCGGGAGGAGCAGGCGGCCGTGGCGATTGAAGAAGCCCCTCCGCCAGGAGGTGAGTTGCGGCTGGAAGAACAGAGTCAATGCGGCCAGGGCCAGCAGGAACGGGACGATGCGGCCGAAGATCCGGTCCGGGGTGGAGAGAAGCAGGATCGACCCGCACACGCCACCGAGGGCAATTAGCGGCGCCCACCGGCGCAGCATGGGACCCTGACCTACGAGCTCCGGTCGCGAGCCCAATGCGGAGCCCGGCCAACAGGCGGCGAAGGCCACCGCCATGGTGACGTTGGCCGGCAATGGCGCGATGCCCACGGCCAGAATGGCCGGATAGGAGATCAGCGACGTGATGCCACCGGCCGAACCGAGCACGCCGGCCACCACGCCGGCGCCGACCAAGAGCCCCATGTCGGCCAGCGGCACCGCTGCGGTCATGGTGCCTTCACGGCAGTGACGCTAAATGACGGCTCCACCGTTGGGACTGATGATCTGACCGACCACGAAGGTGCCGGCCTCGCCGGCGAGGGCGTGGACCATGGCGGCGATCTCTTCGGGCGTGCCGAAGCGTCCGATGGGCAGGTCGGGCTGGCTCGAGGCGTCGTATTCGGGGCTGTTGATGAGCAAATCGGTCAGGACGGGGCCCGGTGCCACCGAATTGATGAGAATGCCCCGACCCACATACTCACGGGCCAGGGCCTTGGTCAGAGCGATCACCCCGCCCTTGGAAGCGCAGTAGGCCGCATACTCGGGCCGACCGGTCAGGCCGAGTTCCGAGCTGATCGTGATGATGCGCCCCGCCCCTTGGTGCAGCATGGCGGGCAGGGCGGCTTGAATGCAGGTGAACGTGCCGGTCAGGTTGACCGCCAGGACGGTGGCCCAGTTGTCGGGCGAGACCGATTCGCTGGGGCCGTAGTGCAAGATGCCGGCGCAGGTAATCAGCACGTCGATCCGACCGAAGGCGTTCAGCGTCTGGTCAATGAATGACCGGGCGGCCACCGGATCGCTGACGTCGGTCACCACCTCGAGTGGGGAGGGAGCGCCGCTCTGGTCGATGGCTGTTCGGGCCTCTTCTTCCAGCGCGACCAGATCGCACAGTGCCAGCTGGGCCCCCGATTGCGCAAAGCGCATCGACACGGCCTGGCCTATGCCGCGAGTGGCCCCGGTGATGGCCACGACGGGGGGAGCGGTGCCACTGGCCAGGTTGTTCACGGCTTCAGTCTCCGACATGGCGCCGTTTCTGAGCGCTGTGCCCGTCCTCCGACTGACCTCGGCTCATTCCAACCAGCATGGGGGGCGACGTTAGGCTGCGCAATTCGTAGAAGCAAGGCAGAGAGATAACGCAAAGTGAGTTATTACGTTCGTAACATTGAGGAAATCGCAGTGACACAGAAATTCCGTACCGTGCCTCCAAGCGGTCTCTTCGGTCCACCAGCTCGTGGTCGAAGTCTCCCTCGGAATACGGAAAGCGAGTGCCCCTCATGTTGGAGTCGTCAGGAATTGGTCGTTCGGCAGGCCTGCCTCCCTTGCCCGACGAGGTGATGCTCGTGGGCTCGCCCGGTCTCCTGCTTATCGATATGCAGCACGACTTCATGGACACCACGGGGTCCTGTTACAACATCGGAGCCGAGGACACCATCGTCCCCACTGCTGAGCTCATCGCGGCATTTCGCAGCGCCGGCCTCCCGGTGATCTTCACGAGGGAAGTGCACCGACCGCACCTGGCCGATGCCGGCCTGGAGGCTGATCCCAACTACCACGTCCCGATCCACACGGTCGAGGGCACCATGGGCATGGAGATCATTGACGAACTTCAACCACTGGCGGGCGAAATGGTGGTGGACAAGCGCCGCTACAGCTGCTTTTTGGGCACGGAGCTGGAGCTCCTCCTCAAGCGAGACCGGATCGACACCATCGTGATCTGTGGAGTGTCGTCCGACGTATGCGTTCACTGGACGGCCGGTGAGGCGTGGCAACGCGACTTCCATGTGCGCGTTGTGGAGGACTGCACGGCCGGCACGAGTCTCGAAGACCACGACGCCTCCATGTTGCTTCTCCGCAATCTGTGTTCTGGCGGACGAAAGATCGTCTCGAGCGACATCTTGCGGGCCGTCGCCGCCTCCGCCCTGGTGTCGGTCTGAGCAACTGCAGGCACTGACGGAATCTGAAACGAAAGGAGCGAGGACGATGACGATTACAGCACCGCCGCCGCACGTGATGGATGAGGCAGGGCACGTCGAAGTCAAGGGCATCGATTTCATCGACCCGGATGAACGGCACGGCCGTCCGAGAGAACTTTTCACGTTGTGGTTCACCTCGAACCTGTCGTACCTCTACATACTCTTCGGCGGGCTGCTCATCCTCTTCGGTCTGACCCTGGTGCAGGCGATTGCGGTCGTCCTCATTGGAAACCTTCTGTACTTCCTGGTGGGGGCCATCGCCACCACGGGCCCGACCTTCGGCACGTCAACCGTGAACATCTCGCAACTCATGTACGGATCGGCCGGCAACCGATTCTTTGGCGCCGGTCTGACGTGGGTCCTGATCGTCTGCTTCGAAGCCATCAATCTGTCCATCGGCGCCCTCGCCGGGTTCGCTTTGTTGGCCGATGCCGGCATCCACGTCACGACGTTCCTGAAGGTGATCGTCCTCCTCATAGTGGCCATCGGCACCTTCACCCTCAGTATTTTGGGGCATGCCACCATCGTGCGGGCCACATCCATCTTTGCCGCCGTCATGGGCGTGGCCGCCGTCGTCCTGTTCGGTTTCATCCTGGACCATGCCAAGTTCGGCTATCACCCGTCCTCGCCGCTCCACGGCGGTGCGTCGCTGGCCACCGTGTTTCTCGGACTGACGTTGATCGCCTCTGGCCCACTTACCTGGGTCAATGTGCCGGCCGAATATGCCCGCTATCTCCCGCAAGATGCGTCCCGGTGGGCCGTGCTCGGCTGGACGGCACTGGGTGGTTACCTCTCTTCAGCTTTCCTGGGCATCGCCGGCGTGTTGGCTGGGACGGTCGTCAACATGGCGGATCCCCAGACGTCCATGAAGGCCATCATGTCCGGGTGGTTCTACCCGATCTTCCTGGTCCTCATCGTCGTTGGCACCAGTTTCAACAACGCCATGGGGATCTACACCTCCGGTTTGGCCCTGCAGGCGATCGGGGTCAAAGCCCGGCGTTCACGCACCGTGTTGCTTGACTGCATAGTGGGCGGAGGATTGACCTTCTACGCCATCTTCGTCAGCAACTTTCTCACCACGCTCAACAATTTTCTGGTCCTCTCCGAGGTCTGGTTGGCTCCCTACGCCGGTGTGTTCATGGCCTACATCGTGATGCACTGGAACAAGGACAAGTCGACGCCGTCCCGTGATCAGTTCATCCGGCTCTCGGCTGTAGGCAAGGTGGTGGGTCCCGGCGTGGTGGCCATACTCGCCGGCGGTGTGGCCGCTTTCCTGTGCGCTGACACCACGTATTGGCACGGACCGATATCAGTGGCGTTGGATGGCGCCGACCTCTCTCCCTATGTCGGCTTTACATTGGCGGCTGGCGTCTACGTTGCCATGGAGCGTCTCATGGCCCGGACCAAGGCCCCGGCCAGTGTGCCGGCCATGATGCCCGATCCTGCCTAGCGGGGAACCGCTGCCATCAGGGGTGGGTGAAAGGGATGCTTGTACCATCGGGCTGTGGCTGAGCAGATCGCAATAGACCAACTCGATCGGGACATCATGCGACTGCTGCAAGAGGACGGGCGCCGATCATTCCGGGAAATAGCCCGCGTCCTCGAAACATCAGAGGGCACCGTGCGGAGTCGGGTTCGCCGCCTCAAGGACGCCGAGGTCCTGCGTTTCTTGGCGCTGGTCGATCCTTCCGCGCTCGGTCAGTCAATGCTCGTGGTGGTCATGGTGCATCTGCATCCCGGCCATCACGACGACGTCGTGGCTGCGTTGGTCGATCTGCCCGAGGTGGGATACGTGGCTACGGCGTTCGGTCGCTGTGATCTGATCCTCGAGGTACTGGCCACGAGCAGCGAAGAGGCGTGGGACTTCGTCAATCACCGCCTGCGGACGCTTGAAGGCGTGGACAGGGTGGAACCCACCACCATTCTCAAGGTGCACAAGTACAAGTACGAGCCGAATTTCATCTGATCCGGACTCAGGGGGCGTGCACCGGGTACTCGTCGTGCCGATGGAACCACGAGAGGTTGCCTTCATTGCGCCCCAGTGGCGCACGGTCGAGCCACTGCCACATCGTCCAAAGCGCGTCCACGCCTCGAGAATAGGCGGAGTAGGTGTGGCAGACCTCGTCCCCAGCGCGGGCGAATGCGCTCACCCCGGGCTGCTCGCCCGACCAGTCGCGCCAGGCCACATCCTCGGCCTCGAGTTGGGCCTGTCCCTTGTAGTTGTACTCAATCGGAGCGACCGCCGCATCAATGGAGACGTGGAAGTCGAAATTGAAGCTGCTGCCGAAGGACGAGACCCACCGGACATCCCAGCCCATGCGCTTCTGGTGGGCCTGAATCTCCTCGAGCGGGGCGCGCGAGACGACGACAAAAGCGACGTCATGGTTTTCCAGGTGCGGGATGCTGCCGGTTACGCCGTCGATCAGAGCGGAGCAGCTTGGACATCCCTCCTCCCAGCCCGGACCGAGCATGAAGTGGTAGATGAGTAACTGCGAGCGACCACCAAAGAGGTCGGCCAGCGATGCCTCACCGTTCTCGGTGTCGAACCGGTAGTCGTCCTGCACTCGCGTCCAGGGCAGCTCTCGGCGCTGCCGGGACACTTCGTCGATCTGGCGCGTCAGTTCCTTTTCGGCTTTGAGCAGATTGAGGCGGGCTGTCAGCCATTCCTCTCGCGTCACGCAAGGATGAGATTCCATACGTTTCGATGATGCCCCAATCAGGCCACACCTACACGTTCGAGGGTTTCGGCCGGTGCGTCAATGCTCCTCAGTTCGCTGGCCAATGCCTCCAGCATGTGGGCTTCGGTCCGGGAGCCCACCGTGTTCTCCACCTCGAACGGGTCCTGATCGGTGTCGAAGAGATAGGAATCCGACGGTGGCAGATGCCCGGCCCAGAAGGGCAGCTGATCACCGGGCACAAAGGGTTGGCGGATCACCGGCACTCCGGTCCCGGGCATCTCCTCCAGGGTGGCCCGTAGATCGGGCCGGGGCAGGCGGATGTGCGGGAAGGCTGGGATCGGCATGGTGGACCAGCGGTTGGACCACATGGAGAGGGGGAAGTTCGTCTCTCCGCAGCCGCGCAGGTAGCGGTGCCGCCCGTCGGTGATCCCTACGTGGCGACCCCAATAGCCGAAGAGGGCAAACTCGCGCACTGAGCGGGCCGTGCCTTCGAGCAGGGGGAGAAGCGAGCGCCCATGGGTCGGGTGCTCAATGGTGGCTGCGAAGACATCGGCGATGGTGGCGTGGAGGTCGACCGAGGTGGTCAGTGCGTCGATGTCACGGGGTGCCTGGCCGGGCCAGCGCACGAGGAGCGGGATCCGTCCCAGCTCGCTGTAGATCGGCGCCGCCGGCTTGCCGAAGATGTCGTGCTCGCCCAGGAAGTGCCCGTGGTCAGTGCACAGGATGATTCCCGTCGACTCGGTCAGCCCCTGCTCCTCAATGGCGTCGATGAGATGCCCGAACCAGCGGTCGATCATGGTCAACTTGCTGCCGTAGTTGGCTCGGATGTGGCGAGCCTTGCCGGCGTCCAGGCGGCCGCTGGCCACGGCATCGATCAGATAGGGCGGCCAGATGGAGAGGGGACCGTCCCAGTCGTCGTCGTACATACGGGCGTACGGGGCAGGGGTGTCAAAGGGTTCGTGTGGATCGAATTCGTCTACGAAGAGGAAGAAACGATCGTGAGCTGACGCGGAGGTGCGAATCCACTGCGCCGCAGCCGACATGGTCTTGGGACCGGGATAGTCCTCTTCCAATCGAAAGTAGGTGCGGGAGTCGTCGTAGGCGTGATGGAGCTCCCCCCGCTCGGCTTCGAGAGCTGGCGTACCGACCCAGGTCGGATCTGCGGTCGTGTGCCACGGGTCGCTCTCGTGGCCGCGCAGGTACTGCCAGGCGTTGAAGTCAGTGTGGTAATTCTCCCCGCCCACCTCGAAGAGATGTGGGTGGTCCGAGGCCAGCATGGTGGTGACACCTTGCTGGCGCAGGGCCCGGGCAATGTTGTCCTCCCACACTTCTATTGATCCCCAGGGGCGCCACGGGAAGTCCAGGGCACCCACCAGAATGTCGTGGCGAGCCGGCATGCAGGGGAGCGATCCCACATGGTGACTGGTGAAGCGCAGGGCCGTGCTGGCGAAGCGGGCGATGTTGGGCGAAGCGATCTCGTCGTGGCCGTAGGCCTCGAGCATGTGCCTGTTCAAACTGTCCAGCAGGACGACCACGAGATTCTTCGGTCTGTTCATCGGATCTCCGTGCTCTCGTTAGTGGGGCTGCGCCACTCCCAGCTCCTTGAGGAAGCGATCGCGCAACGCGTCGAACTCCGGGCCGCCCACCCGCCGCGGCCGGGGCAGGTCTATCGCAACGTTCAGTGAGATGCGCACCATCCTTGAGCACGAAGACCGGTCGGCCAGCAGCACCGCTTCCTCCACGTCGTGGGTGATGAGCAGGACGCCTGGTTTGTGGCGGGGCACAAAGGTCGGCCACCAGCGCCTGCATCTTCAGCCGGGTCAGGGCATCGTGCGCACGTCGGGTACCAGGACCTCGCCGGTCGAGGTTTCTTCCAAGCAGAGCAAGGATCCGCAACAGGTGGTCGAAAGACGTTGTCATGGTTCGGTCATTTCGTGAGATGGGCGGAAATATGACTATACCCATCAACATTAGTAGGTTAGTAGTCGGAAGGGCACATTTCCTTCTGGGAGCTCGCTTCTGGTCCGCCCGAGCGAGGAGAACACCAGGTCGGGGCGGCAAGGAACGGATGCGCCACTAATCTTTGTAATCCCTATCTGAATCATCAGGAATATTGGGAACCAAGAAGGAGTGGCCCGTAGTCGGGGCGACTCGAGCGACAACGACGGAGAAGGCGGAGTGTGGTGAGACCGACTCGACGTGAGTCACCAGGGACGCGGGTGTGGGGTACCTCATGACCGCGCCCGGTCAGACCCTGGCTCCACTCGAGCTGCCCTCGGCACCTCCGGTCACCACCGCCACCGCGGCACCCATGCGCCGCCCCAAGGGGCCGGCCGTGGCCCTGCTCGCGCTGGGTGTTCTGCTTGTTTTCGGCCCGATCGCCGGGGGCATGTTCAGCAAGACGGCTGCTGGCCAGCAGATGATCAACCAGTTCTCGCCCCACATGCGATCCGATGTGCTCGCCCGGTACGGCCGTGACATTCACGTCCTGCACAACGGTGCGGTTGCGATCCAAGCCGTCTACCGCACGCAGCACATCCCCGCGGGCCAGTTCAGCGGACTCGACGATTTCCGTCGCCACTCGGACGCCATCGTCGGAAAAGCCTCGAATCTCCTCACGAACATCAAGGGGGCCCAGGGCGATTTTCACCACGTGGCCCCGATCGGGGGATTCGACCGTCTCCCCTTCCTCATCGTGGCGTGCGGGATGGTGGCGATCTACGGCGGCTGCGTTCTGCTCGGCGGCCGGCGTGGCCGTGCTTTACCGGCGGCGGTGCTGGTCGTGGTCGCTTCGGTGGCCATCGTCGTATATCCCCTCGTGAGCGACCTCTTCGGTGGAGCTCAAGCTGGTCAACGAATGCTGCATTCCCTGGCTCCCGTGATGACGCCGCAGGACGTCCGGCAGCTGCAGAAGGATTTCATCGTGCTGGTCAACGTGGACGGTGAGCTGTCCACCACCTTCCGTGGCGTGCCACAACCCGGACCGTCCGCCATCGCCATCGACACGCTGGTCCACGGGTGGCCGGGAATATCGTCCGACTTCGCATCGCTGGTGGGAGTCATTGACGACAACATCAGCAACTTCAACGCGCTCGAGGACCTCAACTCGCTCACCCGCGATGTCGGGCTCTCGGGGCTGGGGGCCTTTCCCTGGGTGTTGGTGGGCATCGGGGCGGTCAGTTCCGCCCTGGCGATCGGGGCAGTGCCCCGACGCGGAAAGGAAACATCATGAAGCACGCAGTGAGATTTCCGAGGAGAACAACGGCGACGGTTCTGGCCCTCCTGTTGATCGGTGGCGCCAGCCTGGTGGGGCCGGCTGCTCCGGCGAGTGCGCAGAGCGCAGGCTCCGGCCGGCAGCTGACGGGATTGTTCCGGCTGACCCCAGGCGCCGCCAATGGACCCCAGCTGAATGGCACGTGGTTCCGAATGCTGGAGCCGGGCGCCAACGCCACCAAAGGCCCGTTCATGAAGAACGCCAACTCAGCGGCCGACGGCGGCCTGGCCACGCTGCTCGAGCCCGGGAGTGCCGGGGGATTCCGCACCGGCGGCTATCAATCGCAGCCAGCCCCGGCGTTTGACCCCGGAGGGAATTCGCTGGCCGGCGCCATCACGGCGCCGACGGAATTCTTCGGCGTCAAGTTCAGCATTTCAACCAACAAGGTGGATCCGCAGACCAAGACCACCTGTGCGCCGCCGGTGGTCGTGCTGAAGAACGGGAAGCTCACGGCGGACCTGTCCTCGTGGGCTGCATCGTGGAACAACCAGAACTTCAACCAGGGCGCTCCCAAGCCGATCCGGAACACCGGAGCCAGATCTCCTGGCCAGAAGCAGGCGCAGCAGGTGTGGAGCTACGTATCCAAGCAGTACCTGGGATCCGTGTCCAAGGCCACCGTGAGCGGGTCCAGTGCGACCGGCACGTTCAATGCCAAGACCGGTGCGTTTACCCTCCAGTGGACGAGTCTGATTGTGGGCGGGCCGTTCAACGGGTTCACCGGTCTCTGGCACCTCGAAGGCGTGTTCCAGCCTTCCGGACACAAGTAGCAGAAGCCTGAAACGCCCCTCAACACCAATGACCACACCCGGAGCAACCGCTGACGGCCAGGCGGCATCCATCGTGGTGCAGGACGCGACCAAGATCATTGAGGGCGTCACGGTCCTCGACGGGGTGTCGTTTACCGCTCGCCCTGGTCGGGTCACTGCCTTTCTCGGTCCCAACGGCGCCGGGAAATCGACCACCCTCCGGGCCATCCTGGGCATCGACCATCTGACCTCGGGGCACACGACGATCGGGGGCCGTCCCTTTGGCGACCATCGGCAGCCGGTGCGGGTCGTGGGTGCCCTGCTTACACCGGACGCCGCCCATCCGCGTCGGACGGCGCGTGGGCACCTGACTGTGGTCGCCACCAGTAACGGGCTGCCCCGGGCTTCGGTCGGGCGCGCCCTCGATCTGGCGGGCATCGTCCCCATCGCCGAAGTCCCCGTGGGCAAGATGTCGCTGGGCATGCGCCAACGGCTGGGCCTGGCCACCGCCCTGATCGGCGACCCGGCAGTGGTCATCCTCGATGAGCCACACAACGGGCTCGATGCCGCCGCTATCCGGTGGCTGCGGGTGGTGCTGCGTGCCCTGGCCGACGCTGGGCGTACCGTGCTGCTCTCGAGCCACCTCATGTCGGAGATAGAAGTCATCTCCGATGACGTCGTCATCATCAGCGAAGGTCGGATTCGGGTGGCCTCTACCATGGAGGAATTCCTCACCGCCGCCCCAAGTGATCCGGAACGGATGCCGCTCGAGGAGCGCTACCTCAGCGTCGTGGGTGAGCTGTGACATTCGCCTGGCGGTCCGAGCTTTTGAAGATTGCCACCGTGAGGGGGCAGTGGGTCAGCGCCCTGCTGGCTACGGCGGCGATCCCGGTGATTTCGTTCCTCGTCGTATCCACCGGCGGTCTCGGCTCAGGGGAATCATCGACCAGGGGTGCGGCCACAGGCACGTTGGCCGGCCTCTTGGCCTTCGGGGCGTGGAGCGCCACCATCGCCGCCGGGGAGTACGCCCAGGGGACGATGGTGACGAGCCTGACGACGGTGCCGCGTCGACTGACGCTCTATGGAGCCAAGCTCAGCGCAACCGCCACCGTGGCGGGCGCCGGCGCCTTGCTCTCAGCGATCATTGCCTGGCTCGTAGTGCTGGGGGTGCGGGCACCCGGTCCCTACGGACTGGGCGATCCGGCGTCGCTGGCCAGTGTCCTCTTGGCCATTGTCACCGTTGCGGTGATTGGCGTGAGCGTCGGCCTGATCACAAGATCCCCCAGCGCGGCGATCGCCCTTGTGGTCGTCGCCTTGCTGCTGCCGAAAGCGGCCAGCGGACTGTTGGGTGGACTGCAACCGTGGATCATCGGTGCCAGCCCTGACACTGTGGTGACCGAGCTGATCGGCGGCGGACACCTGGCGGCGGATCAGACGTTCCCGGCCGGAGCCCTGGCTGCCGCGCTCTCGATGGTGGGGGTCGCCCTGGTGGTCGCCGCCGGTGGGGCAGTGGCGTTCCTCCGGCGCGACGGATGAGCGCAGAGGCGCCAACCAGCGACGGCTTCTAGTCTGACCATCTCATGACAAAAAAATTCCAAGGTCAAATAGGTCGGACATTTGCCGATTCCCAGAGCTGGTGGCCCCCACTCGACACGCCGCCGGCCGGGACGCCCAACGTGGTGATCGTGCTCCTTGACGACGTCGGCTACGCCCAGTTCGGGGCGTACGGCTCCGACATCGCCACGCCGACATTCGATCGCCTGGCCTCCCAGGGGCGCCGCTACGCCAATTTCCATACGACCGCTCTCTGTTCTCCGACACGGGCCTGCCTGCTCACCGGGCGCAATCACCACTCCAACGGCATGGCCAGGGTGGTCGAGCTGGCTTCGGGGTTCCCGGGCTACAACGCCACCATTCCCAAGGAAAACGGCTTCCTTTCTGAGATTTTGCGCATGGAGGGCTACGCCACCTTCGCCGTGGGCAAATGGCACCTGACTCCAGCGACCGAAATGGCGACCGGCAGCCCACGCGACAAGTGGCCGTTGGGTCGCGGCTTTGATCGCTATTACGGATTCATGGGAGGCGAGACCGACCAGTTCCACCCCGAACTGGTGTGTGACAACCATCCGGTCGAGCCGCCCTCTTCGCCCGAAGACGGGTATCACCTGACCGAGGACCTGACGGACCACGCCATCCGTTACCTGGCCGATCTCAGGGGGGCGGCGCCGACGACACCCTTCCTTTTGTGGTTCGCGCCGGGTGCCTGCCACGCGCCTCATCAGGCGCCGGCCAACTACATCGAGCGCTACCGGGGGCACTTCGACCAGGGGTGGGATCGCTGGAGGGACGAGGTATTCGTGCGTCAGCTGGAATCTGGACTGTTGCCCGAAGGCACCCAGCTCTCGGAGCGGCCCTCGTGGGTCCCGCCGTGGGACACGCTCAGCGACGACGAACAACGCCTGGCGGCGAGGCTCATGGAGGTCTATGCGGGCTTCTTGACCCACACCGATGCCCAGGTGGCCCGCCTGCTCGACTTCATTGACGAGCTTGGTGAGTCCGACGACACGATCGTCATCGTCATGAGTGACAACGGCGCTTCGGCTGAAGGCGGCAAGAGGGGCTCGTTCAACGAGCAGTACTTCTTCAACTTCATCCCCGAGAGCCTGGAGGAAAACCTCAAGCGGATTGACGACCTCGGCACACCCAGGGCCAACAACCACTACCCGTGGGGCTGGGCCTGGGCTGGCAATACGCCGCTCAAGCGCTTCAAGCGGGACACCCACGAAGGCGGTGTCGCCGATCCCCTCATCTTCCACTGGCCGGCCCGGCTCGGGACGGGGGGCGGCACGCGCCACCAGTACGTGCACGCCATCGACGTTCTGCCAACGCTCCTCGACCTCATCGGGATCGATCCGCCAGGCTCCATCGCCGGTGTGGAGCAGTCGCCCATTGAAGGCGTGAGCTTTGCCCCGACCCTCAACGACCAAGACACTGAGGGAGCCCACCTCATCCAGTACTACGAGATGCTCGGTTCGCGCGCCCTCTACCACGATGGGTGGAAGGCGGTGGTCTTCCATACGCCGCCCTTCGTCGCCTACGACGGCTCGGACACGACGAAGCCCTTCGAGGAAGACGTGTGGGAGCTCTACCATGTGGCGGAGGATTTCTCCGAGGTGGACGACCTGTCTGAGTCTCACCCGGAGAAGCTGGAAGAGCTCAAGGCGCTCTGGTGGGAGGAGGCAGCCAAGTTCCAGGTTCTCCCGCTTAACAACCAGCCCGGTCAATTCGGTGATCCACGTTACCGCCGCAGTCGCTACGAATTCATCGGACAAGTCGGACCGCTGGCTGAAGCGCTCGCCCCCAACTTGAAGAATCGATCGTTTGTCATTGCGGCTGACCTGGCGCTCACGTCCGAGACTTCACCCCGCGGTGTGATCGCCGCCCATGGTGGACATTCCGGAGGGTACGTCGTATTTCTGGACGACGGCCGGCTCCACTTCACGTACAACTACGTGGCCACCCAAATCACCACGATTTCGGCCGAAGTTGCCCTGCCATCCGAGCCAGTGCATGTGCGCGTGGTCTTCACCCGAACCGGAGCCGGCGGCGATGTTGAGCTGTTCTACGGCGACGTCCCGGTTGGTCGAGGGCAGGTGGCCGCCACCACGCCGCTGACCTACGGCACTCCCGGTTTTGCTATCGGTTTTCAGCCCGCGGGCCCGATCCACCCCGGCTTTGCCGGCCGGGCCGAATTGTCACCAACACTGCTCCGCCGGGTAGTGGTCGAATCGTCTGGGCGGGACCCAATCCGCGATGCGATGGTCGAGAACAGAGTGGACCTCGCCACCCAGTGACAACGTGGCCACATGCCGACGGCCCCGCCGGCTGAGGCGGGGCCGTCGAAGCGCACCGACCTCCCGGCCAGGTTGGGCACACACTGTGGCGCACCGACCTCCCGGCCCGGTTGGGTGCAGTGCCGAAGGACTACCCGGGAGAGCGTGCTGCCAAACGGCGACGTTGCCCCTAAAGCCCGGCGCACGTTCGAGCGGCCCGCAGATCGGTCACGAATCTGTTCACCGCTTGCTCTCGTTCCTTTTGATCGCGGATCCGGACGATTGAGGACGGATGCACTGTGGCCGTCACTGTGCACCCATTTGGCCCCGGATGAAGCTCCCCTCGCTGGCGCGTGACACGGAACTGGGCACCCAGCAAGGCGCGGGCCGCCGTAGCACCCAAGCAGACCACGACCGTGGGCTGCACGGCGGCAATCTCTGCTTCAAGCCAGGGACGACACGCGGCGACTTCGCGGGCAGACGGATTCTTGTGCAGCCGAAGCTTGCCCCGTGGTTCCCATTTGAAGTGCTTCACCACGTTGGTGATGTACAGGTGTTCTCGCTGCAGGTCCAGCTCTTTGAGCGCCCGATCGAGGAGTTTTCCCGCTGGTCCGATAAAGGGCTGGCCGGTCTGATCTTCGGCATCACCTGGTTGTTCGCCAACGAGCATGAGAGCGGCTTCCGCGGGACCCTTACCGAACACGGTCTGGGTTGCGTTGGCGTAGAGATCGCACCCTCTACAGTGTTTAGCGGCTTCCTTCAGGGTGCGTACCGAACTTCGTCCTTCGGGCATGAACTCCTGCGCACTCACCCTATGCATCTACCCCGATCAGCGGAATGGAATCGGCCCTCAACCCCAGCTCTGAATCCATTCGTGGTCGCAGATCACACAGACCCAATGCCGGTGATCCGCAGCCGCGTCAGGGGGACACTCATAGTGGGTATATTCATCAATTCGCCGGCCGCTGCAGAGAGGGCATGGCGGTGAGGCCAGAATCGCATTCATTTGTTCCTCAATGAACAAAGAGTGACGGGAGTCGGCTACGGGCGACCAAGTGCGAATGAGTATTCGTCGACGAGAGGTCACAGCTCCCTTGGGAGGTGGAAGTCCACCCGAGCGCCTTTTTCACTCGTTGCGCCGGATCGTAACCATCGCAGGCAGCAAGGTCAAAGGCGCGCCAACCGCAGCGATGCGGCTCGACCATCCGGAACTCGCGTCGGGGAGAGGCCGGCGTCCCGAACGGACCTGGCAAAACGATGTGCGTCCCTGACCGCGCACCCGCCATGGTCATTGTTGAAGTAGACGAAGACTTCCTCATTGGTTTCCCATAGCTCGGCGACGCGGCCGGCCCACGATTGCAGGGCGGTCCGTCCGTAGCAAGAATGTGGTTGGGCCCTTCCTTCGTGCATGCGAAGGTAACCCCAGTCGGCAGTGCGCCAGAGTGGTCCCTTGGGTCCGCGGGCGTCGCTGAGGCAGAGGGCTGCATTGTGATCACGGAGTAGCGATGCCAACGACGGATTGAACCAAGAGTCATGTCGCGGTTCAAAGGCAACGCGGGTACCCGGCGAAAAGCACTGCAATGTCTTCGCAAGGGCGGATAGGTCGACCTGAAAATTCGGCGGAAGCTGCAGGAGAATCGGGCCGAGTGAGGCACCGAGGTGGTGCGCCCTCGACATCAAGCGATGGACCGGCTCTTGCGGGTCTTTCAATCGTCGAATGTGTGTCAGGTATCGGCTGGCCTTGACCGCCATGATGAAATCTCCCGGCACGGTGTCTCGCCAACGTTGAAACGTGTGCACCTCGGGTAATCGATAGAAAGCATTATTGACCTCCACCGTCTGGAACTGCAGGGCAAAATGCTCAAGCCAGCGGGCCTGGGCCAGATCGGCAGGGTAAAGGCGTCCACGCCAGTCCTTGTACTGCCATCCGGACGTCCCAATGAAGACCGGCATGGTCTTACGGGCCGATGGGTATCATCAGCGGCCGAGGGCCCTTACCAGTTCTTTCCGGCCCATTTTGGAGCGCCCTGGAATGTCGCGAGCCTTAGCCTCCTCATACAATTCCCGCTTCGTCTTGGGCTTCGAGGAACCGGTTCGTTTGCGTTGGGCCACCGCAGCCCCTTGGCGCCCCAGTGCGGATCGGGTCGCCTTGGGCATCGAAGCAATGCTCTTCTTCGACCGCGCGCCAGCGATAGCCTTCTTGATGTTCCTGCGGGCGGCGGTGCGCTGCTTTCCGGTGGCCATTGGAGTCTCCTTTCCAGATACGCCTTGGGATACCCCGCGTGTGGCCAACGAAACCAGGATCAGTTCGACAGCCTGTGGCTTCGTTTGCCGTTCTGCGGCCACGGGTACTGCGTTCGTACCTTTCGGAGTGAATCGAGCAAGCATGTGACGAAGTTCGGGTACACGATGATGTGCGAACAATCCGGGCCAAAGGAATTGGTGTCAGACGTTCAGGCGGCCGAAGCCGCTGGCTTCGATTTTGCCGTGATTTCAGATCATTTCTTTCCCTGGCTGGACACCATGGGCCATTCACCTTATGCCTGGTCGGTCCTCGGCGCCGCTGCGTACACGACTCAAAAGATAGGGCTGATGACTTATGTGACCTGCCCGATCAAGCGCTATCACCCGGCCGTGGTCGCCCAGAAGGCGGCCACCGTCGCTACCATGTCCGGTGGAAGGTTCACGCTTGGCTTGGGAGCCGGCGAGAATCTCAATGAGCATGTGACAGGCGGGGGGTGGCCGCCGGTGAACACGCGGCACGCGATGTTGCGGGAAGCCCTTGACATCATCAAGGAACTGCTCAGTGGAAAGTATGTCAACTATCGCGGAGAGTTCTTTGAGGTTGATTCGGCCAAGTTGTGGGATCTGCCGGAGAATCCTCCGCCTATCGGAGTGGCCGTCTCGGGCAGCCATTCATGCCGCCTCGCCGCGGAATATGCCGACGTAATGATCGCGGTGGAGCCCGAACCCTCCCTTGTTCACGCATTTGAGGAGGCTGGAGGTCAGGGCAAACCCAAAGTGGGGCAAATCCCAATATGCTTTGACGTCGACCAAGGCGCGGCGGTCGACCGTGCTCACGAACTGTTCCGATGGTTCGGTGGCGGGTGGAAGGTCAATTCCGAGCTGCCGGGGACTGCGGCCTTTGATGCAGCATCGAGCTCGGTGAGCAAGAAAGAGGTCGCTGAGGCCATTCCCTGCGGTGCGGACGTCGACCAATTCGTGCAGGCGATCCGGGCTTTTCCGGATGCCGGATTCAGTCATGTGGCTCTGGTGCAAATCGGTGGCGACTCCCAGCACGAATTCATCAATTGGGCAGAATCCACTCTGCTGCCTGCCCTGCGAGAGGTGAGCTGACACGCAGCGAGTTCGTCCGTCGGTGACGTCCTGGAGTTTTGTCCGAGGAACGAGTGGGTAGCAAGCCATAGCGCGGGCAACGTCCCGTTGAGAGAGGAATGTGATGACAGCTGACCTCCGGGTGACGAGCAGTGCCTTCGGGCAGAACGAGACGATCCCCACGTCGGCCGCCCACACCGACGCCGGTGGACAGAACTTGAGTCCGCAACTGGCTTGGAGCCAGGGTCCACCCGACACCAAATCGTTCGCGATCTCCTGCTGGGATCCTGACGCGCCGACCACCGTCGGTTTCTGTCATTGGATCCGCTTCGGCATTGGCCCCGATATACACAAACTCGATGAGGCTGATGAAGCGGTGGGCAGCGACGGCTTCACGGACTGGGGGGAAAGTCGATACGGAGGCATGGCGCCGCCCGCCGGTGACCCGCCCCATCGCTATCAGTTCACCGTGTATGCGTTGGACGTGGCATCGCCGGGATTCGATGCGACCACGACCTATGCCAAGTTCCGCTTCATGATCAAGGATCATGTCGTGGCCTCGGGCAGCCTCATCGGGCTGTTCGGTGTCGAAGGATAGGGCGCGGGCGGGTCATGTCTACCCGAGCCGCCAGATTGGTGGAACATGGCAAGCCTTTGCGCGTCGAGGAGGTCGATCTCGACCCGCCGACGGAGGATGAAGCGCTCGTTGAGATGCTCTATGCCGGCGTCAACCCGGTCGATCGCTACAACGCCCTCGGTCGCGTCAACCATGAGGTTCCATTGCCACGCACGCTAGGCATGGAGGGCGTCGGGACACATGAGGGACGCACCGTGCTCGTACACGGCCACGGGCTAGGCACCGATTGCAATGGCGTCTGGTCGACTCGGGCGGTGGTGCCGGCCGAAGCACTCATTCACGTGCCTGACGGTATCTCGCCCGAAGATGCCGCAGTCATGGGAATCGCCGGGGTGACGGCTTGGCGCACCGTCACTGAGTTGGCTCGAGTCACTGCCTCGGATCGGGTCCTGGTGCTCGGGGCCGGTGGGGGCGTGGGAAGCATCGTGGTCTCGGTGGCCCACGCCACTGGGGCCGAGGTGTGGGGACAGTCCGGAAACCCTGCGAAGGAGGACTGGATCCGCGAGCTGGGTGCCGATCACGTGTTGATTTGTGATGCCGGCGGGCTCGGCCCCGCGCTGGGAGACTTCACACCTACCGTCACCATCGACCCGCTGGGGGGTGCTTTCACTGGCGCAGCGGTCATGTCGATGGAGACCTATGGCCGTTTGGTCATCTTCGGCACGTCGGCTGATGCGTCGGGCACCGTGCCGCTCCAGGACTTCTACCGCAAGGGCCTCACTATGTACGGCTACGCCGGGCTGCAGACGCCAGACCACGTGATGGCCGACCGCATCGCGGACGCGCTGGACGCTCTGGCCAGCGGGCGCCTCCGTGTGACAGTGGACTCTGTTCTGGGACTCGAGGACGTGAACACGGCGTTCGAGCGATTGTCGGACAGAGCAGTGAGAGGCAACTTGATTCTGAGCCTCTCGACGTAGTATCAGGGGTGCTGCCGAGGCCTGCATATCGCCACCCGGCCGTTGGCGCCTCTTCCCTATATGGCAGGCTGCCGCAACTCGGTCCATGGGCTATTTTTCCCGTAGACCGGGTGAGAGATCCGCTCGATCTGAGGCCACAATGAGTTCATAGCCCGGCGGGATTGGCGGATTCCTTGGTGATGCGACGTCGGCGCTGTCGGGATTTTGGGGGCGGGAGATGAAGACACGCTTGGGAGGTGAATCAAGATGTCCTTAGAGGGCCGTCAATCGCCCGCCCTAAGGAGCGGCTCCGATCGTTCAGAGGGGCCTCGGTTCCACGGCCCAGTACATGTCGTAGTTGCCGTTGCCCTGGCCGGCGCTCTGATCACCCTGTCGGTGAGCTGGGCCGCCTCGGCGCTCGATCGCGACAATGACCATCGACTCCTGGTTGAGCAAACTCGTCAGGCCGCCGCCGTCATCAGTTCGGGCATTGTGGGTATCGCCAATCCGCTGGCCACTGCGCTGAAAATTGAAGCCGCCACCGGTGACACAGAGACCCAATTCGACCAGTTCATGGTGGCTTACGTGGGCGCCGGTCGACTCTTCACGTCCGCCTCTCTGTGGGAGGTCAGCGCCTCATCCCTCAGCAGCGTCGCTAACCTCGGCGGCCCTCCGGCCCTCAATCCGACTTCGAGCAGGGCAAGAAGTCTGGCCCGGGCCGCTACGCATACCACCAGCTTTGTGGTGACCCAGATTCGTTCGGGTGTGCTCCGAAGCATCGGGTACGCAGTGGCAGAAGGCTCGAGTCCGACCTTTGTCCTTTACGCGGAGCGTGCCATACCGGCAAATCGTCGAGTGGCCGTCGAAGCGAATTCGGCCTTCTCGGACCTCGACTACGCAACGTATTTGGGCGCGACCACGGACACGGCCGATCTGGCGACCACGGATCTTTCACCCAGCGAACTCCCACTCACTGGCAATGTTGCCCGTGTCTCCATTCCTTTCGGCAATAGCTCCATCACTCTGGTGGCGACCCCGAGGGGCCAGCTCGGTGGAGCCATCGGGGCCCAGCTCCCGTGGGTATTTCTCATTGGAGGGATGCTGTTGACTGCCCTCATCGCCGCTGTCGCCGATCAGCTGGTACGTCGCCGACGGGTGGCTGAACGCGACGCCGTCACGATCGCTGAACTGTACGACCGACTCAATGGTCTGTACGCCGAGCAGCGATCCATTGCGGAGACACTGCAACGAGCGCTCCTCCCGCAGCAACATCCGGTCATCCCCAATGTGGAGATTGCTTCCCGCTACGTCGCAGGTGCTGTTGGCGTTGATGTCGGCGGGGACTGGTACAGCGTCATCGCTCTCGATGAAAATAGGTTCGCCTTCGTCGTCGGAGACGTATCAGGAAGGGGGATTGGTGCGGCCACCATCATGGCTCGACTCCGCTTCACCATTCGCGCCTACTTATTCGAAGGGCACTCGCCGGATCGGGTCCTCGAGATGTGCTCCCGCCAGCTCGACATCAGCAGTGATGGCTACCTAGCCACCGTGCTTGTCGGGGTGGGAGATCGGACCACGGGTGAGATCAGGCTGGCCAGTGCGGGCCACCCGCCGCCCCTGGTCATAGGAATGTCGGACTCCAGCTATGTCACCATCGACGTTGGTCCGCCTCTCGGGGTCGGACAGAGCGAGTATGTGGTCACTACTGCGGCCATGCCGTCAGGGTCAACCTTCCTGGCCTTTACCGACGGGTTGGTGGAACGCCGTCGAGAAAGCCTCGATACGGGATTCGAGCGCCTTTTGAGCGCCACCGCACTGCGGCCCACCGATCTTGATGCCTGGTTGGATGGCGTGGTGTCGGCCATGGGCCACGATGGCGCCGAGGACGACATCGCCGTCCTGGCTCTCAGATGGACGTCGGCTCACGACCGGTCAGAGTTGCTGAGCAAGCCAGGCTGACTGCAGCAGCAGCATGCTCCGGAAATCGGGGCGGTCCTTGCTCCACTCTGCTCGGAGGGCCTCGATGTCGACGAAGCGGGAGTTGACTCCACTGCCGTCCCATTGGGCCACGAAGTCGCGGGCGCCGGGACCCCAGAATGCCCCGGTGAATTCAGCCTTGCTACGCCGCGTGACAACTTCAACGGGCAGCCGGTCTCCGGCGATCTCCATCATCGCTTCGGAGCGGGTGGTCCACCCGTGCCTTCCCCGGACAGCAGCCAAGGCAGCGAGGACAGCGGGGTCGAGCAGGGGCGCGCTCACCTCTACACCTTCGGCGAGCGCCAGGCGTTGCAGGGTGGCCAGCACTTCCGTAATCAATCGTCGGCTGGCTGCCCAGTAGACGAAGTCCGACCACAGAACCGGCTGATCCTCAAACTCCGTCAGGCCAGCCAAGATCGCTTGGCGTCCCGAAGCGGTCAGCCACCCGTATCCGTCTGCGCCTCTGCGCAATTGCGTGACCAATCGGTGTCTGAAGACCGACCGGCGCACGACAGACGGAGCGCTCCCGAGCAGTACCCCGCCGACTGCTTTGGGTCCTCTGCGCAGACCGTCAGTAAGTGGCCGACGCTGCGCCGCCAATCGCCCGGCCCACCTCCAGCCACCCAATAACTCATCTCCCCCGACACCGACCACAACTGTGCCGTGTCGCAGTGCCCGAGCTACTGGGACAAGGCTTTGGGCGTTGGGAGGAGATTGCAGCCCGTCGCGAACGAGCCCCTGGCGCGCAATATCACCGAGGAAGTCGAGCTCATTGTCGAGCGTAAGCACTTCCCAGTCGGAGATTTCGAGTTTTCGAATGACTGATTCCTGCCATTCAGACTCAAGACTGCTCAGCACGTGGGGAAACCGGTTCGTGATGGCAATCGGCGGCGAAAGCCCGTGACGTCTGGCGGCCGAGACGGCCACAGCCAGGAGAAGGGACGAGTCTCGACCACCGGAAAAAGCGATGGCCACGGGAGCGGCAGCGAGGGCAGGAAGCAGGGCACCTTCGAGGGCTGTCCAGGGATCAGCGACGGGCATGGCAACAGCCGGCGCCGCGGCATTGTCTGCGAACCCCAGCGGGACACCGGCTATCACGTCAGCGGCGGTGAGACGCATCGTGATCAGAAATCCGAGAGGAATTGGGTCTCATGCAGCTGCGAATAGAGGCCACCTGATTGTAAGAGTCGTTCATGTGTACCCGACTCGACCATCCATCCGTTCTCCAACACGACAATGAGATCGGCTGAGCGCACTGTTGACAGCCGATGGGCGATCACGAACGATGTCCGTCCGGTGAAGAGTTCCGTCATAGCTGACTGAATTGCACGCTCCGAGACGCTGTCGAGGTGGGACGTCGCTTCGTCAAGGATCAGTATCGCTGGATCCTTAAGAATCACCCGCGCGATAGCGACCCGCTGCTTCTCGCCTCCGCTCAGTCGATAGCCACGCTCGCCAACCAACGTGTCATAGCCATCGGGCAAGGAGGCAATCAGTGATGTGAGCGCCGCATGTCGACAGGCGTTGTCCAAGTCAGCGTCGGTAGCTTCCGGGCAGCCGTAGAGAAGGTTCTCGCGGAGAGTGGTGTGGAAGAGGAACGTGTCTTGCAACACCATCCCCACTGCGTTTCTGATTGACGACGAGGCCAGATCGCGCACGTCGTTTCCATCAATAAGAATTCGTCCCTGCTGGGGATCGTAGAAGCGGGGGATGAGATTGCTCAATGTTGTCTTGCCGGCCCCACTCGGGCCAACCAGGGCCACCAATTGCCCAGATTTAGCCTGGAGCGAAATGTGTGCCAGCGCAGGGTTTGGTTGACCGGGGTAGGTAAAGGTCACATCCTCAAATTCCACCGAACCAGCCAAAGAGCTAACAAGAATTGGGTGAGGGCTCACTTGGACCTCCACCGGGTGGTCAAGCACCTCGAAAACGCGTGTCCACATCGGGAGTGATCCGATGATCGTGATGAGGTTTCCTGAGAGCCTCAAGAGCGACGAAGAGAAACCAACGCCGGCCACAGTGGCGAATGCCACCAAGGTTCCCAGTGAGATGGTGTGGTCGGCGACGAGGTGAGATCCGAAGAGAATCAGTGCGATGGGCCCGAGGAGGCCCAAGAAGCTCATGCCAACACTGGTCCATTGGCCCGCCATGACGGACCGAATCTCCAGTCGCCTCAATTCGTTGTTGGCGCTGGTAAACCGATCGCGCTCCTCGTCTTCTCGTCCGAATGACTTCACGAGCAGAATGCCGGACACCCCCAAGACCTCCTGGAGTTGATCCGTAATGTTTGCGAATTGTTCCTGCACCTCACGTTGGCGGTGGTAAATCGGTCGACCGGCAAGTCGGAGAGAGAGCGCCACGAGCGGGAACAGAATGAGGGTAACCAGGCTGAGTTGCCAACAAAGAAGAAACATCAGAACAAGAGCTGCGGTCGTCGTGCACAGAGCGGTGACGATCGAGAGCAGCGTGGCGCCGAGAATTCCGTCCAGCCCGCCCACGTCATTCAGTACGCGAGACAGGAGCTCGCCAGTTCTCGACTGAGTGAAATAGCCAACCGATTGCTCGAGGAGGTGATCGAAAAGTCGTTGCCTCAGCTCGGCCGAAATCCGCTTGCCCACACCGACGATCAGGTAGGTGTCGGCCAATCCGAGCAGGCCAGAGCCAAGGAGGGCGAGAAGCCCGAGGCCGACAAGCGCCGCGGATTGGGCAAATGAGTGCCTGCCGTGCTGAAGGTTGTCAACGAACGCCCGCAAAATAAGCGCAGGAGCCAGTCCCAGCACCGCCGCCCCAGCGGCCGCGAGCAGGGCCAAAAGTGCCTTGCCGCGATACGGGCCAAGGTACGTTCCGACCCGCCTACCAAATGCCCGGCTAGCGCGCAGGCTTTCAATAGACGTGCGGAGCTTGAACTGGGACGTCACGAGAATTATGGGTGGCAACGCCTGATGACATCTGGGGGGCGAGAACTCAGAAGCCGAGAATATTCAGCATCCCAGCGACATCCGGGGATGCGGCGGAAGGTTCCTAGGAAGTCCCCCCAGGCATGTTGCCAAAGGAGTCTCCGCCCCCTCCGAGATCTCCTTCAGTAACGTCGATAAGGCTCCCCAGCACGTTTATCACAGGGGCCACGTAGAACTCTTTTGTCTCCGCATCGTGCGTGTCCACAAGCCTCCCACTTTCCGTCAAAACGATAACGATGAAGTTACCAGCCCCCGCCGGCGGTTTCAATGGATGACCCATGGGTAAATCAGGCATCCCGAGTTGCCAAACGTGAGCCAGAACTAGGGCGGCGCAAGCCACTCGAGACGAGGCGGGCTATGGGTGGCCAAGTCGACCCGCAGTTCCTCGACATCAGAAATGCGGAGAGGCCCGTCCACCCAGTGCCGCCATCGATCTTCTATCGGCTGGTCGAGCCAGGACGGCTTGATGAGAAGTACGCGACCGGGGTAGTGCGACGGTGGCCGATAGCGAAGAGCAAGGTCGCCGTAGAGTTCCACCGCACGAGTCACGCCCGACCGGTTGGCAGGACCGTTGTTGGTCTCATGTCCCCTCGTGCCATGGAGTTTTGCTCGGCTCTTGCCGGTCCGGTTGGTCGCTTGTCGAGCGAACTGTCTGCCCTTGGCCAGGGCCACCTCGGCCACGGCACCCGGTACGGCCCGGCGGGGGAGGGCGTTCCACGTCCGGAATTGGTGCTTGATTCTGCTCGCCCCTGGGACGAGCTGTAGCGGAGGCCCTGCTGACGTCCCCACGACGAGGAGGGGCACATCGGTGCCCCGTTCCAGCAATTGCCGAGCGATCTCGAAGGCCAAAAGGCTGCCGGTTGCCTGACCGTAGAGAACGACCGCACCCTCCGATCGGACAGTCAAAATGTCGTCGACGTGCTGAGCGGCGACGGCCTGCAGAGAGGCCGGTACAGGTCCCTTTTCCCAGGCTCGTGCTCGCAATCCGTAAATTGGTTGTTCGAGCCCAATCGCCGTCAGGTAATTGCGAGCACTGAAAAGGCTGCCGAAATTGTCGTACGCCACAAAAATCGGCGTGCCTTCGCTGGCGGCTTGAATGGTCACCACCGTTTCGGTGGGTGATCCCAGTCCGAGGGTGCCGACCAGATTCCCGATGGTCGGATGCTCAATCAGCATCCACGCCGGCATATCGACGCCGAGGCTGCGTTCAATTGCCTCGGCGAGGCGAACGGCGCGTAGTGAATCTCCTCCCAGATCAAAGAAATTGTCGTCTATGCCGATATCGTCGACGCCGAGCACGCTCGACCAGAGCGCAGCGACCATCTGCTCCATCTCATCCGCCGGCGGGCGACTGCTCGCGCCGGCCGACCACGTAAGCCGAGGTGGTGTCGTTGGCAGCCGCTTCCGGTCCACCTTCCCGTTTGGCAGTCGGGGCAATTCGTCCAGTGTCTCAATCGCGTCCGGCAGGAGAGGCCGGGCCAGCGCTTGTCGAAGCTGACCTCGGAGTGTCTGACTGTTGGCGATCGTGAAACCGCGTACCACCACGAAGGCGCGTAACCGGAGCTCACCTGCACCATCGATGTAGGTGGTGGCGGCGGCATCGACGACGTGGGGAAGATGCATGAGGGCCGTTTCAATCTCAACGAGGTCGACACGGTTTCCGGCGATTTTGACCACATGATCCAGCCGGCCCAGGTGCTCAAGGACCCCGTCGGGACGCAGGCGCCCAGCATCTCCGGTACGAACGACCGTCACCCCCTGCCCGTTGGTGGTGAAGACGGCTGACGGACCGTCATCGGGAACACCCCAGTAGCCAAGCGAAACTGATGGGCCTTCGACCACGATCTCGCCGCGACCACCCGGAGGTACCGGCCGACCGTCCTCGTCCACAATGGTGATGGTGCGACCCGGGAGCGGGTGACCGACAGGCAAGAGGCCCTGCCCAATGGGAGTATCAGCCGTCACCGGCATGACGGCAATCGATCCTGCCTCCCCCTGGCCGTAGATGTTGAAAATGGACGTCTCTGTCGGCACGTGACTTCGCAGGCGACTGACGTCCTCCCAGGTTGTGGTTTCCCCGAAGACGCCGACGAACTTCAATCCGTCAATGACCACTCCGGACTCCAACGAGGCGAGGGCGTGGCGAAGCAGAGTGGGCACCGCAGCGAAGGCCTGCAGATGGGCGTGCCTGAGCCACTCGCCGATTGGTATTTCTTGGCGCTTCATCTCGAGCGCCACCGTGGTGAATCCATTCTGGAGGAGCAATTGCAGGACCGGCACCGTGGCCGAAACACTTCCCGCCGCCAGAATGCCAACTCGCAATTCGCCGGACATCCCGAAGCCAAGTCTGAGGAACTCACTGATCGTCCCGTATTGATTGGGCGGTTTGAGAATCCCTTTCGGGTTGCCGGTCGACCCGGACGTAAAGACGATGGAATGGACCGGACCGGGCGCTCGGCGGATTGGCTCGGCCGAGGTTGGGAGGCCATCGTGCAACGGGTGTCGGCACGGTATCCCTTCGATCTCTCCTTGACGAAGGTCAGTGAGCAGCACAGGAGCGCCGACTTCCTGCAAAATACGCTTCACTCGAAATTCGGACGACGTCGGATCGAGTGGTACGTAGACCATGCCGGCCCGTTGTATGGCTTCGGCCGCCACCATGATGGCGGCCGTACCCTCCAGGAGGAGCGGGATTCTCGGATGCGCCTCACGGTCGACCACTCGGGTTGGATCGTTGGCTTCCGTTTCGCTCAGTAGACCGCAATCAGCCAGGAGTCGCTGGGCCAATCGATCGGCTGCGATATCCAGTTCACCAAACGTCAATTTCTGGTCCGGCAATTCCAGGGCGATGCGGTTCGGGTCGTGCCGGGCAAAATCGGCAATCCCGGAAAGCGTAGGTTCCGCCGTCATTGTGACCTCACGCTAATTCAGCGGAGCCCACGAGTTAGTCTGATCTCTTGCAACGGTGTCAGTGGTACGACACGACAAGGTGCTCGCAGACTCGGAGCGGGCTGCCTTCACTATGAGAACGCGCTGTGATGTGTGGTGGACCGACATGTCGGACCACCGGGGTATCCCGATGTATGCCGATCTCACTGCGGAGGAGCTGGCGCAGTCGCGGCGTTTTCGATTTGCCTGCGATGCGGATCGCTTCAAGTTTCGCAGGGCGTTCATGCGAATTGTTCTCTCGCAGCAACTGGGCTTACCGGCGGACGAGTTTGAAATGTCTCGAACGTGCCTCCGTTGTGGGGACCCGACGCACGGCAAGCCGAGGATGGCTGATCCCGCCGGTGGACTGCATTTCTCGGTTTCGCAAACCGGGAATGTGGTGGCGATTGCACTGTCTACTCACTGTGAGATCGGGCTCGACATCGAAGGCGTCAGCGGGGACGTGGCGCCTCTGACAGAGCAGACAACGCCAGCCCGGCCAATGAGTAGGTCTGACGAGCGCTCGATGGTGACCGTGTGGACGAGGAAAGAGTCGGTCCTCAAGGCCATCGGAGTCGGGCTAGCCACGAACCTGCAACGGGTGGTTGTCTCCGCCCCGCATCGACGACCCGCGGTGCGGAGCCTGCCGCCTGAATTCGGACCCCCTGGACAGTTTGCGGTCCGCGCCGTGCATCTCCGCCCCGACATCATCGGACACGTAGCTGGCATCGGGCGCGTTCCCCATGTCGTTGTCCATGACGCAGCGCCTTTGCTTTCCGGAAGCGCTCTCTCGGTCTGGGCATAGACCGCTCTCCCGGTCTAGGGCAGAGACGAGGAGGCCGAACTAGATGGCGTGCGCTGGGCGGCGATCGACGCAAGCCCCGTTTTGGTGACCTGACCCGGCTCCGTTTGCTGCCTGGGTTGCCACCCGCTCTCCCCGCCATTACCAAGGTACACCAGGGTGGGGGCCTTGATGCAAGCGCACCTTGTGTGCTGACAATGCACGCCCCGAGTTGAACCAACCACGTCGGTTAGTTCGACCCGACAGTTGCATTGCATACACCCGAAGGGGTTGGAAGGTGGACGAATGGCCAACGACGTACTGAGCTTCCAGGAGATCAACCAGTCGCAGGTTGCGCTCGTGGGCGGAAAGGGCGCGCACCTCGGAGAGCTTTCACGCATAGAGGGCATCCGCGTTCCGGCTGGCTTCTGCGTGACAACCGACGCCTTCCAACGAACGATGGTGGAATCGTCGATGGGCGACCGCCTCATTCGGTTGTCCAGTCTGAGCGCAGACGACAGCGAGACGATCCGCACGCTCAGCGCCGAGATCCGCCAGATCATCGAAGCGGAGCCCATCCCCGACGATCTTGCGCAGGCGATCACGCTCTCGGTCAAACAGCTCGGAGGACAGGCGGCCTACGCCATTCGGTCGAGCGCGACGGCAGAGGACCTGCCGACAGCCTCCTTCGCCGGCCAGCAGGACACCTACTTGAACGTCATCGGAACAACGGCGATCCTCAAGCACATCAGCCGCTGCTGGGCGTCGCTCTTCACCGAGCGAGCGGTGACCTACCGCATCAGGAATGGATTCGACCTGCGGAAAGTGCACATGGCCGTGGTGGTGCAGCAGATGGTTTGGCCGAGGGCGGCCGGTGTTGTCTTCACGGCTGACCCGGTTACCTCCAACCGGAAGATCGTCTCGGTGGAGGCCACCTTCGGGCTCGGCGAAGTCCTGGTGTCGGGCCGGGTGAACGCGGACACCTACCAAGTGCGCGAAGGGGAGATTGTCTCCAGGGTCATAGGCGTCAAGCAGCTCGAGGTTCAGGCGGCGCCTGGAGGCGGAACCCAAGAACGGCCAATCGAGCTGGCGCGTCAGGAGCTGCCGGCCCTGACCGACGCCCAGGCGGTGGGACTGGCACAGGTGGGCCGCAGGATCGAACATCACTTCGGCGTGCCGCAGGACATCGAATGGTGCCTGGTGGGCGACGCGTTCCAGATCGTCCAGAGCCGGCCCATCACCACGCTGTTCCCGATCCCCGCAGTGGACGACCAGCAGAACCACGTGTATGTGTCCGTCGGTCATGCGCAGATGATGACCGACGCCATGAAGCCCCTCGGACTCTCGGTGTGGCAGCTGACCACGCCTCGGCCGATGTTTATTGCCGGCGGCAGGTTGTTCGTCGATGTGGCACCTGACTTGGCGTCGGCCGCCAAGCGCGCTGGTCTTTTGGCGGTCATGGGGAGAGGCGACCCCCTGGTCGGGGATGCGCTCGAGACCATCGTCGAACGCGACGGCTACATCCCAACCGTTCCCGATGAAGGTGCAGCTTCTGCTGGGCCGGCGGCAGGCACGCCTCCCGCTCCCATCGAGACCGATCCGGCCGTCGTCAACGAGTTGATCAAACGCAGCGAGGCCTCCATCGCCGCGTTGAAACATGACATCAGCGCAAAGTCCGGCGCCGCGTTGCTCGACTTCATCCAAGAGGACATCCAGGAGCTGCGGCGGACCTTGTTCGACCCGCTGAGCCATCAGGTGTTCATGTCGGCCATGGAGGCCACGTGGTGGCTGAACGAGCGCATGGAGACGTGGCTGGGCGAGAAGAACGCCGCCGACACGCTGACGCAATCCGCTCCCCACAACATCACATCGGAGATGGGGCTCGCGCTCCTGGACGTGGCGGACGCCATCCGTCCCTATCCAGAGGTGGTGGACTTTTTGCAGCATGTTGAGGACGAGGATTTTCTGGACGAACTGCCCACGCTCGCGGGCGGACGAGAAGCACGGGATGCCATAGCGGCCTATCTCGAGATGTACGGCATGCGCTGTATCGGAGAGATCGACATTACGAAGCCACGCTGGAGCGAGCGCCCCACCGCACTCATACCCATGATCCTGGGCAACATCAAGAATTTCGAGCCGAGCGCCGGCACGCGGCGCTTCGAGCAGGGCCGGTGGGAGGCCCGGGAGAAGGAAAAGGAGCTCCTTGAGCGCCTGCGCGCATTGCCCGACGGCGAGGGCAAAGCCGAGGAGACCAAGCAGAAGATCGACCGTGTCCGGACTTTCATCGGGTACCGGGAGTACCCGAAGTACGGAATGATCAGCCGCTACTTCGTGTACAAGCGGGCCCTGCTGGAAGAAGCAGGGCGCCTCGTCCAGACCGAGGTGCTTCGGGACACAGAGGACATCTTCTTCCTCACGTTCCAGGAGCTCCATGAGGTGGCGCGCACGAATCAGGCCGATGATCGGCTCATCGCTCAGCGCAAGGACGCCTTCTCGTTATATGAGGCGCTGACGCCCCCTCGGGTCTTCACCTCAGATGGTGAAGTTGTCAGAGGCTCGTACCGACGCGATGTGCCCGTTGGTGCACTGGTCGGTCTACCCGTGTCGGCCGGGACCGTCGAGGGGAGGGCCCGCATCATCCTCGATATGGCAGAAGCCGATCTCGAGCCGGGCGACATCCTGGTCACGGCCTACACGGACCCCAGCTGGTCGCCCCTGTTCGTGGCCATTGCGGGCCTGGTGACCGAGGTCGGTGGCCAGATGACTCATGGGGCGGTAATTGCCCGGGAGTATGGCCTGCCCGCCGTGGTGGGCGTCGAGCAGGCCACCCGGCTCATCCGGGACGGACAGCGGATCCGCGTGCATGGGACGGACGGCTACGTCGAGATCTTGATGTGAGTCAGCCCGGGGAGGGAGGCGGTTTTGACTCCGGGTCAATCCAGCGCTCGCGACGTCAGGCGGACCGTTGCGCCTTGAATGCGACGTCCTTGCCCAAAGCATCTCCTTGAAACCTGCGTTGCGACGCCCTGGCGCGCCAGCGATTTCTAGAGGAGCCCCGCGTCAGAGGAATGCCGGGAGCGGAACGGGGGTACGGAACCGGCAGTTGCTAGCCCAGACGACCCCTGGATTGGAGGCCCATGCGCACACCTGGAACATCGAGTCGAGCAGAAGTTCGCTTGCGAAGGTTCGTTGGCCCTTTTCGCCAATTTCTGAACCGGGATCCGTCGAACCCCGAGCGGCCTCAGGCCTGGGCCCCGAAAGGCTAGGGGCCGGACAATGCTCTTTGCCTCTTTTGTCGTCTGCGCAGTTTCACTGGGACTCTCAACCGCGCTTCTCGCAGCGTTCGGTCGCCATATTTCCCTGTCGTCACGCATTGTGGCCGCGTTGCTGGCCGCGGTCGTCTACTTCGCAGCTGGTTGGATTGCCTCCGAGGTTTGGGCCGTACCGTCCAGACCGGTAGAAGGCGCCGAAGTGTTCTGTTTTGCCGTGACCTTAATCGTCATTTGTTTGCGCCCGGTTTGGAATCCCGTTGGACAGCTGTTCTGGGGCAACTTCATATCAGCGGCGTTGGCCTATCTGGTCTTCGCGCTCGACGTCACCGTCGCCGGTCACCTCTCGGCCATAGCTGTTGTCGCCTCCGCACTTCTCTTTGTTCCCGAATTAGTCGCCCTCACACTCGCCTCCTCCTTCGCCTTTGAAACTTGCGACGTCCTATGCCGGGTGCGGCACTCCCGTACATTTCCAACTCCTGACGCTCTGTTTCAACCCAAGGTGGCGTTGCATATCGCGGCATACAACGAACCACCGGACATGTTGATCGAGACCATCAAACAGGCGGAGGCACTCGACTACCCAAACTTCGAGATAGTGGTGATCGACAACAACACTGATGATCCAGCGGTCTGGAAGCCAGTAGAACGCTATTGCGCAGATCGGCCCTTGGTCTCGTTCGTGCACGTGAACCCATGGCCCGGATACAAGTCCGGGGCACTCAATCTCGCCCTTCGCGAATATACGAGCCCAGATGTGGAAATTATCGGCGTGATCGACTCGGACTATCTAGTCGATCCAAGCTGGCTGCGGGAAACTGTTGGGTACTTTGCCGACAGCAACTTGGCATTCGTCCAGACGCCACAGGACTACCGTGACTTCGAGGGCAGCACGTATTTGACTGCTTGTTACGACGCTTATCGGTACTTCTTCGCCACCGCAATGCCATCGCGCAACGAGAGGAATTCCATCATTTTTGCCGGGACCATGGGTCTCTTGCGTCGGAATCTCCTTGGCTCCATTGATGGGTGGGACGAATGGTGTATCACCGAGGATGCCGATACCTCACTCCGTCTACTCCGGGCGGGCTACTCGGGTCTTTTTGTCGGCAAGAGTTTCGGGCGCGGCATCATGCCGTTGACATTCTCCTCGCTCAAGAGCCAACGATTCCGCTGGTGCTTTGGCGGAATGCAAATACTACGGCAGCACTGGAAATCGCTCATGCCCTGGGACCGCTCGCCTGAGAATCACCTTTCGTTGGCCCAACGACTCGACTATCTAATCGGGGGAGTGCAGTGGCTAAACGATCTTGTCTACTTGTGCTTCACCGTCGTGCTTCTCATGATCTCCGGCCTCCTCCTCACCGGCGAAAGCGTGGCTATCAGACCGCTCATAGGGCCGACGGTTTTGCTTCCTGCGGCGCTCCTCGCTTCAGGACTGTTGCGGGCCATCTGGGCGCTGCGCCAACGTACCCACGTGACCTACCGACGGGCTTTGCTCGCATTCGTGAATTGGCTGTCACTTTCATGGACCGTCGCCTTGGCTTGTATACAGGGATTGCTTCGCGGCGAAGGTGTGTTTCTTCGGACGCCTAAGTCGGAGTCCCACGACAAGCTATGGGCGGCCCTCCTCGCTGCTCGAGCGGAGACAGCGATCTTCCTTCTGCTCTGGGGCTGCGCAGTCGCGCTAGCCGTGATCGCTCATCCAACTCCGCTACTGGTTGGCCTTCTGGTCTGGCAGGGTTTGGTATACGGGGCCGCTCCACTTACGTCTTGGCTGGCCCAGCGGACAACACTCTCCCCAGCGCTCGAGCGCCGCCGTCAGAGCGAATACAGGCGCGAGCGTCTGGTCGCCATGATCGGACCCGCCGCCATCGGAACAGCAGTTCTGAGTGCCATCGGTGCCGCCGCCGCCGTGGTAATCCTTGCCCTCGGGGCCACTCATCCCGGACATCCGTCCAATCCATTCAGTGTCGTTCAACGCTCAGGCAGTTCGGGTCCGTGGGGCGTGGTGCCGGTATCCAACCACGTCAGCACGTCCACCACCACCACATCAACGACTACTACATCATCCACTACATCAACCAC
Source organism: Acidimicrobiales bacterium (assembly GCA_036268485.1). Taxonomy (GTDB): domain Bacteria; phylum Actinomycetota; class Acidimicrobiia; order Acidimicrobiales; family RAAP-2; genus Bog-473. The sequence goes on from DATAUC010000060.1 coordinate 100,350, forward strand.
AACGACCGGCACTCCAAGTTCGACGACGACATCGCCGACAAGCGGGACTACAACTACTGCTACGACGGACGGATCAGGGTCGACTACGACAGCTCCGGTGACCACCACGACCTCGCCTAGTGCCACGACCACTACGACCATTCCTGCCGGGTAGCAGACTCGAGGGCCTCTCGGATGGCCCGCTGCACCCGGAGGAATTCAACACGCACGTTTCGGCATTCAGTGGCGGGGAATACAGCAATCGGGTTGACCGTCAGCCCAGAGGAGGAAATCCAAATGGGGATTGGTTCCAGCATTGTCGTCTTCGCTGTCGGCGCGGTACTTCGGTTCGCTGTTACCGTCAGTTCGACACACTTCAACGTGAACACAATCGGCGTGATCCTGATGATCGTTGGGGCAGTCGGATTCGTGGTTTCGTTGATCTTCTGGAGTTCGTGGGGTGGATTTAATGGCGGGTCCCGCCGTTCCCGCGATACGACGGTTATTCGAGGAGATGGTCTCGGTGGCTCCGTTGCGACCCATGACCGAGAAATCATTTGAGCGCCACTCCTCAGTCTGTCAAAAGCTCGAAACCCCGGACTGCATAGCTGCAATGACTGGAGAAGCGGCCGCTGAAGGCTCGGTCTCGGGAGAGCGCCGGTATCGGACCGGCGCGAGGTTGGCCCACGATGGCCCGTTGCACGTCGTAGCTGCCTACGATCAATTGCTTCATCGGAACGTAGCAATGGTCTATTGCGAAGGGACCCGAGCTGAACGGTCCGCCTTTTCCCAGCAGAGCCGATTATTTGCCCGTATCAATTCGAAATTCACTGTCGACGTGTATGACAGCGGCACACTGAGTGATCGTCCGTATGTCATTTTCGAACGACCGAAGTACTTGCTCTCAGATGCCATGGAGGGCAAGTACGGAAAGTTCACCACAGCGAACCTTTTTGAACTTAGCCTCGAGATCCAAGAGGCAGTTGCGAGCCTTTGGGCGGCGGAGGTGGAGTTCGGGGTGATACGGGCTGAACTCGTCGGGGTCACTGAGGATGGCCACGTGAAACTGAGCCCCTGGCCACTTCGACCTTCTCGTGCCAACGAGGCGCCGGTGGCTCTGGCAGAAAGCTCCCCGAGCGGCGACACCCAGTTGGGTGCACTCGTCGCTTCCGCTGGGAGACCCGGCGGGGATTCGGGGTCGCTCAAGCGCATGGTCGACCGACCCCGAGGGCCGACCGATCGGGCGCCGTCGCTGGCCGGCCCAGCGAGCGATTTCCCATTTGGGGAGCGATCCAGGGAACAGCCAACTGATCCAGGCTTGATCACCGCTCAAGTGTCGGTGGATCCGAATGTCTCGCGGCGGTCGGTGGGGGTCTCCCATAGGGCAAAGAAGCGATCAGCACGGGCGACCTTTCTCGTGGCGGCGGCCATCCTTGTCATCGCTGTTGGCATGGTGGGTGCTGCTCTCAGTTCCCTCTTGGGTCAGGCCGGCGTGGCGGGGGTGAAAGACAGAGGCCCTGCGGCCGCAGCAGTGACATCGAAGCGCACGACCTCGACCGTCGGGCCGACCAAGGCAACCTCCGAGGCTCGCATTTCCCCGGTGTCGGCGCCCAACAAGGCTGACGGAGCGGAACCCAGTGCGGCCTCGCCGCCCGCAGCCGTGGTCGCTTCTGTCGGCCCGGCTCCTACTACGAGTACGACCCTGGCGTCTGAAGGGACCACGACCACAACCACAACAACCCCGCCCCCGGCACTCACCACGACGACCACCACCCCCACAGCGACCGCCGTTGAAGACCCCACCACCACGACGGCAACGGTTGCGGCGCCTCCAGCGACCCCGTAGCAGCAGCTAACTCCTGTCGACTGGGCTACGTGCCCACATTTGGCGCCCCCGGCAGGAGCCGACGGAGTCCTCCGCAGGTAGTGAGATTGAAGCCAGAGCTTGAACTGCGCTGACCAGCAGGTTCCCAGAGCGTGAAGATTTCAGGTTCGACTCGCCCGCCTCCGAGTCGGTCTTGCGTCGACGTTCAGCAGGAGCCCACTTTCAGGAGATCTGCGCGATTATGGCTACCTACGACGTCGCTTTCTCGCTCGGTGACGCGCTGCGACCCGGTGCGAGCCGACGCCAACGATCAAACCCAGTTTGCCGAGCTCGACACCCTCGGGAACTGACTGAGGTGGCCTGGCAACACGACGTCCGGGTCATGATCGAAGGACCCGGTCATGTTCCGCTCGACAAGGTGGCAGAAACGTGGCGCGACAACAGGCGGTCTGCCATCAGGCGCCCTTCTATACTCTCGGCCCTCTTGCCGTTGACATGGCTCCGGGGTACGACCACATCACTTCGGCCATCGGTGCAGCGGTGATCGGGATGGCTGGCACTGCCATGCTCTGCTACGTGACTCCAAAAGAGCATCTGGGCCTACCAAATCTCGATGATGTCAAGAAGGGCATCATCGCCTACAAGATCGCTGCGCACGCCGCCGATCTGGCCAAGGGCCATCCCGGCGCTCGGGCCTGGGACGACGCGCTCTCCAAGGCTCGATTGAGTTCCGCTGGAAAGACCAGTTCAATCTGGCCATCGATCCGGACACGGCAAGGAGTACCACGACGAGTCGCTGCCGGCCGAACCGGCTAAGTCCGCCCACTTCTGTTCCATGTGTGGTCCGAAATTCTGTTCCATGCGCATCAGCCACGACATCCAAAACGCTTGCCGATAGCCAAGGAGGCCCAAAAAGCGATGCGCACGGAGTCGATCCTGGCCCTGCCCCCGTCACGGTGAGAACGTCAACAGTGATGCGCTCGTTGATCGCGGTGATGCTCAAGTTGACGGATGTGCCCTGACCTCAGCCGCTTGGCGGGTGATCGTCAAGACCAGGCGCCCAGCGTGTTGAAGTACGGTCACGTTGGCTACATGAGGCAGACGATATCGAATGATCAGGTGTCTTTGGTCGCGAGCCAGCAATTCACGGAGTGCTCACGATGCAAGCAACGTCAAGGCCACCATCGGGACCTCAGTGCTGTCCTGTGAGTCACCCAGTGTGGACGTGAGAACTGGACGCAAGGTGGCCCATGCTCGCGGGGGGCGGTCGCATATCGCTCCAATGCATGTTCTGCCTCAACTGTGGTCATCAGACGCGTCGTGGCGGCCAGGGGCCGGCGGCTGCGATGCCACACGCGGTCTCGGGAGTTGACGCTGACATTGCGATACCACTGAGAGCGAACACCGAAGCCTGAGAGCACAACGAAGGTGTCAGCTCTCGGATGCTCAACGACTTCGAGGACGACCCGTCGGATCTCTCCGCTCCGCCGCCCTCGGTGTTCGACCATGATGAGCCGGGAGCCACAAAGTGCCCCGAGACGCCATCGATACAGCCAAATGGGGCAGCGAACCAACCAACGGAACGTAGAGCGGCAACGAGGACGTGCGCGTTGCGCTTCACGGCGAAGGGACCGCTCGACCGAGTGACCATCCGATTGCGTTGAGGGCGTCGGCAATGGTCCAACTTCCTCCGCCGGGATGGCGAAGGTTCTGGACCCCTTGGGCATCGAGGAGGGTTCGGATGCGAGTCGGCACGCTCGACACCCGTACCATGCCGCCGTCGAAGAAGCGTTCGTGGAGCTGACCATTGAGCAAAATAAAGCCGTCGGAGTGATCAACGTCATAGGTGTAAGGCTTTCCGGTTTCCCAGTTGATCCCCGGTGGCGAACCTTCGGGCACCTTTTGGTAGTAGATGCCGAAGAAGTGCCACAACCGAGCGATCGTGGCGCTCGACGCCGTGAGGAGTGGCCAGATTGACCCCGTCGTGTGGGCGTAGGCGGCCATGCGATCAGGCTTGTCGCGACCAGGATCGACCGTGACTTCGGCGATCACGACTTTGTGGGTGAGCTTGTCGGCCACTATGGCGCGCTCGATGTCGAGGAGGGCGCCGGTAGTCACCGGACACTCTTCCTGGCACGAAGTGAGAAATGGAGCCAACAAGACGGTGCGGCCGCGATACTGATCCAAGGTGACCTGGTGGCCCTCTTGGTTCTCGAAGCTGAGGTGTGCGATCGAACTCGGCAGGGTCCGGTTCAGCACTGCACCGATGGCCGGTGAAGGCGCCGAGGGCACTCCCGAGGCCCTCGCTTGCATGATGCCGAACCAGGTGAAGAGCCCGCCGACGACCAGCAGGCCGGCCAGTGCGAGATGAAGGCGGGGCTTATTCAGGGTGTTCGTGGTAGCCATAGGGTATGCAATGATTAGTATATGCATGCAAGTTCGAAGGATCCCGTCGCCGTGCATGACGCCATGGTCGATGCCGTTCTCAGTGCCAGCCGGGTCCTGGTGGCGATTGCCGCCCGATCGCTGGCCGACGCGGGTGAGGAGGTGACCCTCACCCAGTACCGCTCCCTCGTGGTGTTGGCCTCGCGTGGTCCTCAGGGCGTGGCTGCGCTGGCGGAAGCCGTCGCCGTCACTCCCCCCACCGCATCTCGATTGGTCGACCGGCTCGTCAGGAAGGGGCTGGTACGGCGGCGAACCGATCGCCACGACAGGCGCCAGGTCAGGATCGCCCTGACTGAGTCGGGCCGGGCCCTCATTGACGCCGTGTCGAAGCGCCGCCGTCAAGAGATCGCCACACTGCTCTCGAGCATTGCTCCCGAGACCCAACGTTCAGTGGTGGATGCCTTGGCCCGGCTGGCGGCAGTGGCGGGCGAGGTCCCCGAGCAGGACTGGAGTACCGGGTGGGACCTCTAGACGACCCGGGAGCGCCCCCACATCCGAGTCATAGCGAAGGGACTCGAAAAGCAACCGCCCACGCGTCGCGCTGGGTGGCCTCGGCGTCCTATCTCCAGAAGTGGATCGTCTTGGGCGTGGTTATCGGGGCCGTGGCTGGGGCGGGGGCCATCATTTTCTACGAGGCGCTGGTTCTCAGCACGCACTTCTTCCTGGGCACCTTGGGCGGCTATCGCGTACCGACTCCGGCCGGGGAGGGAGGCTTCATCGGCTCGGCGTCACCGGCTCGACCATGGGCCCTTCCCCTCATTGCCGGGGGTGGCGCTCTCATTGCCGGAATACTGGTCTTTTGCTTTGCCCCCGAGGCCGAAGGGCATGGCACCGACGCGGCCATCTCCGCTGTGCATCACAACCCCCGGGGGGTGCGCTTCCGAGCCGTCGTGGTGAAAATCATCGCCTCTGCCCTCACCATCGGGTCTGGTGGATCGGGCGGGCGGGAGGGGCCCACGGGCCAGATCAGCGCCGGATTCGGGTCGTTGCTGGCACGAGTGTTGGACCTCGAACCCCTCGACGGCCGCATCGCTGTCGCCACCGGGGTCGGTTCGGGCATCGGGGCAATCTTCAGTGCGCCATTGGGTGGAGCGGTGTTGGCAGCCGAGATCCTCTACAGAGACGATTTCGAGCCCGCCGCACTCCTCCCGTGCTTCATCGCCTCAGCCGTAAGCTTCGTGGTCTTCGGTGCGGCCGAGGGCTACAAGCCGCTGTTCGGTTATCTCGGCTCATACCATTTCTCTGATCCAGCGCAGCTGATCTGGTTCGCCATCATCGGCGTCCTCGCTGGCCTAGTCGGTCTCCTTTACGCCAAGAGCTTCTATGGGATGGCTGACCTCTTTCATCGCCTGCCCTGGCCCCGGTGGGTCAACCCGGCCATCGGGGGTGTTCTGGTGGGTGCCATCGGCATTGCCATTCCCGAAGTACTCGGGACCGGCTATGGCTGGGTGCAGAAGAGCTTCGGCCACGAACTGCTCTCGATCCCTCTTTGGATTGTCGTGCTCCTTCCGTTGGCCCGGATCTTGGCCACCTCACTCTCTATTGGCTCGGGAGGCTCGGGGGGCATCTTCGGGCCCGGCATGGTCATCGGAGCCTTCCTCGGCGCCGCCGTGTGGCGGGTCTTTGACTCCTCGTTCCCTTCCCTCGGCCACAACCCGGCGCCCTACGTGATCGTCGGGATGATGAGTTGCTTTGGCGGCATTTCCCGCGCACCACTGGCCGTCATGCTCATGGTGGCGGAAATGACGGGCAGTATCTCGATACTGGTTCCGGCCATGGTGGCTGTCGGTCTCTCGTGGTTGATCGTGCGGCGCAACGACGACACCATCTATCGAAGCCAGCTGAAAAGTCGAGCCGATGCCCCGGCCCAACGGATCCTGGCCGGACTTCCGCTGCTCGGTGCCATCTCGACCGCCCGAGCCATGGCCAAACCCCGCCTGATCATCACGGGCGCGCAACGGGGCGGACGGGTGAGTACCGCCATGGATGATTCCGGTCTCAACGGTGCTCCGCTGGTCGATGGAGACGGGCGCTTCGAAGGCATCCTGACCCGCTCGGCCCTCCAGGGCAATGAGCGTCGATCGGTCAGCGACCTCGCTGACGCCGGAGCTCCCACCGTGTCTGCTGACAGCCGACTCGATGCCGCCCTCGAGAGTCTGATCGAGACGCCCCTGGGTTGGGTGCCGGTACTCGATGACGAACGGCGGGTGGTGGGCACGTTGTCGATCTCAGACATTGTCCGGGCCTATCGCGGTGAACTGGCAACCAGCGCAGAGCGAATGGGCGAACTCGGCACGACGGCTGGCGCTTTTCGGGTGACACTCGATACGCACACCGGGCTGACCGGCAAGGTGCTTCGCCATGCAGAATTGCCTAAGGGTCTACTGATCACATCGCTCACACGAGGCGACCAGACCTTCGTGCCCAATGGCGACACCGTGTTTGCAGCGGGAGACCACCTCTTCGTACTCGGGCATCCGAGTGATCTGGCGGCCCTGGCCCACGGCCTGGGTCCTACATCGAGCTAGTGCTCCACGTGCTCGATTGCGATGGGGGAGGAGTAACCTGACCAGCGGAGAGCCGGGAAGCCTGGTCGGCACGATGTCCACTCGCGAGAGGAATGGACATGTGCGGTTCCTGGCTGGACTGACATTCCCATCCTGGTCTCGCATCTCGGGACGCCGTGGTGCTGGCGTACGGCTTCGTCTGTGGGACTCCCTTGTTCGGCGACGGGTGTGAAAATTCGACGAATCAGGGACCGGGCACCCTTAGGCGCGATGCTTACGAGGCTTCGTCGGCTTGAGATTTGCTGTGGTCAGGAGTCGAGCTTCAATACCGTCAAGGAGGTACCCCAGTCCCTCCTTGAATCGGTCTGGCCGCGTGAACTGGGCCAGTTCCGCGACCAGTGCATCAGCGCTCCCGTCGTCGGTCGATGATTGATGACGGGACGCTTCGAGGGCAGAGAACCCAATGGTGTAGGTGTGGATGGCACCGTAGGCCCGGCGGGACGATGCCTGGTCAAAGCCAGCCTTAGCCAAAACTGCCAACAACGTGTTCATTCGCTGAATGGCCGTTGGAGAGACGACCGGGTGGCGCAGGTAGACATGGAGTACCGCCGGCTCGCTGACCAAGAGGTCGTGCAGGCGCTCGGCGGCCTCTTCAACCCACTCCCGCCAGTCGGCCTGGCGAACTCGGGGTTTCCATCGACTCGCGAGAAGCCGATCAGCTAGTTCGTCGAGCAGGTCATCCTTGTCCCGTACGTGGCGATAGAGGCTCATCGGCGCCACTTCGAGATCTGCCGCCAGGCTGCGAATCGTCATGTCTTCAAATCCGCCTTCTTGCAATGTTCGGGCAGCTGCATCGACAATTTGGTCCCGAGAGATCGATCCCCAGGCAGCCCGGTCCCGAGGCCGCTTTCTTCCTCTCGTTGCTCTCGATGTCCCCGAACTCCGGCCCCCATTGGTCATGGATCGATGCTATCGAATGCGTACGTGTACGAATCGCAAGAACGGGTACATGTACGCAAATGAAGCTTTCCGAGGAATCACGGCAAACGGTGGCTATTGGTAGCGATATGGATCCTGCTGGCCTTTTGTGTGTGGGCCACTGTGGCCGCGGTGTTGGCAATGTTCGACAGCCAGCGCGCCCATCGGGCCCACTCCCGGCTGAAGCAGTACTGGCTCCGGGTGGACCTTCGCGGCCTACATCGACTTCACGCACCCCATCGCTTGGGCCACGCGCGCTCGAGGATGCGGATCGGGCAGCACGTCCGGTGAGTCCCAATCTATGCGAGGGGGTCTCGCGGTGACCAGCCAAGACGAAAAAGGAGCCCTCGTTCGACCCATCGTGGTGGTAACGGGGGCATCGGCGGGAGTGGGGCGAGCCACTGCTCGTGCCTTTGCCGATTCAGGTTACGACGTCGCCCTTCTGGCCCGTGGCGGAGCCGGCCTCGAAGCAGCGGCCGCCGAAGTGACGGCTGCTGGAGGGCGCGCGGTTGTTGTTGCTACCGATGTGAGCCAGTTCGCTGAGGTCGAAGCTGCCGCGACCTTGGTCGAGAACGAGCTGGGACCCATCGCGGTGTGGGTGAACGATGCCATGACCACTGTTTTTGCGCCGAGCTGGCAAGTAGCTCCCGAGGATTTTCAGCGGGCCGTGGAAGTGACGTTTCTCGGTCAAGTCTGGGGAACGATGGTGGCGCTCGCCCGTATGCGCCCGCGGGACCATGGCAACATTGTCAATGTCGGATCAGCCCTGGCATACATGGGAATTCCACTCCAGGCTGCCTACTGCTCGGCCAAGTTCGCCTGTCGGGGGTTCTTCGAATCGGTGCGCGCCGAACTCTTGCACGAGAAGAGCAACGTCCGATTAAGCATGGTGCATCTGCCGGCGGTCAATACCCCGCAGTTCGACTGGTGCGAGACGACACTGGAGTTTCATCCCCAGCCAGTGCCTCCCATTTACCAACCCGAGGTGGCAGCGCGATTCATTCTCCAAGCAGCCCAAAACGGTCGGCGCACCAAGGTGGTCGGTTCGTGGAACAAGGCGTTGGTCGTGGGCGGGTCCCTCTTCCCGGGACTAGCGAACAACTATGCCGCCCTGGGGGCCTGGGAGAGCCAGCTGACAGACCGCCCGGTATCGCAGAAGCGGCAGGTAAACCTGCACCTCCCGGTGGACGTGACCCGCGACCATGGGTCGCACGGAATCTTTGATGACCGCTCCAAGGGAGTTGTAGACCCGAGCTTTCTCAACTCGCTCCCCACAGTCGCTCGCACGTTTGGCACTGCGCTCGTTCGAACGGTTCGGGCCAAACGGGAGAGATACGCCCGTCAGCTGGTCATCAAAGCAGAGGCAATCCGGTGAAGCTGCCTCATTTTACCCAGCATGGGACAAGCGTCCATGGCGATGCCCTCGACCTTCTCAACGAAGAATCGGCCCTGCTGCGAGAACTCTTCGCCAAGTGGAACACCACGACACCGGATCGGACGGTGGGCGGCGAAGCCGTCCCCGCTAAATGGGACCACGGCACAATTGGGAAGCTCATTCTCGAACACGCTGCAGTGCGCCTCGCCGCGGTGGAGGCAATCGCAGACGTTCTTTCTCAAATCGGAAAGAACGACGAGGGAGCAGCGTTCAGAAAGGAGAACGACGCAGTGCGACCGATCTTGGACCAGATGTACGACAGCGGTCGAGGCGTGCAACCAATTTCGGTAGCCATCACGCCCGGATTTATCGACGCCGTGGAGCAACTCGAAGAACTCTGGCGGGCTGAACTCGGCGCGGGCCGTGAGCAGCGGAGCTTGGATGCTCTGATTGCTGCGCTCGGCTCTGACCGGTCCGAGCTACGCAGTGCCAAATACCTTCGCAAGCATGCGCCGGCGCACCCAGGCGCACAGCGCCGCTGGTATGACCGGGTTCCCGTGCTGCTTCGTCTCCATGCAGCCGAAGACCGACTCCGCGGCTTCCCCTGGGGCGAGAGCAGCCTCGGCGATCAAAAGCTGGCCAGACACTATGACCGCGAAATCTGACCTCTCACCTTGGCACCCAGGGCCGCTTCGAGTGGCGCTGGGTGCCCGCTACCTCCTGCTCACCGGCGTGTTCGTCGGCGCGGTTGGGGTCGCCGGGCGGTTCCTCGGCTTCGCCCCTCCTCACCAGCACCGTCGGGCCTACCGCCTGTGTGTACGCCGCCCATCCCCACAGCGAGGCGGCAAGGTTCCGCAACGCCTTGGTTGGCCATGGGTGGCCATCGGCTGCGGGCTGGGTGCTCTCTTCGTCTTCGGGCTCGTGCGGTACCCATCGGTCAGCCACACCGGTTCACCCTCGGCAGTCCAGGTGGCCGCGGCCGTGATTGGCGTCGGTCTGACCGTTTTCGCCCTGGAGCTGGCCGGCTCTCATCACGCGCCCTCGGCGGCCACGGCGCTCCTCATCACGACGGGCCTCGCCAAGCCAGGCGCGCCGCTCATCGGCCTCGTGCTTGGTGTTGCCGTCGGTCCGCTTATCGGCCGGAGCCTGCTCGCTCGCAGGGCCAGCACCGAGGAACAGTCCGACCGTCGCCAGTCCCCGCGCTACATTGAAGCGGTCCTGTCGTGAGTCCCTTGCAGCGGGTCGACGGATTCGCGCCCATAGGGGAGTACGCAGTGCTGGGCGACGGCCGGACCGTCGCCCTGCTCGCCCTCGACGGCAATGTGGACTGGTGGGCCCTCCCGGCACTCGACTCGCCCCCGGTGCTTTCCGGTCTTCTCGACCCCGACGGTGGTGGCCGCCTCGCCTTGGCCCCATCGGGTGGCTACAAAGTCGCCCGCTGCTACCTTGACGGTTCCAACGTCATCGAGACCACTTACACCACCACGACCGGCGTCGCACGTGTCACCGCGGCGCTCAACTTGGGTTCAGCCGGCCCGCTCCCCTGGACCGAGCTTGCCCAACGAATCGACGTCCTCGCTGGATTCGTCGACCTGAACTGGGCCCTTACTCCCGGAAATCGCTTCGGCCGAGCCACCCCATGCCTCACCGATTGCCACGGCACCCCGGTGGCCCACATCGAGGACCAGACTCTCGGGGTCATCGTCGACGGCCTCGGGCCAGCCGCCATCACCTCGCACAGTGTGTCCGGTTGCGACAGGTTGCACGAAGGGAGCCGAGCACTGCTCGCCGTCGTAGCCACCGACGCCGAGCCGCTCTTCGTTCCAACACCGGCCGCCATTCAGTCCCGACTGGATCGGACCATCAGCTCGTGGCGGCGCTGGGCCGCACTGCTTCCGAACGGGGGCCGCTGGAGCTTCGCAGTGCGCAGGTCCGCGCTGGCCATCAAGACGCTGCTGGCCGAGCATTCGGGCGCCATCGCCGCGGCCGCCACAACCTCGCTCCCCGAGCGGATAGGTGGCACCAAAAACTGGGACTACCGCTATGCCTGGATCCGAGATTCGTCGTTCACCCTCGACGCCCTCCTCAACCTCGGCCTGCACGAAGAAGTCCATGGAGCGGTTTCCTGGCTCCTGAGCGCCGTACGCGACAACGGCGGCGACCTGCACGTCCTCTACACCCTCGATGGAAGCGTCGCCGATCGACAGGCGACGCTCGACAGCCCCGGCTGGCGCCACAGCCAACCCGTCCGATCCGGGAATTCTGCTTCAGGTCAGATCCAACTCGGGACCTACGGCGACTTGTTCGACACGATCAGCCGCTACTGCGCCGAAGGTCACCTCATCGACCGGGCCACAGGCCGCATGCTTGCCGATCTGGCCGACCGCTGCTGCGACGGCTGGCAAGCCCGCGACTCGGGCATCTGGGAGCTCGAGACCTGCCGGCACTACACGATATCCAAAATCGGGTGCTGGGTCGCGCTCGACCGTGCCGCTCACCTCGCCGAGGCGGGCCAGCTCCCGTGCCGTCACGTCGATCGCTGGCGTGAGGGGGCCGAGCAAATCCGGGCCTGGGTCAACGCCCACTGCTGGTCCGATCCCAAGCAGGCATACACGTTTTACGCCGGCACCGAGGACCTTGATGCCGCTGTACTGCTGGCCGGACGCACCGGCTTCGAACGCGGTCCCCGCTTGGCCTCGACCATCGATGCCATCGTCACCGAACTCGGCCACGGACCGCTCCTCTATCGCTACACCGGCATGCAAGAGGAAGAAGGCGCGTTCGTTGCGTGCAGCTTCTGGATGGTCGATGCCCTAGTCCAGACCGGCCAGACCGAGCGAGCCCGCCACATCATGGAGGGCGCCCTCGCACTGGCCAATGATGTCGGGCTCTTCTCAGAGCAAATCGACCCTGAGACGGGCGCCTTCTTGGGCAACATACCCCAGGGCCTGTCGCACCTGGCGCTGATCAACGCTGCGTTCACCCTTCAGCGAGCCTGCGACCACCAATGACATTCACACCCAAAGGGGACACGCCAATGTCATTGTCATTGCCTGAACCGACTTCTTCTCGGCCCGCCTTGGGCGTGATACGCCTCGCCTGGGCGGCCATCCTCGTCGTCGCTCCGACTGCAGTGATCGACCTCTTCGGCGCTCCGGTTGACGCCACCTCGATCACCGTCGCTCGGATACTTGGCGTCCGTCATGCCCTGCAAGGCCTCGTCGAGGTCACCACTTGGCCGAAGAGGCGCCGGACCGGCTCTCTCATCGACGCCACTCACAGCCTCACCGCTGTGGGCCTCGGTGTCAGCTCGCCTCGATGGCGGTGCGTCGCCCTGATCGATTCTGGCATAGCGGGTGCATTTGCACTCGCCGGGTGGAAGTGATCTCTTGTGTCTTGAGACATCACTTGGCGCCCCCGGCAGGAGCCGAACTAGTCCTCCGCAAGATCGTGCGATTGAAGCGGCGGCTTGAGCTGAAGTAGTCCAACTGCGCCATCAGCGCCCGAAATTGGTCTGAACTGGCCCTTCCCGGCCCGGGTGGCGGAGTTCTTGCTCTACTCGCGTGGCGGATCCAAGGCGACAGCGAGCGATCGTCGGCGGCGGCCCGGCGGCGGATCTCTTGGAGCGACTCGGGTGAAAACTTCTGCTGTCTCTTGTCACAGCATGCACGTATCGTGCAGCCCATGAGCCAGCATCGACCCTGGCGGGATGGTGACCCGGATCTCTTCCGGTTCACCACCACCGAGCTGCGTGATCTCCATATCGCCCTGATGAGCGCCTTCGACCAGTCGGCGATCTTGGCCCCCGCCCTGAACCTCGATCAGGTCAGAGTGGCGCTGCGCCAGGTTGGCTGGGACGACACGGTTGACGACGAGGTCCTGGCCAGAGCCCTTTCCGCCTTGACCGGGTGGGGTCTGTTGGAAGCGACCCAGGACCATGGCGCCTTCTACAGCACGCCTGAGGAGTTCGAGCGAAAGAACCTGCAGTGGTCGCTCACCCCAAGGGGCGAGGCCGGGATCAGCGGCCTCCTCCACGCGCTCGAGAGTCTGCGGCACGCGGTCGGGCTGCAGCCCGCCGTGCTGGACGCCATCGGGGACGGCCTCAACGACCTGGCCGACCTGCTGTCGCAGCCGTCCACGGGCGCCCTCGATGCCCGCATCCACCTCCGGCTGGCCGAAGTGGAGGGGCATCACGCTGCCCTGCTGGCCAGCGTGCGGCAGTTCAATGGCCACCTGCAGCGACTTTTGCGCGAGGAGGCGGCAGACGAATTGGTGTTCGCCGACGTGAAGGGCAAGACCGTCTCGTACCTCAAGGAATACGTGGACGGCGTGGAGGGGCCGCAGCACCGGTTGGCGGCTGCCATCGAGCGGTTGGCTGGAGCTGGGGTGGCCGATCTGTTCGACAGGGCGCTACATGGCGCCAACCTGGCTCCGGTCGCTGGCGGAGACCCGGCCCCGTCCTGGCTTGAGAAGCGTCTGCAACATTGGCAGGCCTTGCGGGCATGGTTCGCACCGGTCGATGGTGCCACCCCACGGATTGAGGGCCTGCTCGACATTGCCCGTAGCGCCATCATCGAGCTGCTGCGGGTGCTCGAACGTCGCTGGGACAACAAGCGCCGTTCGGCTTCGGTGGCGAACGACTTCAGGCGGCTGGCCGGGTGGTTCGCCGCCGCACCCGGCGACGCGGAGGCCCAGCAGCTCTTCGGCGCCGCCTTCGGGCTGTGGTCGGCCCGCCATGCCCACCTCCTCCCGCTCGACGGGGAGCAACGGGCCCCATCGCTGGGGTGGGCCGAGGCTGATCCGGTCGATGTGGCACCGGCCCTGCGCACCAGTGGTTCCCTGTCGGTACGGGGTCGGCCCAAGCGGGTGGAGGATCCTCGGCACACCAGGGCCCTCCGCCAGCGGTTACAGGCTGAGGCGCTGGCCGAACTGGACGGGATCCGGTCGTCGCTCACAACCGCCGGTCGGGTACCGCTGTCATCGTTCGCCGGGCTCTCGGTCCGTGAGTTCGGCGAGCTGCTCGAACTGCTGGCTACCGGCCTCGAGGCGGCAAAGGGGGAGGACGGGACGCGGCGTGCCCTGTCCATCGACGGCTCCTTCGAGGTCATCTTGTGGCCACCGCTCAGCCAGGCGCGCACCAGCCTGCAGACGGACAACGGCACGCTCGGCTGTCCCGACTTTGGGTTATCCATCACCGTTACTTCGTCGGCTGCGCCTAATCTCGCACTCATCACCGAGGCAGGAACCGGCGCGGTGGCCGATCCGGCAGAGGTTGCGAGTGTCTGACGGTTCGCTGGCCGGTCATCATGCCGTCGAACGGGCCGGAGCGATCCGCGAGCTACTGGCCACGCCGATTCTCAATGTGGCCACCGACCCGGATCGTTTCGGTCTGACCGTCCGGCATCACGAATGGTTGGCCAGCTGGTTCGACACCACCTGCGGATGGCAGCTCACCGTCGATATCGGTGCGGGCTTCGCTCGCTTGGCCAAGCGGTCGGCCTGCCTCGACCCCACCCGTCCCCTCCGACGCCTGCGCGGCGATAAGAAACCGTTCGATCGGCGGCGCCTTCAGCTTCTCTGCCTCATCTGCGCGGAACTGGTGCGGCGTCCGGTGACGACCATCGGCCTGCTGGCCCAGGCCATCCCACCTGATGCCCAGTTCGACACCAGCCGTCGTATGGACCGGGTTGCCTTCGTCGATTCTCTGCTGGCCCTTGGGCAATGGGGAGTGATACGGGCCACCGCGGGTTCTGTCGACGCGTTCATCGAGGATGAACGGGGGAATGCCATTCTGACCGCAGACACGCCACGTCTTCATCGTCTGCTGGTTAGCTCCAACGCTCCCAGTGGGCTGGCCGACGCCACCAGTCTCGACCAAGCCGCCGAGGCCCTCCTGGCCGAGCCCCGATATGGCGAGGCGGCCCGTGACCCTGGCACCGTCTCCGATGAACAGCGACTGCTGTGGACCCGCCACAGTCTGGCACGCCGCGTGCTCGATGATCCTGTGACACTCCTCGCAGATCTCAGCCCGGCCGAACAGGACTACTTGGCGCACCCATCGGGACGCCGATGGCTTCGGGACCGTGTTGCCGAAGCCGGTTTTGAGCTGGAAGAACGGGCGGAGGGCATCATCGCCGTCGACCCCGAGGCCATCGCCACCGATCTGCAGTTTCCTTCCCCGCAGGGCAACGCTTACCAGTTGGCCCTGCTGTTGATCGACCGGCTGGTGACGAAGGGCGCCAGCGGCCGGCGCACCGTCGGCAGCCTCTCTGCCACCGCCCTGCTCCATGCCGTCAATGAAGTGCTGGCTGACCACCCGGGATGGGCTCGCGCCTACCGCGAGGAGGGCGGTCCGGCAATCCTGTTGGCCGAGGCCGTCGACCTACTGGTCTCCTTCGGCCTGGTGCGCCGGGAAGAGGACGAGTCGGTGGTCGGCCGTCCCGTGCTGGCGCGCTACCGGATCGGTGAGCCGATCACCACCCCTTCACCACCGAGCCTCTTAGAGGAGGATGCATGACCGGAGATTCCGAGGCTGCGCCACCCCCCTTGTCCCTCTCGCCAGCCCTCCCGATCCGGTGGACACCGAGACGGGCTGGGCTCGTCGCGCTGTGGCGCTATACGGACGAGACGTTCACCTTTCACCGGGGCCGACTGTTGCTGCGCGGGCCCAACGGTTCGGGAAAATCCATGGCCCTCGAATTGCTGCTGCCATTCTTGCTCGACGGTGACGCCTCCCCCTCCCGCCTGACGTCGTCCGCCAAGTCGCGCGGAGGTCTCTATGAGCGGGTCATGGGCGGGGGCGACGACGCCAGCCGTACCGGGTTCGCCTGGGTGGAATTCCGTCGCGGCACTGGTGAGGTCTTTACTGT
Organism: Acidimicrobiales bacterium; assembly: GCA_036268485.1. Lineage (GTDB taxonomy): Bacteria > Actinomycetota > Acidimicrobiia > Acidimicrobiales > RAAP-2 > Bog-473. Next base: position 116,328 of record DATAUC010000060.1, read on the forward strand.
CGGGGCCCGCTTGCGAGCCTCCTCGGCCACACGGAAGGTGGAGGCCACCTTCTTCACCACCTCCCAGATCGTGGGCACCGATCTCCACCTGATCGACGAACTGCGCGAGCCGCTGTCGGGCAAAGCCCTCAAACTGGCCATCGGTGACCATGGGCAGGTGCACGGATCGGCCGTCGATCATCGCAATGCCATTCGTGACCACCTCTTCCCCGGATTCAGTGAAGACCGCTACTCCTCGGTGATTACTGCCCTGCTGGCCCTGCGCAAGGAGAAGCTTTCGGACAATTTGGATCTGGCCAAGCTCTCCGGCGTGCTCACCGAAGCCCTGCCGCCGATTGACGAGCATGAATTGGCTGCGGTGGCCGAAGGCTTCGAGCGTCTTGATCGCCGTAAGGATGAGCTACGCAAGCTGGAAGGGGAGTTGGCCGCGGTGACGGAGCTGGTCAAACGGCAGCGTGCCTATGCCCGGACCATCGTGGCCGGCGTGGCCGACCAAGTGCGCGAAGCTGAGACGAGGCGTGACGCGGTGACCCGGACGGAGCGGGAGGCGAGCGCCGCGCTCGGCGAGGCATCGGCCAGTGACCAGCAGGCAGCGGACGAGCTCGGCGCCCTTGAGGAGCGACTGGGCGACATAGGCGTGGAGATCGAGACCCGGCACGCCAGCAAGGCCTACCAGCAGGGTGCCGAGCTGAATCATCTCCGTGACGAGGAGCGAAAACTGCGCGAGCGTGCACAAAGTGACAGCCTGGCGGCTGAAGCTCGGACCGCTGAACAGACCCAGCGGGCCGGCGAGTTGGAACGGGCGCAGGAGCAGCGCGACGCGGCAACGAGCAACCTGGGGGTGGCCTCCGACGAGCTTCAACATGTGGCGTTTGGGCTGGGTGCCGAGCAGCTGCGCAACGAAATGCTCGGCGCGGCCCACACCGATGCGGCCCAATCGTTTGGTTTGGCATGGGCGTCGAGCCGGCGCTTGCAGACGCGCGCAGTCCGTGCGGTGATCGCACGCCATGCCGATGTCGTACAGCGACGGGGTTTCGAAGAGGAGCAGGTAGGAGCAGATCAGGCCGCGTTCGACGTCGCGCTGGACGGACGCCGGGACGCCCAAGAGGCGTTGCGGTCCGCGTCGGAGGCGTTCAATGTCGATGTCGGAACGTGGGCCCGTTCCTCCCGAGCCCTCGGCCCCGAGCGGGTAGTTGCGGAGCTGGGACAGCCTCCCTATGAGCCCGATGCGGTCGACCGCGCCGTCGGACGTCTCCGCACAGAAGCCGAGTCCGGTTACGCCGTCGCCCTCCGCGATCTTGAACAACTACACCAGGAGGCCGAGATCCAGCGGGACGAGCTACTGGCCGAAAAGGCGGATCTCGACCAGGGGGTACCGCCTGAACCCGTGGCACCGAGCTGGAGGAGCGGACGCGCCGGTCGTGGCGGAGCTCCGCTGTGGCGACTGGTGGAGGTGGCCGACGGTGTCGATCCGGCGGAAATCGACGGAGTGGAGGCCGCGCTCGAGGCGGCCGGCTTCCTCGATGCTTGGCTGGCTCCCGACGGAACCATCGACTCTCTCACCGATGATCTGATCCTGACGTCGCGGCCGATCGGGGGGCGGACTTTGGCCGACCTCTTGATCCCCCTGGCCGATGCCGCGGTGGCCACTGACGTCGTACAGGCGGTTCTCACCTCCGTTGCGGTGGGTGGGCACGCCGGCGCTGTGGTGGGTCCCCACGGTGGGAGCCTGGCGGTGCCGGGGGACCACAGTCCCACCGAGGTGCTGATAGGAACGGACGGTTCCTTCCGGCTCGGCAGCGCCGTCGGTCAGGCGCCGGTCGGTTCGGCCACCCTCCTCGGTGCGGAGGCTCGGGAACGCCGGCGCCTGCGGCGGTTGGCGGAGGTCGCGATCGCTCTGGACGAGGTGGCCGAGAACGTAATTCGGTTGAATCGCACCCGGGATGATCTTGACCGTGAGCGCGCCGCTGCCGAAGCCGACCTCGGGACCGTTCCCAGCGCTGGTCCCTTGCTGGAGGCAGTCCGAGGCACGGAACGTGCAACGCACCGTGTGTTCGATGCCGAATCACGCGTCGAAGCGAGCCGGGGCCGCCTCCGGGCTGCGGAGGAGGCGGTGCGCGAGGCGGTGCGCCTGTTGACCGCGGTGGCGGCCGAGCATGGGCTGCCCACCACGCTTGAAGCACTGGATCGTATTGAAGATGAGCTTCAACGCCTCGAGCGGGCGGTGCACGTCTGGGCGCGGCGTAGCCATGAACTGGAGCGGGCCGGACAGACCCTGGACGACCGCTCCCGGGCCCATGCAGACGCCATCAGACTGCGCATGGACGCCGAGACGACGCAGGAGCAATCCCGCCGCCAGGCCCAGGATGCCCACGTGAGACTGGCGACTCTCGACGCCACCGCGGGTGTCGAGCACCGGCTGGTGCTCGTCGAGATCGATGCCCTGCAGGGAGAAGCCCGACTGAACAGGGAAGAGCAGAAGAGGCTGCAGGATGCGCGACTCGAACTTGGCCGCCGCATCGGCACCCTCCAAACCAGCCTGGAACAGGCCGAGCAGGCTCGCATCGGCGCGTTTGCGCAACGAGATGCCGCTCACCAGCGCTTCACGGCGGCTCACGCCGACGGACTGCTTCGCGAAGCGGGGCTGGAGTGGGAAGGCGTGCTCGACGGGGTGACCGTCGTGCTTGCGGCGGCTCGCGAGGTAGCCACCGTGCTCGATGGTACGGCCAGTGATGAAGCGTCCAGGCAGAAGGCGTCGAGCCAAGTCGACGATCGGCTCTACGAGGCCCGGGTCGCGCTGTCCGGGCATGCCGATTTGGTGCGCAATCTCGGAGAGTGCCAGTGGTGGATCCTGCGCGCCAACGTGAACGGCGTCCGGCGTCCGGTGAATGACCTGCGGGCAACCTTGCAACGCGACCTTGAGGAGGGTCAGGCAGATCTCGCCGCCGAGGAGGAACGGCTCTTCGAGCAGACCCTGGCCGGCAGCATCCGGCGATCGCTGGCCAACCGAATCCGGCAGGCCAACCGCCTGGTTGCCGGTATCAACGACCAACTCGGTCTGATCAGGACAGCCGCGGCCGGGGTAGGCGTCCGCTTGTCCTGGGAGGTCGATGCCGACCAGTCGGCTGCAGTGAAATCGGCGCGTTCCCTCCTATTGAAGGATCGAGTCACCGACGAGGAGCGGCTCGCGCTCCAGGAGTTTGTGCGAGCCAGAGTGGACCAGGCTAGGGCCGAGTTGGAACAGCACGCGCCGTGGGAGGCGCGACTGCGCGAGTCTCTTGACTATCGGGCCTGGCATCGATTCACTCTGCAGATCACCCACCAGGATTGGGAAGGGTGGCAACCGGCGACACCGAGGCGATTGCAGCGACTGTCCACCGGGGAGCGTTCGATTGCCCTCCATTTACCCATGCTGGCGTCGATCGCGGCACATTACGCCGACGAGGACGGTCGGCCGCTGGAATGTCCCCGCCTAATCCTCCTGGACGAGCTCTTCGCCGGTGTCGACGCGGCTAATCGGGCCATGCTCTTCGGGACCTTTACGGCCTGGGATCTCGACGCGGTGTTCACTAGCGACCACGAATGGTGCCAGTACGCCACGCTCAATGGAATTGCCATCCACCACCTACACCCACCCCATGGCGATGAGCCGCTGGTCTCCACCCGGTTCACTTGGGATGGCCATCGTCGGGTCATCGACTCACCAGCGGCATGAACCAGCCGAGTTCGGCGCTCGCCCGGTTGGGGGTGACGGGGTTGGCGCCCCTGGTAGTTGAATTGGCCCGGCGTATTGAGGATGGTTCCCCGGTGGCACGGATCACCGTGCGTGGACTGGACGACAACCAGCGCGCTTCTGTGGCCGACCTGCTCGGACGCGATCTGCTGCCGGGACGGACCGTCCGCATTGCGCTGCACACTCTGTTGGAGGCCCTGAACCTGACCGACATCGGCCAATTACGCTTAGTAGTCGAAACGATTGCCGGCCCGCTCGGTGACCGGCGGGCCGTTCGCGACGAGCAGCGGGAGCGCCGTACCCATCTGTGGGCCTGGTGCGCCGAGCAGGCGGAGGGTGTGCCGTTGCTCACAAGCGCCGGAGGGGTGGCTCGTTGGATGGATGTGCTCCGCCAGGTCGGGGTCCGGGGCGGAGAACATGGCGAGGTTTTCTACCGTCACCGGATCGGCCAGGCGATGGCCGTACTCCGGGGGCTGCCGCTCCACACGCCGATCTCCTTGGCTGCGTTCGCCGACGACCGGTTGGCCGATCCACACGCGCTCGATAGGGGCAGTGTCGTAGAAGGTCTGGTACTCGATGCTCTGGCCATCGCTCTCGAGCAGCCGCGACCCCGGGACGCCGAGGCAGTGCGGCAACTTTGGGAGCAAGTCGGGGTCGTTCCCGACCCGCTGTCTTCGACCGTGACGGTGCTGGGCCTCCGACCTTCTGACGGCGGCGTCCTGGCCGACTGGCTCCGCCACTGCGCCGATTCGAGTGAACCGGCCGTTGTCACGCTGTCCCAACTGCGGCGTTGGCCGCTGGCTCCGCTCCGAGCCTCCGAAGTGACCTACGTCGTGGAGAACCCTTCAGTGCTGAGCCATGCCGCGTCGGAGAAGTGGATGGGATCACCCATCATCTCCAGCTCGGGACGGCCGACCATTGCCGTCGTCACTCTGATCCGCCAACTCGGCGCGGGCGGGGCGACCTGCCGACAGCACGCAGACTTCGACACCTCCGGGCTCGGCATCACCGCCTGGATGGCAGAACGCGCCGGCACTATTCCCTGGCTGATGACCACTGAAGCGTACGGCAGGGCGATCGCCGTCGAGCGGCAGCGAGTCCCTCTCGAATCGGCGGTGGGGGATACCCCTTGGGAACCCTCCCTGGGTCCGGCCATGAGAGCTGCCGGCGTCGCTGTTTACGAGGAAGAGCTCCGGCTCACCCTCCTTGACGCCATGGCATGACTGTTGACGCAGAGTTGTGACCCGGGGCGGTGGTGATCCATATCTTTCCGGCCTGGGAGACCTATTGCGATCTTGACCACGCCGCCGGTCGGATCTGCCTCGATCCTTCAGTCGCCCTGCTTCACCCCCCGCGGTCTGCGGCTAGCAATCTGCCAGTGCCCGAAGGGCGATGCAGACCTCGTCACGGCGAAGGCCAAGATCCCCGGCCTTGTTCGTGAGTGCGTCCCGCCGCACGCGCTGGAGGTTGTCGAATGACGCCGCGCATTCGACGTTCAAGCCTTCATCGATACCGAGGCTGATTTCGGTAGGAATGCTGCGAACTGTGCGCGTGACCGGCGCCACGATGATTCCCGTCAGAACGCCGACGGCCTCGGAGCGAGTCACGACGAGCACCGGCCGTCGCATGTCTTCGACCTCGGCCCACCAGATTTCACCTTGACGGGGAATGCTCACCACGGCTCTTCTTCGACCAACGCGTGTGTTGCACGATCAAGTCCGGCCAGCTCTTCGTCAGTTTGCGGCTGGCGACGGTAGCCCTGGGCTATCTCTTCCCCGATCTGGAAGCGACGGTGTTGATCGATCAACCTCTCCAGCCCCAAGCGGACCGCCTCGGAACGGTTGGCAACCGTCCCGTCGGTCACCATGGCGTCAACCGCTTCCACGAGCCGGTCATCGAGTCGTGTCACAAACTGAGCCATACGAAAAGCATACCAGTTTGCAATGCATTTCAGATCTCGAGCCGAAGGTTGGCCCCAGGCAGGCGTAGCCCCGCCAACATCAGCCGCGATCTTCAATGTCTGTGATGTCGAGGCCAGAGGATTCCATCCCGGCGAGGATTTCCTTTGCCTTCTCCTCCCCGAACTCCCCCTACCCGAATTCCCCCTAATATGAAGATCGCGCATCGGTCATCCCCGATGGCTTGGCCGAGGCCAAGCAGGATCCCGCGGCCAACTTCGACAGCGGGCGCTTCAAGACCGAATGCGGCCAGTTGTCGGGAGTCGCACCAGCAACGGTTCGACGGCATCGCCGAGCAACGCCCAAGCGGCCTCGCTCGGATCGATATAGCCAAACCCACGTTGGCGTGCCGAATGAGATCCGAGGCCGTCGCCACCTTGCCGGACCATCTGGTCAAGACCATCACCTGGGACCAAGGCGCAGAAATGGGTCGCCACGTCGACTTCACCGTCGAGACAGGTATCCCGATCTATTTCTGTGACCCCCACAGCCCATGGCAGAGGG
>DATAUC010000061.1:0-11818 GCA_036268485.1 Acidimicrobiales bacterium
GTGCGCACGAAGCAGCGCACGTTGGCCCAGATCCTCGATGACACCATGGGAAGCGCCGAGGTGCCGGTCGAGGTCGTGTCCGAGTCGCCCGAGCACGGAGAGCTCTCGGCGCTCACGGTCCGCATCTCGGGGATCTTCGGACGAGTGGACACGCACGGCGCGCTGGAGCGACGTCTCGAGCGGGCTGCGATCCCGTTGCGGGCGGGGGAGTACCTCGTGATCAGCTCTGCCATCGCCCTTGCCTTGGCGCTCGTGATCGGTGTGATGACGGGCTCACCGATCGGCTCCCTCATCGCGATCGGCGTCGTCGCCGGCATCGCCTGGTATCTGCCCTCGCAACGAGCGGCGAAGCGGATCAAGCAGATACAGGAGCAACTGCCTGACGCGTTGTCATTGATGTCAGCCTCGGTCGAGGGTGGTCAGACCTTCCAGCGTTCCATCGACATGTACAGGCGTGATGCGAAACCGCCGCTCTCGGCCGAGCTCGACCGAGTGATGGCCGAGGTCGCCGTCGGTTCCGATCTCGTGGTCGCTCTGGAGAACATGGCCGAACGTTCAGGGGTCGAAGACCTCGCCTGGGCCGTCGAAGCGGTGCGGATCCAGCAGTCGACCGGTGGTCGCCTGGCGCCGATCCTCAAGACGCTGGCCGACTTCATGCGGACCCGCCAGGAAGTGCGCCGAGAAGTGCAGACGCTCTCGGCAGAGGGGCGCATGTCCGGCTATGTCCTGTTTGCCATCCCCCTCTTTCTGGTGTTCGCACTCGAGACCAAGGATCCCGGCTACCTGGAGCCCATGATGCATGGCGTCGGCCTCATCGTTCTCATAGGTACGGCCGGTCTCATGGCGCTCGGGTTTTGGATCGTGCGCCGCATGGTCAACATCAAGATCTGATGGCGAAAGGGGCACGCACGTGAACGCGACCTACATCGTTCCGATGGTGGGCATCACGTTGATGGCGTTCGGCTTGTTCGGCGTCGCTGTCGCCGCCTGGCGTTCCCACAAGGCCTCGAGCCGGCTGGACTTCATTCGCTCGCTGGGCTCGGAGGCTGAGCTCTACGCCGAAGCGGCTCCCGTCCTGGAACGGGTACAGGACCCGCTGGTCAAGCGGGTTGTCGGACCAGCGGCCCGCGGCTTCAAGAACGTCCTCTCCCGGCTCTATCCCTCCAGCGAGGTCGATCGGGTGCACGCTGATCTCCTCAAGGCCGGTCTCACCGGCACGATTCGTGCCGAGGAATTCGTCGCCGTGCAGGTGGGGTCGGCGCTGCTCGGCTTCGGTCTCGGACTGGTCGCGCTTGTGAGTGGGGCCGTCAGCCTGAAGATGGGTCTGGCCTGTCTGTTTATCCTGCCCATGATCGGTGGTCTCGCGCCGAGCTACTGGTTGCGTCACCGCATCAAGGCTCGGCGGGAGCAGGTGACGAACGACTTGCCCGACCTCCTCGACCTCATGTGTATCTCCGTGGCGGCGGGCCTCGGGCTCGAGCAGGCGATGCAGGTGTCCTGCGCCCGATTCGAGTCGCCCGTGTGCCATGAACTGCGGCTGACGCTGAGGGAGATGGAGCTCGGGCTCTCACGGCACGATGCTTTGGAGAACATGAAGTTGCGCACCGACATCGATGATCTGGTGACATTCGCGGTAGTGCTTTCGCAAGCCGACGCGCTTGGTCTGCCGATTGGTCGTGTGCTCCAGGCGCAGGCGGACGAGATGCGCGACAAGCGACGTCAGCGCGCCCGGGAGAGGGCGGCGAAGGTACCCATCAAGATCCTCTTCCCACTGGCGCTCTGCTTCCTGCCCGCGATCATGATCATTGTCCTGGGCCCGATCGTGGGGCCGATCAAGCACGCGTTCCACGGGGCCTGAGTCACCCGCCACCTCCGGCGAATTGTGTTTCCTCTGGGGGCAGCACCCGGGCGGCAACGGGGATGCGACTGTCGCTTGACCCCAAAAGCATACAATGACCTGGGAGTTTCCGCCGCGTTGGGGTGGAAATGGAGCCACGCTGCAACGCAAGTTTCAGTGTGGAATGAGGGGGAGGAATGGCAAACACAGCGTCGATTGTGTGGCCGACCGCGCAGCCGTCGCCGGCCGTTGAGATCGGGCCCGGGCCGGAATGGACCTTCTACACGCAGGTGTCCGTATCCGGGCCTTCGGTCTGCACGACCGTGCATCGCGGCCAGAGTCTGCGCGGAGCCCGGGCCACGCCAACGCGGGACCACATCCGCGTCGTGCCAAACGACGAATACCGCGACGCGGGGGTCTCGACGCAGTCGCGGCAGGAGGAGCGTCAGTGGGGCCCATGGTCGCTGACGCAGCGCGAGCTCGAGGTGTTGCAGCTCCTCGCTGAGGGAGCGACGAACGGCGAGATCTCACAGAGGCTCTACATCAGCCCCAAAACGACGAAGAACCACCTGGCTGCGATCTTCCAAAAGCTCGATGTCACAAATCGTACGCACGCGCTCGTCCGTGCAGTCGTGATGGGCCTCGTCACTATCGAATAGCAACCTGCAATTGGGAATTGCCCGGCCCAAATGGTCCGATAAGCCTATGGAATTTGGACTGTCGGACAGCCGAAAATGTGCTGGGAACCCCAAATGCGATCCGAACAAACCGTTCGGGGAGCTTGGGGCATGAAGAGGGGAATCATCTAATGACGGAGCTGTTTCTGAACGCGTTCTTAACGGTGCGTGGGTTCCACAGCAATCTTCTCGAGCGTGCACGGACCGAGCGGGGCGCCTCCATGGTGGAGTACGCACTTCTCGTTGGGCTGATCGCCGTGGTCGCCGTCGTCGCGATCTCTTTGCTCGGTGGAGGGATCAAGGGGCTGTTCAATCAAGCCAACAACTGTGTGGGCAACGCCTCGGGGGGCCAGGGTTGCGGCTAGGAAGCTACGAGCGCAACCGAGTAATGCTTCCCTAAGGGAATATTCCCCCTTCCCCAATGGGATGATGGCAGGGCTGGGTCGGCTTCGGCTGACCCAGCCCGCCGTCGTTTGCGGGGAGGATCCGTTGCGATCGGTGGAGGGGATCGCTGCTTGAGCGGGCGCTGAAAAACTGCAGAACCGGGAGGGTGGGGTCGAACGACCCGACCCTCTTTCGCGTCCGGATCCCGGGCGACTGCTCCGATCAGCCGCTCGGCGAGGCCAGATGTCGGTACTCTGCAGGCCGTCGCACATGCCCTCAGCAGGATTTCATCATCGGTTCACATAGCGGATACGGCGGTGAAATAGGGTCCGACGAGACTGACAACCGCATCGGACGTGGGATGTCGTGTCCGCAAGAGGCCGGGAGCCCCGCCCCGGTGTCTTGACCACGCAGAAAAGGGGAACACAGGAGAACTCATGAGCGACCAGGCCGAGTACATCTGGATCGACGGGACGGAGCCCACCCCGCTGCTCCGCAGTAAGACGAGGATTGTCGAGGACGGCAAAGACCCGGAGATCTGGGGTTTCGACGGCTCGAGCACCAACCAGGCCGAGGGCAACGACTCGGACTGTGTCCTCCAGCCGGTCTTTGTGTGCCCCGATCCCTTGCGGGCACAAGGCGACAAGCTGGTCATGTGCGAGGTCCTGCACCCCGACATGACGCCGCACAGCACGAACACCCGCCGGAAGTGCGCCGAGTTGGCAGAGAAGTATGCCGATCAGGAGCCGTGGTTCGGGATCGAGCAGGAGTACACCTTCTTCCAGTACGGGCGTCCCTTGGGCTGGCCCGAAGCCGGGTTTCCCGCGCCACAGGGCCCGTACTACTGCGGAGTCGGCGGCGACAAGATGCCCGGCCGCGAAATCGTCGAGCGCCACACCGCCGCCTGCATCAAGGCCGGTCTGGGGATCGAGGGCACCAACGCCGAGGTCATGATGGGCCAGTGGGAGTTCCAAATCGGGGTGCTGGCACCGCCGGTCATCGGTGACCAGCTGTGGACCGCCCGCTGGCTGCTGTTCCGCATCGCTGAGGACTTCGATGTGTTCGCCACCTTGGAGCCAAAGCCCGTCCTCGGCGACTGGAACGGCGCCGGAGCCCACACGAATTTCTCCACGAAGGCCATGCGGGAGGACGGCGGCTGGGATGCCATCATCGCCGGCTGTGAAGCCCTCGGAAAGCGCGTCGAGGAGCACGTTTCCAACTACGGCATCGGCATCGAGAGCCGCCTGACCGGAGCACACGAGACGGCACACTTCACCCAGTTCAGCTACGGCACCTCCGACCGGGGCGCTTCCGTCCGCATCCCGTGGGCGGTGGCCAAGAACAAGAAGGGCTGGTTGGAGGACCGGCGGCCGAACGCCAACATGGACCCCTACGTGGTCAGCGGTCTGATGGTCGAGACCGTGTGCGGGGCTGCCGCCGGCGACTGAACCGCACCTGATCGGGAACGCCGCTCGTCCGGGGGCGCACCACCCCGGGGCGGTGGCGTTTTCGTTGGCGGCTTAGCCCGGTGGCACGGGTTGATCGCTCGGCGCGTGCGCCACGAGGGCAGGCTCGCCAGGCCGGGCGAGCGGTCCGATGGCAAGTGCCGCTGTGTCGCCTTCGATATACCGGCTGGCATCGCCGCCGGTGTCCGCCATCTCGTCCATGCCGATGGGTCCTTCCGGACGCCCGGCGAGGAACTGCTGGATTATCGGATTTTCGGTGGCCGCCATGTCCTCCTTGCTGGCGAACTTCACCAGGTTGGAACGGAAGAGCACGCCCATGTAGTCCGCAGTCCGCATGACGGATTCGATGTTGTGGGTGATGATGAAGAAGGTCGCGCCGGTCTCCCTCTGCGCGGTGACCACGAGCTCGTCGAGGTAGGCCACCCGGACCGGGTCAAGGCCGGAGTCCGGCTCGTCGAACAGCACGATCTCGGGTTCGGTGACCATGGCCCGGGCCAGCCCGGCCCGCTTCTTCATGCCGCCCGACACTTCACCCGGCAGTTTCTTGAGATGGTCCATCAGTCCGACCAGTTCGGCGTTGCGGTGAACGAGCTCGCGGATTTCCGCTTCGTTCTTGCGGGTGTGCTCCCGCAGCGGGAAGGCGATGTTGTCGTACAGGTTCATGGAGCCGAAGAGGGCACCGTCCTGGAAGAGCACGCCGAACTTCTTGCGGATCTCGTACAGGCGCTTCTCGCGCAGTCCAACGATCTGATCGCCGTCGACCCAGATCTCGCCCTGCTCGGGCACGAGGAGCCCGAGAATGTTCTTCAAGAGCACGGACTTACCGGTGCCTGACGGTCCGAGAATGGCGGTGATCCGACCCTTGGGCACGTCGAAGGTGATGTCCTCGAGCACCGTGTGGGAGCCGAAGGACTTGGTCACGCCGCGGAGCGAAATGATCGGCTCGCCGGGGGCGATCCAAGGTTGTGCCTCGCTCTGGACCTTGGAATCAGTTGCCATGACTAAAGACCCTACGTGGATTGGGGTTGTTTTGCCACGCTCGGCGGCTGATTAGTTGTCGTTGAGGAGCGACTTGAGCGTCGAGGCGACCGTGTTGGTCAGCTGTGTCACCAGCGGTGGCAGCGTCGTGCTCGTCGTGGTGCCGGTCGAGGAGGAGTTGGGTGTGCCCGCCGACAGGAGCGGCAGTCCCAGTTGGCTCAGGATCGGAGCCAGACCCAGGGCCGCGCCCAGCGAGGTGACGGTGTTCTGCAGCCCGGCCGTTACCTGGTTCAAGCCCTTGGTTACGGGAGCGATGACTGGGTTGTTGAGTGGGCTGTCCGGTCCGTTGACGTTGAGGCCCGGGAAGTTGCCCGAGGGCTGGACCAGCGCGGTCGGGTTCTCGCCGCTGATGGCGATGCCTGTCGGGCTCGAAGCCGTGCGCAGGGCCGTTACGGAGGGTGACGGGTCCGAGCCGTCGGAACTGTCCGAGGTGTCACCGCTGGATGCCGTGGGAGTCGAGGCGGGAGGCGTCGGCGCGGTGAAGGGGAGGGACGGGTTGGCGATGGCCGAGGAGGCGTAGGGCGCCGGGGTCGAGTGGGGCGATGACGACAGGGCCTGGGGCGTGATGATGGCGGCGGCCACAGCTACCGAGGTCACGGCCACGCCGGCGAAGGCGTTCCTCAAGCTGCCTCCGGCACCGGCCTGCTGCACTTCGGCACTGCGGTGGGCCAGGCGGAAGACGGAACGGCGCAGCAGCGCGCCCCCACCGGCCAGGAAGCCGCCGAGTGCACTCTTGTGCTCGGAGAGCACGTTGAACTCGCGCTTGAGCGCTTGGCGGGCCCGCCACAGCAGGGTCTCAATGGTGCCGATCTCCACGCCTTCGTGGTCGGCGATCTGCTGGTACGTCCATCCCGAGCCCTCGCGCATGGCCAGCACGTGCTGGTGGCGCACGGAGAGGCGGTCCAGAGCCCGGTTGACCAGCTCGCCGTCCACGGCAGCCAGGATCAACTCTTCGGAAGTCTCGTTGTTGCTGGCCCCGACCGGCTGGTGCGAACTCAGCTCGAGGTCGTCTGTCGGCGTGCTGCGCGAGCGACGGCGCAGCATGTCGGTGCAGATGTTGCCGGCGATGACGGTCAGCCAGGGATAGAACCGGCGCTCGCCGGCGAAGTTGGGCAGGGCCTTCCAGGCCCGGGCGAAGGCCTCTTGCGCTGCATCTTCGGCTTCGTGGCGGTCACTCAGGCGGCGCTGGCAAAAACGGAGCAGTCGTTCGTAGTAACGGGCATAGAGGTTGCCGAAGGCGGCGGAATCGCCGGCCTGGCAGCGCTCGACGAGCGCACGGTCGCGATCCAGGTCGACGTCATCACACAGACTTGTGAATTCATCTTGGCGTAGTGCCATAACCGTCCCTCACCCTCTCGCTGATTGCCTCTGAGGGAGTACCTCCAGTATGGCCCCGATCATCCGAGGCCGAAATAGGCAATCAGAAAACTCCTCCATGTCATTAAACGCACCAACGGTCGCCGACTCGCGAAATAAGTCGAAAAACTTATTGGCATCTTAGAATGCCCTGGTCAGAGTGTGCGTTGCCGTTTGGTTGCGATGAGGGTGCCGCTCCTGAAACCCAGGGGGGTCCTCGTGCCTGTGAGACCACAAGCATGACGGTCCAACCCCGTTTCCCTTCACGAACGCAGGGGGGGTAAAGAAAGCAGTACGTTCTTGTTGCAAAGGTGCTGGGGAGCCTCAAAAGGGGGGAGTACGGGTGGCGCAACCTGGCGATATCGCTGGCACAGGATCGAGCACTGAAACAGCCCAATTGAGCCGCGAGGAGATTGCTCGCCGCCTGGGTACCCCGGGCGGTCGGAAGGCCACCACCGGGGCGCTGGGCCGCCCGATCAAACCCATTCGGGACGACGGCAAGATCGCCACCGCCGTTCGCGAGACCGGCAACATGTTCGCCACCGCCTTCGAAGCGCTGCGTCAGCTTTTCATCAAGGGTCTCCCCGTCACCGAGTTCTTCGACCAGTGCTGGTTCCTGGCCCGGGTGACCACCCTGCCCCTCATCCTCCTCTCCATCCCCTTCGGCATGGTCATTGCCCTCGAAGTGGGGTCGTTGCTGCAACAGATCGGAGCCCAATCCCAGCTGGGCGCGGCCATGGTCCTGGCCGTGGTGCGCGAGCAGGCGCCGGTAGCCACCGCCCTCCTCATTGCCGGAGCCGGTGGGTCTGCCATGTGCGCCGACCTGGGCTCGCGGCGGATTCGCGACGAAATCTCCGCCATGGAGGTCATGGGGGTCAACCCGCTGCACCGCCTGGTGCTGCCCCGCCTGCTGGCCGCCACCCTGGTGGCCATCCTCCTCGACGCCGTGGTCAGCGTGGCCGGCATCGCCGGTGGCCTCTGGTTCGGCACGCACGCCATCCACATCACGGCCAGCAGCTTCTTCGCCACCTTCGGCGAGCTGAGTCAGCTGGCCGACCTGGCCATCGCGCTGCTCAAGGCCGGACTCTTCGGCTTCATCGCCGCCATGGTGGCCTGTTACAAGGGCCTGTACTGCAAGAGCGGGCCGAAGGGGGTGGGCGACGCCGTGAACCAGGCCGTGGTCATCACCTTCATCCTGTCGTTCTTCGTCAACTTCCTCCTCACCGTCTTCTACTTCAACTTCATCCCGCAGAAGGGCATCTGACATGGCGATCGACACGCCGGTCCGGTCCGAAAGCGAAGAGCAGCCACCCTCCTCGGGCGTCGTCAGCACCGTGGGCCGGAGCGCCCTGGGGTCCGGCAACGCCGTGTTGGGCATCTTCGACGACTTCTACACGCAGCTGAAGTTCTACGTGAAGATCCTCAAGGCGCTACCCCGCGCCTTGCGCTACCCCCGCGAAATCCTCGTGCTCATGTCCGACATCACGCTCGGCTCGGGCGCCCTGATCGTCGGTGGCGGCATGTTCTTCGTGGTGACCTCCATCGCCTTCTTCACCGGCACCGAGGTGGGACTGGAAGGGTTCAACGGCCTGCAGCAGATCGGCGCCGAGGCCTTCACCGGTGTTATCACCGCGCTGGCCAATACGCGCGAGATCACCCCATTGGTGGCCGGGGTGGCGTTGGCGGCGCAAGTGGGCGCCGGTTTCACGGCCCAACTCGGCGCCATGCGGATCTCCGATGAGATCGACGCCCTTGAGGTCATGGGCGTCAATAGTGTGGTGTACCTGGTGGCCACCCGCGTGTGGGCCGCCCTCATCACCATGATCCCGCTCTACCTGGCCGCTCTGTTCGCCAGTTACCTGGCCTCCGAATTGGTGGTCACCAAATTCTTCGGCCTCTCACCGGGCACCTACCAGCACTACTTCCGGCTCTACCTGCCGCCCATCGACATCTTGTACTCGTTCCTCAAAGCCATGATCTTCGCCGTGCTCGTGACCTTCGTGCACTGTTACTACGGCTACAACGCCACGGGCGGTCCGGCCGGTGTCGGTGTCGCCGCCGGGCGCGCCATCCGCCTCTCCATCATCCTGGTTGTCGTCGTCAACCTGTTCATGTCCCTGATCCTCTTCGGTGGCGTGAACGCCTCGGCCAGGTTGGTTGGATGAAGCGGCTTTTTCGGGTCGGCATCAGTCTGCTGGTGCTGGTGGTTCTGGTGGTGGGCACGATCACCCTGGTTCGCATGGCCAACGGCGACTTCGCGGGCGATTACAAGCTGAGCGGGATGTTCCCCAAGGCCGGGGAAGGGTTGCACCCCGGATCCGACGTGGTCTTCCGCGGTGTACAGGTGGGCCGGGTCTCCACCATTGCCCTCAAGGACAACGAGGCCGAGGTCACCGTCCTCATCAATCCCGGCTTCAAGGTCCCGGCTTCGGCCACCGCCACCATCCAGCCGGTCAACCTCTTCGGCGCCGAGCAGGTGTCGCTCTCGACCCCCCACCACAACACCGACAGCGGTCCCTACCTGGCCGACAACGCCTCGTTCGCCCATGCCAAGAGCAGCGACGAACTCGGTGACCTCTTCGCCGTGGCCACGCCCATCCTGCAGAAGATCAACACCAAGGACCTGTCGACCGTCCTGGGCGAGTTGGCCCAAGCCAGCCAGGGTGAGGGTCCGAGCATTGCCCGATCCATCCAAGCGGGGACGCAGCTGGCCGGTCTGTTGAACACCACCCTGAACGCGCAGCTCATCGCCTTGGATTCGTTCGCTCGCTTCAGCCAGGCCGTGGCGCCTACCGCCAGCTCGCTCAACAGCCTCACGGCGCAGGTCAATGCCGGCCTGCCCGCCTTCAACGCCGAGGAAGCCGACTACGAGAAGCTGCTCGGCACCCTTATCCCCTTCTCGGACCATCTGGCCTCGCTCCTGACCAACTACCACCCCGACATCGCCACCATCCTCACCGCCGGCGACAACGTGTCGCGCGTGCTGCTGGCCCAGCAGGACAACATCGGGCAGGTCGTGCAGGGCGCCTACGAGTACTTCACGAAGATCGCCCAAGGCGCGGCCGGCCTGAACAAGCTGCCCGACGGCAGTACCTACGTGTACTTCAACACCTTCGTGCTCTTCAGCGACGTGAACTCGCTTGTCTGCAACCTCATTGCGCCGAACGCGTCCGGGCTCTCGTTCCTCCAGCCCATTCAGCAGGCGCTCACCGGCTCGGGGACCGCCTTCAACTGCGCCAGCGAGTTGGCCTCGTTCGACGATGTGCAAAATGGCAAGACACCCGGACTCGATTCGGCTGCACCACCGAGTGGCGCCACCAAGGCCGCCTCGTCCTCGGGTCAGGCGGCCGCCACGCAGGCCTACGGCATCGTCGGGCAGCCGGACAAGGCTCGCAAGACGAACATCGGCGCCTTCATCGACGGGTTGTTGGGCCTCAAGTGAATTTCCTGCGCCGCTTTCCGACCTCCGCGCTGAAGTTCGCCGTCTTCGCCCTGATCTGCCTCGTGCTGCTGGTCGGTCTGGCCGTGAAGATCGGCAACGTCTCGCTCTTCAGCAGCCGCCACACCCTCAACGCCCAGCTGTCCGACGTCACCGGCCTGGCCACGGGGGACACGGTGAACATTGCCGGCGTGCCGGTAGGGCAGGTGAAGAGCATCAACGTGCAACACGGCCACGCGCTCATCACCATGAGCATCAACAACTCGGTCAAGGTGCACCAGTCCACTGATGTGGGCATGCGCTGGCACAACGTGATCGGCCAGAAGGAGATCGCGCTCTACCCGGACAAGGGCGGTCGCATTCTCAAGAGCGGCGCCACCATCCCGCTGAGCCACGATGTCACCGACGCCAGCATCGATACCTTCTTGAACACGCTCGGGCCCCTGCTCTCCTCCATCAACCCGCGCCAGGCCAACGAATTCGTGGAGAACGTCTCGGGTGCACTCGAAGGCGACACGGCCGAGATCAACCAGCTGATCAACAGCGGCGCCGTGGTATCCACCACCGTCGAGCAGCTCGACACGCAGGTGGGCCAGGTCATCGGCAACCTCAACCAGGTCCTGACCGCGCTGGCCTCGCGCAGCGGTGACATCGACTCGCTGGTCGACAACCTGCAGACCGTGTCCTCGTCCCTGGCCTCCAAGAACAACCTGCTCGACAGCGTGGTGGGCAATCTCTCCAATGTGGCCACGGACCTGGCCACCCTCATCGGCTCCAATCACAACACCATCACCAGCACCATCGACAACCTGCAGACGGTGGCGGCCGACATCGAAGACCATCAGCAGGAGCTGGCCAGCGGCCTCTCCACGCTGGGAACGGGTCTGGCGCCCTACATCCAGATCTCCCAATGGGGCCAGTGGTTCGCCGTGCAGACCATCTACACCTGCCTGGCCAACCAGACGGTGTGCCCCTACTACCAGCCGACCAACCCACCAGCGGGATCGGGTCCGGGCGGCGGCGCCCCCTTGCCGGCGCCGCTGTCGAAGATCGGCACGCCCGGACTGCCCAACCCGACCACGACCACCAACGCCGCTTCGAGCATCGGGTCGGTGCTCAACACGGTGAGCGGGACCACACCGACCAAGGGTGCAAGCAAGTGAAGGCCTTCACCGAACGCCGGCCCAAGGTCATCGGCATCATCGCCGTGGCCGTGATCCTGCTGAGCGTGGCCGCCATCCTGCTGCTCAACCGCAGCCTCTTCACGTCCGGGTACGACGTGACGGCCCGCTTCCCCAACGCGGCCGGCATCGCCAAGGGCACCGATGTCATGGTGGCCGGTGTCAAGGTGGGCTCGGTGACCGGGGTGACGGTGCACGGCGATTCGGTCGAAGCCAAATTGTCGGTGAGTCATTCCGTGCAGCTGCCCCACGACACCACGGCGGCCGTGCAGGTCGAGACGCTGCTCGGCGTGGTTGAGGTCACCCTCAAGCCCGTGGCCGGGTGGTCGCACCCCCTGCAGAACGGCGCCTTCATCTCCAACACCTCGGTGCCCACCGAGTTCTACCAACTGCAGAACACGGCCCAGAAGCTCCTGTCCAAGACCAACGCCAAAGCCCTA